>JAISMF010000007.1 GCA_031276865.1 Deltaproteobacteria bacterium | reverse complement strand
TTCCTTCCTTTCCAGAATTTCCCGCTTTTCCCGGGGCATTTCCGTTAAAACGTTGTCAAATAAGTAATCAAAGGAAAATGTGGTCACCGGTTTCGCAACCGACCGTTTGTCAACGGCCGTGGCCATAGGGGTCATAAGGCCCGCCTGGCTGGCGCCCTTAAGGTACCGGAGGAAAGGGGGCGTAGAGGCGGGTTTCCCCTGGAGCGTTCCGCGAGACCTGCCCCGGGGGACGTCCCTCTGGCTTTAGGACGCCTTCCTGGCTGGGGCGTTTTCCTTCTCCCGCTTCCTCTTTTCAAGATCGAGTATCCACGCTTCGGACACCTCCAAGGACTTCTCGATAAGCTCAAGCGATGCTCCATTCTCCAATAAGCTTAAAGCGTGCTTTTCTAACATCTCCTGGCGTCCCTTCTGGCGTCCCTCCTGTTCGCGCTGTGCGAGTATGCCAACCACGATTTCCTTCCTTTCCATAATTTCCCGCTTTTCCCGGGGCATTTCCGTTAAAACGTTGTAAAATAAGTAATCAAAGGAAAATGTGGTCACCGGTTTCGCAACCGACCGTTTGTCAACGGCCGGGGCCATAGCGGTCATAAGGCCCGCCTGACTGGCGCCCTTAAGGTACCGGAGGAAAGGGGGCGTAGAGGCGGGGTTCCCCTGGAGCGTTCCGCGAGACCTGCCCGGGGGACGTCCCTCTGGCTTTAGGACGCCTTCCTGTCTGGGGCGTTTTCCTTCTCCCGCTTCCTCTTTTCAAGATCGAGTATCCACGCTTCGGACACCTCCAAGGACTTGGCGATAAGCTCAAGCGATACTCCATTCTCCAAAAAGCTTAAAGCGTGCTTTTCTAACATCTCCTGTCGTCCCTCCTGGCGTCCCTCCTGGCGTCCCTCCTGGCGTCCCTTCTGGCGTCCCTTCTGTTCGCGCTGTGCGAGTATGCCAACCACGATTTCCTTCCTTTCCAGAATTTCCCACTTTTCCCGGGGCATTTCCGTTAATACGTTGTCAAATAAGTAATCAAAGCATAATGTGGTCACCAGTTTCGCAACCAACCGTTTGTCTTGGAGGTAGCCAAGGATTTCATCAATGAAATCGGGATTGGACAGGTTTTGCCTAATGAGCTGGACAAGACTAAAAACGATCCAACCCCCCAGCGGTTTTTCGGAGGCGAGGCCTTTTTCAACCTGGTCGATGAGCGCCTCCCGGTTAAACTGGGCAGAAAAAACGTAGCTCGTAAAATTTTCTCCATATCCTAACGGTAAATCGCGACAATCGAAAACCTTGAAGTGCGGCCCGAAGATCACCAAAAGAAGCGTCTCTAGGCGCGTAGCCTTTGAAACATAATATTTTGTCAGAATTAATTGTTTATAATTTATATGTTTTATAAACAAATTGGGATAGTCATTCTTCTCCTCAAATTCAATTAGTAAAAAGATTATACGATCTTGGTCGATCTCACCGGATTCTTTCCTTCTACCTAATTTTATAATAAAGTCAATAAAATTAATTTTATCAACTTTTATTACAATTTCAGTTTTTTCCTCACCCAATATTACCAAATCGGACCAGGGATGCTCGTCCGGCACTAGGCCTGTTTCCCCTAAGGTGCCGCCAACGGCTAAAAATTTGAAAAACAGGAGTTTGGCGAAATAATCGTGACAGTTGTGGGTGCCTATTTTTTCGCCCTTGGCGGTTCTCCTGCCCTTGGCTTTTTTCTTGCCTTTAGCGCCTTTCCTGTCTTGGACGATTTTTTCTCCCTTGGCGGCATGCGCGGAAACCGCTGCTCTAAAAAAAAGGAACAAAATGAATAAAACGAGCAATAAAACCAGAACGTTCAATAGATAAAACATGATTTGAAATTTAAAAACCAGCCTTAAAGATGCGCTGTCCTTATTTTAAGGACCTTTCAAATGTCCGCCCGAAAAAAAAGCTAAGAAGGAGGGTGCCTTGGGCTTGATCCCTGGCGCCGGGTAGGTGTTCGATAGGGAGGTGCTTACCTTCGAGGCGGCACCGTCCGCCATTTTGGTCCTGTCGAAAAGCCTATGGCCCCAGACCGGACTGATACATTATACAATAATTTCTCCCTAAGGAAACGCGAGTTTTCCTCCCCAAGGCCCCGCCGGCCGCGGGAAACCGCTCCCCCGTACACTTGGGCGGGCACCGGCCTGTCGCCACCTACTGGCTGCCTTGGCCGCTTACTTCCAGCGTGACCTTCCAGGGGGGAGATGCGAGCCGCCGTCAGCCAAAACGGGTGACTAGTGGACTGAATCCGGCTGAACTCTACCTCTCGCCTACTTTAGGAACCTTTGGGAGAGTAAAGAAATTGCTTCGTTTCGTGAGCCTTCATGGTTTTTTAACCTCAGAAAGAATTGATATTGTCTTAGATTACCACAATATATTATAAAAATTAATTATGATGCAACTATAAAAGTCCCCGCGAAATCACGAGGGCTCGGAGGCCAGCCGCTCCAGATGGCAGTTCACAATTTGAAGTTTGACGCGACTGCAAAAAGTCTGGTTATAAAAAATTGATTAGAGACAACATACAAAATACAGGATAAAAGATAATGTTATATGGCACATAAAGTATATTGTTTCAAAATATTAAAACACCTTGGACTTTTTGCGGTCGCATCAAGTTTCCAATTTATTGAGAAAACTTCTCAATAAATCTGCCGGCTGGTTGACTGGAATTTTAATTTTGATGCGTGCGCAAAAAGTCTGTCATTGACATGCGGATAGACATACTATACAAAATATGGGATATATCTAATAAATATTTAGTACATAAAGTATTAGATTTAACATATTCGAATACCTCAGTGTTTTTACAGTCGCATCAATTTTATGGATGCGGTTTTATTTTTTGATCTCTAAACCCTATTTTTCGTACAAATCTCCCTTTTTTTACCGCTTTAACGCCCTTAACCGGCCCTCGTAGCGCGCAGCTCTCCATATGTTCAGCCATAAATCTATCAGCCGAAATGATCGCTTCGACCTTTTTCAGGCCTCGAACCCGTAGTCGTATTATCTTGAACTTGGCCGCGATCTCTCTGTTGAATGAACGCGTTCAAGGTCTTTTTCTTCATTCTGTAATGCAAACAAAGTTGCAAGCAAAGATGGCGCCATAAATTTAATATATATAATATAATTATAAATTCTATATTTATTTTTTTACTTGGCTCTTTTTTGCAGTCGTATAAATTGTTAAAATAATTAGAATTGAAAGATATTGTATCGCTAGCGTTCTAAATATAATTCCGCATTTTTTCTAACCCAATATATATGTCATTAGGTATATAAATTTCGATAAATAGTATGGAATCCGATAATATCGCTGCCAATTCTCAGATAGGGTCCTTCTGAGTAGTTTTGGCGCGGGATCTCTAAAAGCTTGAATATATGCCGACTTTAGCCAATACTTTGAAGAGCGGATCCCGTGTTTAGGGCGCTAGTGCTATTATATATTTTAATTAAATTTAATTTTATTGAAATAGTGATAATATTAATGAATAAAATGATATAATTAGGTTAATTGTGATTCGGACAGGGTTTAGAACAAAAATGGACAAACTCTAGTAGCGGAAATCAGACATCTTTTGATGTCGGAAATACAACTGTCGAACCGTTTTTCGGGCTCCGCCTTAAACGTTGTCTCCGCCTTCCTTCTTATCGGCCTTCGACGCCCTTTTGAGGATTTTGGCATCTTAATCTTCCGCCCCGGGCTGCGCGCCAGCGTCGCCTAGGCGTCCGGAGGTCGGGGACTCGAGTCTTTCGGCCTCTTCGCCCTTTCGACAGCGCGGCGGCGGACGGGAAAATTTGCTAGAATGGGGGGCGCCCAGCCGCCCGGACTTCATTTCCGGATCTTTAAGGGTTTTTTGTTAAAATTATAATTTATCATACATATATGACTAATCCATGCGAATTTCGGAGCGGACGGAAAGATTTTCGCGCCGGACCTCTGTCTCACGCCATCCGCCTTCTCCTCCCCCTCCTCCTCCTTCTTCTCGTGAGCGCCCCCCTGCGGGCCTCGTCGCTGCTGTGGAAGATAACCGGCGCCGGCGGAGGGGAGCTCTACATACTAGGCTCCATCCACGTGGGGACGCCCGACATGTATCCTTTGAACCCCGAAATCTACGACGCCTTCGCCGGGGCCGGGCGTCTGGTGGTGGAGCTGGAGGATGAGACCATGGAGAACAGCCCCGGGGTCGTCCGGCAGATCATGAGCAAAGGGTTTTATCCCGGGGGCGAGACCCTGATGAGCCACCTAAACGAGCGGCAACGGGAGCTGCTCGAGCCTTTTCTGGCTTTTCTCCCCTTGGGCGAAAAGAGCAACATGAAACCCTGGCTCGCGGCCGTCACCTTGGACGTGATCATGCTCAACAAGCTGGGCTACACCTCCAGCTACGGGGTGGACCAGCACTTCGAGGAATTGGCCCAGGAGAGGGGGATTCCCGTGGAATCGCTGGAGACCGCCGAGGAGCAGCTCTCCCTTTTCCTAAACCTTCCCGAGGCGGACTCTTTGCTTTTCCTGGAGAGCTCGCTTATCGAGTTAGGCGAGGTGGACGATTTCATGGGGCAGGTGGTGAACGCCTGGCGGAAGGGGGACGAAGGAGAGTTCTCCAAGGCCTTTTTCGAGGCCTACGACCGGTGGCCCAAACTGAAACCCCTCCTGGACAAGGTCATCTACGACCGAAACGAGGTCATGTACGAGAGGCTCCTCGCCTATTTGGAGTCCGGCGGCACCACCTTCGCGGTCATAGGCTCGGGCCACGTGGTGACAGAGCGGGGGATACCCGGGCTTTTCAAGGCCGGGGGCTACCAGGTGGAAAAGTTTTAGAGGGGCTTTGCCCCCGGGTTCGCGTTACCCGAACTTCCGCTATTAAGGCTCTTGGGTGAACCTTCGGGTAAGCGTCGGAGAAAATCCCGGAGACGTTCGGCCGCGAAACAGAGGACCTTACGCTAAGCTCCGGAGAGGCTCCGGGAAGGGACGACGGATAAGGAGAATCATGCTGAAAGAGAGTAAAAGGCGCCTCGTTTTTTTTCCGGCGGCGTTTCTTTTGTCCGCCCTGCTGGTTTCGAGCCTGTTTTCGGGGGAGCTTTCCGCCCAGGGGAAGATGACCGGGGCGGACGAGGCCCTCTTGGAGGGCTTCCTCTCCCGCTACCAAGGGATAAGCACCCTCAAGGCGGAGTACATTCGGAGCACGGTCACGCCATCTTCGGATCCGGTCTTTAAAAACCAGGCCTCGCAAACCGCCGTGGGCACCCTCTACTGGAAGAAGCCCTACAACCTGCGCCTGGATCAGATAAGCCCCGACAAAGAGGAGATGGTGGTCTTCGGCTCCACCGCCTGGTGGCACATACCCAAGGAGAAGAGGGTCCACGTCTACCGGAATCTGGATTTGGCCTCCGAATACTACTCCCTCATGAGCTTTTTCGACGGCATATCCGAATTGCGGAAGAAGTTCGACGTGACGATGGTTCCCGCCTCCGAGACCAGGGGGACGCTCAAGGGGTTCACCCTCTCCCCCAAGGAGGGGGAGGAGGGGGGGAGGATCACGGTTTTTTGCGACGGCGACCGCAAGCTCCAGGGATTCCGCCTGGGCTCAGCCACGGGGGAGAGGACGGATTTCTACTTCAATTATATAAATCCCGGCGCCTCGCTCGCGGAAAACCTCTTCGTTTTCAAACCGCCCAAAGGAACCGAGGTGGTGGAGGAGGCGAGCGAGTGATTATCTCGAATAAGGAAAACCGGGGCTCGTTTTAAAGGCCCGGGCCGGAAGCTCGATGCGGGCCGGAAGGCCGACCCCGGGGAAAGGGAGGCTCTTTGACGGAGGATTTGCAAAAAAGGATCAGGAAGCTCGCGGAAGAGCGGGACGCCTTGATCATTTCCCACTACTACTGCGTTCCGGAAGTCCAAGACGTGGCCGACTTCGTGGGGGACTCCCTGGGGCTCTCCCAGGAGGCGGCGTCCTCGGATAAGAGCGTCATAGTGTTCTGCGGGGTGCATTTCATGGCCGAGACGGCCTCGATTCTTTGTCCGGAAAAGACGGTGCTTTTAGCCGACATAGACGCCGGCTGCCCCATGGCGGACATGATAACGGCCGCCGAGTTGAAAAAGAAAAAAGAGGAGCTCCCGGGGGTTCCGGTCTTGACCTACGTGAACTCCCCCGCGGACGTGAAAGCCCTTTCGGACATCTGCTGCACCTCGGCCAACGCCTTGAAGGTCATGCGCTCCTTAAACAGCCCCCGGGTGCTCATGACTCCGGATAGGAACCTCGCCCTCTACATCCAGAAGTTCATTCCGGAAACCGAGATAATCCTCTGGCCCGGCTTCTGCCCCACCCATCACCGGGTGAACTTAAAGGAGCTAAAGGAGCTTAAAAAAGAGCACCCCGCGGCCCTGGTCGCGGCGCACCCCGAGTGCCAGCCCAAGATATTGGAGGAGGCGGACTTCATCAGCTCCACCAGCGGCATTATTAAATTCTGCACCGAAAGCGACCGCGGGGAGTTCATCATCCTCACCGAGGAGGGCGTCATCCACCCCATGCGGAAAAAACGCCCCGACAAGGTCTACCTCACCCCCCAAACCCCCCTGGTGTGCCCCAACATGAAAAAGAACAGCCTCGAGGATGTTTTAAAGTGCCTGGAGACCCTGACTCCGGTGATCAAGGTGCCGGAGGAGATCCGCGTCCCCGCCCTCAGGGCGGTGGAGAGGATGATGGCCGTGCCCCGGGACTGACGGCCGGGGTGGGTTTCCGGACCCGTTTGGCGGGCGCCCGCGTCACATCGTCCACAATTTTTTTTCCGGCCGCTTCCGGCGGCCGGAACGACTAAAAGCCATATCGACAATCCCAACCCAAACAAAAAAGCGAGGCTGAAATGGATACTCAAAGCGTTCCGACCGGCGCCCTCACCGGCGCCGAGGAGTGGGAGCTCATAGTTCCGGACGACGCCATCCTGACTCTGGCGGGCGAGATCGGCCGCGCCTTGGAATCCGCCGGAAAGAGGCTGGAGATCGCGGACGAGATCAAAGCGGACGCCGAGCAGATGAGCGGCTGGTTCCAGCGGAAGAAAAGGGATCGTTTCCTCCAGACCGCGGAGCTCATCCGAGCCAGGGCCGCGGACGAGATAAAGGAAGTCACCGACAAGACCGTGAACTACGCCACCACCTCGCCCGAGACGGCCAGGGAGATGGAGAAGGCCCTCTCCTACGTGGCCCTGAACGATTTAAGGTCGGGGGAGGGGGAGGAGTCGGAGAAGCTCTCCAAGGGCACCACCGAGTCCCTGGCCGGGATAAACCAGGCCCTGGACTCCTTCGTTAAGAGCTACGGCGAGCTGCACCGGGAGAAAAGCGTCTCCGAAGAAGCCGGCGAAGCCGAAGAAGAGCCTAAGAAAGAAGATGGGGGCGAGCCCCCCTCCGAAGAGGCTCCGGCGGAAGGCCAAGAAGACGAGGGAGGGAAGGGGGAGAGGGCCGAGCTTTTCGGCAACAGCGCCCAGGCCTTGGAGGAGTTGAACGACGCCCTCGCCCGCTTCAAAGCCGGAGCGGAGGAGCGCCTGAAAGAGGGGCTCGCCCTTCTCCGGACGGTGGAGAAGCACCAGAGTCAGGTTTACCTGGAGCGCAAGAAGCTGAACGCCTCGGTTTCCGACACCGTGGGCACCCTGGAGCGGAGCCTCACGCAGAACAAGCTCCATCACCACCGCCTGGAGAAGAACATCGTGGAGCTCTCCTACAGAGTCTCCCAGACCCTGGATAAGCTCCAAGACGAGCTGAGGAGCTCGGTTTCCACTTTGGAGGAGAAGGGGAAGGAAAGCATAAGCATCCTCCACGAGAAGGTGGACGGCCACAAAGAGGAGTACCGGGAGAATATCGGCTCCCTCAAATCCGACTACGGAGTCTTAAAAGAGAGTCTGGACAAGAGCGACAGAAACTTCGAGAATCTCTCGGCGGAACTTAGGAGCCTTTCGGAAAAGCTTACGGTTTTGGAGACCAGAAACAGCGAGACCACGCTTTCCCTGGAGGAGAGCGTGAGGGAGCTTAAAAACGAGCTGACTAAGGTTCCGGAGGTGAAGGGGAAACAGTCCCCCAACCCACTGCTCTACGCCTGGGGAGCCTTCGTGACCATTGTCGCCCTGGCCGCTTTGGTGTTGGCTTTGTCCTGAAACAACATATTCTTCCCGCAAGAGAGGTCGTAACCCTGATTTTAAGATCAAGCCGCGGTCGGGTTTAGAAGTATATTCGCAATTACACGCCAACGTATCATCCTTGACCTTCATGTATTACCTGGATGAACACGATCCTCCGGATCCCCTATCAAAACAAGAAGAAAACTTATGCGCGAACACGGATTCTTTCAGCGCGACAAAGATATATATTGTCTCTCGCGCGGGAAACATGCCAAGTTGAGTTTGAAAATATTAACAAGGATGTCGCTTATTGAACAAAGCTCTGACTAAATGATGGCACACCACGTATTGTGGTTACAATTTTGATGTCATAAGGGTTAATTCGTGTCCAAGTTTTGGGAGCCGCTTCAGCTTTTTACTCCAACTCTCAACCGTTTAGAGCGGTTCTCAGAGCTGTTTGGTTGTCCGGCAATAGTATTTTTTAAGGATGATACTGATAGCTATGCTAGCTTACAGTTCGAACTATAACTGATACGCTCGCGCAATTGGAACCTGATGAGAGTCAAATTTTATTATTATTTACGTCTGAAGGAACAATATTATTTAAAAAAACATTATTAATTATAAACTTAGAAATTATTAAATAATTATTTATATATCAACATGCTTAAGGTCCTTATTAATAAGCATAGCATCCACTAGCGTTGCAAGTTGGTTATAATTCATCACCTGCATCCTATATACAGGATGACTCTTCAAAGAATTTGCCGAAAACAGCGTATATTCAAGCTTTCAGATTTCCCGCGCTCAAACAGCCCAGAAAGAACCTATCTGTGAGTTGGGCTGTAATATAATCCGTTCCATATTGTTATATAATTATATAAAGAGGTTTGCTAATTTATTAACATATGATGGGTAATCAAGATAAATGCGAGCATCGGTTAAAAATCGCTCTTGATGAGTCGCGCGCGGCGAACACTTAATTTAATAATAAGCGTTGGCTTTACACTTTACACTGCGTTTATGCGTCAACAAACAATTGACAATCTTGTCAAAGGGTCTATACTCTTTTTATAGATGACCATGTCCCGAGAACACGTAATATCGCTAAACAAGTCAATTATTTCGTGGATGAACTTTCTGAACCAATTAGTGAAGAACGATATAATTTTTTTATTATCTTTCTTCTTTTTACATTTTACATTGATACACGGTATGTATTGAGTACAGAGATCGCTTATCTAGAATATTGAATTATGAAAATACTGAAACCTTACTTAAAAATACTACAGAGGTGTTTGAGTGGATCTTAACATTGAAACCAACAGCAAGATAGTATCAAATTACGCTAATCAAGCGCGTATGGCGATACCAGTAACAAAGTTGTTCTTTATGGTTCATACGCTAAATGAACAGCAAATGATTACAGCGATGTAGATGTTCGCTTTTTTGTTAGCAATTTGGATGATAATAAATGGCTGGATATAATGCAAACGCTTCTGAGGATTTCTACGCAATTTATGTAAGTTGATATTGAGCCGAGAGTATTTGATGTATCTGATCTCTATGATGACAATCCATTTATAAAAGAAGCGCTTCGTACTGGTACTGAAATTCAATAATAAATTAACAATAATCTAGTAGATGTGAAAAGGCGCTATAATTCGAATCAATATAGGTTGCGGTCGCTTTTTATTTCCTATCAATCCTTCACGGTCTATACGCTTCTTAGTTACCAACGGCAAAAATTTAACCACCGATTATCATTAAGGTGTTTTATGAAAAAATTTTTATTTTCTGTATTTATTATCATGAGTATCATACATTTTTTTTCAGTCTCATTAACCGCTCAAAACTCTGATAACAAAAATACTATCGAGTTTTCTGAGATATCTCGGTTCATTCATGACGCCCCTATTTTTTTACACCCAGATTTAATAGAACTTCCAGTAATTACGATCAGCGGTCTTATTGGAGCCACAATTAATATTTTTAAAGACGCTGGTGTCAATATTTTTATCTACAATAATAATACTACTTTTTACAACCCTGAAGCGGATGTGTATATCGCCTTGGTGAGCGAAGGTAAAAAAATTGGTTTTTCGATTATTCAAACAAATCATGAAGAACTGAAGGAAGACAGTCTAGTTTTATTCTCATTTACATGTATTGCTGAAGGAAATTTCACATCCGGCGTCATTTGTTCCGAGCCAGAAGTTTTTATATAAGGCGTTAAATATGATATTAAAGATGTGGTGAAAAATAATGAAATATTTCAACGCGCTTTAAAAGATTCTGATGCCGTCCCATGGTCTCAAGCGGGATAAATACCGGCATTTGAATCGTAATTTGTTTTCAGAAACGGTAATGAAATCGTTTGTTGGTTATTCACAACTTAATCTTCTATGAATCAGCCGTTATTTCTTATTTTTGTTCAACATGTTTCCGACTAACCATACCCATGGCAAAAAAAGCACACAGACTAAGTATCGTAATGACGGTGATATGGTCGTCCCCATTGGTATGGGCGGATTCGGCCGCGGTGAAGTGAAAATATTGTTCGGCGATGAATATGATATTACCCCGGCGGATAATTATGTGGAATAATAGCTGTCGGAGCCTCCGTTACTTTTATGTTTATCAAATACTTTGCTGTTTATCAAATTTAAATACCGGAGTAATAGTATAAATAGCGAGATCGAAATTTAGTGACGCCGCCTTTTTTAGCGAGCGGGACGAATTATCCTCAGGTATTACTCCGGCGGTTAAATGTTGGAAACATCCGCGTATAAGGACAGGGTTTCAGACCGACTTTATTATAACTTTTATCATCCGGGGTAATTAGAGCTTTTACTTAAACACGATTGTAAGAAAGCGGATTTTTTCTTGGTTTTGTTGAAGATGGAAAACTGGATGAAATGCTTAAGGCCGGCTTTCCCTTAGGGAAAGCCGGCCTTAAGCGGTTTTAGGAATTTTGAAAGCGCGGGTTTTAGGCGACTCCTTACGGATTGCGGTGATCCACGGCGGATTCCTCGAAAGTGCGCATGTTGTTGAAATGGTCGCAGGAAAGTTGGAGGATGAGCATGGCCGCCGCGGCCCCGGATCCCTCTCCCAGGCACATGTTCAGATCGAGCAAGGGGCGCAGGTTCAAATGCTCCAGCACTTTTATGTGGGCCTTCTCCTTACTTTTATGACCGGCGAACATGTACCTGGTTATCCCGGGGGAGAGCTTTTCCGCGATGAGGGCGCTCGCGGCGCCGATGAAGCCGTCTATGACGATCCCCGACCGGCGGATGGCGGCCCCCAGGTAGACGCCGCACATGGCTCCCAGCTCCAGGCCGCCCACCTTGGCCAAGACGTCTAGAGGATCGCCCGGGTCGGGGGCGTTGATCTTGAGGGCCTTCTCCACCACCCGGGCCTTGTTTTGACGCTGCTCCTCGTTAAGGCCCGATCCTATTCCCGTGGCCTCGTCGGCGGAGAGGCCGGTGTAGACGCAGGCGATGCAGCTGGAGGGGGTGGTGTTGGCGATGCCCATCTCTCCGGCCCCCGTCAGATCGACCCCGGGCTCGGCTAAAACCGTCTCGATTCCGGCCAGGATGCTTAAAACCGCCTCCTCCCGGCTCATGGCCGGGCCCTTCGCGAGGTTTTTCGTGCCGAAGGCCACCTTGCGGCTCACCCGCCTGGGGGGCGGGATTTTTTCCTCGGAGAACGGCGGGTCCTCGAAGGGGGGGAACTCGTAGTTCACTCCCACGTCCAGGAGGATCACCTTGACGCCGGCGGATTTGGAGATGGTGGTGATGGCTCCGCCGCCTTTGGAGAAGTTTAAGACCTGCTGGTAGGTGACGGATTGGGGCCAGGGGCTGACCCCCTCCTCCCAGACCCCGTGATCCCCCGCGCAGACCACCATGAGCTTGCGCTCATGGCGGGGCTGGGCGGAGTTTTGAATGGAGGATAGCCTGACGGCGATATCCTCCAGGAGGCCCAGGGACCGGGCCGGTTTGGCCAGGGCCATCTCCCTCTCCCAGGCCTTTTCTTCCAGGACGCGGTTGAGGGGGCCGATTTGAGCCAGATACTCCCTGAGGGCGTTTTCGGGTTTCATTATTATGTTTAAATCCCCTTGTCGGCGATGAGGGCGGCCAGATCGCTCACCCGGCAGGAGTATCCCCACTCGTTGTCGTACCAGGCCACGACCTTGGTGAGCTTGGGCCCGAGGACCTGCACCAGGGGCAGATCCACGATGGAGGAGAGGGTGGTGCCCTTGTAGTCCATGGAGACCAAGCCCTCGTCGCTCACGCCCAGGATCCCCTTGAGGGGGCCTTCGGCGGCGTCCGCCAGGGCTTTTCTCACCGACTCGGTGGTGACCTCTTTCGCCAGGTTGGCGGTGAAGTCCACCACGGACACCGTGGGGGTGGGCACCCGCAGGGAGTAGCCGTCGAATTTGCCCTTGAGATCCGGAATCACCAGGGACAGGGCCTTGGCCGCGCCGGTGGTGGTGGGGATCATGTTGAGAGCCGCGGCCCGGGCGCGCCTGAGGTCCTTGTGGGGCTGATCCAGGATCCTTTGATCGTTCGTGTAGGAGTGCACGGTGGTCATGAGGCCGTGCTCCACGGTGAAGGCTTTGTGCACCACGTAGACGGCCGGGGCCAGTCCGTTGGTGGTGCAGGAGGCGTTGGAAACGATGTGGTGCTTGGCCGGGTCGTAGCTGGCCTCGTTTACGCCGAAGACGATGGTCTTATCCTCGTTTTTGGCCGGAGCCGAGATGATGATCTTCTTGGCGCCGCCGCCCGTGATGTGGGCCTTGGCCTTCTCGGCGTCGGTGAAGACTCCGGTGGACTCGATGACTATCCCCACGTTGTGCTTGGACCAGGGGATCTCGGCGGGGTCCTTGAAGGCGTAGTTGGCGACCTCGTCGCCGTTGACCGCGAAGTTGCCGCCCCTGACCTCCACCGTTCCGCGGAAGCGGCCGTAGTTGGAGTCGTATTTCAGGAGGTGGGAATTGGTTTTCACGTCCCACAGATCGTTTACCGCGACTACTTTGAGCTTGCCGGGGTGCCTTTCGACAATCGCCTTCAAAACCTGCCGGCCGATGCGGCCGAACCCGTTGATGCCAACATTTACTGTCATTTATTCCTCCTACGGGAAGGTGTTCGTTTAAATGGATGTCCCCGGCTCCAGCCTTGGGGAGATATTTTAAATTTATCTTAAGTTGCTTAAAAAGGCTTGTCAAGGAGCCCCGGGTTACGCCCCTTATTTGACGGGCTTACAATCCGCCCGGCGGGGGATCCGGTTTTTTTGTTTTACCTTAATATCGTTTGCAAGCGGATCTTTTATAGAAGTCGGGTTAAAGTCCAAGGCCGATTCGTAATTATTTGACGATTTACGGATTGACGGTGGGCTGGGTCCGGCGGGGATTTCTCCGGGAAATCAAGAGCCTTGGGCGAGATGGACTCCGCGGCCCCGGGAAGAGCCGGCCGGGGGTGGAATAATTTTTTTCAAATTCCGAAACGCCCTTTAACGCCCGTTTTTTTGGCAAAAAGACCTTCCGCCGTCCGGAAAGGCTTGAATTTACCTTAAAGAAGGGAGATTGGCAAGCGCTGAGTCGTCCTTCTCCATAATTAATAAGCCTAAAGGAGGGTGGTCGCCCCTGAAGCGGGGCCGGATCTCCCTAAAGCCGTTCTTCTTTCACCCGGGAGAGCCGTAGGGAGGGGGCCCGGCGGCCTTGTCTCGTTGAAAGACGCGGGCGAAAAGTCCGGCGTTGAAAATCTTTCGCATGGTTAATTTCAGTATGTGGGATAAATTTATATAGTTTAGAGCTCATAAAGTATATTATTTCTCTAATTTTAAAACCGACAGGGTTTGGGCGTTGGCGTCGAAGACGGCGGAAAAAATAAGCCGTTCTCCGTATCTTCGATTTTCTTTCCCACTCTTTCTATTTTCATCCGCTGTTTTTCCGTTCCGTCTATCTTGTCGTCCTCGAGGATGATTTCACGGATTCGTCCCCGATATGTGGAATAAATTTCAATCCCCATGCGGACGCCGCGAGATAGCTTCCCTGCAAAGGGGGCGGAGGCGGTTTTTTCCTTCCCGCCTCTCGTGAAAAATTGAAAAGATTCCCATCCCCTTACGCTTATTTAGACGAAACGCGCGTGCGCGGGTGGAGGGATGATCGCTTAAAGAGGGAGGCGTTGTGTTTTTCGTAAGCGTCTCGGCGCCCCGCGCTTGGAGGCGGCGGGGGAATGAAAGGCGCGTAAGTGAATAAAATATGACAAAATTTTTACAATTACATTATCATTAAGCCCCGGCGTCCCGCGGACCTCGAATGGTTGGTTTTTAGGGCTTTTGGGCGCCATTCCTCTCCTTTCACCTTTCCATGGGGACTCTCGGGGCCCCGGGACTGGGGAATTTCGGCGCTTCCGGAACGCGTCGGGAATCCGCGGGTCTGTTAAAGGCGGGGGAAAGTCTGTATAATCTCTCATCTCCCGCTCCGTCCGGACGATTCCGAAGATAGACGGAAGAGGACGAAGGGGCGCGTCAATCCGGAGCGAAGGAAGCTTTAAAGAGAACGAAAGCTTCAAAATCGGGAGCGGACGGGGTCCCTTCGGGTCCCGGGGCTTTTCCGGACCCGGGCGGGGGAGCGGGCCTTTCCCGCGGATTAAACTTAACGGCGGCCGGCGATGACTGACCAGAAAAACGGTTTCCAGACCTTCTCCACGAAGGATCCCTACCCGGTTAACTCCCTGGGCATGGGGGAATCCTGGAGGATGTTCTCCATAATGAGCGAGTTCGTGCGCGCCTTCACCGCCATGAGCGAGGCCGGACCCTGCGTGAGCATGTTCGGGTCCGCCCGGGCGGCGCCCGGGAGCGAGAGCTATAAAATGGCCGAGGAGACCGCCCGCCTTCTGGCCTTGAACGGCTTCGGGGTGGTCTCGGGCGGCGGCGGCGGGGTCATGGAGGCCGCGAACAAGGGGGCGGCCGAGGCCGGGGGCAGATCCATCGGCCTCAATATCGAGCTCCCCCACGAGCAGGTCCCCAACGGCTTCAGCAACCTGAAGCTGGACTTCCACTATTTCTTCATCCGGAAGGTGGTCTTCGTCAAATACTCCCAGGCCTACGTGGTCCTCCCCGGGGGCTTCGGCACCATGGACGAGCTCTTCGAGGCCCTGACCCTCATCCAGACGCGGAGGATTAGGGCCTTTCCCGCCATCCTCATGGGCTCAAGCTACTGGAAGGGGCTTTTGGACTGGATGCGGGAGACCCTGCTCCCCGCCGGAAACATCTCTCCGGAGGACCTGGAGCAGATCCAGGTGGTGGACGATCCGGAGACGGCGGTGAAAAGGATTAAAAGGACCCTGGTCCTCTAGAGCCGGCTTTCCGGCTTTCGTGGTTTGAAAAGCGTCTTTCCGGCCCCGGCGTTCCCGCGCCTTCGGCCTTCGGGAAGGCGGAAAGGAGCGCCGGTGCCGAGGCCCCATCATTGTATTATGAGAATGTTTCCGCCCGCGGCGGCCGCGCTGGTTCTTCTCGCCCTCCTTTCCGGCTGCGGTCTCAAGGGGGAGGGACCGGAACCCGTCCGTCCGCCTCGGGAGACGGCGCCGGTTCGGGATCTGGGGGGGATACCCAGCCCCTGGGGCCGGGTGGCCGGAAACCTGGCCGGAAAGGGCCTTCCCGCCGACAAGCTGAAGGGGTTTTTTGGCCGGAAGGATCTGGTTTTCACGCCCGCGCCCATGGAAACCAAGCTGCGGGAGCTCTTCCCCATCTTCTTCCGCTCGGAACTGACGAAGGAGGTCCAGGAGAAGCTCTACCAGCTGGGCTACGATCTGACCATCGACGGCCGCAACGGCTCCGGCACCAGGGGGGCGGTGAAACGCTTCCAAAAGGATCACGGCTACCCCCAGAGCGGGAAGGTGGATAAAGAGCTCTCGGCCCGGCTGGATCGGGCCCTAAAAAGCGGGAAGGCGCGGAGTCTTTCCAGCTACAAGCCGCCGCCCGCGGCCGCCCCCTCCCGCTCCTCCACCTACGCCCAGTTCACCAACCCCCAGGCCGTTTCGCAGATAAGGGCCAAATACCAGGCGGACAAGGCGATCTTCGACCGGGCGGAGAGGGCCTTTCAGGTGCCCGGCCCGCTCATCGCCTCCATCATGTGGATAGAGACCGGCTACGGGAGCTTTTTCGGCAAAAGCAAGGCCGCGGTGAATCTGGCCTCCATGGCCGCGTCCCAGGACTACGAGGTCATAAGGTCCCATGTCTCCGATCTGGAGGAGGACGGCGAGGCCCGGCGCTATCTGGCGGAAACCAGCGCCCAGAGAGGGCTCTGGGCCCAGGATGAACTGGAGGCCCTGTTAAAATACGCCTGGGAGAACGGCCTCGACCCGATGGAGTTTCCCGGATCCGTCTACGGGGCCGTGGGCTACGGGCAGTTCATGCCCTCCAACATCCGGAAATACGCCGTGGACGGGGACGGCGACCAGAGGATAAACCTCTTCGACAAAACGGACGCGATCTTCAGCATCGCGAACTATCTGAAGAAAAACGGCTGGTCCGGGGACATGTCCGCGGAGGAGCGGCGGCGCGCCGCCATCCGCAACTACAACCGCAGCGGCGTCTACGTGAACACCGTGCTCTACGTGATGGACGCCTTAAGAAGGTAGGCTCCCCGTCTTCTTTCGGGGCTTTCGATCCGCCGGGCCGGAGCGTCGGGTGTTTCGGGGGGAACCCCCGGCCTTCCCGGGGCGCGCATAAGGAGGGGGGGGGAGGGGGTCCCGGCCCTCCGCCCGGGGGATAAAATCATTCGCCGGGGGATTGGTTTTTTTAAAAATTTTTTCCCGCCCGCTTTGTCGGATTCGGGGCGAGGAAGGCGATTTTTCAGTCTCGGAGCCAACTAGCGGCCGAAAAAGGGGGCGAAAAATTTTTTTCCGGCTTTAAAAAAAAAGCTTGCAATCCTCCGGAAATCGGCTATACTGTCTTTCAGGTGACAGAAGAGATCCACATCTCTTTTTTAAAAAAACTGGGAATCTCGTTTAATCGAGAGCGGGCCCGCCGCTGTAGCCGGGGACCGAAGTGAAATGGATGAGTGAGGCATCCAAACGCCACCGACTCTGTTAGAGAGCCGGGAAGGCAATCACCGAGGAACGATCCGGAAGCCAGAAACCAGTGTTCGCCTTAGCATTCTTCCCCGCGGTTCGGGAAGCAGGTTCAGGATAGCAGGGCGTCCCGAATCCCGTTTTTTCACGGATTCGGGCTTTTTTGTTTGGGGCGCTTGGCGACCCCGCCGCCCGCTAACGTAAACTTTCGCTCCCCAGCCGCGGAATTCACCCTTTGGGTTAGGCGGAGACGCTCTAAGGGCGGGCGTTTCAACCGGAAGAAACTTTAACTTTCAAAGGAGGTCCTTATTACAAACCAATGGCATTGATTGTCCGGCAAAGGGAAGCGTCGTAGAAGCGAACACGGTCCCGCCGCTGTGGCCGGGGACGAAAACGGAAAATTGAGGGCCGCGTTTCTGATGAACAAGGTCAGAGCCTCAAAGGGGACGCGGGAAAAATCGAAAGATCCCTCATGACGTCACTAAGGTCGCGAGACCACGGGAAGACGCCGTTAGTAGATCGATCCGGGAGTCAGAAAACCTGGCCGGATTTACTTTGCGTACAACGAGGCACGTGGAAATGCCTTGCGTAAAGCCCTGGGTAATAGGGTAACCCCTGGGCCTTGAAAAAACCTTCCGTTGAAATGGGGATAGTCCAAAAAAACAGCCTTAGGGCTGGATCTACCTCCCCGGCCGAAACGGCTGATTATATGGGATTACGCCAGTTTCATTCAAACGATACGGATGGTTTTTTTATCAAAGCTTCAGCGCGGCCGAGGGAAAACGGCTCTCTTCTTGAAGCTCCGCTGAATCTTGACTCTTCCGGGGATCCTCTCCGGAGATGGAAAAAGGCTCTCTGAAGTTGGAGTGAGCAGGGGGCCTTTTTCTTTTCCTCGAAGCCTCTTTAAAAATCTCCCTAAAATTCCCCCACGCCCATTCGCCGCTTTAAGCGTTTGAGGCGTTTTTTTTTAGTCGCCCCCATCCGTGAAATTTCGAAAACTTTTATGAAAGCCCGAGGGGGCTTTTTTTATTTTTCCGCTAAAAAAATTTCGTTAAATTATTTTTTCCTTTTTATTTAGATCGCATTTAATTATTTTATACGCGAAGATAATATTTTTGAAAATTATTCTAATCAGCTATAAGTTATATCGCTTTTTGAAATGAAACGCCCCCGGCGCTAAAAAGTTTTTCAAGCCGGGTTGAAAAAACTCTTGTAATCCGTTTAAAAAGTCTTATAATGACTTAAGATGAAGAGCGGGAAAAAATATTTTTCAAGAATTCCGCGGGTTTTTTCTTGCTAAATTCGCTTCCGCCCGAAAACGCGGTTTTTTTATCCGCCCTTCAATCCGCCCGACGTTTCGCCTGAAAGGATACCGCTAAAAAATCTCGCCGCCGCTTCGAGGCGCCTCGACCGGAAACGGATCTAACAAAAGGCCCCCGAATCGGTTCCACATACGAATCACTTCCGGGGCGCGCACCGGAATGAGAAGAAGGCTTCCTGTTTATTGGAGTGAGGAGGAGGCCTTTTTCATTTGGAGCGCTCTTTTTTTAAGGGGCGCTCCTTTTTTTTATCGCTTCGCCCCTTTTTCGCGCGCCTGGCTTTCCCCGCTTTTTTTCCGCCCGCGGGGCGTTTTTTTTCACTCTCTTTCTTTCTCGGGTGGGCGGAGGCCTTCCGTAAGAAAAGAGCGCGGGGGCTTTCCAGGGGCCGGGGCCCGCCCGGCGTCTTGGGGAGGATGAAAAAAAGGGGGCCCAGGGCCCCCTTTTTTCGGGAAAAACGAAAGAGGGGCCAAGGCTCCCTCTAGATTCCGTAGATTTTAAGGTAGTTGAACAGCTCGTCCACCGTGTCCTGGCTTAGGGGGAGCATGTTCCCCTTCTGGAGCACCGGGGTCTTCTCGTTGAAGAGGAACTCGATAATCTCCCTGATCCCGGAGATCACCTGCACCTCCAAACTGGTCTTGAGTTTGAAGTTCTTGATGGCGTTCTGGCCCTTCTCGCCTATGACGGCTATGTTGTTCTGGTCGTAGACCGCGGTGGTCTGCTCTCGGTCCAGATAGAGGCAGACTCCGGCCGGGTAGTAGCTGTGGCCGTTTTTCACCGCCTCGGCCGTGAGCTTGCTCAAAAGGTCCATCTTGGTGTTCATGGTGGTGGCCACGTCGTCGATGATGAGCACCCGGGCGCCGTCGAAGAGGGCGCCCGTCACGAAGAGGGCGCCCGAGACCGAGGCCTCGCCGTGGGTCTTGGCCTCCTTGCGGTCGTAGTCGAAACCCTTGTCCACCTGGTAGATGTTCCAAAGAGCCGAGACGGTGGCCGCGGCGATGGCGCTGCCCTTGTAGCTGGGACCCACCAGGACGTCGAAGTCGTCCACCGTCTTCGTGTCCACCAGAAAGGAGGCCATGATGCGCCCCAAACTCGAGATGAGCCGGCCGGAGCGGAAGAGGCCGAAGTTCACGAAATAGGGGGTGGGCCTGCCGTCTTTAAGGTGCAGGCCGTCCGCGAAGAAGAGGGCCCTGGACTCGGCGAGCAAGAGGGCCAGTTCCTTTTTGCAGATGTTCATAGTGCCTTCCGGAAAGGCGGAGCGGGGCTCCGGCGGGAGACGACGCTCCGCCGGAGCGCCCCGTCGGATCTAAAGTCCCTTGTCCAGCCATTTCATCATCTTGCGGAGCTCCCGGCCCACCTCGTTTATGGGATGGGCCGCCTCCTGGCTCCTCCGGATGAGAAAGACGGGGCGTCCGGCCTTGTTTTCCAGGATCCAGTCCCGGGCGAACTCGCCGTCCTGGACCTCTCTTAAGATCTCCCGCATCTCGTCGCGGACGTCCTCGTTCACGATCCGGCGGCCCCGGGTGTAGTCGCCGTACTCGGCGGTGTCGGAAACCGAGTAGCGCATGAAGTCGAGGCCGCCCTGGTAGAGGAGGTCGACTATCAGCTTCATCTCGTGGAGACACTCGAAGTAGGCTATCTCGGGCTGGTAGCCGGCCTCCACCAGGGTCTCCCATCCGGCCTTGATGAGCTCGCTCACCCCGCCGCAGAGCACCGCCTGCTCCCCGAAGAGGTCGGTTTCCGTCTCCTCTTTGAAGGTGGTCTCGATCAAACCCGCCCTGGTGGCGCCTATTCCGGTGGCGTAGGCCTTGGCCCAGGCGAGGGCGTCGCCGTCGGCGTCCTGCTCCACCGCGACCAGGGCCGGAACTCCGGCGCCCTTCACGTATTCCGAGCGCACCAAATGCCCCGGGCCCTTGGGGGCCACCATGGCCACCGAGACCTCCTTGGGGGCCACTATCTGCTTGAAGTGCACCGAAAAACCGTGGCTGAAAAGAAGCATCTTCCCGGCCTTGAGCTTGGGGCGGACGTCCCGCTCGTAGACCAATGGCTGGACGGGATCCGGCAAAAGGAACTGGATGACGTCCGCCCTTTCGGCGGCCTCGGCGGCGGTGACCGGTTTGAAACCGTGCTCCACGGCCGTTTTGTAGTTGTCGGTGTCCGGAAGCTCGGAGATTATCACCTCGAGCCCCGAGTCGCGGAGGTTCTGCGCCTGGCCGTGGCCCTGGCTGCCGTAGCCCAGGATGGCTATGGTTTTCCCCTGCAAGGGGAGGGTGGGCGCGTCTTTTTCGTAGTAGATCTTCATGCGATTCTCCTCAGGGTTGGTTGCGGGGCTCCCGCCCCGGGGGGAAGGGCCGAAAGGCCCCGATTTTTCCGCGCCCGCCTTAAGGGCGTGTCGTGAAAATTTTCATCCGTCCGCGTTCTTGGGGTCGAGTCGTCTTCCCCGGGCCGCCCCATCGGGGGGCGCGGCCGGATGCGAGCGGGCCATGGCGGTGAGGCCCGTCGACACCTGCTCCTCCACCCCGAAGCTTTTAAGGAGATTCAAGGCGGCCTTGATCTTGTCCATGCCGCCGGTTATCTCCAGGGTGTAGCTTTTCAGGGAGACGTCTATGATCTTGGCCCGGAAGATGTCGCACAGGCGGGTGATCTCGGCCCGGGCGCCGTCGGACTCCGCTTTGACCCGGACCATGATGAGCTGGCGCTCCACGTAGTCCGTGCCGGAGAGGTCGGTCACCCTGATGACGTTTATGAGCTTCCGGAGCTGTTTTATTATCTGGCTGATGATCCTGGGATTTCCGGTGATGATGAGGGTGATGACCGAGACCTCAGGATCCATGGTCTCCGCGACCGACAGGGAGTCGATGTTGAAGCCGCGGCCGGAGATGAGGGTGGTGACCCGGGCGAGGACGCCCGGGGAATTGTCCACCAGGATGGCCAAAGTGTGCCGTTTGAGCTTTTCCGGGGGCTGATCCGTTGAAAATTCCATAAGGAAACGTTGGTCCTTTCCAGGAAGGGAGCCGGGGAACTGCGGGAGGGGCCGTTTTTTTATGTCCGGGGGCGCCGGGAAAATCAGCTCCGCGGGGAGAGCATCATCTCGTCTATGGCCTTTCCGGCCGGAACCATGGGGTAGACCAGGGCGGCGGGATCCACCCGGAAGTCCATGACGGCGGGTCCCTCGTGGGCGAGGGCCAGGCGCACGGTTTCCTCCACCTCCGCCGGTTTTTCCGCGAGGAAGCCCCTGATGCCGAAGGCCTCGGCCAGCTTCACGAAGTCCGGCGAGGGGCTGAGGATGGTCTGGGCGTAGCGTCCGCCGTAGAATAGCTCCTGCCACTGGCGCACCATGCCCAGGGCCTGGTTGTTTAAAATGGCCACCTTCACCGGGAGCCCCTCCTGGGCCACGGTCGCGAGCTCCTGGATGTTCATGAGGATGGAGCCGTCCCCGGCGATGTCGATCACCAAGGCCTCGGGCCTGGCCACCTGAACCCCCAGGCAGGCGGGGAGCCCGAAGCCCATGACCCCCAAGCCGCCCGAGGATATGAACTGCCTGGGCCGCTCGTAGAGGTAGTGCTGGGCCGCCCACATTTGATGCTGCCCCACCTCGGTGACTATCACCGCCTTGCCGCGGGTGGCCCGGTATATTTCCTCCACCACCGCCTGGGGTTGGATGAGGGGTCCGTCCTTTTTATAGCGGAGGGGCTCCTCCCGGTTCCAGGCCTCTATTTGGGAAAGCCATTTCTCCCGGGCCTTTTTGGGATAGTCCGGGGCCTCGCCCAGGGCCATGAGGATGGCCAAAAGCGCCTGGCGGGCGTCCGCCACCAAAGGCACGTCCACGTCCAGGATCTTGTGGATGGAGGTGGTGTCAACGTCTATGTGGACGATGGCCGCCTCGGGCGCGAAGCGCCCGAGGGCGCCCGTCACCCGGTCGTCGAAGCGCGCCCCGGCGGCCAGGATGAGATCCGCTCGCTGAACCGCCATGTTGGCCCGGTAGAGGCCGTGCATGCCCAGCATCCCCAGAAAGAGGGGGTGCGTCCCGGGGAATCCGCCCAGGCCCATGAGGGTGGTGGTGACCGGGATGTTCAAGAGCTCGGAAAGGCGCACGAGCTCCTCCGAGGCTCCGGAGGAGACGATTCCGCCTCCGGCGTAGATCAAGGGGCGCTCGGCCTGGGCGAGTAAGGCCGCGGCCCGGGACACCTGCCGGGGATGCGGGGTGAGGTGGGGGCGGTAGGCCTTTAAAGAGATCTTTTTCGGGTATTGGAACTCCGCCGTTCCGCCGATGACGTCCTTGGGGAGGTCCACCAAAACCGCCCCGGGACGTCCGGAGGTGGCCACGTAGAAGGCCTCCTTCACCGTCGAGGCCAGATCGTGGGTGGAGAGCACCAGGTAGTTGTGCTTGGTGACCGGCCTGGAGACGCCCACGATGTCCACTTCCTGGAAGGCGTCGTTGCCTATGAGCATGCGGGCCACCTGCCCGGTGAAGACCAAAACCGGAACCGAGTCCATGTTGGCGCCGGCGAGGCCGGTGATGGTGTTGGTGGCGCCCGGCCCCGAGGTGACCAGGACCACGCCGGGGCGCCCGGTGGAGCGGGCGTAGCCCTCGGCCGCGTGCACCGCCGCCTGCTCGTGGCGGGTGAGCACGAAGCGCAGGGAGCTCTCGGCCAGGGCGTGGTGGATCTCCACCGTGGCGGCTCCGGGGTAGCCGAAGACCACCTCCACCCCTTCTTTTTTCCAGCACTCGATGAGTATCCGGGCGCCGTTCATTTTAGTCATAAGGAAAACCGGTGAAGGAAGGGAACATGGATCCCGGGAAAGATGTGGAAAAAGGCCCGAAACGGCCGGAAAAGGGGTCCGCGACGGCCGGGAAAGGGCCGGGAAAGGGAACCCGATTGGGCCGGTCGGGGCCGGGGCCGGGGTTTTCATCGGCCTCCGGCGGAGGCGGCGGGGATTTTTATTTGTCCGGGGCGGCTTAGGAAAAAACCAAGGCCCCCGAAAGGCCCGCTTGAGCGGGGCCTTTCGGGGGGAAGCTGGAAATCTCTAAAGTGTTTATGGGTCAGGAGGGCTATTCCCCGAAGGCCCTCGCCCTCCGGCGCGGGCCGGGCGAGGCTACCTGGGAATCCCCGCGGGGGAAAACACGAAAAAAAGGGGGGAGTTCCTCCGGAGGGGCGGAATCGGGTTTTTCAGGCTCGGTGTCGGGCTAAAATGAGTTCTATCTGGTCTTTGCCTTTAAGTTTGGCCTTCTGGATGGTCTTCTTCTCCAATTCCTCGTCGTTGTTCAAAAACAGGAGTTTGTTCAGCTCCTCCAACCTCTTTTCAAAGCCGCGGTGTTTTTCCACGAGTTCCTTGAGTTCGGGGTCGTGAGGCAGAAGTTTGTCTATCAGCGCTTCATCATGGGCTTCCATATGGTTCTCTCCCCTAATGGCGCCCTGGACTAGGCCAGGGGATGTAGGGACGGGGATCCGCCGGCTTTCGCGGGGCGAGTCTCCCGCCCGGGCGTTGAATAAGTCCCGCGGGGCCGTTTAGCCGGGCGGAAAATGAATTGGCGGGACGCGCCTGGGCTGTAAAAACGCCGGGAAGCTGGCGCCTTGGGCGCCGCTTTCGGAAGGGGGGCCGGAAGTATTCGCCAAAACCGGCCTCCGTGAGCGGGGATTCAAGACAGTATAGGGTCCGGAGGACGGAGTGTCAAGGAAATAATGAATCCGGCCGGAGGATTCGGGCCGCCGGAAAGGCGCGCCGGGGGAGGGAAAAGCCCTCCCCGGGGGGCGGCGGGGCCGCGGGCGCGGCCGCGGCCGGGGGGGGCTCGCGGTGGGAAAGGGCCTAAAAGACGGCCGGAAGGGGAGGCGGAAAAGCCTAGCGGAGCGCCGGGGAAAAGCCGCCCGCGGCGCTCCCGGGTCTTTGATCTCGACCCGGGCGCCTTTTCCGGGCGGAAACGCGCGCGCGGGGAAGGGATTACCCGTAAAGGGCGGTCGGGGCCGGAAAAGTTCCGGCCCCGGCGCCCTAGGCGTATCAGTAGAAGCCCTTGGCCGCCACCAGGGCCGCCAGATCGCTCAGCCTGCAGGAATAGGCCCACTCGTTATCGTACCAGGCCAGGATCTTGGCGAAGTTTCCGCCCAGGACCTGGACGAAGGGACCGTCCACCACCGAGGAGAGGGGGCAGCCGATGTAATCCGAGGATACCAGACCCTCCTCGTCGTAGCCCATGATCCCCTTTAAGGGGCCTTCCGCGGCCTCCTTCAAGACCTTCTGCATATCCTCGGTGCTGGTGTTTTTGGAGAGGACCACGGTGAAGTCCACCACCGAAACCGTGGGGGTGGGGACCCTTAAGGAGAAGCCGTCGAATCTGCCGGCCATGTCCGGAATGACCAGGGAGAGCCCCTTGGCCGCCCCGGTGGTGGTGGGGATCATGTTCTGGCTGGAGGCTCGGGCCCGGCGCAGGTCCTTGTGGGGCTGATCCAGGATCCTTTGATCGTTCGTAAAGGAGTGGATGGTGTTCATCAGGCCCTTTTCCACCCCGAAGGTGCGGTGCACCACGGAGACCGGCGGGGCGAGGCCGTTGGTGGTGCAGGAGGCGTTGGAGATGACGTTGTGGCGCCTGGGGTCGTAGGAGTCCTCGTTTACGCCCAAGACGATGGTCACATCCTCGCCCTTGGCCGGAGCCGAGATGATGACCTTCTTCGCTCCGCCCGCCGAGATGTGGGCTCCGGCCTTCTGGGCGTCGGTTAAAGAGCCGGTGCACTCCAAAACCAGCTCCACGCCGTGGTCTTTCCAAGGCAAATCGCTGGGATCGCGGGTGCAGAAGATTTCAATCTCCTTGTCGTTGACTTTGAGGTTTTTTCCCGCCACCTCCACCTTGCCGTCGAAGTGACCGTAGATGGAGTCGTGCCGGAAAAGGTGGGCGTTGGTTTTAACATCGTAGGGGGAGTTCAGGGCCACGACCTGGAGCTCCTTGTCGTGCTTTTCCAAGATGGCTTTCAGAACTTGTCGGCCGATGCGTCCGAAGCCGTTGATGCCGATTTTGGTGGTCATTTTATCCTCCGGAGAAAGGGGGTTGGGGCTGGGTTTTTAGCGCGGGGCGGAATCGGGATGGATTAGGGGAACAGCTATTTCATCTTAAGCCCGGACCTTGTTTTTGTCAAGGAACCAGGGAGGGAAGCGCCTTTGGCGGAGGGCGTTTCGATTGGATTGTTCAAAGCGTTTCCACTACCTGTTGTGGACGAACGCGGGCCGGGTTCAAAATGTTTATTTTCCGCCGGAAACGGTCAAAATTTTGGTGAAGAGGACTCCGGATAACTCAGGTTTCCGCCGCCATTTAGCCGTTTTTCCGGATTTCCGCATCCGGTTAGGAAACGTCCGTGAAAAGAATTTTCAACGGTTTAAAAAAGAAAAAAACGCTTGAAAAACAGCTTTAAAACGTGTCATAATATAAAGTTAAATAAAACTCCCCTCTCGTTAAACGTCTTTAAATTATTTTTCAAGGCTGGAAAGGTATGCGTTTTGTTTAGTGTTTGTAAACAAAACGCGTTCGGAAAGCGTCTTCCAAGCGGAAAGAACCCGCGGATCCGCCGGAGAAAAAAAGGTCGCTTGATTGTTTACCGTTTTAAAACCTCATGGTCTTGATCAAGCGGTTGTCGGAATGTCTTTTTAGGGGAAAGAAAAAGCGATGGAGGGGAGGCTTGTTAATTTCCGCCAATTAGAAAAAATTTAGCGAACGTGGGATTTTTTTTAAGATTCTTTCAAAAGCGTGGAATTGACGACTTTTTTTATATAAAAAGCGATTTTACCATGAAAGCCGCGTCCGTCGTTTCGGAGGACGAAAAAGCTTGGTTTAATTCTCTTGGTTTTAAATCGTGTTAAACCACCCAGACTATTCGATCCCGCGTCCCGGCGTTTTGAGTTTGGTGGTGAATTGTAATTTAACACGGGTTTAATATTGGAAAAACGCCAAATATAAAGGGACTCCGTTTCATTTTAAGGATCTAACCATTATCTTTCAGGGCGACGATAAAAAACGATAATATCGCGCCTCTTAGTAAAGAATTCTCGTTTATAATATTTTTGAACTAAACGCGTAGTTTCGATGGTATGAAACGCGTGAAGTAAAAATCGGAATAGGAGAAAAAGGAGATCCTTTTAATTATCGTCCGGTCCAAAAAGAGCCATAACCTCGGTTCCGTATCCGTAAATTGAAATTCCTATGTCGATAAACGCTTTAGCTTCCATTTTAAGAGGGCTATGATATTTCTTTTCCGAGATGTCATTTAAAGCCTTTTTACAAGCATGTGTTAAAATAGCGTCAATTTGATCCTTTGTATGATCCGGTTTAGGATTTGTCGCGAGAATCTCATCTTCAATTTGGCTCGATGTGAAATGTTTTCTAAACGACTCGGCCAGCGCCGAGTCGATAACATCCCTTGGAAGCTTTTTTATAACGGCATCCGTCAACTCCTGATTTACTCTTTTCTCGGAAGAATTTGAATCATCCGGATTATCGTTAAACCTAATTCGCATTATTTCCAATGGATTAAGTTTTTTGTAAGCCAACTCCGAGAGGATTTGGAACAATTGTTCCCGCTTAAAAAGTTTAGACGCGCTGGAAGATAATATTTCGTTTTCTTTAGCTTTCGAGAGCTTTATTTTAGCTGGACAATATTTCAACTCAATGACGACAAAAACTTTGTCCTCCAGTTCAAGACATAAATCAAGGCGTCCGGTAGAGCCAACGTCTTCGCTTCTAACCTTGAAACCCATGCCAAATAGTAGAACATGAATAATAGCGCGGAAATCTTTTTCACTTTTCGGTTTTTGATAACAGGATAAAGTTGAAATTGAATTTTTGACAATGGCGCTTAACACTTCGGAATCTCGAGAGAGTATGGCTTTTTTAAGCTCCGCACCCCTTTCTTTCAGCTGTTCAGCGTTAGCGAGGTTGAATATAATAACAAAACAATCGGCATAATAAGAGGATGACACTTCATAATTGGGGAGCTTAAATGAATAGGCGTCTAAAGTAGCTGTTATCAATGAATCAGAGGGCTGTCGAGAGATGTTTGTTATCTCATCAACTGTCAGATAACCGCTATGGAAGAGCGCATGAACAGGCGAAAGTCCGGAAAGATCCGTTTTTCGAAGTTCTTCGGAAAGATATGATTTCAGTCGAGGCGCTAGGAAATCTAGTGGTCTTTTCCGGATCAAGGCTGTCAGGTGATTTGGCCTTCCGCTTTGTATCCAGAAATTATCGAAGTGTTTGCTGGAAAAAAAATTAAGGATTGAGTAAGGGTTTAAAACCCTAGTGGGTTCACCCCAGTTATAGCCGTTATACCACTTGAAAATTTGAATTTTTAGATCCTCTATGGTGTCTGATGATTTCAATGTACCGGATTTTATAAGGCTCGACAGCGTTTCTTCCATCCTGTCGGAAAAAAGCGAATCAAATTCTTCCAAGGTGAATCCGCATATGCCGGCGTAGCGCGGATCTAGGGAGATGTCAGTTAGATGGTTGGGTCCGGAATCCGTTGAGTTAAGCGCGTATCTTGTTATACCGGTGACGAGTGTGAAATGCAGGCAAGGGGAAACATTTAATTTTTTTAAAGAGGCGAACAAATTGTGAAGTATTTTAGCGTTCGCCTCGGCCAACTCCAGGTTAGATATATAATTTGAAACTGGGGCGTCATACTCGTCAATAAGAACAACGACTTTAGTATTGAATTTATCATGAAGGGCGGTTATAAGTTCTCCAAAATACATATCGGGAGTGAGGCCGTAAACGTCAACTTCTTCTTTTTTGGCGATCGCTTTTAGTTCATTAATAATGTTAGCCTTAAGTAATTCAGTATTGGACGCGTCCATTGTCAGTGTTAGGGGGATAACCGGATGTTTAGGAAAATCGTAGTTGGAATCGTCAATCCACAGACCTTTAAAGCGCTTGCGGTTACCAGTAAATAATTCATTTAAGGTATGGAGTAAAAGGGTTTTGCCAAACCGACGGGGACGGGATAAAAAATAACTATTACTCGGTCCATTGATTAAATCATAGATAAATTTTGTTTTATCGGCGTATAAAAAATTAAGGTCAACTATTCCGACAAAATCGCGGTCGCCGAGAGGTAATTGTTTTAAAACCATTATCGCGCGCCTGTATTTGGAAGTAAAGAAAGTAAATTTTTATCCCGGACTCTATGATTCCGTGGACTTTACGTGAGGGATTTATAGTAATAGCGATTCGAGCGCGAAAAGAGAAAAGAGAAAAATCCGGTAATGAAATTTGTTTAGCGGCGTAACGCGAGAGATGGTGAAAGTTAGATTGATCAATTATAAATCGCGTTAAAAATTACGGTTATCCAAGAAGCTTGGTAAGAGTCTTTTCGTGGGAGCGATAAAAAGCCGGTTTAAAATCCTTAGCGCTCTTTCAGTTTTGGGGATTTCATCTTTTTTGAAGGTTTTCGCCATGTCGGTAGTCCTTCTTCTTGTCGTATGCCGAAAGTTCGGCTCTATTCGGTTTGTCTTTGGGTCGAATTGTTTAAAGGTGGTCTCCATGAGAGGACAATCGACTTTTGTGACGAAGATTTCGGGCCCCATCTTAAGGCGCGCTGTTTTCGAAACGGCCCCATAACCCTACTTAAGCGGCGACTTAAAAAAAACGCGGTTTAAGCGCGGTAAGCTTTGGTCCCTTGGAATCTTAAGATGTATTTTAACCTCTCCGATCGCCGCGGTCAAGCCTTCTTTCCATGAAAAGCCTCCGGGGGTTTTCCGCCTGGAGCGGACGCCCTCACCGCTTTTCGCGAGTTTTTTAGCTTTCGTCCCGCGGAGAGCGCCAAATTTCCCTAAAAGGCCTCCTTGGTTCGCAATTTCACGACCCCTAAGCGGCGGACGCCGGATCGGATAAGACCGAACGCCTGCGGGGAGCGTTTTTAGCGTTCTAACGAGTTTTGAGGATGCCTGGCTGGCGGCGGGCGCCTAGTTGGCGGTTTTCGGGCGCCCCCCCGACCGACGAGGGAAAGGTGGCGCTTCGTCTCCCTTCCCTCCCTCCTACCCGGAGATTTCGCCTTGGCCGCCCGGAAGGCCTTCCGGAGATGGGCCTCCGGGCCGGACAAGCCCACCCTCCTGGACTCCCTGGCCGAGGAGACGGCCTCGGCATCTGGAGGTCGAAGACGATTCGGCAACCTAATGATAAGGAGGCGTTTTAGGCGGCCGCGGCCTTCGAGGCCGGCCTTTACAGCGGCGCCCAGGGTCGGCCTTCGCGGCGGGCCAGGGGCCTTGGGGCCCGCCGCCTCCGCCGATCCGGCGGGTAAGACGCGAATCCGGAGACAAGCCGTCTTTGGGCCGCCGGTTCGAGGGTTTCAGCCTCGCTGTCCCGCGAAGGCCTGACGGGAAAAACGCGCCCGGAAACGATGGTCAGCGTAAAGGCTCCGCTGGTTTTCGGACTTTGAAACGACATGCTTTGTAAGATATATTATAATTTATTATATATAATGTATATCATATCTAATCAATTATGAAAGCCGGACTTTCTCGGCCGCGTCGAAAACGAGGCTAATTAACCAAACGGCGGAAAAACAACCGAGGTTTTAAGAAAACCAGCGATCTTACTCTTATGTTGAAGCCGGCCCCGATATTTGGACTTTTGGTCCAATTTCGAGGCCTTTTTTGGGTCCGCGCGGCGAGCCGAATGGGCCTTTGGGCGCGGATCCCCCGGCCAAATCCCGCCCGGGGAAACCGGAAAAAAGGGCGGGGGACGGCGCGATCGGATTCAAAAACTCGCTTTTGGGGGCCAAAGGCGATCGAAAAGCGTTAAAGCCTTATCCTGTATGGATAAAAGTCTAATTTTCAGATCGAACTCGATGGCCCCGGGCGGCTATAACCCTTGTAAATCAAGGACTTCGTCCAAAGAGCGCCGGTTTTGATGGGGTGGTGGAATTTTCGCCGCCAGAGCCATTTTCCCCGGGAAGTCCCGTAAATATAAGGACTTCCCGGAGAAAAAAATTTTTATATTTTTTTTGTTTTAAAAATTATCGAGGCCACGGCGCCCCTCCCGCCATGGGACAATAATTCTTAAGAGAGGAGGGAAATCCAAGGCTTCCCGCCGATTCGGAAAACAAGCTCCCCGGCGCCGTCCGGCGCGTCCACAAAGACGTGGTTTACGCGGTTTGTCAAAGAAGGATTCGGAGGGGGCGCAGAGCTAAAAGAGGCCCCGCGGGAGGGCGGCCCCCAAAAATTGGCGTTTAGGAGCGAAAATTCATGAAAGCCTTATCCTGTATGGATAAAAGTCAAATTTTCCGATCCGTTCCAAGCCTCCGCCGCGGCTTTAACCCTTGTAAATAAAGGACATCGGCTAGAGGCAACGTAAAATGATCGAGTTTTCAGGAGGCGGGGAAATTTTCGCCGGCAAAGCCCTCTTCCCTAGGAAGTCCCGTAAATATAAGGAATTCTCGGCGAAAAAAATTTTTTTATTTTTTTTGTTTTAATCAATTCCCGGCCCGCGACGCCCCTTCCTCCATGGGATGATGATTCTTAAGAGAGGGGTGGAAAAGATTTCCCCCCCGCCTAATTTGGAGAGCGTCTCCAAACACCTCCCGGGGCTTCGACCCTTACAAGGCGAGTCGCCCCGGATTTAAGAAAAAAACAAGGAGGCACAAAATGCCGCGTTACAAAAACAACGCCAAGTCTTCGAGCCGCGACATCGTTCTCGAAAAGAAGTCCATGGTGGTGGTCCTGGAGGACACGGAATGG
>JAISMF010000081.1 GCA_031276865.1 Deltaproteobacteria bacterium | reverse complement strand
TTTAAACGGGCTTGGGGGCGGGTTTAATCTCTTTCGAGGAGGGCGTGTCGCTGTTAGTCGAGTCCTTCATTGGCTTCATTCCCTTGAAAAGGGACGGAGTTTCGTCAACGCCGGCCGCGACGCCGTAGATGTCGTCCTTTAACACATGCCAAGCCTCCTCCAGGCGCCCCAAATCCTCGGCTAGCCTCTCTAGCGCCCCCGGAAAGTCGGGAACCTTGGCTAGCCTGTCAAAATCCTCCAGGAACCCATGAGCTTATACAAAAGTGTCTCTGGTCGCAATGAGCTGTTTTTAGGGAAAAACAAGTATCTTATTTCTTTCGACTCATATAGACATCCAAAGCTTAGTAAAGGAGAAAATATTAACTGAGAAGGGCTTACAGGGGATCTTAGAGGCTTATTTAAAGCTTATAGATGTTAAAATATCAGATATTAGCCCCTTTGTGAAGGTTTTTATTGTGAAATCCTACTTTTTTTATGATATTTACCTAAATTCAAAGGTCCGGAGGTCAATTCCGTCTCCGAAGAGCCATAACAATTATCCTTATATTGATAAAATGGAGGGGGGTACAGCTATACCACCTGAATGGTTACAATAATTCATCTATGGATGGTGAAAAAATGGATGTTACTGATCTTTGAGATCAAATGAACGCGTTTAAGATCTTTTTCATCATTCTGTAATGCAAACAACGTTGCAAACAAAGTTGGCACCATAAATATAGTAAACATAATATATTTATAAATTCTATATTTAAAATTGTTTTTTAGTTGGCACTTTTTGCAGTCGTTGCAGACGCATCAAACTTGACTTTTTTGCGTGCTGTTGCTATATTTAAGTTACTATTACGGAAATGCGGAGCGTTATTGCAAGGAGCTTTTCCTGTAGGTTTTGGGCTATAATTCAACTTCATAGGAACAATAGGTACGTGAAGAAATTTTATGAAATATCTTACTGGCAGACAGGCATTAAATTTACCTTGTTTATTAAGCACTAATGGTGATTGGCATCATTGCAATATGATATGGAAATTTAATTCGTTAAAAATACAAGAATCTAATGACAGTGTTTTTAAGGATTATGGAATAGAATTAGATAGAAAAATTCCTGAAAATTCAGGGTTATTTGCGGTCGCTAATCATATCCGTGTAATATTGGATTATTTAGAAAAAGGTCAATTTGATGGTATAAGAGGGTTTAGAAATGATTATATTTGTAATGATGAATATATGATAGAAATATTTAAAAAAGTAACTTTACTACAAACAAAATCATTTTGGAATAAAATCGACGAAATAATGGGACTTGAGTATTTTTCTAAATGGTTAAAATTTAAAAAGGATATTTTCTAATGGATAAAAATCATGAAGAAAAATTAAAATCTTTTTTAGATTTTATTAAAAATAAAAATACAAATTTAATATTAAAAGGTGGATCTGCTTTAAGATTTTGTTATAATTCTGATCGATTTACAGAAGATTTAGATTTTGATGGAAAAAATAAAATTTTAATTGATTTAATAAAAAAATATTGTTTAAATGAGGGTTTCAATTATTTTATTAAAAAAGACACAGATACTACGCAAAGATGTACAATTCATTATGAAGGACAAAAATTACCTTTGAAGATTGAAGTTTCATATAGAAAGTCAAATATTGAAACAAAGGATATTAAAATTGTTAATGATATTCAAGTCTATGATATTAATAGTTTATTTGATCAGAAAATTTTAGCTTTAAATGGTCGAAATACATTAAGAGACTTATATGATATTTGTTTTATATTCACTAGCTATAAAAAATACATTTCCGAATCAAATATAAATATTCTTAGAAATCTGCTTGCATATAAAGGAATAGAATATTTTGATTATTTAGTTGAAAATCAAAAAGATGATAATCCTGATTTAGATATAAATCAAATGGCTGATAATTTTTTATCAATGTATGATATATTAAATTTAATATATAATAAAGAAGAATATGATATTAAAGAAAAATATAAAAATGATATTTACAAAAATAAAAATTTAAATAAAAATTCAGTTTCACTTGAAACAGAACCTATTATAAACGAATGTCCCGATCCCGAACCAGATCCAGCAGAACCTCGCAATAATAATCGAATGAAATAATTACACACTTCCGCGTGACTTCCCAAATGGTCGTTTTCAAAACGAGAGAGATAGCTTACTTGCCTTGTCTCAAATCTGCACTATGTTCCGCCATGAGTTTCTTATATTCGACGCAGTAGGGAACGCCCTTTCGAGCGCCCACCGCACAGAACCCAACGGGAACATCTAACGCACTGGGCTCTTCTTTGGATGATGACATTACATCGGCTAAAGAAAACAGGAGGCTCGCTCCAGAGAACGTTCCGTATCTTATCGCTTGTAAGATTCGGATACTTCGTCAATCAATAAAATATACAAAATTTCTCTCACTTACGACGCACGCCTTGAACTTGACACCATTCTGAAAAGGGAACTCAACATCTCGGAGAGGATCATCGAATACCTAAAAATACTCTTTATGGAAGGAATGTGGCCGCTCGCCTTGCATAGAAAGCAGTACGTTGCCAACCCTAAGTCCATCAAATTCGACGTGGCCTTTGAGGCAAGACTGGTAGCCCTTGCCTGTTCCCCTCCACCGACTGGCAGAGTCAGGTGGACCGTACGTCTCCTGGCCGACAAGCTTGTGGAATTGGGGTTCGCTCCCAAGGGGATTTCGCACATGACTGTACAGAGGACGCTAAAAAAACGAAACCGGACCTCACCTCAAGAAGTACTACCAAATACCCACGGAGCACAACGCCGAGTTTGTAGCTGCCATGGAGGACGTTTTGGAGGTTTATCATCGACCGTACGACGATAGCCTGCCGGTTGTTTGCATGGACGAATCCAACAAACAGCTAGTGTCCTGCGGAAGGACCTCTCTACAAGTATCTCCCGGCAAACCTCTGAGGCTTGAAGACGAGTATGTCAGACACGGGGTGGCGGATATCTTTATGGCGGTGGAACCCTTGGCAGGAAAGCGGTAGGTCACGGTTACAAAGCGGAGGACTCTCATTGATTGGGCGGAGTTCATAAAAGGCCAGCATTATGGTCCATACCAAAGCGCCACCAAGGTGGTCTTGGTCATGGACAACATGAACACCCACGGAATTGCCTCTTTATGCGAGTCGTTCTCCCAGGAAGAGGCTATGAAGCTCGCCTCCCGGCTTGAGATTCACTTCACGCCTAAGCACGGCAGTTGGTTGAGCATGGCCGAGATAGAGTTGGGTTCTCTTGTCGGTCAGTGCTTGGACAGGCGCATCGCCGACATCGGGACGATGAGATGTGAAGTGGCAGCCTGGGTAAGGACAAAAACAAGGTGGGAGCGGACATATCATGGCCTTCACAACCGATGAGGCCAGGGTGAAGCTCAGGAGGCTATACCCGAAAATTTAAATATTACAAGGCAGGCGTGTACTTTCGGTAGAAATTCTTCCCTTTCTGGCGGTTTTTCCCGTCGCATCGGTTTCTAGCCGCGCAATGTATCGTTTCCAGGCCCCGTCGCGGTAGTCGCCAAGATATTTGCCGCTTGCGGACCCTCCTTCAGGACGTGGACCGGAAAAGAGATGAGGCCGGACTCAATCTGGGGCTCACCCGTTTCTTCCTCCGTCGCCCGCGCCGAAAGTCAAGACGATGTTCCGTTAGCGGGTTACGCCCCGCACTGTTCGTGTCCGTTATAGGACGGAAGAACGTCATGCCTCATGACGGGCGTTCCCCGCCGGGGGTGCTGGCGAGACGTGCGGCGCGTCTGATTCTGAAAAATGTTCGCTGACGCGGTGGGGCCGTAAGCGGGCGTCATATATTTTTTGCACCCTGAAGAAGGCCGGATCTACACGGCCTCATCGATCCTCGGACCAACGCGGAGGGCGAGAATCTCCTGCTCCGAAAGCCCGCTGGCCTTGGCGATGGCGTCCGTCGACAGTCCCAATTCCAATAGATTCATGGCGATCTCCCAACGCGCGTTTAGATCCCCTTCCTTCAGGCCTTTCTTCATGCCTTTCTTCAGGCCATCCTGCCGTGAGATCTCAAGCAACATCTCGGTTTTATCTTTAATAAACATTTTAAAAACCTTTTCCAAATAGCTGTCGAGGGTAACATCGTCAAGCCTCAATAACGTCCTTTTCAGGTGATCGAGTGCCTTTTTGGCTGTTTGATTCCGCTGAGCCGGTTCCTTATAGCGTTTTCAGTCCCGATGGTCAAGAACCTAGATCCACGGATTCGGTAAAAACAACCGTCCGCACCTGGCGAAGGAGCACCTCCGTGGTACGTCGGGGAACGGGCGGAAACCGAGAGACCAGCGGGCGCCGGCCGGAACGAAATATTTCGAGGCCTTTTGAAGGCCGCCCTGAAGATTTTCCGTACGGAAATGAGATGAGGCCGGAATCAGGCGGTACGCCCGTTTCTTCCGCGGTCGCCGCGCCGAAAGTCGAAGCGAAGAAGATCAGTTCGTAGGCCGCGCCCGTTAACGGGCGCAAAAGACGGGCATTCCTTCATGACGGGCGCTCTCCGCTGGGAGAGCTGGCGACACGCACGGTGCGTCTGATTCTAAAATTGTACGCAGGCATGGTTGGTTCGTAAGCCGGCGCCATATCCCTTTTGCACCCTGAAGAGGGCCGGGCCTGGGCCTACACGGCCTCATTCCTCCGCGGACCATCGCGGAGGGAGTGAATATCCTGCTCCAAAAGCCCGCTGGCCTTAGCGATGATGTACGTCGACAGTCCCAATTCCAATAGATTCATGGAGATCTCCCGACGCGCGTTTAGATCCCCTTCCTTCAGGCCTTCCTTCAGGCCTTTCTTTAGGCCATCCTGCCGTGAGAGCTCAAGCAACATCTCGGTTACATCTTTGATAAACATTTAAAATACCTTTTCCATATCGCTATCGAGGGTAACCTCGTCAAGCCTCAATAACATTCAGGTGATGAGGTTGCGGGCGAACATATCCTTTTGGGAAAGATTCTTCCTATTCAGATGATCAGCGGAAAAGTGATGAGGCCTGAGTCAGGAGGTTCGCCTGTTTCATCAGCGGTCGCCCGCGCCGAAAATAGAGGCGGAGATGGTCCGTTTGCGGGTTACGCCCCACACTGAACGCGCCAGTTAAAGGACGGAAGAATGACACTACTCATGACGGGCGCTCCCCGCCGGGTGTGCTGGCGACACGCGTGGCGCTTCTGATTCGGAAAATGTACGCAGGCGCGGTAGGTTCGTAAGTCGGCGTCATATCCCTTTTGCACCCTGAAGAAGGCCGGATCTACACGGCCTCATCGATCCTCGGACCAACGCGGAGGGCGAGAATCTCCTGCTCCGAAAGCCCGCTGGCCTTGGCGATGGCGCCGTCGACAGTCCCAATTCCAATAGATTCATTGCGATCTCCCGACGCGCGTTTAGATCCCCTTTCTTCAGGCCATCCTGCCGGGAAATCTCAAGCAACATCTCGGTTTTATCTTTGATAAACATTTTAAATTCCTTTTCCAAATCGCTATCGAGGGTCACCTCGTCAAGCCTCAATAACGTCCAGGCGAAGAGGCAGCAGACGAACATATCCATTTGAGAAAGATTCTTCCTTTTCAGATGCTCGAGCGCCTTTCTGGCGGTTTGATTCCGCCGCTCCGGTTCCTTGCCGCCGATTGTTTCCAAGAGGGCGATGTACATGATGCGGGCGAAAAGCCGATCATCGTTTTCCAGCTTCTCTAGAGTGAAGCTGCTTAGGTAGATCGTTTTAATTCCAAAAACGAAAAAGCTGGTCTCGGTTATGACCTTATCAATCAGATAAGCCAGCTTATTAGCGTAGCCGGTGCAGATGACGATGCCGCCTATTTTTTTGCCGGGGTGCAAGTTCAGGAGGCGCATAAAGGTGTCCTTGCACCTAGTTACCATGCTCTTGTCTTCAAAATGCTGCTGCTCTATAAATAATATTATGTACGATGCCAACGGTCCCAGTAGCGGGATTTTTAACAAGAAGTCCATGCGCCTCTCTCCCTTGGACGAAGGCGCTCCCATCGGGAGCAGCGGATAGTCGGAAGAGCACCAGATCGGGAGCGCATGGTTAATCATTTTGGCCGTTTTGGGGAGGAAAAACTCCAAAAACGCCATCGTCAGCAATGTAAAGGCTCGTTTCCAGGCCGTATCCCGGTAATTGTGATATTTATCGCTTTCGAACTGTCGCATGAATTGGAGCCTTTCGTGTGAAGAGGGAGAGGACGCGAAGCTGTCGTTGGCGCCGCTGGGGAAATTTCGGACGGGAAGGGGCTGGCGGCGCCGGCCGCCATACGTCCTATGGAGAAATATAGCGTGTTCCGTCCCGAAGGTCAAGGACCGTGATCCACAGATCCACAGATCCGCGGATCGGTGGAAACATCCGTCCGCCCCGGCCGGAGGGGATCCTCCGGGGTCCGTCGGGTATCGGGTGGAAAACGGTTCGGGCGGAAACCAAGAGACCCGCGGGCGCCGGCCGGAGCGAAACCTTTCGGGGCCTTTTGACAATCGCCCTGGAGATTGTCCGTCTTGAGAACGAAAGCGGATCCTGTAAACGTTCGCGGCGTTATAACTACAAAATTAACTCGTTATTATACGCGTAGCGCAAGATGGAGGAGAATTTTCCTGAATTATCAGAAAAACTTAACTCCGACTTCTTGATTGCGTTCTATATATTGATTATTTTAGGATTATAAACCTAAATATTGTCAATAACAAGGGAAAAGTTTGAGAATGCTCATCGGATCCATTTTTGTGTATAAATAATAATTTAGTTTAAAAATTCAAATTTATAAAATAATAAATACTAATAATATACAATAAGTAATAAGTAAAATTATATATTACATTAAACATAATCATACCGCCACAGATCCCGTTTACCATAGGTCCGACGATACGGATGACGGCTCAGCCTGCTGGACCCCTGATGGTTCGCCGCGGGGGCCCCCGTGACCAAACCGAACCTACCCCGTGAACGGATTCTCGTCGACGCCCGTAGGTAAAGGGCCCTCAAATTAATTAGGGGTGGGGAAGCCGGTTCGCGCGCCGGCCTGTTTTCAGTTTTCCTTCCCGCTGAAAAACATTACTTTCAATATCGCCGAATTCCCCCTTAAAATTCCAATTGCCGAGCGGCGGATAGGCGCGCGCCGGTTTCCTTAAAATATACTTGGCGTCGAAGAAGAGGGACATCCGGTCTTCCGCGACAACAGACGCTCCCCGAAAGGCGCGACGTCCGGCCGCCAAAAAAACGCGTAAATCAGATAGCCCCGGGAAATAGGCGTCCAAAAAAGCCGAGCCGGAAAGCGCCCGAAGCCGGCGGGCTTAGAAAGACGGGACTTAATCATTTCTCCTCGTCTTTGAAGCCGCAGATTTTCAAAAGGGTTTCGTAGCTGTCGCCCGGATAGATCTTGACGTAGTTCATGGTGGTCAGGATCGTCGAGTGCCCGGCGAAATCCTGCACCAGCTTGAGAGGGGCCCCCCGGCCCACCAGCCAGCTGATGCCCGAGTGGCGCAGGTCGTGGAGGCGGTGCTCCGAAAGTCCCGCCTTGACGGCGGTGTGTTTGAAGCGCTTCGTCACCTGAACCGGGTTTTTAAAGTCGAAGACCGGTCCGCTTTCCCTAGGCTCCCCCAGGGCCGCGACCGCCGGGGGCATGAGGGGGACGATCCTCTCCTGGTCGCCTTTGCCCACCACCCTCACGTGGGGGCTTGGGCCGTAGGTCACCCGATCCCAGGTGAGGTTCAAGGCCTCGTTCCGTCTAAGGGCGGTCCAGACCAAAAACGTCCACAGCCTCTTGAAGGCCGGAATGCTTTCGGCGTCCAGGATTTTCTGAAACTGCTCCGGAGTGAGGTGCCTGGGGAGCCGCTTCGGGGTCCTGACCATTTCGACGTGGACGGGCTTGGGAATGAGCTCCCAACGATACGCCTTGTTCAGGGCGGCTTTCACGTGCCGCAGATCCAAATTCACCGACTCGGGCAGCACGCCGTCCGCGAGCCGCCCGCAGGCGAAGGCGGTGATGAGCCTGGTGGAAAGGTCCTCGAGCTCGCGGTCCCCCAGGTATTTGAGAAAGGCTTTAAAGGAGCGCCCGTAGCGCTCCAGAGAGCTTTGGGAGAGCCTTCCGCGGCTTTCGAACAGGTACTCCCGGATAAAATCTGACACTTTCATAGAGATCCGTTTACAACAGCGCGTCTTATGGATGAATTTAGAATCCAGACGCTGTTAGCTCAGGGGACGCGGAGAGGGCCCGGCGATCGAGCGCAAACGTTTCAAAACGCCCGGCTGGGAGCGCGTTCTTCGCGGGGAGGGGGTTTTAGACGGCTTGGGGGATTAAATGTTATTTGGAGATTCGGGAGATTCGGGAGATTCGGGAGATTCGGGAGATTAAAGGAGATTCGGGAGATTAAAGGAGATTCAGGTTATTAAAGGATATTCAGGAGATTAAAGGATATTCAGGAGATTAAAGGATATTCAGGAGATTAAAGGATATTCAGGAGATTAAAGGATATTCAGGAGATTAAAGGATATTCAGGTAGATTAAGGAGTACTCGGGCGGTTTTCCGAATGATGGGGCAAAAAATTCGAATACGGCTGAGCGATGTTTTCTACGTTTCTTCCACTTCAGTTCTTCGGACCCGGCTTCTTCTTGGCGTCCGTCTTCATGTTTTCGGGTTTCGAAGATTTTTTCGGTTCCGCCGGAGGATTTTCCGTCTTTTCGTCCTTGAGGGAGCCGGGCCCGCCTTCTCCGGAGTTCAACTCCATCAACCCGCCGTCCTTGGGGTTTTGAACGGACGCGTCCTTCGCGGCGCGAGGCGAGGGCGGAAACAACTTTTTATTTTTCAGATTGGACGGGATGTATTTGAGGTATTTTTTACTGTTGAGAGTCCTCAAAGCCTCGGGAACGCCGGCGCGGTTTTCGTTGAATTTACGTATCAAAGCGCTTATATCCGCGATGTCGAGTTCGACGCCTTGGCGTTTGTCGTTTATCAGGGACACTAGTCCCGCCACGGGTCCGCCGTAGTAGTAATAGTTGTCCATGGCGATCAAATCGGCGTCCTCGCCGCCGTTGTCGTCGACTACGGCCATAAAGGAGTAGGCGCCGCTCTGACGGAGCTCCTCTTCTTTCGGCGCTTCCCCGGATTTATTGGAATTCCAGAGGAAGATGGCCCAGTACATTAAATTGCCGAATCCGCTCTTATTTTTGATGGCGGAGTTTATCAGGGAAAAAAAGGGATGAACGGAGTCCCTTTCTTTCAAGATCATGAGGCCGAACTTCCGGTCGAGAGAGGCCTCGACGTAGGCCCAGTTTATGAAATCCCTGATGCAGCCCAATTCCAAAGAGGTGATGTCCAGATCTCTTCCCTCCTGAAAGAGCTTGTCCAGATGGCAGGCCACGTCGTAAGAGTCGATTTCCGCCACGTCCACGTCCAGATCAATGAAATCCTGGAAAGATTTAAGAGAATTCCGGTACGACCAGAACAGGTCTTCCGCCTCGGTCTCTTTTCTTTTCTTAAGAAAAGAATCTATAGCAGATGAAAGCAGCATAAATTCTTCCAGTTGGTCGACATCCCGAAGGCGTTGAAGAACGGCTTAATCCGGCCTGAGAGCCGTTTCCGGTTCGGAAAAGTTTCTCTTTCCCGGAGCGCTTGAAAAACGCTCTTTCCAGCCGCGGCCTGGCGGTTTCACCGAACGCTCCGCCGCTCCACAGGCGTCCAACGCTTCCGGACTTCCGGCATCGGACCTTGACCGACGCTTTAGCGTTTCCTCCTTAACGAGGGCGGCCGCGGCGCGGTGATTTTTTCCACTTTTTAAACAATATATTCTAAATGTGAAATCTTTATCATATTCCGTGACATCTGTGGCGCCCGGCCCGGGGCGTCGCATTATATTAACCCAGACTTTTAACAATGTAAAGATTTTTTTAAACCGGAATATTATAAAAATCAAACCTCCCGCGCGCTCGTGTTCTCAAGCTCGCGGCTCTTCTTTCGTTTTATGAAACATTTTTTAAAAAAATAGCGTGAACGCTAAACGTTCGTAAATTTTTTTAAAATATCTTGAATATCATGAAATCCGCATCTCAGCCGCGACAGCGCCTTCTTCCAGATTTTTTTAAAAAAACGGCGATTGTTTTAATTTTTAAAAAATTTATTTTAAATTTTTTCCTCCTCGCTCGATTTTTCCAAAACAACTTTGGGGGCGCTTCGCTTTTGATTTTGTTAAATTAATGGCTTGTTATTTGACAATTTTTATATTACAAAAATATCTAAATTTATTTATATAACGTCATTTATACCATAATAGAATACAAAAATACGTCATAAAAATAACGAGACCATCCCGACGGGGCGGCGCCCAGGAAATTTTCGCGCCGAAAAAAACTTTCCGCCTAAAAATAGTGCTTTTCACGCCCGGCCCCGGAAACATTTTCAATCGGGGACCTTTCCGGACGTTCTTTTCTTATTTTTCGCGAATTTTATAATTTTTTTTAAAACGCTCCCGGCCCGCATCGCCGATTTAAGACGTCCGGGTGAAAAACCAAACGCGATCTTAAAAAAAACCGAAGTTAGGCGAAGCGGAAAAACTAAAAGATCGAGCCGGAAAAAACGAAAAAGGATCGGATCGCCTCCGGCTTTGAAATATTGAAGCGCCCGGCCCTTCCAAGGACGTTTTTCCGGCGCCCCCCCCACGGTCCGGACTTTCATCCCCAAGGGGCGGGCGACGCGGAGGGCTTCGTTCCGTCTGGTGAAATCCCCGGGTTAATCCTTTCGGCCCATCTTTCCCCCGGCTCCCCCGTTTACCGCTCTTTTACCGGCTCCAGGGCCTTTGGGGCGGCGGGAGCCGCCAGGGCGGCCTCCTCTGTGGCCTCCTTTCGGGAGATGTTCAAATCTATGGGGGGGACGGTGAGTTTGACGTCGTTCTCCTTAAAGAGGGACTCCACCTTAAGCCGCAGATCGGAGAGCGCCCCGGCGGCGAGATCCACGTCCAGAACCGTCACGTAGAGGCTGAACTTGAGGCACTTCTCCCCGAACTCGTCCAAGACGGCGGCCGGCTCGGGGTAGGCCGCTATCCTGGGGTCCCCCTTGGCCGCCTCCGAAAGGAGTTTCACCACGAGCGCCGTGTCGGTGCCGTACTGGACGCTCACGGTCACGTTCTTCCTGGCCTGCCTCCCGTTTCTGGTCCAGTTGATGAACTGGCCGCTCATGATGGTGGAGTTGGGCACGAAGACGGCCGCGTTGGCGGCGGTTTCTATGACCGTGCAGCGGATGGAGACGCTTTTGACGGTCCCCACGGCTCCGCCCACCTCCACGAAGTCCCCCACCAGGATGCTCCGGCCGAAGATGAGCATTACGCCGGAAACCAGGTTGTTGAAGATGTTCTGGAGGCCGAAGCCTATGCCCACGCTGAGGCCGCCGGCGACGACCGCGAGGCTCGTGAAGTTCACCCCCAGAATCATGAGGACGATCAAAGCGTAGGCTATCCAGATCAAGTAAGTGAGGAGCATCTGGAGCGGCTGCACCACCCCGCTCTCCAAAGGCACCTTGTCGGGGAGATGCTGAAGCGAGGTGGTGCCCAGGACCTTAAGGGAGCGGAAGAGGAAGAAGAGGGCCGCTATTAAAAGTATCTTCGTCAGATCGAAGGAGGCGGCCCCCACGCTGTAGCCTTTGTGGAGGTAGTTCTGGATGAGGTAGTTGGAGCCGGGGACGGCCTTGATCCAGGGAAGCGCCGAAAGAAGGGCGGCGACGAAGGAGGCGGGGACGACGACGGCGTTTAAAATGGCGTGCTTCACCGGATCCGTGTCCTGGTTGAAGACCTTCTGGCAGAGGACGCTCCCCAGGTGCATGAGGGCGTTTCCCAAGATGAGGATGTTCGCCAGGGCGAAGAGCAGCATGAAGACCAAAACCGCGAGCCGGGGGAAGCCCGCCACGGCGCAGATTAAGGAGAGCACGCTGAAGTAGAAGGCGGAAGAGTAGGCGAAGCGCTCCAGAAGGAAGCTCCCTTCCGCCGGACGCGGCTCCCGGCTTTTACGGCCGATGCTCCTCAGCTTCACCAGGAAGACGATCATGATGAAGAACCAGAGAACCGAGGTGACTCCGGCGGGGACGTCGGCGAAGAGGAGGGTCACTCCCAGGGCGGCGGGCACGAAAAAGCGGGAAAGAGGCGAGACGTTCCCCGCCAAAGAGGGCTTGGCGGCGATCCTGAGGCGCCAGCTGAGGCCGGCCACGCCCCAGATGAGGAGCAGGATTCCGGGGTAGAGGAAGAGCAGGTAGCTCCCCCCCAGGCTGGTGCTGGAGGCGTTCACCAAGGCGAGCCCCAAAGCGAGGTAGAGCCAGGGGCCGCGCGCGATCTTGTGGATGGAGAGCTCCCAGTCACTGGGGAGCTTCTGGGCCGAGCGGTAGAGGAGGAGTCCGACGAAGGCGGTGATGGCGGCGGTTAAAAGGAAGCTTAAAAGGCTCTGGACCCAGTCGCCCCCGCTCTGGGGGTAGATGAAGAGCCGCCGGTTGTAGAGCTGGGAGAACCAGCGGAAGATGGAGTCCGAGCCCTGGAAGGTGGCGGAGAGTTTCGTGGAGAGCACCCGGCTCTCGGTGAAGTAGTAGTCCGACCAGGTGGCGGGCAGATCGGAGCTTATCCGCCCTATGGCGTCCTCCAGGCGTTTCAGAAGGCTCTTTCCCGGCCCCAGCATGGCCTCCACCCCGGCGGCGGCCTGGGAGAGGCGCTCCGTCGCGAGCCGCAAATTGGCGGCGTAGGCGTCCCCGGGGGTCTCGGACAGGCTGGTCCGCATGGCCGCGAGATCCTCCCGCCTCTGGGCGAGCACCGAGGAGACGTCCTCCAGGGGGGACATGCTCCGGACGAGATGGTTTCTAAGCCCGTGCAGCTGCTTGAGGATGTCGTCCTGCTCCATGGGGTGCCCCTTGGAGATCTGGTAGAGGCTGAGGAAGTTCCCCAGCGAGGCGTCCGTCTCCTGGAGGCTCCGGTTGTACTGGATCGCGAGGGAACGGGCGTCCCCCAGCATCTTGTTGGCGTCGTCGGCCAGGCTCAGAAGATCGTTGGACCTCTCCCGCAAAAGGAGATCCATGGCGCTCTCGTCCGGAGGCGCGGCCTGCGGGCGCGGCGGAGCCCCCCCCGGGGCGGGCGGGAGCTCCTCCGCCCGGACCTCTGCGGGGCCGGGGGCTGAGGAAGCGCCTTCGGCCGGATCGGGCGCCGCCGCCTCCCCGGCCGGCGCCTCCCCGGCCGGCGCTCCGCCGCCGGAGGCCGGATCGGCGTTCCGGGCCGGGGCGGGGGCGGAAAAGGCCAAAAGGCAGATGAAGAGAAGGGCCGACGGGATCTCCGGAAAAAGGGAACGTTTCTTAAGGGGCATGGGTGCTCTCTTCCAAGGCGCGGAATGAATATTTTCCGGCCGTTTCAGTTTAAACTCCGCCGGAGCTCCGGTCAATCAAAGAGAAACCCCGCCCGCGCGGAAGACGCCCAGGGCGGCCGCCGGCCGGATGGCCCGATCCCGGCGTTGCCAAAACGGCTCTTTTGTGGCACCATTAAGCCGCCGGACGCCGGAGGCTTTCCGCCGGGTCCGCCTTCCTTCCCGGGGACGCCCCTGCTTTAAGCGTCCATTTAATTTTTTATCGACATTCAGCATGCTTGCTAAAATCCATCGCCTCCCCGAGGCGTGAAGCCTTTCCGAAACGCCGGAAAACGAGGCGCGGGAAGCGGCGGCGTTTTCCGCCCGTCCGCCCCGGGGGCTTTGAAACGCCCCGCCGAGGTCCGGGCGGCGCCGGAAACGACCGGAAAAAGAGGCGCGAATGGCCATCTGTCCCAACTGCGGCATCACGAACCCCGACGATTTGGAGAGCTGCCGGCGCTGCGGCGCCCCCCTGGGCCCGCCCCGGAACCCTCCCTACCAGACCTACGATCAAGCGCCCGCCGGCTACGACCAGAGCCAGGGTTATTACGCCCAGGATCCTCAAGGGTACGCCCAGGATCCTCAAGGATACGCCCCGCACCCTCAAGCATACGCCGAGGCCGCCCGGGTCCTGAAACGGCCCTCCTCCTCCAAGGACAAGGGCACCGCCATTCTCCTGGTGATTTTCCTAGGGATTCTGGGAATCCACCGCTTCTACGTCGGAAAAGTCGGAACCGGGTTTTTGATGCTCGTTACCCTGGGCGGAGCGGGGATCTGGGCCGTCATCGACTTCGTCACCATCCTCAACAACAATTTCGAGGACAAATTCGGCTTCGTCCTCGATTCGTAAGCTTGAGGCGACCGAACGGGGCGGGAAGAAAACGCCCCGTTCTCCGAGCCGCGGCGGGGAAAACGGGGCGGGGGGGGGCGACCCGAAAAAGCGCGGGGAATAATCAGGAAAGCGGGGGCCCCTCGGTTTTAAGAGCGTCGAAATGGCGGCAGATCGTTCGCAAAAGGACGTAGATTAAAACGCAGTAGTATAGGGATCCCGCGGCCATGAAGAAGCTTAAAACGTCGAACTTGATGATAAAGGAAAGAGCGTACGCCATGTAGAACAAATATTTCACCCGGAAAACGGTGAAATTCATCGGGATGTTTTTACCGTTGGCGTAAACGACCAAGGCGATGGCTATCACGTAGGAGTTGGAAAAAAGGACGGCGAAGGCCGGAACGGACGGCATGTGCAGGGTGTAGGACGCGGCCAAAACAACCGGGCCGGCCTGATCGATCACTATGTCCACAAGCGAGCCGCCATCGCTCTCCCGGCCGGTCCGCCGGGCCAGGGGGCCGTCTATCCCGTCGGTGACCACGTAGAGGATCACCAGGATCATCATGAGGGGAAAGTAGCTCGCCGGACAGGCCGCTCCGCCCAAAAGGAGGACGAATCCGACGGCGGAGACCTGGTTCGGGGTGACCTTCCAGACGGCCAGCCTCTCCACCAGGGGGTGGAAGATTTTCTCCCTCTTAGACGCGAACTTCTTTTGGGACTCGCGTTCCTTCGAGTTGAAATAGTCCATAATCAACCGTCCATAGTTTCTAAAAAATAACCAACGTTTTTAAAATCCGCCCCGCGGCCGGGGCGTTTCCCAAGATTAAATCCGGCGGGAAAACGGAAGGGGGGCTACGGAGCGGCCGGAGGGAGGCGCCCGCAATCAGAGGCCCCGGCGCAGCCTCCGTTTAATCCTGGCCTCGTCCATGACGTTCAACATGTTGGAGATGTTGCGTTTGAGCCTCGCCGATGGCCGCTTCTGGAAAGGGAGATCCGTTTTCGTGAAATGAATCCGCTCCCTGAGCCGCTCAAACCAGTCTTCCCGATCGATATTTTCGGAAACGCCCGCCGACGTCAATTCCCAGGGAAAGTGGGCGTCGCTTCCCACCGACCAGCCGATCTCGTCGGGACGGTAGCGTTCCGGAAGGTTGTCGGTGTATTCCAGCTTCCGGCGCAAAGCGGGAAAGGCCGGTTTCAGCAGGTTGAAAAATAAAATCTCCTCGAACTGCCTGGCTATCCCGTTGTGTATCTCCACGTAGTCGGCTGACTTTAAAAGCCTCTGAAAAGCGTCGATTCCGAGATTCGTCGCCGCGCCGGTTTTTCCCGGGGTGAACGGATGGGGAATGACGCTTAAGCCTCCGGTGTCCTTCCGCAATTCCGGAAGATCCCAAACCGAGCGGCCGAAGGGGGTGAGAATTTTCAAAGCGTTTTTCAAAGAGGATTCGCAGTCGAAAAGGAAGATGATTTCCACCTTCTCCGCCGATATCCACTCGACTCCCGGTATTACGGCGACCGGCAGATCCTCGATGGCGCCGCGGAGGAACAGATAAGCCTCCAGGGCGTTTTTATACACGTGCTCGGTGGAGGCGATGATGTCAAGTTTGGACGCCCTCACGCAGTCGTGATGCGCCTCCGCCCATGATTTTAAGCGGCTTCCGCTTTTCCCGAACATGTTGGCGTGGTAATGAAGATCGCAGGTGGTCAAATTCGGCCGCTCTTTTTTGATGACGAATGGTTTCCGTCCCGCCGCCGAAGGGCGCGGGCCCCGGTAGGCGGCCGGACGACCGCCCGAGTTTCACGATGAGTCGGAGCCGGAGACCCGGCGCCTGAAGAGCCCGCGTCCGGCGGAGCGACATATTATATCAAAAGAAATGGCGTTATCAAGACGACCTCGTTTTTGAATTTTTGAAACGAATTACAATTTTGGCGCGGACGCGAAAAGCTCGGCGGCCGCGCGAAAAGACCCGCGCTGAAAAACCGAGAGAGGCGTTATACTAAATATGGGATAAATAATAATACTCTATGGACATAAAGCATATAATTTTTAAAATTCAAAACAACCGGGACTTTTTCGCGCGCGCGCCTCGACATTCAAGATAAAGGGCGGCCCGCGCTTTTCGCGCGCGGGGGGCGGGGGGAAAAACGGAAGATGAAATATCGAGACGCGGCGGAAGAAAAATTCAACCACGCTCGGATGTTGATTTTTTTCTAGCGAATCCGTTTAGCGCCGAACCGGCTTTTCCCGCCCCGGGGGAAAAGCTTCGGCGGGTAGCCCCGCCCCGGCTGCCCTAGGAGAACGACGCCCGCCCGGGGAAAGCGCGGGTCCGGGGTAGACGCGAAAATTAATTTTTACTATTGTTTTATAATTAAATTTAATTATACCTTAAAAATAAATAATATATCTAAATAGAAATAAATAATCTTAAAGACTCCAACGCCCCGCTTCCCCCCGGCCGGCTTTAAATATTTTCCCAACGCGGGCCGCCGTCCCGTCAAACCGCTTCGCCGGGCGCGAAAATATTCAACCCAGGCGGCGCCTTGAGGCGGCGGACGCGCGCAACGTCTCCGCGAAAACGAGATCCGGAAAACGCGTCCTCCAAATGTTCCCCGGCTTTTCCGTCGGATTCGTTTTCCTTGCTTTTTTCGCCGAATTGGAGTAAACAAATTAACGGATCCTCTTTAACGAGCCTCTTTCCGGCGCGTCGGACGCGGCCTGGCCAACTCCCCTTAGTTCCGGGAAAACCCGGACGGGCCCCGGATCGAGACGCTTTAAAACTAAGCCTTCGTCTTAAAACCCCCGACCGAAACGCTCCCCGCCGCGCGGGCCTTAAGCGGCCCCCTCCTCGGGCTTCGCGACCGCCGGCTGGGGGCCGACTGACGACGCACGTCTCGGGGAAACCGGCGCGGATTTTTCCGCGGCCGGTCTTCCGCGCCGCTTAAAGCCGTTTTTTTCCCGCGAAGAGGCGAAAATGTCTAAAATCTGCGAATACTGCTCCGCCGTGGTCGACGACGCGGCCGGCATCTGCCCCAACTGCAATTCCAGCGCCTTCCGTCCCGGCCCCTCCTCCGGCGCCCCCCAGCACGTCACCTATAACATCAACTACGGCGCCCATCACGGCGCCCATCCCGGCTATCCGCCGCCCCAGGTTCCGCCGGGACCCTACGGCGCCCAGGTTCCGCCCTATCAGCCTCCCTACCAGCAGCCCTATCAGCAGCCCGCCACCCACCCCTACGGCATGTTCGTTCCCGCCCGCTCCCCCAAAAGCCGCCTGGCCGCCCTCCTTTTGTGCTTCTTTTTAGGCTGGCTCGGCATCCACCGCTTCTACGCGGGCAAAGTGGGAACGGGAATCGTGCAGATCCTCCTCACGCTGTTCTCCTGGACCGTCATCGCCGGCGTCATCCTCGGGATCTGGATCATAATTGACTTCGTCGTCATCTGCTGCGGAACTTTCAAAGACTCGCACGATCTGCCCATAACCGAATGGTGAGGCTTTAGGCGTCCCCTTTTCGACCCTCGGGGCCGCTTTTCCCCAAGACGCCTCGTCGCAAACTTCCCGGCCGCCCTCGTCTGCAGCTTTCGAGGGCGGCCGGGTTTTTACATCCCCGGCCGCGGTCGTTTCCCAGGGAAGACGCTTCCCTGAAAAAGTCGAAGGAGGGAAAAATCATCCGGCGCCTGAAAACTCCTTCAACTCCCAGGCCCTTTCCGCCGAAAAGAGACGTGGCGCCCCCGCCTTGTTTCGGACTTTCTCCTTTGCCGTTTTTTTTCGCTCCGGCGCCCTGTTTTCCGTTAGGGAAGCTTTGAAACAATCTAAGGGGCCCGCGCCGGTTTTCCGCGGCGCCGGATTCGCCTTTCCCGCCCTCGCCCGGTTCGGGGTTTCCCTAGATCCCCTCCGGCGCCCCTTGGGGGAACCGAACCCGGCGCCCCTTGGGGGAATCGAACCCGACCCCCCTTCGTCGACGCTTAACCGCGAACTTCCGGCCGCCGTCTCCATGAACATGGTTTCCGGCCCTTCCGGCCTTCGATCCCCTTCGACTCCTTCTAAGCCTTAAGGAAAGGCGGTTTGACAGCCTTCCGGGGGGCGTGGCATAATATTTCAGGGGTTTACGGGGGCCGGGCCTTTCCTCCGGCAGGCGGACGGAGGGAAAAAAATCATTCTTTCATCCCCGGGAAAACGTCCCGCTTTCCCGTTTGGCGGCCGCTTCCGGCCGCGGGAGGCGGGCGGATTCGGATGAACGAAAAGAGAAGCCCCTCCTCCACCGCCGGCCCCCCGGGCGCGGTCATCCGCGCCCGGGGGGATAAATTCGCCCCGCAGCTCCGGCTCATCCTCTCCTCCGACTTCGGGGAGCCCCAGGTTTGGGAGTTCACGGGCCCCCGGGCCGTGGTCATAGGGAGGGGGAGGGGGGCCTCCCTGAAGCTTCCCGACACCGAGGAGTACCGCCCCGTCTCCGGCCACCACGCGGTGATCGAGCTCTCCCGCTCCCGGGCCTTTCTCCGCGACCTTTTGAGCCTCAACGGCACCTTCATCAACGGGCACCTGGTGAACCGCCGGGAGGAGGATCGGGCCAAGGGGGTCGCGGTGAGCGGGGCCGGGGTGCAGATCAAGGACGGAGACGTCGTAACCCTCTCCGGGGGTTTCAACTTCCGGGTGGGCCTGGTGGACGAGACCGCCTACGACGCCCCCAAAAACGCCTCTCCGGCGGAGGTGAGTCCGCTGTGCCCCGCCTGCGGCCGGACCCACGACCCGGTGCCCATCTCCCGCCACGCCGACGTCCTCTGCCGCGACTGCCGCTCCAACCCCTTGGCGTCTTTGAAGCTTTTAAAGGCCGGACTCACCCGCCGGGTGCGCATCCTGGACTCCTTGAAGGGCTTGAGGATCACGAAAACCCTGGGCCGGGGCAGCACCTCGGCGGTCTTTCTGGCCGAGCGCAAGGACAACGGCCGCAAGCTGGCCTTGAAGGTCATGTCGCCCGCGGTCTCGGAAAACGAGTGGGCGAGAAAGAGCTTTTTACGCGAGGTGGCCATCGGCCGGGCGCTCAAGCACCAAAACGTCACCAAGCTCTACGACTTCGGCTTCTACGGCGGCGCCTACTACTACCTGATGGAGTACTGCCAGGGCGGCAACAGCGAGGAGGCCAGGATCAGGGCCGGGGGAAGGCTTTCGCCTTCCCGGGCCTTGAACATCGCGCTCCCCGTTTTGGACGGCCTCGCCTATCTCCACAACGTGAAGCTCGCGGCCGCCCGGGAGGAGGGCCCCGCCCCCGAGTCCCGGGGTTTGGTGCACAGGGATCTCAAGCCCGCGAACATCTTTTTGGGCGGTCCGGACGGAAGCGTCCCCAAAATAGCCGACATCGGCGTGGGGAAGCTCTACAACAGCTCCCTCACCTACGACCACACCCGCACCGGATCGGTGGCCGGCTCCCCCGCCACCATGCCCAGGCAGCAGGTGATAGACTTCAAGCACGCGGGCCCCGAGGTGGACGTCTGGGCCGCCGCGGCCTCGCTTTACAAGCTTTTAACCGGCGAGTACCCAAGGGATTTCGGCGAAGACGAGGACCCCTGGCGGGTGGTTTTGAACAAAAGCCCGGTGCCGGTTTTAAAAAGGAGGCCCGATCTGCCCCCGAACCTGGCCCAAACCCTGGATCAGGCCTTGATCGACAACCCCGGGATAAAGTTCCAGAAGGCCGCGGCCTTAAAGGAGGCCCTTTTGGAGGCCGCGGCCCGGGACCATTTGAACCTGCTCCCCCCCGACCCCTGACCCTTGGGAAAGCGCCGGGCTTTTCCCCCGCCCCCAAGCCCCCCCCTCCAAGGGGCGCGAACGGATTAGGCCCCCATGACCCCCAGCGACCCCCAAGGCTCCCAAAGCGCCATCGGCTCGGCCTACTGCCCCCGCTGCAAGACGGGCTACCGCCTCACCCAGGAGAACCTGGGGCACCGCTCCATCTGCGTGAAATGCGGGCAGTACTTCCATCTGCTCCCGGACTCCGGCGCGGCCGACACCCGCTGGGAGGACACCACGGCGGCCTTGAACGAGCTCGCCTCCCGGGTCTGGGAGAGGGGTTTGGATCTGCGGGTGGGGCAGGTGATTTTGGGGGTCTACGCCGTCCAGGAGATCCTGGGGAAGGGGGGTTTGGGCCGGGTCTTCAAGGTGCGCCACCGGGACTGGCGCCGGGAATTGGCTCTGAAACTCCCCTACCGGAGCGTCATGGAGCCGGAGTATTTCAAGAGCCTGAAAAACGAGGCCGAGACCTGGGTGGCTTTGGGCCTCCACCCCCACGTGGTCACCTGCTACTACGTGCGGCCCCTCATGGGCGTTCCGGCCATCTTCATGGAGCACGTCCAGGGTGGCTCCTTGAAGGAGCTGATGGACCCCGACCCCGACGGCGCCCCCCCCCCCCTCTTTCGGGGGGACGCCTCCGAAAGGACCCTGAGGTTTCTGGACCTTTCCATCCAGGCCGCCTGGGGCCTCGCCCACGCCCACGCCCGGGGGGTTTTGCACCTGGACATAAAGCCCCAGAACCTTTTGCTCGAAGAGGACACCGGAAGGCTTTTGGTGACCGACTTCGGTCTGGCCCGGGCGGCCAGGGAGACGGAGAACCCCTCGGACTCGGCCTCCTTGTGGCCCGGGGATCTGAAAAACCCCTCCGCCTACGGTTCCGCCCTGGGACCCCCGGCGCCGGGGGCGCCGGGTCCCGCCCCGGCCGCGGCCGCGGCCCCCCCCGAGCGGGGCGGCTTCGGGACGCCGCAGTACATGTCGCCGGAGGCGGCGCGGAAGCTCCCGCCGGACGCCGGCTTCGATCTCTGGAGCCTGAGCCTCACCATCCTGGAGCTCTTTTTAGGCTCCCGGCCCTGGGAGTACGGGGGGGCCGCGGGCGAGGCCCTGGAGCAGTACGCGGCCCGGGGAAAGACCCTGACGCCCTTCCCCGACGGGGTGCTCGCCCTTTTGCGAAAGGCCCTGGACCGGGACCCGGCCCGGCGTTTCCTGACGGCCGCGGAAATCGCCCGGGAGCTCGCCCGGATCTACAAGGAGACGTCGGGCCGGGACTACCCCCGCGACGAGCCCCGGGCCGCCCCGGACTCGGCGGACAATTTGAACAACCGCGCGGTATCCATGGTGGATCTGGGCCAGAGCGACAAGGCGGAGGCCCTCTGGCGGAAGGCTTTAAGAGAGGACCCGGGGCACATCCTCTCCTTTTTCAACCTGGCGCTCCACCGCTACCGCCGCAAAAGCCTGTCCCCCGAGGCCTTCCAGGGGAGTCTGGACGATTTGGTGCGCCTCTCCTCCGGCGGGCGCCACCCCGACCTCCCGCTCATCATGTGCGGGGCCTACCTGGAGCTGGGGCTGGTGGCGGAGGCCGCGGCGGCCCTGGACTCCTACGCCGGCCCCTCGCTGAACCACGAGGCCAGGCGCTTAAAAGAGATCCTGGAGCGGGGCCGCCTCAACCCCGAGCAGGCCGAGCGCATGCGCCCGGCCATCTACCGGATCTCCCGGGTGGGCGATCCGCCGGAGGGCTCCCGGGACGCCTTGAAGACGGCCGAGCCCCTCTTGAAAGAAGCCCGGCGCCTCATAAGCGAAAAAACCCCCCTCCTGGCCCTGGAGCCCCTCCTGGAGGCCCGGCGCCAAAGGGAGGCCCTGGGGCTTCCCGAGTTTCGGGAGGCCTGGAGCGCCCTCTACTCCGTCTGCGACCGCCCGGAGCTTTTGGACGCGGACGAGGACCAGGCGGCGGATTCCGGCCCGGGGGGCGCTCTGTCCGCCCGGGCCGGGGACTTCCTCGCGGTTGCGGACCGGGGCTCCGTAAGCTTCGTGAAAAACTTCCCCGGCCCCCAAAAAACCGCGCGGGAGGCCAGGCTCGCGAGCCCCCCGGAGGCCCTCGCCCTCTCCCGGGACGGGAGGATGGCCGCGGCCCTCACCCAGGACGGGCACCTCTGGCTCTTCGACCCCGAAAACGCCGCCGGCCTGGGCCAGGCCCAGGCCCACCCGGGCCCGGCCCGGGCCCTGGCCTTCAGCGTCTGCGGCCGGAGGCTCTTCACCGGCGACGACTCGGGCGAATTCAAGATGTGGGACACCCGCCACGGCTATTTGGACAAGGGGACGCCCCTTTTGGTGAAAAGGCTCTCCCAACGCCCCCTGGCGCGGATAACCCCGCTTTTGAACGGCCGCCAGGTCTCGGTTTTGAGCCTCGAGGCCGAGTACCGCCTCACCTTGGAAAAGATCGCCGGACCGGTGAAAAGCTTCCCCTTGGCCTTTCCGTCCGGACCGCCCTACGGCTTTCTGGACTTGGCCATGGACCCCTTCAACCGCTACCTGGTCTCCAGCTGGCGGGAGGGCGTCGTCTTCCACCAGCTCTTCGACACCGACTGGCGGCCGGATTTAAGCGCCCTCGAGGGAACGGCCGCGGCCCTGGCCGTCTCTCCGGACGCCAGGCTGTGGGCGGCCGCGACCGTGGACGGCCGGCTCTTTCTGGGCCGCGCCCCCCAAAGGGAGGATCCCTCCTTCAAGGTCCTTAAAACCCTTTCCGCCGCGGAGGCGCGCTTTCTGGATTTCACTTCCGACCATGCCGGGCTCGTGGCGGTCGGACCCCCGGGGATCCGCCTCTTCCGCCTCGACTGGGCCCTGGAGCCCCCCCTCGCCCGGGGCTGGGACAGGACGGCGGAGCAGACCCTGGGAAACTTCCTGGCCCGAAACCCCGCGCTCGCCTATTCCGAAAAGGCCCTGGCGGATTTTAAAAGCGAGCTTTCCCGGGCGGGCCATCCGGCCATGGATCCGTTCATCCTCGCCCGGCGCCTCCAGGACGCCCTGGGCCGATGGAATCCTCCCTTTTAAAGGCGCCTTTCCGCTTTAAAGGCGCCTTTCCGCTTTAAAGCCGCCTTTCCGAAAAGAGAGGGCGGCCCCGCCCGATCGGGCGGGGGCGCGTCCGGAAAATTCGGAAGAAAGCGGGAGAGTCGAGGAATATGGGAGAGTCGAGGAAGAGGGGAGGGACGGACGAAGAGGGGAGGGACGGGCGAAGTAGGGACGATCGGACTTAGGCGGGAAAGACGACCGGGGATCCGAAAAAACCCGAAGGACCGAAAGTGGGTGGCGATTGGGCTTAGGCGGAAAAGAAAGGCGCGGATCCGAAAAAACCTAAAGGCCTGGGAGAAATGTTCTGGTTCATGTGCGCCGTGTTCGCCATGATCATGGCGGGCAAAATCCTTTCGGGCCCCTCCGGGGAGGGGCGCCGGTCGGTAAGCGCCGGCCTCGTGGGGTTCGCCTTGCTCTTGACCTTCCTCCTGGTCTTCCTCGCCGCGCGCGCGGTCAACGCCCCCGACACCGGGGACGTCAAGGGCGGATCGAAGGGGAGGGATTCCGGCTGCGTCGTCACCCGGAGGGTCTGCGGCGGGCGCTGAAAAGCGGCGGAGGACTCTTTCCGCGGCCCGTTTTTTCAAACCGTTTTCCCCCCCCGATCGAAAAACGCCCGAAGCGCGGAATCCGCGCTTTCGGGGACGCTTCTTTGGGGAAGCGAAACCTGATCCGGAAAACCGCGTCCGCCTCGCGGAATCCGCTTTCGCGCTCGGAACGCCCCGAAACCCTGGAAATGGATGGGCCTTGGCGGTGAAAAACCGCGTCCGGCCCCACTTCTAGCGCCGAAGGAAGGACGGGGGGGTTGGCCGGGGGGGGGGGAGCGGGACGGCTTTAGTTTACGGATCTCTTTTTCCCGCGCGGCGTCCGCGAAAAGCTCCCGCGAGCGCCGGGCGCGCCCTTTCCGGTTCATAGCCCCATAGGCGCATAGGCTCATAGGCTCATAGGCTCATAGGCTCATAGCCCCATAGACCATAGGCTCATAGCCCCATAGACCATAGGCTCATAGCCCCATAGACCATAGGCTCATAGCCCCATAGACCATAGGCTCATAGCCCCATAGACCAT
>JAISMF010000069.1 GCA_031276865.1 Deltaproteobacteria bacterium | reverse complement strand
CGGATCGGGGAGGCGGGAAGAGATTCTTTGAGGGGCTTATCCCCGAATTCCTGGAGTTCAGCCTGACCGGAACCCTCTCCAGCAGCTCTTTCAGCCTGTTGATCACGTTCATCAGGGCTCCGCAGCGGAGTCTGAAATCAACATTCGGATCCGATTTCAGTAAGTCATTCTCCTGCTTCAGGGCTTCCACCCGCTTTCAAGGTTGGCTTTGGCGTCCGAGAAGCGGTTGAAATCTTCGACAGTCATCGATATCGCGGCTGGTCCGCCCCCGGCCGGATTTCCGTCCGGAAGCCGTCTGAAACCCTGATTATCCCGTGTCAGAATGGAGTTTTTTTGCGCCAGAGCCGAGTTTTGCTCGGAAAGAATCCCATTGTTTCGCGTAAGCTCGTCAAGTTTGCTCTGAACCTCGGCCAGCTGTTTTTCCAGCGACCCTTCCGGGGGGATGATTGGCCCACAGCCGCCGGGATCTCTCACCGGAACCGAATTTTGGCGGTCAGGGAAGCCAAGCTCAAGGGGAGTTGAGCCAAAGATTCCCTCAGCTGATTCGATTTCACCTTATTTTAGACATTTTAAGCCCAAACCAAGAAATTATAGAGGAGGTCGAGCTATCATATTGGTAATAATACAGCTAATCATCTATAAATTCAATATTTAGTTTTAATTATGTAAAAAATTGTCCATAGGTAATCAAAAAGGATACTTTCAAAGTTGAAATCTATTTACCAGAGGCCCGACGATAGGCATAATTGCCCAGCCTGCGCCTCTGGAGATCCGTCGGAGGGGGAGGCGTGACCAAACCGACCTTACCCCGTGAACGGATGCTGGCGAAAGAACGACTCTGAGGGAAAAGTTTTTACACAAGATCAATAATGAATGCGAGGCGGCCGAAAAATCGGAAGAAAAGAAGGAAATAGGGAAGCGCGAATCGAGATAGCCGAAACCATGCTCGGTAAAAAATAGGATCCTTTGGAAATTTCCAAAATCAGCGGTTCAAGTCTCGAATATATCGGGAGAATACGGGACGAAAAGGATTAGGAGGAAAGCGCCTTAGAGCGGTTCGCGCGCGTTCCGGAACAGGAAGGCTTAGGCCAACGGCCCGCTGTTTAAGCGTTTTTTAGGGCCGTCCGGCGCTAGCTTTCTTTCCCGACCGTCTTTTTAATGATTCCGGCGCCAGGCATTCCTCAGGACTAAAATCTTAATTTTGGTGGAGTTATGAAACGCGTTCCAAGAGGAGGTCCGCCGAAAGCGAAAGCGCCGAGGATTCGCGGAAATCTCAGCGAAACGGAGACGGGTCACAAGTTCGTTTTCAAGATCAAGACCGAACCCGCGCTCGCCCGCGTGAAAGGCGGAAGAGAGGAAAAAGAGGGAGGGGCGGATCCTGGCGGCCCGAGCCATGCTGCAGGAAATCTTCGATCCGGAGGAAATCGCCGCTATCGGCGGACTTAAGCGTGGAAGAAATCGTCCGGCCCCGGGGACGGGAAGGTTTTTGAAGGTGATTTTTGACTCAAGCGTCCATATTTAAGACGTTTTTTTAAAATCAAAGCGTAAAAATAGAGGCGGCATCCTCCCGGCGGAGAAAAAGGTATCTTAGCCGGCCGTCTAATAATTCAACCCCACCACGTCTCTCACCTTGTCCATGGTCGCGCGGGCGGCTTTCCGGGCTTTGGCGGCGCCGCTCTTTAAAACGTCCCTCACGTCGTCCAGGCGCTTTTCCATTTCCAGGCGCTTTTCCCTATAGGGGGCGAAATAGTTCCAGACGATCTCTATCAGCTCTTTTTTCACCTCCCCGTATTTAAGCCCGGGTTTGAGGTAGCGCTCCTTAAGTTCCGCCCTCCCCTCGTCGTCCGCGAAGAGGCCGTAGATGGCGAAGAGGTTGCAGTTGTCCGGATCCTTCACATCCTCCACCGCTTTCGCGTCGGTCACTATGGACATGATCTTCTTTTTTATCACGTCTTTGCCGGAGAAGATGTCGATCGCGTTGTTGTAGCTCTTGCTCATCTTCTGGCCGTCGACGCCGGGCACGGTCGCGAGCTTGTCGTCTATCAACGCCTCCGGCAGGGTGAAGACCGGACCGTGGACGTTATTAAAAGAGCCGGCGATGTCCCGGGCGATCTCCAAATGCTGCTTCTGATCCCTCCCCACGGGCACGAGCTCGGCTTGGTAGAGGAGGATGTCCGCGGCCATCAAGACCGGATACGAGAAAAGCCCGTGATGGGGAACCTCGCGGCGGGCCGCCTTGTCCTTGTAGGAGTGGCTGCGCTCCAGAAGACCCATGGAAGTGAAGTTGTGGAGGATCCAGGTGAGCTCGGCGTGCTCCGCCACGTCCCCCTGGACCCAGAACGTGGTCCTCTCCGGATCGAGCCCCAGGGCCAGGAAATCGGCCGCCGCCTCCAAGGTGTTGGAGGCCAGAATTTTTCCGTCCGTCACCGTGGTGAGGGCGTGGAGGTTCACGACGAAGCAGAAGAGATCGCTTTCGCTCTGGCGCTCGATCATGGATCTCATCATGCCGAAATAGTTGCCGATGTGGAGTTTTCCAGAAGGCTGGATGCCGGAAAGGACGCGCAAGGTTTAGGTGCCTGTTGATAAATAACTTTTACGAAAAAAAAATGAATCCGGTCGCCCGCCCCCCCCCGTGGAAGTCTTCGCGGACGCGCGGGCGGCCCAGGCGCCTCCGAGCGCCCGGCGGGCGCGGGGCCGTTTAAGAGACCAGACGCCTCCGATCCTTGGAATCCGGAAAGTCCAAAGAGCCCTCCTCCTCCGGAGGCGAGTAGGCGGCCCGATAGAGGTTCCCCCCCGGGTCGTCCACGTCCAGGCCTTTGAGCTGCCCCACGCGGCAGGCTAGAAGCTGCAAAGGGATCAAGGCGACCAGGGGTCTGAAGCGGGGCGGGGCCTGGGGGAGGAGGATGAAGCGATCGGCCAAGGTTAAAAGAGCCTCGTTTCGCCGGGGACCGTCCTCGGTCACGATCACCAGGGGTGATCCCCGTTTTTTCAGCTCCTGGGCCAGATCCCTATGCACGGCGTCGTTGCGGCGGTCGTTGAAGGAGAGGAGGATGACCGGGGTCCGCGGGCCGGCTATGGCGAGCGGCCCGTGCCCGAACTCCCCCGCGCTGGAGCCCTCCGTGAAGTGCCTGGCCACCTCCTTCATCTTCAAGGCCCCCTCGTAGACCATGGGGAGCAGATCGCCGCTGGCCAGGATGAAGAGGCGGTCGTATTTCAAAAGGTCCAAAGCCACCTCCCCCACGCTCTCCTCCGAGGCGTTCAAGGCGCGCCGAACCGTCTCGGGGAGGCGCTCCAAGCTCTGGAGCTCGTCGCGCAGCCCCTGGCCGCCCAGGCCCGCGGCCTGGGCGAGGCGGAAGGCCAATAAAGCGAGGACCAGGGTTTGCGAGGTGAAGGCCTTGATGGAGGAGGGGGTTAAAACCCTTCCGGCCAGGGTGGTGACCCGTCCCCGGGCCAGGGCGGCCAGGGGGGAGTCGGGCTCGTTTACCAGGGCCAGGGTGAGGGCCCCTTTCTTTTCCGCGAGCTCCATGGCCTCCAGGGTGCCCTTGCTGCGTCCGGACTGGGAGACGGTTATGGCCAGGGTGCTGTTGTCCACGAGGAGCTGGTGCTGGCCGCACTCGGAGGCCTGCTCCACCACGGTGGGCAGCTCGGCCAGCTCCTCGATGAAGTAGCGGGCGGTGAGGGCCGCGTGGAAGCTGGTGCCGCTGGCGGTTAAATAGACCTTGTTTATCTTTTTCAGGCTGATGTCGTCCAAGGGAGGCCTGATCATCTTCAGGTGGTAGCCGGGTCCCAGGTACTGGGCCAAGGTGTTGGCCAGGACCCGGGGCTGCTCCTTTATCTCCCGCAGGAAGAGGGGGAATATTTCTTGCTCCATTTGTTCCTTCGCCGCGCGCCGCGACTCGCTGAAAATTAGATATCGATTAAATGCTAATTAAAAGAAAATAGATGAGTTTAATAGTAACTTGACAAAAGACCTATAAATTTAAAACAAATAGGCGGCAAGGCCGCTTTCCCAGCTTAGAAAATAAACGCCGCCCCTTCTTTAACCCCGCTCAAAGGAGGCGGAAAAAGCGCCCCGCCCCAGCCGGAGGGGGGCCCGCGCGGAAGCCGCCAAGGTCCGGGGCCAAGGCGCCCTAAGGCGCCTTGGCTCCGGACCGCCTCCCCCCCGTCCGGGGGGGTTGGGGACGGTGGGGGCGCCCCGAAAGGCTTCCTTGGGAGACGCGGACCTTTTCCAGAAAGCTGTGGGGCGGAACGAAGGCCCCGGGATCCACCACGACGTCCGTGAGCACGGCGTAGGGGCCGATGACGGATCCGGCCCCGGCCCGGGTGGCCCCCTGGAGGATGACCCCGGGGCCCAAGGAGACGTCCGGTTCGAGTTTCACCCCCGGCTCGATCACGGCGGTGTAGGGATCCTCCACCCGCACTCCGGCCTTGAGCCAGGCGCGGACGATCCTGAGCCTTAAAACCTCCCTGGCCCGCCAGAGCTCCTCCTGGTCGTTCACCCCGGAGAGCTCCTCCGGGTCCGGGCCCGTCACCGCCGCCACCTTGAGGCCCCGCTCCCGAAACACCTTCACCAGGTCCGTGAGGTAGTACTCCTTCTGGGCGTTCTGGGGCCTTATCTCTTTTAAAGCGCCGAAGATCTCCGGAGCGGAGCCCACGTAGACGCCGGAGTTTATTTCCGTGACCAGCCTCTCCTCCGGACCCGCGTCCCGGTACTCCACGATGGCGCGCAGCCAGCCGGCGGAGTCCCGAATGACGCGGCCGTAGGCCCCGGGGGAGGGGCTGTCCGCGGTCAGAACCGAGAGATCGCTTTCCAGCGCCCGGTGGGCCTCCACCAAATCCAAAAGGGTCTGGGGGGAGACGAGGGGGGCGTCCCCGGGGGCTATGAGGAGGGGGCCCTTGAAGCCCTTGAAGGCCTCCCTGGCCGCCATGACGGCGTGCCCGGTGCCCAGCTGCTCCCGCTGCCGGACGAAGACGGCGCCCGCGCCGGAGGCCGCGGCCTCCACCTCGTCGGCTCCGGCCCCCACCACCACGCAGAGCTTTTCGGGCTCGAGGTAGCGCACGGCGTTCAGGACGTAGGCCAGGATGGTCCTCCCCAAAATCTCGTGGAGCACCTTGGGTTTGGAGGACTTCATGCGGGTGCCCTTGCCGGCCGCGAGGACCAGCACCCCGGGGCCCGGCCCCCCGGAACGCTTTCCGGGCGGAGGGCTTTTAGTTCTGCCTTTGGTCATGGAGGGCTTTCTTTTCCGCCTCAAGGGCCCCGCGGGGCCGAAAAAGGGCCGGGACGGAATCCGGAGCGAATTTCCGAGGGCGGCTCCAGGGCGGATGTTTCGCCCAGTTTAACACAGTTTTCCGCGCTTGACTAACTATGGCGGAGGGCCTGAGGGCCTTGGCTTTTCCGCTACGACCCGCGGCGGGCCTTCAAGGCGCGGCGCCGTAATTCCCAAACGGGGCAAGGGAGCGCCCAAGGGATCCTCCCCGGGGAAAACCCGCGAATACGCCGACATGCGCCTCCGCTCCCGCCGGAAACGCGGCGCGGCGGCGCGCGAAAAATCATCCGGCGGCGAAAAAAACTGAAAAAATCATCCGGCGGCGAAAAAATCGGAAAACCGCTCATGAACGCCTAAGACCAAGGGAGCCGCCCCCCCGCGGGAAAACCCCCCAGGGAGGCCTTTTCCTTATAAGGAAGAATCCCTAAAGCCGTCTTTCTCCGAAAAGGCCGCCCCTTCCGTCCGGGGCCGCCCCGGGGCTTTTCGCCCTTGCGAAAATGACCCTCTCCGGGTTAAAATTACCGCCGGCTCGGGTCGCGTCGCCCAGGCGGGCGGCCTCCTATATGGAGGGCGAGGGATTCGTCCTCCGCCGGAACGGGGCCTTTGACGCGGGACCCTCTAGAAAACAGCACTGGAACCCTTAATGCTCGACTACATCAGAAAAAGATCCGGCGGCTTCGTAAGCTTCTTCATCATCGGGGCCATCGCCCTGGTTTTCGTATTCTGGGGGGTGGGCGGCCAGAACACCGGAGACGGCTCCGAAATCGTCCTAGACGATGAAAACATCTCCGTCTACACCTACCTGGAGCGGAAAAGGGAGGATTTGGACGCCCTTAAAAACGAGGATCCGGGCGCGGATCCGGAGACCTTGAACCGGGCCGCCGCCCGCCGGACCATCTCCTATCTCGCCCAGAGGCACGTCATGCGGAAGCTCGCGGCGGCCACGGGGAGGATGGTGCCGGACGGGGCGCTGATAAGAGAGATCACCTCCCAGCCGGCCTTCCAGGATGACCAGGGGCTCTTTCAAAAGTCCATCTACGAGCGCTACGTGACCATGGGCGTCGGCCTCACGGTCGCCTCCTTCGAGTCCCGGTACCGGGACGACATCCTCGTTCGGGACGCGGCGGAATTCGTGCGCTCCCTAAGCTTCGTTCCGGACGCGGCCATTATGGAGCGCTGGCGCTTCGCCCAGGATCGGGCGAAGCTGGACTACGTCTTTTTTCCCGCCTCGTTTCAGAAGGCGGGTCTAGAGCCCACCGAAGAGGAGATGGCCCTCTACCGCGAGGCCCACAAGGGGGATTTCGTCTCGCCCGAGGCGATAAACCTCGACTACGTGACGGTGACGCCGCCGGAATTCATGGAGGGGACGGAGGCGACCGAAGAGGAGATCCGCCTCCTCTACGAAGAGGAGCTGCCCCGCTTCACCACGCCGCCCGCGGCGGACGCCAGGCACATCCTCTTCCGTTTTCCCAGCTTCACGCCCAGCCCCTCCCAAAAGGAGGCCGTCTTGGAAAAGGCCAGAGCCGCCTTGATCCGTTCGGAAAAGGAGGACTTCTCAGAGCTCGCGAAAGAGCTCTCGGAGGATCCGGCCACCGCCCCCGAGGGCGGGGCGCTGAAAAACCTGAAAAAAGGCGCGACCGATCCGGCCTTCGAGAAGGCGGTCTTCGCGGACGGGGCCCAAAGCCCGGGAAAGGTTTTGGGACCGGTGGAGACGAACTTCGGCTACCACCTGATAGTGGTGGACGAGATCAGGCCGGAGACGGTGAAACCCCTGGAAGAGGCGAGAGGCGATCTGGAGCGCCAGATTCGGGAGCGCAAGGCGAGACGAAGCGCCGTCAACAAAATAGAGGACCTAAGCGAGAAGGCCCAGCGGGAACCCGGAACGGAGCTGAAGGATCTGGCCCTCTCCATGGGCCTCAAGGTGGAAAGCACCGGACTCTTCACCCGGGACAACCCCCCCGACTGGCTCAAGGACCCCATGGAGCTCCAAAGGGTCATGAACTCCCCGCTCAAGGTCGTCTCCCTGCCCCTGGACGCCCCCGAGACCCCCGACTCTCCGGAGAGGCTCGTAATCTACATGCCCACCGAGAAGAACCCCTCCCGGCCCGCGGATCTAAGCGATCCGGAAACCCGGCAAGCCGTCCGCCAGGCCTGGATCGAGGCCACCTCTCTCGATCTCGCCCGGAAGAAGGCGGAGGTGTTTTTAACCGAGGCCGGCCGCCTGGGCTTCCAGGAGGCCGTCTCTCGGCTTCCGGAGGGTAGCGGCGAAACCGGAACCACCGACTTCTTCCCGCGGCTGGGCTTCCTCAACATGGCCAAGGCCCCGGTGAACGCCGCCGACCCCATCCTCTTAACCGAGGCCCTCTTTCAGCTAAACGAGCCCGGGGACGCGGCCCCGAAACCCATCCCGGTCACGCTCACCGAGGGCGAGGGTTTTCTGGTCTGCGCGCTTAACGCCTTCCAGCCCGCCGAGCTCAAGGATTTCGAAAACCGCGAAAGCTTCCTGCGGGCGGAGGCCCGGGAAAGCTTCGGAGACTTCGCGCTCTCCCTTTGGACCGAAAGGGCGATGGCCGGAGTCAAGACGCGGCTCCCCCGGGAGATAACCGAGGATCTCTCCGGCGAAATCCAGCTCAACTGACCCGCTCGGCCCGTTTCGGCCGGACGTTTCCGCGGCCGGAAGTTTTCCAGCCTTTTCTTCACCCGTTTTTTCGCCGCCCGCCTCTTCCGCCTCCGCCCGCCGGGCGGAGGGACTCCGCTTTTCTTAAGAGGACAAGCTCCGTTTTATTTTCAGCGGACGTCTCAGGGCTTTTTCCAAAGGAACCTTCGGATAAAAATGTTCGAGAACCTCTCAGACAAACTTACGGCCGCCTTCAACAAGCTCATAAACAAGGGAAGCGTCTCCGAAAAGGACTTGGACTCCGCCCTGGTGGAGGTGCGGCAGGCCCTTTTAGGGGCGGACGTGAACTTCCGGGTGGTGAGGAACTTCCTCTCCGAGGTGCGCCGGAAGGCGATGGGCCGGGAGATAATAAAGAGCCTCTCCCCCGGCCAGATGGTCATCAAGGTGGTGAACGACGAGCTCACCCAGCTCATGGGCGCGAGCCACGAGGGCCTGAACTTCTCCGGCCCTCCGCCCCTGGTGGTGATGCTGGTGGGCCTCCAGGGCTCGGGCAAGACCACCACCGCCGCCAAACTGGCCCTCTATCTCAAAAAACGCTCCCACAGCCCCTATCTGGTGCCCGCGGACACCGCCCGCCCGGCGGCCATCGAGCAGTTGAAAATACTCGCGGCGGAGGCGGAGGTGCCGGTCTATCCCTCCACCCCCGATAAAAGCCCGGTGGAGCTCAGCCGCCTGGGGGTGGCGGAGGGGGTGAGAAACGGCGCGGACGCGATCCTCATCGACACCGCCGGCCGCCTGTCGGTGGACGAGGCCCTCATGGAGGAGCTAAGGGAGATAAAGAAGAGCACCCGGGCGGGGGAGATCCTGTTGGTGGCCGACGCCATGACCGGCCAGGAGGCCGTGACCATAGCCGAGGACTTCAATTCCGCCCTGGATTTAAGCGGGGTCATCCTCTCCAAGATGGAGGGCGACGCCCGGGGCGGCGCGGCCATGAGCATGCGCGCCGTCATCAAAAAGCCTTTGAAGTTCATGGGCACGGGGGAGAAGCTGGACGCCCTGGAGCCCTTCCACCCCGACCGGGTGGCCTCTTTGATCCTCGGCATGGGCGACATCCTCACCCTTATCGAGAAGGCCCAGGAGACCGTCACGGAAGAGGAGGCCGACGAGCTTCTAGTCAAGCTGCAAAACGACGCCTTCACCATGGACGACTTGAAAAAGCAGTTCAACTCCCTCAAGAAGTTCGGCACCCTGGACTCCATTTTGGGGATGATCCCGGGCGTGGGGAGGCTCAAGCAGCTCAAGAACGCCAAGCCCGACGAGGTCCAGCTCGTGAAATTCGAGGCCATGATAGACTCCATGACCCTAGACGAGAAGAGAACGCCCGACATCATCGACGCCAGCCGCAAACGCCGCATCGCCAAAGGAAGCGGCACCAAACCCCAGGAGGTGCAGGCGCTCATCAAGGCCTTCAACGACATGAAGAAGGCCGTAAAGCAGCTAAGCCGCGGAAAGGGCCGCCTCTCGGCCCTCAAGGGCCTGTTCCGGTAGCCCCGGAGAGCCCCCCCGCCCCCCCCCCCGATTTTTAGCTGGATTTCTCCCCGCGGGTGAGGTAAATTACAGAGCCTTCCGGGGGTGTTCCGGCCGCCTCCGGAAAACCGGCGCCCCCGTTTCGGGGGCGCCGGAGCGCTTTTTCCTCTCCGCCGTTTTCCTGACGCCCCTTTTCAGACCTTTTCCCGATCCCTTCGGGGATCCCCCCCCGGCGTTTCCGGATCCCCTTCCGGAGCCTTTTCCGGATTATTTTCTTTTAGGAGACACGATGGCCCTCAAGATAAGACTCGCCCGCCTGGGCGCCAAAAAGCAGCCCTTCTACCGCATAGTGGTGGCGGACAGCCGCGCCAAAAGGGACGGAGCCTTTCTGGACATAGTGGGGTACTACAACCCCCGTCCCGAACCCCGCGTCCTGGAGCTCAAGACCGAGCTCATCGACAACTGGCTCAAAAAAGGCGCCGTGCCCACCGACACCGTCCGCAGCCTGGTCAAGAAGGCGAAAAAGACCCTGGTTTGATAAGGCTCGCCCAATACCTGGCGGAGGGAATGAGCCCCCACCCGGAGGACATCCTGGTGGAGGAGAGGCCCGGACCCGACGACGCCTCCGAGATAGTCCTCTCGGCCTCGGCCGCCAATTTGCCCTTCTTAATCGGCCGCGGCGGCCGGAACATCAGGGCCATTCGGGCCCTGGTCTCCCAGGCGGCCCGCGCCCGGGGAAGGAACGCCGTCCTCCGCCTGGAGAACTTGATCATCCACGAAGACCCCCTCTTTCGAGACGATCCTTTTTAGGGCGTCCGCCCTTCTCCGGGGCGCTCCGGATGGAAAAAAAGCCCGTCGCAAGAAAAAAGGCGCCGCCCGACGCCCTTGAAACAGCCGTAGACCTGGTGCTCATGGGGCGCCTGGGCCGGGCCCACGGCGTTCATGGCGAGATCCGCTGCGACTTCTACGGAGAAGATCCGGAAAGCCTCCTCCTCCCCGGGCTCCTTTTATCGCCCCCCCGGAAAAACGCTTCCGGAAAAAGGGAGACGCGGCCGGTGAGCCTTCAAGGCTTCCGCCCCGCCGCCCGCGGCCTCATCCTCCGCTTGAAAGACGTCCAAACCCGCGACCAGGCCTCCCTCTTGAGCTCGGCCGAGCTCCTCCTACCCCGCTCCTCGCTTCCCCCACTCCCCGACGACCTCCTCTACCAGCACGACCTTTTAGGCATGCGGGTCCTCGACCCCGATCGTTTACCGATAGGCCAGGTGTCCGGCTTCATCAGCCAGGGGGACTCCCTCATCCTCCGGGTGCTCTCCGACTCCCGCCGCGAACTCCTCATCCCCCTCCGGGACGAATTCGTGACGGAAATAGACGCGGAGGACAAGAGCTTAGTCACCCTCCCTTTGGCGGCCCTCGAGGCCTTCCGGCGGGATCTACCCTAAGGGGCGGGATTTTGCGTTTTCATATCCTCACCCTCTTCCCTAAAATCTTCGAATCCTTCCTCTCCCAGTCCCTCCTGGAAAAGGCCTTAAAGCGGAAGCTCATCCGGATCGATCTGGTGGACATCCGCGATTACAGCCCGGACGTCCACCGGACCTGCGACGACCGCCCCTACGGGGGAGGCCCCGGAATGGTCATGAAGCCCGAACCCATCGCCCTGGCCCTGGACCGGATCTTAAATAACGCCGAAAAAAAGCCCTTCGTGGTCTCCCTGGGGCCGGGAGGCGAGCTCTTCACCCAGAAAACCGCCCGGGAGCTAAGCTTGAAAAGCGAGCTGGTCCTCCTCTGCGGCCGCTACGAGGGCATCGATCAAAGGGTTTTGGACCTCTACTGCGACCTGGAGCTCTCCATCGGGGACTACGTCCTGGGAGGAGGCGAGGTGCCGGCCATGGCGGTAATAGAGGCGGTGGCCCGCTTGGTTCCCGGCTTTCTCGGGGAACGGGACTCCCTGACGGAGGACAGCTTCTCGTCGGGGCTTTTGGAACACCCCCAGTACACGAGGCCCCGGGTCTTTCGGGGCCTCTCCGTTCCGGAGGCGCTCCTATCCGGAAACCACCAGGAGATCGAGCTCTACCGGAAAAACGAATCCCTCCGGCGCACCAGGGAAAGACGCCCGGACCTCCTCGATCCGGACAAGACCTGAGGGCGGAAAAAAAACCTGATTTTTTTCACGCCGCGCGCGAATCTCCGATCCGCGGGCCCGGGCCCTTTCGCAAACAAATCTCGAATTTGTACCCGGGGAGTCGGGAGGACAAGTCACCCCGCCCGGAAGCGGCGGACGCGGCGGAAAGCCCTTTCCGGAGCCTCCGGAAAAATTCCTTGACAGTCGGCACTTGATCGGCTACAGTCTGTAATTAGAATCATTGATAGAAAAATCGCCTGCGAACCGATTACGAAAGCGAACCGAAGAGTGCGTCGCTGAAACGGGCACGCATTGGATGTAAGACTGATTATAAATTTAATTTTCAATGCGAACCTAATTTTACATTTTTCCATCTTGCCAGGGCGGCATTCTGTTCGCTTCGGACTATTTTCACAGCGTCATTTTACTAATTACATTACAAACCACGTATAAATTCGATATTTTTCCATCATTATACTCATGATGCGATGACAAAAAGTCCCTGTTGTTTTAAGATTTTAAAACAATATACATTAT
>JAISMF010000063.1 GCA_031276865.1 Deltaproteobacteria bacterium | reverse complement strand
GTCATTTTACTAATTACATTACAAACCACGTATAAATTCGATATTTTTCCATCATTATACTCATGATGCGATGACAAAAAGTCCCTGTTGTTTTAAGATTTTAAAACAATATACATTATTTACTCTAAAACATTAATTTTTATTATATATATTATATGTTTTTTCTAACCAATTTTTATAGCTAAACTTTTTTACATTAGCTTCAATCATTCCTAAATACAAATCCGGCGGCATCCAGCGTTTTTCCGCTGCCGGCCATAAATCAACCGCCCGGCTGATTAAACTAAAAAGATTTATAAATGCTGAATAAAGATAGTGAAATCATAAAACTGGTTGAAGAGGCCGTAAGATTATCCGAAATTCAAAGCGGAATTTTAAAGGACATGCTTGCGACTGAGGGGCTGCTCGATGACAGCGGAAATAACAATCTATTAAATCGTGATGAAGCCAAAGAAAAAAATCGTATAATTACGAATGAAGGAACCAAGCTTAAAAACCGCGACATGATCCTGGCCGTCGTAGGCACGATGAAAGCCGGAAAATCCACCATTATAAATGCGATTGTCGGAAAGGAGGTGCTTCCCAACCGCAATTTGCCGATGACAACCGTTCCGACTCTAATACGCCATAGGCCAGGACAAATAGAACCGAAACTTCTATTCCAAAAAAACGAGCCGATCAAGGCTTTGCTCCGGAATATAAAAGACAAGATATCCGACGAAAAAATGAAAATTCCCAAGGAACAGCTGGCCAAAAACTATCCCACGGTCATGAACAGCGTTCAAGCCGGAGAAACGCTTAAACCTGAGTATCACGGAAGCGGGGAGATATTCCGTTTCTTATCCGATTTCAACGACCTTGTCCGTATATCCGATGAATTAGACTTGAAGTTTCCTTTTAATTCATACGGCGACATAAACCTGCTTCCTTTAATCGAGGTTGAATTTTTCCATTTAATCAACCAGAACGAAGACCAAAGCGAATGGAATTTAACGCTGCTCGACACGCCCGGGCCTAACGAGGCAAGGTGTCATAAGACTTTGACCGAGCTTATGAATAAACAGCTTAACAACGCATCCGCACTTCTTCTTGTCATAAATTTCACTGAAATTAATTCAGAGGCGGATCATTCCGTAAGGCAGCAAATTATAAAACTGGCCGAGCTTTACCGTGGAAGAATCAACGTGATGGTGAACAAGTTCGACCAGAAGGACGCAAACAGCCTGGATGAAAAATCGACTAAACGCATCGTTTCTGAAAGTTTAATGCAAGACAAAGTTAAAGAGGACAACATATTTCCGGTTTCCGCTAGAAGGGCTTACCTCGCCAACTGCGCACTGCGGGAAATCGACTTGAACGAAGCCCTTATCGTTCCCGAAAATACCGAAAACTCATGGGAACACGACTTCGCCAAAGAAGCTTTCGGAGTGGAATATGAAAAAAACGATTTAAAGCTGGATTCAATCAGAAGAAAAGCAGCCAAGCTATGGGACAACTCAGGTTTTTCCGAACCTCTTAAGCAAGTGATATCCAAAGGAAAAACTCACGCCGGCTTCATCGCCGTTGATTCCATGATTGATAAACTGACCGACTTCAGCGCCGATTCAACAGAATCGAATAAAACAGTAAACAATTTTTTAAACATACGCTATAAATCATTTGACGCAAATATCAGTCAAATTGATAAACAGATTGGTAATTTAGAGGAAAAATTTAAAGAAACAGGATCATTGGAAATAAAAGCGAACGATTTAAGAAAACAGATAGAAGTTAAAGTTAAAGAAATAATTGACAGCTCGTTTCAAAAATTAAAAAATGAAGTAATAAAACAACTGAATAAGTATTTTACGGAAGGCAAATTAAAATATCAGAATCAATCCGGAAACAAATTACAAAATATTAAAACGTCAAAGAAATCAAAACATTTAGTTGGCGCCAAAAATATTATAAACAAGCCTTCATCTTATTCTGATAAGGATTTCGACATAAATAATCCCGAGATTAAATTTGATTCCAACACGAACGAAGCGGAAATTTTTATTAAAAGATTAAAGAAATCAATCGAAACTATTTGCAAAATTAATTATAAGAAAATTTTCAACGAGCTGAAGAAAAAACTGGAAGATTACGATAATTTAATGAATCAGATAACGTCAGATATGCTTAAAATATTATCAAATATAAATATATACCTGAATGAGGCGTTCAGAAAAAGAAAAAACGATGAGTTCATGTTTCAATTCAAGCTTGACATTCCTTCCACCGTAGGAATAGTAAAATCTTTTGATTTTGACGCCATAGCGATAAACTTTATCCAAACCGAAAAAGAAGCGATTACGAAGCCCCGCCGTAAAGATAATGTATTTGGTTGGTTAGGAAAATTGCTCGACACTGATGAAGACGCCATCTTTGGAGACGGACTTGGAATAGGTTGGGAATATTATACGCACTACAAAAATACTAATAAAATCAACATAATTACGATAAAAGCAGAGTATGAAAAATTTATATCCGATCATATCGCCGATTTGACCAAATACTGCTCCGAGAAGTTTAATTCCTCCCTGAAAAAAAGTATCGACAGTTTCTTTTCGGAATTCAAAAAAAACATCAACAAAGTGAAAGGAACTCTGGAGCAGACGAAAAGAGACAAAACCGAGAAGGAAAAAGAAGTTCAGAATATATTAAAAACGTCAATAAAGAAGTTATTGGACAAATATGACGTTTTTAATGAAGATCTGAAAAATTTAAAACTCGAGACGGAGAATATAAAAAAATTATTCAACTCCTGGAACGCTCCCTTGGATAAGACTTCTTAATATGCGGAGAAATACTGTAATGAACGAACGTGATATCGCTAAAACGATTACTAACAATGAAATATTGAAAATTATCCCCGCCCTGAATCAAAAAGTCATCGTAGATTTAGTCAACAGTATAAACGTGGCGAAGTCGACTATCAATGTTCAAAGCGTCAGAAACCCTTTTTTTACACGAATATTTGATTCGATAACTGGAATATCGGCTAAACGCCAAAAATCAATAAACGCTAATCTGGCTAATGGATTGGATAACATCACCAATGTTGTTAGTTATCTGATCAAAATTGCGGGTGTCAGCGGGAAAGTTATCAACAATATTTCAAAAAGTCTTACCAATGTGAACAATAATTTATCTTTGCTTGCCAATTTTTCGTACCAAACAAGAAAATTATTCGAAGAACTAAACGACAGGCAGGAAATGCTTGAAAAAAAAATTAATCAGGTTGATTATGAAAACAAAGCCGACCGCCATATAACACAGGAGTTTGACGCATGGGCGGCGGGACGCTATGATAATTTTTCTTTGTCGGCGAGATTGTATACAACATTGGAAAATTTAAATTGGGGAGATTTTGGATCGTATCTGAGAAATCCAACTTTTGATGGCGTTGTGAAAGAGCGTTTTCTGCGGCAAATTGTCGATAAATCCGTCATTCAACTTAGGCTTGATCTGTCAAAAATTTTTACCACAAACTGTCCGACCGTCAAAGAATGGTATCAATTTCCGGAAGAAACGCTTATAGACGCCAAATCGGCGTTGTTATATCTTTCAGAATACGCCACTGAAAAAGATAGGCCGTTTATTCACGCATTTTCCGTAATAGACCGCCTCCCCGCTTCCAAGCTTTCCTCTGAAATTCCCAGATTTTTTAAACCTCAGCGAATAGTCCAGGCGATGGCGGAAGAGGTGTTAAGCAAAAAATGAAGAATCGATCCGATAAAAATTATAATCTGGTTTTATGCGGAGGCGGAGCGCTGGGTGCTTTTCAAGCCGGAGTCATCAAAGCTTTTAGCGAAATAGGCGTTTCAATCGGGTGCGTTTCCGGAGCGAGCATAGGAGCTTTAAATGCCGCCGTAGTTGCCAGTTCCTCGACTTTAAAACACGCCGCTAATACCCTGGAATCAATATGGATGTCATTAGCCGAAAAGTCGCCGGATGCTTCATCCGCCGTGCTTCAGACAGGATTGCTCTCCAAGAATAATATCAAACGCATTATTTGTAATTTCTGCGATAACAGCGCTTTTGATAAGGGAATTTCCTTCTACGTATCCTTATATCCTAAAGAGAGTTCCATTACAAGATTTGTGGAATTGATAACAACTTCCTTTACTGATGAAGATACGCCTGAATCGGATTATCTTCTAATTCAAGAACTTGCTCCAGAAGACCGTATTAAAGCGATTGTGGCATCCGCATGCTTGCCATGGTTTTATGGATCCGAAAAAATTAACGGAAAAATATACACGGACGGAGGACAAGGACGATTCCACTCACGAAAAGGAAATACGCCCGCTGAACCGGTTATTAAAAATAATAGGGAATCGACGACCATCGTGGCGCATCTAGAATCCGACTCTCCGTGGAACAGATTTGACTATACGGATTCAACTATCATCGAAATAAGGCCGATTCCGCCTTTATCGAAAGACTTCACCGATATTTTCGATTTCACCAAAAATAAAATTTTAAGTTATATGAGTCAGGGTTACGATAATACTATGAAAACAATGACTAAAATAGCGGATTTTATGAATTCATTGAATTATCTCGACTCAGTATTCTCGAAACAGATAGAGATCTCGAAAGAACTTAACTCAAGCTCGTTGAAAGTGGAAAACGCTATGCAAAAAATAAAAAATTTAAAGAGAACGTAAATTAATATTTCACTTTGTAGTAAAATATGAACTGAGGAAAAATGATTAACACATCTAGTATCAACAGTATAGTTTCGGAAACAATCATACTGTGTGATGAATTTTTAGATATTGGTAAAAAAATATCAGAATGTTACGAACCTGTTCAATTATCTAATCTTAATCTTAATTTATACGGGGCATCGTTTATTTCAAAACTTATTAATAATGAAATACACCTGCTGAAAAACTCTGAAATTATTTTCGCCGTGGTGGGAACAATGAAAGCTGGAAAGACGACTTTAATCAATGCGATAGCCGGCTGCCATATCATGCCGGTTAGGAATATGCCGATGACGGTAATTCCCACTCTGGTGAAACATACTCTAGGAAACAATGAGGCGGTTTTGAAAAGCATTAACGTTGAACTTGTCGATAATTTAAAAAAATCCATTGTCAACCTTTACAAATCCGGCGACTATAAAAAAATATTCAATTCATTTTTTTTCGAAAAAGATAATCTATTTATTGATAAAATTTTAAAATTTCCTGCGATTAAGCCTATTTATAACGGAACAAACGAAATTTGCTCTTTTTTAACTTTTTACAATGATCTCGTCAGGATAGGCATACTTCTCAACATTAATTTTCCATTTAAGATGTTTACGGATATCGCTGAAATACCCCGTATTGAAGTTGAATTCCAAAATTTTAAAGTGAATTCCGATAACTGGAAATTAACGTTACTTGATATTCCAGGACCAAATGAAGCCGGATTTAACACGGATCTATCCGAATTAATGAACGATTTGATAAAAAAGGCGTCTCGTATACTGTACGTGATCAATTATACAGAAATAAATTCCCTGGCTGACCATGCTGTCAGAGAGGCTGTAACCAATTATGCTCCAGACATTTCAGATCGATTGCGCATCTTAGTCAACCACTTTGACCAAAAAGACAACAACAGCCTTTCTAAAGAAGGTTTAATCAATTTTTTTAAAAATAAATTTAAACTTTCTAACGGAAAAAATATTTCAATTTTTCCAGTTTCCGCTAAGTACGCCTATCTGGCTAAACGAGCCTTAAATGAAATCGAAGTTAAAGGATCTTTGGATCCGGACGAAGAAGGCAACGACTGGGTTAAGGATTTCGCCAAAACTTCTTTCGGCGTGGACTGGATATATGAAATCAAGGACTCATCAAGAATATTAAAGACAGCTAACCGCATGTGGGAAAAATCTGGTTTTCCTGAATTTTTAAACGAAATCACCAATGCGTCTGGAAACATGGCGCTGATAGCACTCCAGTCGACATTTTCCAAGCTTCACCACTACTCGTTGGCGTTAACCTCCAAATCGAAAAAAACACTGACCTTTAATAAACAGCTTGAATTTTACAACAAATACTTCCCAAAACTCGTTCTTCAAAGCGATAAAATTCAAACGTTTGTCAAATCTAAGATGAATTCATACGCCTCTCATATTTATGAAGCCTTATCCCAGCTGAAAAGAGATATACTTAATGATTTTAAGGAATTTATCTACCACGGAGAAATTTCTCATAATAAAACATCTAAATATCGCCTAGAAACATATCGGACGGAGATTAAAAGCTCTTCTTTGCGAGATTTTCCATTCACCCGAGTAAATTCGTCTTTAGAAGAATCCGCCCCTGAAAACGACGTTTCCCCCGCTTTAAGACTCCATCTTACTTTTGAAACCGAGAGTGTAATACGGTGTTTCACGAAAAACTCGGATATCAATCCGCTCATCAATAATTTTATTTTCACTCTTCTAGAGATAACCAGAGTAAGCATTTTTAATTTTTTTCATAAATTCAGTGACGATTTATTTATTTTATTAGACGAATCCTCTCTTCTTCTGGAGCAGGTACTTCAAGATATTGATGAATCAACGTTCAGACTCTCTAAGGAGCGAAATGATATTCAAAAATCTATTATTAAATTTCTGATCAGCGCAAAAAACTTTCCGTACTTTTTTAACAACTTCACGGCAATTGACCTCAATGATTTCAGATCGTCCATAATTAAAAGGCTAAAATCCATAAAAAGCGGCAAAATTCTAAAGATAGGGGATGCTATAATAACTGAATTCCTAATGCGGTTCAACGATGATTTCAAGGACTTCAAACTGTCGTTTTACCCCATGTTTGTATTTTTGTATTCACCCACTCCCTTTTCAAAAAACATTTCAAGCGCCCTGAACTCTATTTCCCAGGATTTATCAAATATAATTGCTACTTTCGGCGTTCTCGCTAAACGTCCCGCTCTGAACCGTCCTTTAAATAAGAAACACCTAGGCAAGATCTCGGAATTTCAGAGGAAAATTCGGTATATAGAGAAAATCGCTCTTAAAACGGCCTCGGGGTGACTCCCCCTAGTCGCCATGCTAGGCTACCGGTTTAGCTCCCCATGGTGAAAGGTGAATCGGGATAAAACACCCCGCCGGTTTTTCCCCGCGGACTTTAAGCGCCACGCCGCAGTCTTTTCAAGCGCCTCCGGCTGACTGTAAATGGATATTTACGCTCCTGAACTCTCCCCTGCCACTTTCCCTCTTCCGCCCGGACAGAACTCCTGACGCCGGAAATAGATTCCCACTCGTGGATGATGCTCCGGTTCGGAAATCAAATCCTCGGGGATAAGACTGGAGCCGCCGCCCCTCGTTTTAACCTTTCCCCGCCCCCGGAGATCCGCTGGGTCGCCTCTCACCCTCTCTCATCAACCCGCCTCCCCGCCACCTGCGGCGCTCATTTCCCTGGATATTCAAAAGTGTCAGGGACGGAACATTCAAAATCACCCCCATCCGGGCGCGGTCGGAACGCCTTCGGACTTTTTTTAAAGAAGGAGCCCCCTCTTCCGTTTTTTCCAAATATCGACGAACGCCGTGGGTTATGGTCTTTTCAGGGACCCGTTTTCCAGCCCTTCCGGGAGGAACATTTTCTTTTAGGAGGATTTTTTGTTAAAATAAAGCGGCTCACCGATCATCAAACCCGCTCTTATCACGTTTATTATTTTTCACAATCAAACCACCTTAAAGGAGACTCAAAATGGCGCGGAAGAAAATACTTTTCATAGTCGGCGACTTCGTGGAGGACTACGAAGTCATGGTGCCCTTCCAGGCCCTCGCGGCCGTGGGCCACGAGGTGTTCGCGGTCTGCCCCGGAAAAAAGGCTGGAGACACGGTGAAAACCGCGATCCACGACTTCGAGGGCGATCAGACCTATTCCGAAAAGCCCGGGCACAACTTCTCCCTCAACTTCGACTTCGAGCGGGTGAAGACGGAGAATTTCGACGCCCTGGTGATCCCCGGCGGGCGCGCCCCCGAGTACCTGCGCCTCAATCAGAGGGTGCTCGAGATAGTGAGGGAGTTTTTCAAGGCCCAGAAACCGGTGGCCTCCATCTGCCACGGCCCGCAGATCCTGGTCTCCGCCGGCGTCCTCAAGGGTCGCAGCTCCACGAGCTACCCCGCCGTGGGTCCGGACGTCGCGGACAGCGGCTGCGCCTTCGTGCCCGCCAACGACACGGCCTCCAACTCGGTCATCGACGGAAACCTCGTGACCGCCCCCGCCTGGCCGGCCCACCCCGCCTGGATCCGGGACTTCTTGAAGGTGCTGGGCACGAAAATCGAGCTTTAGGCGCCCGTCCGGTCTTTTCCGGATGGGGAACGGGACCGGTCTCGGGGCGCCCCTCCGCCCGCCTCCCCGAAAAAAGACCTCCGCCGGGCCTTTTTCCCTCCGCTCCGGCTCCGGCCGGAGCGGAGGTCTTTCCCCTTCCCTCCCGGAGCGGCTCCGCGGAGGGATTTGGCTTTAAGAAGCCCAAGGCCGCGCCAGAGGGAAGCGGTTTTTTTTTAAATAGCGGCGTTTTTTAAAAAAACACGACTTTCTTTTAAATCCCGCGTATTTTTCGGGGAGTTTCATATTACATAACACCCGGAAAGGCGGAACGCTCCGCTCCAAACGTGAACCGGGCCTTTTGAAACAATGAAGGGGCCCTTTATCGAAAGAGCCTTTTATCGAAGGGCCCTTCATCGAAGGGGCCCTACATCGAAGGGACTCTTCATCGCTTTCTTTTTTTAACGGATCCGGAAGCTTTGACAAGATAAAGCGAAAGCCCGCCAACCGCCTGAACCCCGGGCGGAAGGCCGGAAACCTTCCTTTTCTTTCGGGAAGCTTCGACGCTTGGACGCACCCCCGCGATCTTGGAAAATTCCGGCAAATCTCCTATAATACGCGCCGGATATCCAAGGTCGGAAAGAAGGCCGCTCCTTCTTCGAGGTGGAAATGACTTCAGTCACGCATCAGGGCGTCGCCTTCGAGGTGGACGCGGAGGGCTTCCTCGCGGATCCCTCCCGCTACTCCCCCGAATGGGTTGACTACGTGCGGGAAATGGAAGATATTGACGAGCTCACGGACGATCACCTGGAAGTCCTGGGCCTGCTCCGCGGCTACTACGAAACCCACCGGCGCCCTCCCCGGGTGAGGGACATGGCGGAGGTCACCGGCTTCAAACTCAAATACATCTACGAGCTTTTTCCCTCCGGTCCGGGCAAGGGGGCCTGCCGCATGGCGGGGCTCCCCAAGCCCGAAGGCTGCGCCTAAGGCCTCCGAAGTTAAATCACGAAGCACCCGAAAACGATGAATTACTGGTCAAGCATCACCCGAAAGGATCTCCTGCGCTCCAAGGCCTCTTTTTTCAAAGAGCTTAGGAGCGTCTTCCCCTCGCTGCGCTTTTCCCTGGAGGACCCCCCCGGGGGGCGGTCGGTTCTGGAGGCGCCTTTGGAATTCCGCGGGAGATCCCTTGGCTCCCTCAAGGCCGCTTTAAAGGAGAACTGCCCGCCTCCCGCGGAGGAAAGCCTGAAGCTCGTCCCGGCCGTGGTTTCCGGCGTCCTGGAAAAGATGTGGCTGAAAAAAGCCCTGCGGCTGGATCGGGAGTCCGGGCTCTGGAACCGTGACCACTTCCTCGCGCGGCTGAAAAGGCTCGTCCCGCCCCTGGACTCCCAGCCCCGGCCATTGAAACTGGACGACGGGGAGGGGGCGCTGAATTTGGTCTTCATCGAGTTCCGCCACGAATGGGCCCTCCCCCAGAGGGTCTTGGTTAAAAAGCTCAAAGCCCTCCCCGGCCTTCTGGCCGTGGCCCGCTTTTCGGAAAAACGCCTGGCCCTCCTCGCGCGGGGCGGCCGCGAGGAATTAAGGGAGCGCCTCGACTCCGAAAGAAGGGAGGCCCAGTTCGAGCACCATCAGAGCCCCCCCCAGATAGGCTTCGCCTCGCATCCCGGGGATCTGGCCTTCGACGGCTTGGACGGCCTCCCCCACCTGGCCCTCCTCCGGAAAGCCAACACGGCCGTGACCTTCGCCGCCACCCAGAACACCTCCCAGGTGATAGCCTTCGGGGATCTTTTGAACATCCACGGCCGGGTGACTCAGGTGCTCCCCCAGGATCGGGCCATATTGAACCTGGGAAAGTCCATGGGGGCCTCCGCCGGACAGGTCTTCCTGGTGAAGGGCGAGGACGGCGCCCCCAAGGGCGAGGCGGGGATCTTCGAGACGGCCCCCGCCTACTCCATCGCCCACCTGAAGATCCAGAGCCCGGGCCGCCGGATAGCCCAGGGCGACCGTCTGGAGTTTTTGCGCCTCGAGGAGGGGATCCAACCCCGGGGCCGCGACGGGGAGAGGGACCGCTGGAGCGGGCGGCTCTCCCCCGTGAACTTCGCCGTCCGCGCGGCCGAGGGGGGCTCCAAAGCCCTCTTCGCCCTGGCCAAGCTGGACGACTACGAGAAGCTAAGCGCCATGGTGGGGGAAAAGGAGGCCGAAAAGCAGCTGGATCTCTTCCACGCGGCCGTAAACGAGCGTTTCCGGCCGCGGCCCGGTTCCGCCGCCCCCTGGGAGCCCGGTATTCTGGCGCTTTCCTGGGCCGACCCCCCGGAGGGGATCGCGGACGAGCTCGCCGCCTTCCTGACGGGCGATCAGGGACCGGGCAAGGTCTCCCTCGCCTTGGTCTTCTACCCCTCGGAGGTCCTGACGCCCGAGAGCCTTCCCGGGGCCGCCAAGAAGACCCTTTTGGAGGCGGCCATGACCGGTCACGAGGTGCGCGCGGTCTTCGGCCCCGCGACCTTGAACATCTCCGGCGACAGGCTCTTCGACGAGGGGGACCTGGACGCGGCCATCGAGGAGTACCGCCGGGGCCTCATCCTGGATCCGGCGCACCTGAACCTGTTAAACTCCCTGGGCGTCTCCTACGGGCGCCTGGGGGATCAAAACGCCGCCATCAGCGCCTTCGACGACATTTTACGCCTGGACCCCGACAACCTCATGGCCAGCTTCAACAAGGGCTGCAGCTACATCCTGAGCGGCCGCCACGAGGAGGCGGAGAAGGCCCTGGAAAAGGCCGCCTCCCTGGATCCGGACAACTTCGAGGTCCTCTACCAGCTGGGAAAGACCGCCCTGGAGCTGGGGCATACGGGAAAAGCCCTGGACGCCCTGAACCGGGCGGCGGGCCTCAAGGGCCGCCGCTCGAGCCTGCACTCCCTTTTGGGCCAGGCCAGGCTCCTCCAGGGAGACGCCGCCGGGGCCATGGACGCCTTCAAGCAGGCGGTGCGGCACAACCCCGACGACGCGGCCGGGCTCTCGTCTCTGGGCATGCTGTACCTCGAGGAGAGCGGGGACAAAAAGATGGCCCTCTCGCTCTTGCGCCGCAGCGTGGAGCTGGACCCCTCCAACAGCCTCTACCGGAAGCGCCTGGGGAAGCTCTACTTCGAGATGGGCCTCTTCCAGGAGGCCGAGCACCATCTGAAATCCGCCTTGGAGTACTCCAGCCTCGGGGCGGACCCGGGCGAGTACTCCGACCCGGCCCTGTTGGCGGCCGGCCTGGCCAAAGACGAGACGCCGGGGGCCTGACCCCTTTGGGGCGCTTTTCCGCCCCGCCCTCCCCCGCCTTTTTCCCGGAAAACCCCCTCCGGACGCCTTGAAACCCTAAACGACTTCGCAAATGGAAAAGGGGCGCCTCCCCCGTCCGCCAAGCGGATCGGGGGTGGCGCCCCTTTCGTATTCCCGCGGACTTAGGAAGAGATCCGCCGCCTAGGCCTTGTCCGTGGCGAAGAGCTGGGTGCTGAGGTAGCGCTCGCCGGTGTCCGGCAGCACCACCACCACGATCTCGCCCTTGAACTCGGGGCGCTTGGCCACCTCGGTCGCGGCGTGGAGGGCGGCCCCGGAGGAGATGCCCACCAGGAGGCCCTCCTGGTGCCCCACGTCCCGGGAGGCGGCGAAGGCGTCGGGGGTCTTCACCTGAAGGACCTCGTCCACCACGTCCTTGTTGTAAACCTGGGGCACGAAGCCGGCGCCGATCCCCTGGATCTGGTGGGGGCCAGGCTTGCCGCCGGACAGCACCGGGGAGTCGAAGGGCTCCACGGCGATGACCCGGACCTTGGGGTTCTTCTTCTTCAGCACCTCGCCCACGCCGGTGATGGTGCCGCCGGTGCCCACGCCGCCCACCACGGCCAGGACCTTGCCATCGGTGTCGTCCAGGATCTCCTTGGCCGTGGTGGTCCGGTGGATCTCGGGGTTGGCGGGGTTGTTGAACTGCTGGGGGATGAAGGAGTTGGGGATCTCTTTGGTGAGCTCCTCGGCCTTCTTAATGGCCCCCTTCATGCCCTCGGGACCCGGGGTGAGCTGCAGCTCGGCGCCCAGGGCGTAGAGGAGCTTGCGGCGCTCCAGGCTCATGGTCTCGGGCATGACCAAGATGATCTTGTAACCCCTGGCCGCGGCCACGAAGGCCAGCCCGATGCCGGTGTTGCCGCTGGTGGGCTCGATTATCGTGGTGCCCTCCTTGATGAGGCCCTTCTTCTCGGCGTCCTCGATCATGGCGAGCGCGATGCGGTCCTTCACGCTCCCCAGGGGGTTGAAATACTCCAGTTTGGCCACCAGCCGGCCGCCCACTCCGTGGGCCTTGCCGTAGCGCTTGAGCTCCACGAGCGGGGTTTTTCCAATTAGATCGGTGAGGCTTCCTGCGATTTTAGACATAAGACACCTTTTTTTCCTTCGGCGTTTGAAATGAATTTAAAAAAAGACGAGGCTGAAAACGGGGGGGTTTTTCCGCGGAGGGAACTAAAAAAGGCCGGGAACAAATTCCATGTTCCCGGCCTTCAGACACCTGATCGGCGAAAAATCCGCGGAAAACCGCCCCCGCGGGCGGAAAAATTCGCTTTCACGCGTAAAAGCGTTTTTTAATAAATTAGATTAGCGTTTTTCCGGGTGAAAGGCAAGATTTTTTTTAAAAATTTTTCCCTCCCCGGACTTTTTTCCGCCCGAAGCGAGCCCGAACCCCGCCCGGGGCCCGGGGCGCCGCCTCCGGAATCCGGCTTCGAGAGCCACGGAAGGGGGGGTTAGGCGCTTTCCCCACGGACGCCTCTTTGGCGGAACTTCCGGCTGGGGGCTTTTTCGGGCTTTTCCCGCCTTTTCCGGCTTTTCCCGCTTTTTCCGGCTTTTCCCGCCTTTTCGGGCTTTTCCCGCCTTTTCCGGCCCCTCCCCGGGCCGGAAAAAGGCCTTTCCGGCCGGAAAGGGGGCTTCGAGGGAGGAAAAAATTAATCATCCCCGGCCTTTTCTGCTAAAATGGCTTTTCGGCTTCGGACCCCTCCACCGGCGAACCCCGCCGGCGGCCCCGATGATTTAAACACGCTTTTTGGAACTTTTATGCGGATAGAATCCATCTGCGTCCACGGCGCCAAGGACCCCCACAACAGGACGGGGGCCGTCTGCGTCCCCATCTACCAGTCGGCCACCTTCGCCCACCCGGGGGTGGGCGCCTCCACCGGCTTCGACTACTCCCGGACGCAAAATCCCACTAGGGAGCCTTTGGAGCGCCTCGTGGCCTCCCTGGAGGGGGCCCGCCACGCCGTGGCCTTCTCCTGCGGCATGGCCGCCCTGGACGCGGCGGCCGGCCTCTTCGAGCCCGGGGACCACATCCTGGCCACCTCGGATCTCTACGGGGGCTCGGTGAGGCTTTTCAGCCGCCTAGCCCTTAGATCGGGGCTCGAGGTGGAGTACTTGGACACAAACGATCGGGGGCTTTTACAAAAACGCCTGCGGAAAAACACCCGGGCGATTTTTATCGAAACCCCCTCCAACCCCATGATGAACATAACCGACATCCGGGCCGCCAGGGAGATCGCCGGGCCGGAAAGGCTCCTCATCGTGGACAACACCTTCCTCACGCCCGTGCTCCAGAGGCCTCTGGAGCTGGGGGCGGACATGGTCCTCCACAGCGGAACCAAGTACCTTTCCGGCCACAACGACACCCTCTCGGGCTTCTTGGCCCTAAACGACGCCGAGACCGCGGAGAGGCTGCGGGTCATCGTGAAGACCGTGGGCTCGGGGCTCTCACCCTTCGACAGCTTCCTGGTGATAAGGGGCCTCAAAACCCTGCACCTCCGGATGGAGCGCTCCGAGCGGAACGCCCGGGTCCTCTGCGCGTTCCTGGAAAAGCACCGGAAGGTGAAAAAAGTATACTACCCGGGACTCCTTGGGCACCCCGGCCATTCCATCCAGAAGAAACAGGCCGCGGGCTTCGGGGCCATGATCTCCTTCGAGGTGGACTCCGAAGAGACGGCCCAGGCGGTTTTGGAGAAGGTGGAGCTCATCCTCTTCGCCGAGAGCCTCGGCGGGCCGGAAACCCTCATAACCTACCCACTTTTGCAGACCCACAGCGAGGTGCCGGAGGAAACCAGGCTGGCTTTGGGGATAAACGGGCGGCTTTTAAGGCTCTCCGCGGGAATCGAGGACCCGGAGGACCTCGTGGCCGATCTGGAGCGGGCCCTGGGCTAGGCTTCGGGCCGGCGGGGCGCCGAAGCCCCCCTCCCGCCCGAAACGCCTCCCCGCGCCCGGATCCGAGGGAGACGAGCGCCCCCATTGGCGGCCCGGGGCTCCCTTTAAAGGTTCCCCCGGGAAAAACCACGAGACGAAAACGAACCAACGGTCAAAGCCGCGGCGGAAAAGGAAGCCGAAGCGGCGGAAAAGGAACGGGATGAAAAACGCCGGCGCCGGAAAAAGCCCCTACAACTTCGACGAGATCGTGAGCCGCCTGGGAACGGGGAGCATCAAATACGACAGGGGAAAGCTCCTGGGCCACCCGGAGGACGTCATTCCCATGTGGGTGGCGGACATGGACTTCCGCGCGGCCCCGGAGATAACGAAGGTTTTAGAGGAGACGGTCAGGCACGGGATCTTCGGCTACACCGACACCGGGCTGGACTACGCCGAAGCCGTGGTCGGCTGGTACGAAAGACGCTTCGGGTGCCGCCTCGATCCATCCTGGCTGGTGAAGGCCCCGGGGGTGGTCTTCGCCCTGAACACCGCCATCAAGGCCTACAGCTCCGAGGGCGACGCGGTCTTGATCCAGACTCCGGTCTACCACCCCTTCCACTCCTCGGTCGCGATAAACGGCCGAAGGCTCGTGGACAACACCCTGGTCTACCGCCGGGGCCGCTACACGGTGGACTTCAAGGATTTCGAGCGCAAGCTCGTGCGGGAGAAGGTCAAAGTCTTCATCCTCTGCAGCCCCCACAACCCGGTCTCCCGGGTCTGGACGGAAGAGGAGCTCCAAAAAATGGGCTCCCTCTGCCTCAAGCACGGCTGCGTGGTGGTGGCGGACGAAATCCACTCCGACTTCGTCTGGGAGGGGAGCAGGCACATGGTGTTCACGGCGGTGGACGAGGCCTTCCAGGAGAACGCCGTTCTTTTAACCGCCCCCTCCAAAACCTTCAATCTGGCGGGGCTCCACATCGCCTCCACCTTCATTCCCAACCCCGCTTTAAGGAAAAAGTACGCGCTCGAAACCGAGCGCACGGGTTTGAGCCAGCTATCGGTCACCGGCATAAACGCCTGCCGGGCCGCCTACGAGCGTGGCGAGGCCTGGTTCGAGGAGCTTAAGCGCTATCTGGAGAAGAACATCGCCTACACGAGCGATTTCTTCCGCGCGAATTTGGAAAAGATCGAGCTCGTGAAACCCGAGGGAAGCTACCTTTTATGGGCGGACTTCTCCAGACTCAAAATCGCCCACGAGGAGATGATGAAGAGGCTGGTTTTCGAGGCCGGGGTCTGGTTTTCCGACGGCCTCTCCTTCGGAGAGGCCGGCCGGGGCTTCCTGCGGATAAACGTCGCGAGCCCCCTTAAAACCGTGAGCGCCGCCCTGGAGCGGCTCGCGGCCTTCGTGAAAAAACTTTGAAATTTTAGAGCCGAGGGCTTCATCAAAGCCCCGCCGCCCCGCGGGCGGCCGGGGCGACGGAAGAGGGAAATGCCGGAAGAGCGGGAAAACGATTTCAAGTCGAGGATGGAGCAGGTCCTAAGGCTCACCGACCGGGCGGGGGAACCCATGCTCGCGCTCAAAAGCCGCAGTTTCGCCCCCACCCTGAAAGAGGATCCGGCCGAGGCCGAGCTTTCGAGCCACAAGCTCATGGTGCGCTCCGGCCTCGTCCGCCGCCTGGCCGGCGGCATCTACAGCTACCTGCCCCTGATGCTCCGATCCATCAGGAAGCTGGAGCGGATCATCCGCCGCTCCCTGAACAAGAGGGGCGCCCAGGAGCTCCTTTTGCCGGCGGTGCAGCCCTTGGAGTTGTGGAAAGAATCCGGCCGCGATAAAAAATACGGCCCCGAGCTCCTGCGCCTCAAGGACCGGCACATGCGGGACTTCGTCATCGGACCCACCCACGAGGAGGTGATAACCGACATCGTCCGCCGGGAGATCCGCAGCTACCGCGACCTGCCTTTGAACCTCTACCAGATCCAAACCAAGTTCCGGGACGAGATAAGGCCCCGCTTCGGACTCATGCGCTGTCGGGAGTTCATCATGAAGGACGCCTACTCCTTCGACCATGACGAGGAGGGGGCGGCCCTAAGCTACCGGAGCATGTACGAGGCCTACAAGGAGATCTTCGACTCCTGCGGGCTCTCCTACGCCGTGGTGGAGGCCGAGAGCGGCGCCATCGGGGGGAGCTACTCCCACGAGTTCATGGTCCTGGCCGACTCCGGGGAGAACACCCTCCTTTTCTGCGGCGCCTGCGGCTACGCCGCGAACCAGGAGAAGACCGAGCTTTCGGACTACCCCCTGGACGCTCCCCGGGAAGGCCCCCTGGAAAGGGTCCACACCCCGAACGCGCGGCACGTGGACGAGCTCGCCCGCTTCCTGGGGGTGGGGGAGGCGGAAATCATAAAGTCCATGCTCTTCATAACGGAAGACGAGGGGCCGGTCCTGGTCCTGATCCCCGGACACCGGGAGATAAACCCCGTGAAGCTGGAGAAGTACCTGAACGCCGACTCCGTGAGGCTGGCCTCCCCGGAGGAGGCGGAGGAGATAACCGGAACCCCCACGGGCTTCGTGACCCCCGTCGGATCCAAACTCCGCGTCGTCGCCGATTCGGGGGTGCGGAGGATGGGTTCCGGCGTCGTGGGCGCCGGGGAGAAGGACTACCATTACAAAGGGGCCCAACCCGGCCGCGACTTCAAGGTGGACGACTACTTCCCCCTGGCCCTGGCCGTGGAGGACGACCCCTGCCCCAACTGCGGAAAGCCTTTGAAGCTCAAAAAAGGCATCGAGGTGGGCCACGTCTTCAAGCTGGGCACGAAGTACTCCGAGGCCCTGGGGGCCCGGGCGCAAAAAAGGGACGGAACGGAGGCCCCCATAGTCATGGGTTGCTACGGCATCGGCCTGGGGCGCGCCATCGCCGCCTCCGTGGAGCAGAGCGGAGACAAGGACGGCATCGTCTGGCCCATGCCCCTAAGCCCCTACGAGGTGGACGTGCTCCCTTTGCAGGTGAAAAACCCCGCCGTCATGGAGGCCGCGCTAAACCTGGCCGAGGCCCTTGTAGGCCTCGAAGTCGAGGTCATGCTGGACGACCGGGACGAGCGGCCCGGGAAAAAATTCAAGGACGCGGACCTCCTGGGCCTCCCCTTGAGGGTGACCGTTTCGGAGAAGAACATCGAAAAGGGCCTTTTGGAAATTAAGGAGAGGAAAAGCGGGAAGGTTAGCATGATTCCGGCCGCCGAGGCCCCCGGGCGCCTAAAGGAGATCAGGGACTCCCTTTCGTCTTTCGGCTGAAAGCCCCCTCCGGCCGGTAAAACCTCTTCCATACGGATTGAAAGGATGGCGCCCGCGGGGGTGAAAGGCGCCTCGAAAGGAAAGGGATCGAACGCTTTCGCTTTTTCGCGCCTGGACGAAAGCCTACGCCAATACGTTCCACGCCGCTCGAAGCCGGCTTCGCGCGTTTTAGAGCGCAAAATCAAACAATCCCCTCGATCTCGCGAGCCTCCTATTACCTCGGCGGATATAAGTTAGAAAGGTAAAAGGAAGAGGTTCTTTTGAATACACGACTTTTTTTCAATATTTAACCACCGGGGTAATAGCGTCGCCGATTGAAACCACCAACGATTTATAATTCATTTTAAAGATCCTTAATTGAAAACGTTCGCGCTTCGTCGGTGGGAACAAGTCATCTTGACGTTAATCGATGAGGCGTCTTGAACGCGGACGATCGCTTAAAATAAATCGAGCGCGCATCAAATGAATATAAAAGAACATTTTCTCAGGCTGAAACCAAAGTATTGCGAATGAAGAAGTTGGCGAACAAATTACGGAAAATTCATCCTCGTTTCATCTTACAGCGCGTCAAAAAATGAAATACCGCCAATATGCCATCAGCGTCGACAAATAGAACAGCTATTCGATATAGCTGAAAATTACGCCCGTTTGACCCCGCTTAGATCTTAGAGTTGAAAATGAAAATAATTTCACGTTCATCTTCTTATGACTTTTACAAGCGCATTTGTAATAAACACGCTGCGGAAAAAAATCATCGATATCCCCTATAACCTATCGCGCTATTTTTGAATATGAAAAATCATAAATATAAGGCGTACGTAGATCTCGCCATAACGCTTGACGCGTTTAAGAAAGTGAATTATTGTTATAAACTTATAGCAATCGAATGTCCGATTACGATAACAAGGCGGTCAATACGAGGTTTTGAAGCCAAGAAAATCACCATGCGTTGTTTTTTTGTGGTTAGAAAAATACTCGGGAACTACAGATGAATGGAAAAAAGCGCGTGGCGTGTTTTCGTAGCGAATCCTTTTGTAATTGATTATGATAATTTACGAATTTATCGGAGCGTAAAATGCGGACATTAAACAAAACACTCAGGAATAAGCTTGAAAGCGCGATCAAAGAAGCCCGGGATCTCTCCGAAGAGGCGGCGAAGGCTGTTTTGCGTCAGCTGGGTGTGGACAAGCCTGAACCCCCGGCGTATCTCGACATCCAGGATCTAGAGAAACGGAAAAGATTAAGGGACCACGCCATACAGCTTGGGGACAACCTGGATGACGCTGGAGAGAGCAATGGACGGACGGATCGCCTAGCGGAGGAGATCGCCTACGAGCATTGGCACGGCATGCTGTTCGCCAAGTTTTTAGAGCGAAATGATCTTCTGATGTTTCCGGATCCTATTAACCCGGTACCTATAACTCTCGCTGAGTGCGAAGAATTAGCCCCTGAAAAAGGAGCGTCAAGCGGCTGGGAACTCGCCTCAAAATACGCGGCGGAGACGCTTCCCCAAATTTTCCGCATAGAATCTCCAGCCTTCTCGGTAAAGTTTTCCTCCGAGTTTCAAAATAAGCTGGAAAAACTCATTGAAGACCTGCCGGATGAAGTCTATTCGGCGACGGATAGCCTCGGCTGGATATATCAGTTCTGGCAGGTAAAGAAAAAAAAGGACGTTATCGCGTCTGAAGTGAAGATAGGAGAAAGAGAACTTCCCGCCGTAACCCAGCTTTTCACCGAACAATATATGGTGCGGTTCCTCTTATGCAACTCCCTAGGCGCCTGGTGGGCCGGAAATAAACTTTCCCCATTAGACTTGGAATCCGCCGCAAGCGAGGAAGAACTGCGAAACAAACTTGCTTTACCAGGTCTTACTTTCGACTATTTGCGTTTCGCGCGTGATGAGGGAGGAACCTGGATTCCGGCCGCGGGAATTTTTGAGTTATGGCCGAAGAATTTTTCCAATCTGAAAATTATTGATCCATGTTGCGGGTCCGGTCATTTTTTGGTAGCCGCTTTCATGATGCTTGTCCCATTGCGCGTAGAAGCCGAAGGCCTTTCGGCGAGAGAGGCTGTTAACGCCGTTCTTTGTGAAAACCTATATGGTTTGGAAATTGACAAAAGATGCGTTGAGATAGCCGTTTTCGCGCTGGCTATGGCCGCCTGGAAATATCCGGAAACCGGCGGATACCGTTTACTTCCTGAATTTAATATCGCCTGCTCTGGAATTCCTGTTAAAGCTAATCTTAATGAGTGGCTGGAATTAGCCGAAAACGATGACAAAGCCATTTCAACCTTAGCATTAATTCACAATGAATTTAATAACGCTCCAATCCTTGGGAGCCTAATAAATCCTACCGAAAGCCTCAGAAAAGGCTCGCTTTTGAGCGCGGACTGGAAGACGACTGAATCAATGCTGGAAAAGGCTCTCAGCAAAGAAACCAACAAATCAGAAATAATAATCGCCGCCAAAGGGATAACAAAAGCGAGCGAGCTTCTTGCTAACCAATATTCACTAGTTGTCACCAACGTGCCATATTTGAAATCTAGCAAACAAACCGATATTCTTCGCGCGTTTTGCGATAAAAACTACCCAGAATCAAAACATGACCTTGCCACGGCATTTATTGAGCGCTGCCTTAAATTATGCGATTCTGGCGGCGTCTCATGCCTTGTACTTCCTGATAACTGGACTCAGCTGCAAAGCTACGCTAAATTACGTAAAACATTTCTTACTAGCAAAATACTTCACTTAATTACCAAACTTGGATCCAACGCTTTTCAAACTCCTATGTGGGCGTTTAATATCATGCTACTTATTATTAGCATGAAACGATATAATGATGAGCGTAACTCAACTTTGAGCCAAACTAAAGAAAACAAGATCAATTTTGTTGATGTTTCCGATTGCCCTTCAATGGAAAAAAAAGACAACGCTTTAAAATTATCAAAAATTAAGCAAATCAGTCAGAAAAAGCAGCTAGGTAATTTAGACGCGAGAATTTTGGCTGATACGATCGCCTCCGATAATCCTCTGGGGATGGTATCTCAAAGCCATTCTGGACTTACAACCGGTGACAAGTTCAGGATGATATTTTATTTCTGGGAACTACAGAATCCAGATTCGCGATGGATCCCATTTCAAGGAACCGTAAGCGCGATTCGGCACTTTGGCGGATTTTCCTACTTATTGCGCTGGGAAGGAGGACACGGAACGCTTGACGAGCTAGTTGGCGCTCGCATTGTCGGAATCGAAGCCTGGAAGAAGAGCGGAGTAAGCGTAAGTCAGATGGGATCGCTCCCCGTCTCCCTGTATAATGGAGAGGCTTTCGATACCAACACCGCGGTTATTATCCCGAGGGATCGGTCTTTACTTCCAGCCATATGGTGCTTCTGTTCATCATCTGAATATAATAAGACAGTAAGACTTATTGATAAGAATATGAAGGTTACATCCGCGACTCTGGTAAAAGTTCCATACGACTCTGATCACTGGATTAAGGTTGCCAAGGAAAATTATCCCCATGGGCTTCCTAAACCATACACGGATGACCCTAGGGAGTACTATTTTCATGGTCATCCCTGCGGCTCCGTTATTTGGGACGATGAGACGAAGAGGACGGCCTTTGGCCCCTTACGCGAAGACGCCTCTGTTCTTCAGGTGGCGGCGGCCAGACTCCTAGGTTATCGATGGCCCGCTGAGACTCGAAATGACATGACGCTAGCCCCGGAGCAACAAAAGATGGTTTCTCAATGCTCCGAGCTGTTACAATTCCGTGACGAAGACGGCATTGTGTGCGTATCAGCGGTCAGGGGCGAGGCGGCGGCGGAAGGGCGCCTTTTGGAAATTCTTTCAGCGTCCTACGGAAAACATTGGTCTAATAACGTTCTATCCGATCTTTTAAGAGCCTCGGACCACGGAGGCAAAAGTTTAGAGAGCTGGCTTAGGGACAAATTTTTCCTTCAGCACTGTAAGTTTTTCCAGAATCGCCCTTTCATCTGGCAGATCTGGGACGGTCTCAAAAACGGGTTCTCCGCTCTGGTGAATTACAACAAATTCGACCATAAGCTGCTGGAATCACTTATCTACACTTATCTGGGTGATTGGATTATCCGACAGAAAGACGATATTTCACATAATCTGGACGGTGCCAAGGAACGCCTTGATAAAGCGATGGCGCTCCAGAAACGTCTGGAAGCCATCCTTCACGGAGAAGATCCTTATGATATTTTCGTGCGCTGGAAGCCTATGGAAGAGCAACCCATAGGCTGGAACCCTGACTTAAACGATGGAGTCCGTTTAAACATTAGACCTTTTGTTACCGGACCTGACATAGGACGGAAAGGATCAGGGGTTCTACGGGATAATCCAGGGATCAAGTGGGACAAAGATCGGGGGAAGGAAAATGAAAAATCTCCATGGTTCCGCCTCGACAAAGGAGATAGAATAAACGATCGGCACCTTAAACTAGACGTAAAGAAGGCCGCTCGTGGTTAAAGTAGTTGACACTATCGTAAGTTCGATTAGAACCGCCGCCAGCTACAACCCTGATGTACAGACCTCTCCCGTTCGCATCCTCTGGCCGGATAAGGAGTTGGCGCGAAATATGTTGTTGAATATTTTTTAAATTCGAGGTGAAATTGTTGAATTCATTTTAATAGAAATAGCATTTTTCAAATTATATAATAATTTAAAGGCCCTAATTTCAAATTTTTCTTTTATTTATAAAAATTAGGGATCTGTAAGATCAACAACTTATTTCCTTCCAACTCCTTAAGAGCTTAAAAGGTAGTCATAGCGAGGTTCCGAAGCCAAGGTCGTCACCGCGCGTTGTTTTTTGGTGGTAAAAAAAATAGTCTGGAACTACGGTTAATAATTTCTTCCAATATTCGGAAACAAACCTAAGCGTACAGCGGAGCGCCGCGGATCCTTTTACACCTCCCTACATCCTCCAAAGCCCAGCCGTCGCGGGTTAAAACCGACTGGTTCTAGACGTTTTAACGCGGCTTCGCTTCAAAGCGTCCAAAATATATCTAAAGCCCTTCCCTCTCTTTACGAATCCACAGATCTTCAACAGGTCTTCAGCGGCGCGTCCTTCTTTTTCAAAGCCGCCTTCCAAAGATTTTCGTTTTTATAAACGCGCTGCCTTTCCGTCGCCACCCGCCCCGCCCGCGTTTTCAATAATCAACCCGACTCGACCGCTAACGGACGCATGAAAAGAATCTAAAAATCATCCTGCGGGCGCTTTAATCCCACGGACTCCCTTAAACGCCAATCGTTTTCGGCGCTTCCGTATTAAACTCTTTCGGTGCGCCCGAATCGGCTCCGCCCTTTATGCCAGCCCCTCTTTTAGGCCGTTTATAAACGGCGTCCGAAACGGAAAGCGAGGCGCTCAAGCTCCAGGGCGTATGAGGCCGCCCCGTTGGCCGTAAATATGGGGATTAGCCATATGTTAATTTACAAATAATATTTAGTTAATACAATTAATTATATCTTTTTATATCACTATTATATATTTTTAGTTCCGATCAGCGACTCACGGATCCCATGATCCCCACTCCCTCCATATCTCGCGTTATTGACGAAACTCTTGTTTTTTACTACAATTTCTTTGAGTATGGGGTGGAGTCCGCTTTTTCAACAATTCGCCTTTCTTCACCTTCCCCGGACGCTCAAGCACGGGGGATGAGGGCGCCGGCCTATGGATAACGTTGTCAAGGAAGAATCCCGCAAACGCCAGGAGGAGCCTCCCTGTCAGGATGGGATCTTCCCGCGGGAGGCCAGGCCTTCCGAAGAGCCCGTCTTCGAGGAGGCCGCGCCTTCCGGAGAGCCCCTCTTCGAGGAGGCCGCCGCCGGAACCCGGGAAACCCCGCCGGAGGGTCCGGAGCCCGGCCGCGACGAATGGCTGGGAAAGGGACCCCCCGACTCCCGCGACACTCCCAACGACGTCTACGAGCCGGCCGGAAACGCCCCCTTCTACGAGCCCAAGGCCGTCGACATCAACGCCATCATCGACGCCTTCAACGAGTACTACCCCCAAAGCCGGCCCGAGGACTCCGAACTCATCCGCCAGGCCTACACCTTCGCGGCCCTGGCGCACAGGGGGGCCACCCGCCTCTCCGGCGAGCCCTATCTCTCGCACCCTTTGGCCGTGGCCGCCATCCTGGCCAACATGAAGCTGGACGCCGTGAGCATCGCGGCCGGCCTCCTCCACGACACGGTGGAGGACACGGCCGTGACCAGCCAGGACATCGGCCGCATCTTCGGCGAGGAGTACGGTCCGCCCCTGGAAGTGATTATCGAGGGCGTGACCAAGATAGGGAAGACCAACTTCAAGACCAAGACCGAAAGGCAGGCCGCGAACATATTCAAGATGGTCCTGGCGTCTTTAAAGGATCTGCGGGTGATGCTGGTGAAGCTCGCGGACCGCCTCCACAACATGCGCACCCTCTCCTTCATGGAGCCGGAGAAGCGCCGGGACATATCCCGGGAGACTTTGGACTACTACGCCCCCTTCGCCACCCGCCTGGGCATCCACAAGATCAAGGCCGAGCTGGAGGATCTCTCCCTTTTCTACCTCTACCCCAAGGACTACACCGACATAATCGAAAAGCTGGCCTCCGGCCAGAAGGCCAGGGAGAAGTACGTGGAGGAGGTGAAGCGCCTGCTTTCCAAAAGGCTCCAGGAGTACGGAATAGAGGCGGACGTCGCGGGCCGCAACAAGCACATCTACTCCATCTGGAGGAAAATGAGGATGCAGAATCTGCCCTTCGAGCAGATCTACGACCTCTTCGCCTTCCGGATCATCGTGAACTCCGTGGAGAACTGCTACAAGGTTCTAGGCCTCGCCCACACCATCTTCTCCCCCATCCCCGGCCGCTTCAAGGACTACATCTCGCTCCCCAAACCCAACGGCTACCGCTCGCTGCACACGGCCGTGGTGGGTCCGGAGAACACCCACATAGAGATCCAGATAAGAACCGCCGAGATGCACAGCTACTCCGAGGACGGGGTGGCCGCCCACTGGCGCTACAAAACCGGCGCCCGGATTTCCAAAGACGAAGAGGAGCTCATAGCCAAGTTTCGGGAGACCATCAACCAGGCCTGGACGCCGGAGAACGACAGCCCCGAGACCTCGCTCGACAACCTCAAAGAGTATTTGGACTCCAAGGATCTCATCTACGTGCGCACCCCCAAGGGGGACATCAAGCAGCTTCCGGTGGGGTCCACGCCCATAGACTTCGCCTACCAGGTGCACACGGACATCGGAAACTCCCTTTCCGGCGCCTACGTGGACGGAGTCATAGCGCCCCTGGACCACAAGCTGGAAAACGGGGTGACCGTGAAGGTGGTCACCTCCAAGTTCGCCCGGCCCTCCCGGGACTGGCTCTCCAAGGTGGTCTCGGCCAAGGCCAAGACGAAAATCCGCCAGCAGCTCTTCGAGCAGGAGCGCTCCCAGACCCCCGAGCGCCGGGTCCAGGCGCCCCAGGCGGCCCCGGTTCCGGCCAAGGCCCCGGCCCCCAGGCACCGGGAGAAGAAGGCGGAAAGCCGGGAGGCCCCCGCCATCCTGGTCAAGGGCATGGAGGGGGTGGTCTCGCGCTTCGCCAAATGCTGCCGCCCCATACCCGGGGAGCCCGTGGTGGGCTTCCTCACCCGCTTAAACGGAGTCACGGTGCACTCCGGCGAGTGCCGGACCCTGGCCGGCCTCCCCCAGGACAGGTTGATCGAGGCCTCCTGGAGCCTGGAGGACGAATCCGAGTCCTCCACCGACGTCTTCGTGCGGGTCCGCCACAGCGGCAACCCCAACGCGCTGCCGCAGATCATAAACGCCGTCACCTCGGCCAAGGCCACCATCACCGAGTTCCGGATGGATCCGGACGACGGCCGCGTCCTCAACATGCGCCTGGCCCTAAGCGACTACGAGCACTACCTCTTCATCGTGAACTCCCTTAAGGCTTTGAAATCCCTGGTGAGCTCGGTGGAGCGCCTCCACCCCCCGGACTTCTCCGAGGCCCCCCTCTGACCATGGACCCTTCCCTGGCCGTGAAGGCTGAAACCCCGCGGACTTCGGAAGCGCCCCCTAAAACGGCGCTTTTGGACTTGACCATCGAAGAGCTGAAAAACTTCGTGAGCGCTCTGGGGGAGAGGCCCTACCGGGCGGAGCAGCTGGCGGCCTGGCTCCACCGGCGGAAGGCCAAAGACTTCCACGCCATGACGGACGTCTCGCTCGCGTCGAGGAGGCTTTTCCTGGAGCGGTCGGAGATCTCCCCTCGGGCGGGGATCCTGAAAAAAACCCTCTCCTCCGGCGGAACCCTGAAGCTTTTAAACCTCCTTCCGGACGGGGAAAAGGTGGAGTCCGTCCTCATACCCGACGGCTCCCGCCTCACCCTCTGCCTCTCCTCGCAAACGGGCTGCGCTTTAGGCTGCGCCTTCTGCCGCACCGCCACTTTGGGTCCCGGCCGGAACTTGAGCCAGGGGGAGCTCTTGACGCAACTGGACGAGGCGGAGGAAAGCTCCGCCCGGAAGGCGACCTCCCTGGTCTTCATGGGCATGGGGGAGCCGCTGTTAAACCGGGCGAACCTGGAAAAGGCGCTCTCGATCATCGTCAATCCCAAATACAAGGCCTTCGCCCAAAAGGACGTGACCGTCTCCACCGTGGGGATAATTCCGGAGCTCCTCCGCTTCGGGGCCTCCTTTCCCAAAATCCCCCTGGCCGTCTCCTTGAACTCCGCCGACCAAAGCCTCCGGGAAGAGCTCATGCCCGCCGCCCGGGCCTACCCCTTGAAGGATCTGAAAGAGGCCCTTCTAAACTATCCGCTCCCTAAAAACCGCCGCTTCACCGTGGCCTACGTCCTGTTAAAGGGCGTGAACGACGGCCCGAGGGATCTGAAGGCCCTTTCACGCTACCTAACCGGTTTGCGGGTTAAAATAAACCTCATCGCCTTCAACCCCTGGCCCGGGGCGCCCTTCGAGGCGCCGGAGGCGGAGAGGGTGGAGGAGTTTAGAAGGGGCCTTCTCGCGAAAAACTTCACGGCCCTGGTCCGGAAATCCCGCGGCTCCTCCGTGGGGGCCGCCTGCGGGCAGCTCCGGGCGGAGGAGCTCTAAAACGGGCCTCCCCGAAAAAGGCCGCCCGCTAAAAAAAAACGGAAGCCGCCCCTTTTCCGGAGCCGACGCGGCCCCGCCGGCCGCGAAAAGACCCTGGATCCAACCGAACCGATGTCCGGCCGGATTCGCCCCCCCCCGCGTTCGCCACTTGGGGCTTAAACGCCCTGGAACGCGCCTCCGCGCCGCTTAAAGCCTCGATTCGCGTTCTTTTCCGCCCGCCGCCCAAAGGCCCTCCAGGCTTAGCCGCCATGGCTTTGTAGCGACCTCTCCGCCGCCCGCCTTTTCAACTCCCTCCCCCCTTCCCCCCTCCCGCTTGAAAAAAAACACGGCTTTGTCTATAAAGTAAATGGCGCCGCACGGTCCCGGGCTTTCCGGAGGGCGGGGGGTTCCCCGGCTAACGGAGATCCCGCGCGGACGACCGCGTCGCTTCGCGACTGTTCCTAAGATCACGCCAATTAAGATTGAGACGCGCCGCCTTGACGAAAGGATCCCGCCTGGAAGGGATGGTTCCGCCTCGCCTCGCCTCGCCTCCGTCTCAAACCAAAAAGGAGAAAGCCATGAGAGCTTTCGGTCAAATTTCGCCGGCCCTGTTCGCCGCCCTGCTTTTCATCGCCACGCTTTTCGCCGCCCCGTTGGCGTCCGCCCAGGACTACGAGAACTCCCTGGGGATGAGCTTCGTGAAGATCAAGGCCGGCACCTTCATGATGGGAAACGATCCGAAGCAGTACGACGCCACCGAGCCCGACGAGGAGCCCCGACACAAGGTGACCATCACCAGGGACTATTACATCGGCGTCCACGAGGTCACCCAGGCCCAGTGGGAGAGGATCATGGGGGATAATCCCAGCAACAACCCCGGCCCCAACCTACCCGTGGAGAACATGACGACCGACCAGGTTCTGGAATTCATCAGGAGGTTAAACGAGCTGGAAAACACCGAAACCTACCGCCTCCCCACCGAGGCCGAATGGGAGTACGCGGCCCGGGCCGGCACCGACACTCCGTGGCACTTCGGGAGCGACCCTGAAAAAATAGACGACTACGACTGGACGGCCTCCAACTCCAACGGAACCAAAAAGGTCGGAACCCTTCGCCCAAATCCCTGGGGTCTCCACGACGTCCACGGAAACGTGAAGGAGCTGGTCTCCGACTACTACAGCCTCGACTATTACGAGGACAGCCCCCAAAAGGATCCCGCGGGCCCTGAAGAGGACGAACTGAATTCCCGGGTCGCTAGGGGCGGCGCCTGGTACAACTCCCCCGAACGCACGAGGTCCTCTTATCGGTACTTTCTGGACAACGGCGAGACGGACGAAAACATTGGCTTCAGGCTGGCCTTCAACGACCCGCCGAGCGGTAAATCACAAGGAAATGGTTCCCGTGACGACTTGAGGGTGGGCACCCCCACCAAAAAAGACCTGGGCAAACTGACGTCTATCGCTAAAAAAGATCCAGGCGATCCGGACGCGGCGGAAAGCGGAGGAAACCCCGCCCCCAAGGCCGCCGGAGGGACGGAGGCCGCCAACCCCTCCGTGGAGACGTTCACCAAACTTAAAGACGCCTTCAACGCCAAGAGCAGATTCTCCATCCTGCGGGAGGATGAGGAATAAGCCCCTCCGCCAGGCGCCGAAACGACGCGGCCGGATAAACATGTGATTTTTGACGTCCGCGCGTTTAAGTCTTGAAACGAGATGTAGATAAAGACGTAGTACAAAAAAACGGGATAAATAATACAAATTTATCGCCCGTTAAAGAGATATATCGCGGTATAAATGAAACATGCGGTAATTTCCGCTGGCGCGCCGAATTTTCACTAAAGACAACTAATTTTCCTAAATGTCCGAAAGGCGAGGAAGACACCGCTTTCAAGCGGCGCTTCCCTTTCACCAAACCCGTTTTTTATGGTATACTTTTTAGAAACTTGACGGACGTCCATCCCGTCAGCCGGAGTCATCGGTAAATCATGACTCTCCCTTGAATATTTTAAAGAAAACAGGAAGTTGAAAAATAATCATGACCTCCCAAAATATTAAAATATTCAACACCACCGGACCTTGTTATCCGGAAGATCATTACATGCTGCCCGCCCTTCCGAGACTCCCAGACGTCCGGAGCCTGGTGGATTTAAAGGCGTATTTTGTCCTCCACGCCCCACGCCAGACAGGGAAAACGACAGCCATACAATCATTCGTGGCAAAATTGAACGAGGACCGCTCCTATTACGCCCTATACTGCACCGTTGAACAGCTTAAGGGAATGATTGACGCTGACGCCGCCATGATGAAGCTTGCCAAAAAAATTTCTACTCTATTAGATCATTCCAACGTGGAGGCTTTAAAAAACTTAAGCGGCAACGCTTTTCTGGAAGAATTAAACAGCAACAACGCATTTTCTTCATTTCCGCTAACTATCTGTCTATCATCTCTGTGCGAAAAACTTGATAAAGACCTAGTTATTTTTTTTGATGAAGTTGACTCCATTACGGATGATGTGCTTTTATCCTTGCTAACCAATTTGAGAACAGGATATATCGAAAGAAAACTGACACCCTTCCCCCGCTCCATAGCCCTCGTTGGCATGCGTAATATCAGAGACTATCGGATCAAAATCAGGCCTGACACGCAAACTATGGGCTCTTTCAGTCCCTTCAACATAATAAAAAAAGTTCTAACTCTCTCCAATTTTACCCCCGTCGAAATCGCATCGTTATACGCCCAGCACAGCGAAGCGTCCGGACAAGTCTTTGAAGAAGAGGCTGTCCAAAGAGTATGGTACTGGACTGAAGGTCAACCATGGCTTGTCAACGCCCTAGCCGCTGAAGTGGTGGAAGATATTTTACGACACGACTATACAAAACCAATCAACGCTTCTTTAATTGATCAAGCTGCTGATAACCTGGTGAGAAGAAGGGACACCCATATCGATTCTCTTCTAGCGCGTCTCTCCGAGCCAGGTGTTTTAAAAGTGATAGAGTCCGTAATCTCCTTGAGCTCCACATCCGTTAATAATTATAAAGCGGATAAAATTTCCGGCGAATCCTATAATAACTCGCTTCAGTACTGTATTGATCTTGGTCTAATCAAACAGGAAGATATGCCGCAACCAGCCAATAGAATATACGCCAGCATTATAATGAGGTATCTCAATCAGAACGTTATAGTAGATATTTCCAACGACCAAGCCAATGCGTGGATGGACGGAAATAAAATTAAAATGAACGGACTTTTAAAATAATTTCTAAAATTTTGGGCCAAAACAGCGTATAGATATGAAAACGATGCTAGTTGTAAAGAATTCACGCAACATGTTTTGCTTTCGGCGTTCCTTCAGAGAGTTGTAAAAGACGGGACCACCATCATTTTGGAATACGTTCGCGGACGAGACTACGCCGACATCGTGGTGGAATACAATTCTAATAAATATGTGATAGAACTGAAACTCAAAGATAACAAAAAAAAAGCCGCAGGGACGTCGTAGACCGGTTTAACGCCTATATGGAATCCGTATCGGTTAAAGAAGGATGGCTGATAGTTTTCGACATGGAAATAGACAAGCCCCGGGAAGAAAAAATCACATGGGAGACGCTCTTTCCGGAAAACGGAAATACCGCGCATATTCTCGGTTGCTGAAAAAGGCGCCGATAATTCCTATTCCCATGAGCGGGAAAAGGAGCGCCGTTAGCAGCGTCCCCTTCCCGATCCTGACGGATGCGGATAAATCGTTGGCTAGTCCGTAAACGCCAAGCGACAACCCTCTCTTAAGGATAAGCTCGCGGCGGCTTAATGGCATTGAATTAGGCTCCGACGCCCGTCAAAACCTTTTTTCAGGGAAATCTCCGCCTCAGGCCTCTTCCTCCTGGTGGACCCGCTCCGGATCTCGCCTTTCGCCGGCCGCGCCAAGGAAACGTCATTTTTAATACACCCCCCTCCGGCTCGACTTTAAGGGCCTCCAGGAAGGATTATAACACGTTTAGGGCGGTATTCGCGTAACCCCGATGCGCCACCTCCCGGAGACGCCGGCCGCGCGCGAAGCCGGGAAAGTCAAAGATTTAGGGGTCCACCGATCGCGCTTAAGCCCTGAATCGTCAAAATTCCATTAGCCTGGTTTTATCCGGCCGGGCCGCGACTTTCCGGTTCGGGAGAAATAACGGGCTTTGTGTAATCAGGGCTATCTTAAACGAAGAAGCGCTTCCGCGCCGGCTTTGATCTCTCCCGAGGCCGAATCGAACATCCTTTTAGCGGCGACGCCGTACGCGCCATCGTATTGAAGCTCGAAATTAAGCCTCCCCGTGTTTTCGTCCGTGAAACCCCTGAACTTGCCGCCGCGTGTCGCTTCCGCTTTGACTCTCCGGCCCTCGTTTTGACGGTAATCACCGTCGCGTCGCGGCCCATGACGTCTCCTCTTGAGTCGCTTAATACTGTCAGCATCGTTATTATAAGTAAACACGTTCGTTATAAATTCAAGACACCCTGTAAACGAGGCAGGACGCCCTCCCGCGCCAAATTTTTCCGTAAACAAGAAATCAGACCACGCTTATCTAAAAAAATATCCTTCCGCGTTTAGTCGACCTTATTAAAAATCAACGGCGATTCTTTTTTCCCCTTTTAAAAAAGAGGAAACGGAGGATCTGGAGAGCGGGGAACGCCGTTATCCGTAGCCTGATTTTTTTATAAGACGACTTAGTAAAAGCCGCGCGAAACGCCTAAGCGATGGCTCTCCCGCCGGGCGCTTTTTCACCGCTGGTTCCTCTGAAAAAAAAATCTCTTCCCGGATAAATCTTAGCCTTCCATAAAGGCGTTATATCCCAAGGACGAGTTCCGCTTTTCCTTTCAAGACGGTTGATAAATTCATCAATAGTTATTATATTACATGCTTAAACTATTAATTGATTATATAATTTTTATATTTTTAAATATTTAGCCGCGATTATCAAAGCCTCAACCACGGCCGCCTTCCCGGCATCCTTTCCGAGCGAAATCGGGGAAGCGCCCCCTAAGGAAAGCGCCCCCGCCTGGGAAAATTCCAGCGGGAGAGCGGCCGTTCTTTTTTAAAAGCGGCGGAAAAAACCTCCGGGCCGCGACGCCCCCGAACGCTTGGAAGGAGGGTCGATAATTCCCTTAAAAAATGCTACCCTAGCTCCCTGGATCGGGCGCTGGACGCCGGTCGCCCCGGCGTCCGTAATCCCGCCCCGCCCGCTCTTTCCTTTCCGTCCGGCGGCGCCGCGGCGGAAATCAACCTCAATTATCGTCGAAAACGCGCCCGGGGTTCTAATTCTTCCCGCCGGGCCGACAACGGGGCGGGTGTCCGCCCGCTTTCATTTTTCCGGAGAAGACACGTGAGAGCCTCCGTATTCTTAAGCGCAGTCCTTTTAACCGCCCTTGTTTCCGCCCTTCCGCTATCCGCGGAAGTCTGCGTGAACTCCCTCGGCATGGAGTTCCTGCGGATTAAAGCCGGAAGTTTCATGATGGGAAACGATCCTTCCCGCTCCGAGGCCACCGAATCCGACGAGGAGCCCAGGCACGAAGTCACGCTCACCCAGGACTTCTTCATCGGCGCGAGGGAGGTCACCCAGGCCCAGTGGGAAAAGCTTATGGGGGATAATCCGAGCGAAAACCAGGGAGCAGACTTCCCGGTGGAAAACGTCGCCTTCGAAGAGGTGATCGAATTTTTGGACGTTCTGAATAAAAATGAAAACACCCGGCGCTACCGTCTTCCCACCGAGGCGGAATGGGAGTACGCCGCGAGGGCCGGAACCGACACCGTCTGGCATTTCGGAGACGACCCCGATCTCCTTACCGAATACGACTGGGTTTCCGATAACGCGGATGAAACCCATGAGACCGGAACCCTGAAACCCAATCCCTGGGGCCTTTACGACGTGCACGGAAACGTGAAGGAGATAGTGTCCGACTACTATAACGGCGGTTATTACAGGAAAAGCCCAAAGACGGATCCCCGGGGGCCCTCCCTCTTGACGTCCCGGGGCGGCTCCCGAGTCGTCAGGGGAGGCGCCTGGTACAACTCCCCCTCCCGCACCCGCTCCTCGTACAGGTACTTCCTGAAGCGGGGCGAAAGGGACCACAACATCGGATTCAGGGCGGCCTTCTCGGCGGAGCCTAAGGACGATTCCCTCGTCTGCGGCGCGCCGGGTTCGCATCCCCCCGACCGGAACCCGGACGATTCCGCGAAGGACCCCTCCTCCGGATCCGCGGACCAGGAACACAACGGGATTCCCTCGGATCGGGATTACCTGGATTACATCACCAAGTAGAAGGGCGGCTCGCCTCCGTAAAAACCCGCCGGGAAAGGCGCGGAGGCGCTTAAGTCTGCGGGCGTCCCGAGCCGCGGCGGCCAGGCGCTAAGAGGATCCCAGATAGGCGTCCTTCACCTGGGGGTTGTCCAGGAGATTGGCGCTGGTGTCCTCCAAAACCAGGCGCCCCACGTCCAGGACGTAGCCCCGGCCTGCGAGCCGCAAAGCCGCCCGGGCGTTCTGCTCCACCAGAATGACCGTTACGCCGGAGAGGTTTATCTCCCTTATGGTCTTGAAGATGGATTTAACCAGCAGGGGGGCCAGCCCCAGACTGGGCTCGTCTAAAAGGAGCAGCCTGGGTTCCGCCATGAGGGCCCTCCCTATGGCCAGCATCTGCTGCTCGCCTCCGGAGAGGGTGCCCGCCATCTGATCCTTCCGCTCCTCCAGGCGGGGGAAGAGCTCGTAGACCCTCTTCAAGGCCGCCCGGGGAAAGGTCTTGCGGGTGAAGGCCCCCAGCCGCAGATTCTCCTCCACGCTCATGGGCCCGAAGACCCTCCTCCCCTCCGGGGCCTGGGTGATCCCCCGCTTCACCACCTCGTGGGATTTGAGCCTGTCCAGCCTTTCGCCCTTGAAATAAATCTCCCCGCCGGAAAGGGGCACGAGCCCGCTCACCGCCATCAAGGTGGTGGACTTGCCGGCGCCGTTGGCGCCGAGGATGGTCACCAGCTCCCCCTCCTCCACCTTGAGGGAGACCCCGTGGAGGGCCTTGATGCCCCCGTAGCTCACCACCAGGTTCCTAAGCTCGAGCATCGCCTTCCTCGTCCGGGCCCAGATACGCCTCTATCACCCGGGGATCCCTCCGGATCTCGTCCGGAGGGCCCTCGGCTATCTTCACCCCGTTCTCCATGACGAAGAGCTTGTCGCAAACCCGCATCACGAAGCCCATGTCGTGCTCTATGAGCATGATGGTCACGCCCCGGCCGCGGATTAAAGATATAAGCCCGGTGAGGCTTTCCGTCTCCTGCTCGTTCATGCCTCCGGCGGGCTCGTCCAAGATGACGAGCTTGGGCTCGGTCGCGAGGGCCCGGGCTATCTCGAGGCGCCGCTGCTCCCCGTAGGAGAGCCCTCCGGCGGGAAGGTTCCACTTCCGAGCCAGTCCCACGAAGTCCAGCTCCTCCATGGCCCTTTTCAAGACCAGCCTCTCCTCCGCCCTCTGGGCGGGAAGACGCAGAAAGGCCGAGGCCAGGCCCTGGGTCATGCGGCAGTGGCAGCCGGAGAGGACGTTCTCCAAAACCGACATGTGGGGAAAAAGCCTGATGGTCTGAAAGGTCCTGGCGATCCCCAAGGAGACTATGCGGTTGGGGCGCAGCCGCGATAGCGAGCGCCCGGAGAAGAAAACGAAGCCCGCGTCCGGCCTCACCGAACCCGTTATGAGGTTGAAGACCGTGGTCTTGCCGGCTCCGTTGGGGCCGATTAGGCCCGCCACCTCGCCCCGCTCCACCCCGGCGCTGAAGCCGGCCACGGCCACCAGCCCGCCGAAGGTCTTGGTCACGTTGTTTAGCTGAAGAAGAAGCATCGCGAAAAAAAACCCCGGCCGGAAAAGAACCATCCGCAAAAAAAAACTTGATAAAACCACGAAATATCGCGCTGGTTTCAGGACCGAATCCCCCCGGCCGCGCTTTACGGTCGCGGTTCCCAGAGAGGGAAAAAGCCGAAAAACTCCCGATTCAATAAAACGCCCGCTTCAATATAGCTTCTTTCGCTCTTCGACCGCAAGATCTTAAGAGCGGGGCGCGATGGAACCCCCAACCCAAGTCTTTGAATCCGCCCGGAGATCCTCTAAAGTCGGAACGCTTCGGCCCCGGTCGCCGGGGAACGCCGGGGCGGGGCGCCCTCGTTTCCCACCCAGGGGCGGAGAGGGAAGGCGGGAAACGGCTTGAAGCCTCCCCGAAGGGCCTTCCGCCGGAGGGGGCCGCCACGGGGCCGGGAAAAACCCAGGGCGGCGGGACGCCGCAGAATCGGCCGCCCCCCGGGAGAGCCTTCAGCCCGCGCAAAATCTTTTCGGGCGCCTTCGGGAGCGTCTCAATCCCCTTGACGGGCGCCCCCTCCTTCAAGAGCCCCCAGACGGCCGTCTCCAGGCGTCCTCCACGGCCTTCCCAAGGCCGACCGCGTCGGCCAGCGGGCGGCGCGCGGTCGCCGGAGACGGCCAGGGACAAGGCGCGCGTCCAATCCGGGCGGCGGGAGGCGAAATCTTCGAGCATCCCCCCCAACCATGCCCGCCGCGGGCGTGTCGGGTTACGCGGCGGCCTCAATCTCCGCCCGCGGTCCGGAACAAAACGGCCGCGAGGCGGAGCGGACGCGCTCCGTGATGTCCCGGCTAGGCGGGACACGGCATTCCTCCCCCCCCCCCGCAAAATCTGTTCTTCAATGAGCCCGCGCTCGCCGTTACGAACGGCGTCGCGCGACCAAAGGGACAACATCCGATAATTAATCTCAACCTTGATCCGCCGCATTCTTAATTCGAACCGCGGGTGTAAATGGAATACGTGAACCGTCCCAGGTGGATCGCCAATTGATAAATCGCTCGCCCTTACGGAAGCGGCGACCGGGCGACCGGTCCTTCCGAGCCATCGCCTTCAAACAGCGTTTTCACGGATCGCCACACGAGATCCGCAAAACGTCATCCGGAACGCGTTCGAGGCGAGGTTTTCGAAAATCATTTGGAATCGGCCGCGTAATCGTTCGCGCATACGCTGGCCGCCGTAATGTTCGTAGTTTATCATCTATGTCGCCTGGCGCTCTCGGAGACCCCATCGCCGCGCCACGCGCGCTTAATGGCGTTGCGACTTTTTCCACATCGTAAGAGTCGTAAAATATTACTCTTCCATTCATAAGTCGATGATTCGCCAACGGGAGCCCATCCAGGACCGCTATTATCGACTCTCCATCAGGCGGCGAAGGTTCTTTAAAATCGTAATGGACCGCCTCGTCTTCAAGCGGGCCATCGCCAGCAAGTATCCGGCCGACAGGTCGGAAAAACATGATAACCCCCGCGTTTCACCAGTTCCGTATGCGGATTTTCGACGATGGCGTGGATGGCTTTCGTTGGAAGCGACCTCAGGCGTTGGAAAATGAAGTGGCGGGCGTTTCGGCTTCCTTCTCCTCCGATTGGTTCCGCCGCGCTACGGTGACTGTTCGGGCGGACCAGCTCCGGAGGGTTTTGGATACGATATCCTTCATATTGGCGTTCGCTTGTTCGAGCGCATACTTTCTGAACACGGTCGCTCCAAACTCTTCGACTTCCGCGAAATTCGATCCTTGGAAAAGTTCAGCCAAAGCGTCGGGAGCGTATCCCAACGGGATCTTGATCCGGCGTTCGAACTTTTCGAACCACTCTGTCAGGCTAGCCCCGCTTGGACCGGGTAAGGTCATGCGAACCTGGAAGCGTCGCCATACCGCGCGGTCCAGCAGTTCGGCGTGATTGGTCGCCCCGATGACCATGACATGGCTCGGCAGGTTGTCAATTCGCATCAGTAGCGAACTCACTACGCGCTTGATCTCGCCTGTCTCGTGCGGATCGCCGCGTTCTTTGCCGAGGGTTTCAAACTCGTCGAAAAAGAGGACGCATTTTCGGGTGGAAGCGTGCTCAAACAATTTCTTAAGGCGGACGGCTGTCTCGCCTAGGTAGGCGCCGACGATACCCTCATAGGCAACTACAAGAAGTGGAACCTCCAGAGCATCCGCAATGGCTTCGGCCAAGGATGTCTTGCCATTGCCCGGCGGTCCGATCAAAAGAGCGCGGTTTCTGGGTTCCAGGTTGTATGACCTGAGCAGATCGGTCCGGCGCCGCTCCTCAATCAGGCTCTGACAAATCTGCCGCGCGTCATCCGTGAGGATGAGATCGGAAAGCTTTCGCTGGGGCGTAACCTCGCGAAACAGGTTGCCCACGCTTTGGTCCAGTATCGAGCCGCCGCCCTTGATAACGGGGCGTTCGACCGGTGTGGCGTTTAGTAACTCCTCGAGTTTCTTGGCCAGCGCTTCATGCCGCTTAACTCGCTCTTCGGCGATAATCGCCTCAATAACCTTTCTGAAGCCACCGTTGTCGCCTCGCAGGCCGTATTAGACGAGGTGAATTAGTAAATCCGCTCTAGCCATTATTCCCCTCCCATTCTTGTTATCGCCTGGTCGTATCGCGTTCGCGGCTTGGGATCTTCTTCCAGGACGTTTTTGGGGAGCTTGTCGGCCACGGCGATGATGACGGCGTTATCACGCTCCCGCCAAGTTTAATGGAAACCGGATCTTAAAATACGGTATGTACGGTAAATTAAACAATACCGTGGTTAAAGCTTTAACAGAGCGTTCAACTTCGGGGAAAAACTTTAAAAACCACCGAACCCGGTCGAGGCCGAGCCGGCCCGGACGCGTGAAAACAGAGCCCCGCCTCCCCCGAAAGAGGCGGCCGCCTCCAAGCCGTTGGAAGCCGAAAAGGCGTCAGGATGCCGAGGGAGCGTTAGCCCCCCGGACAACGCCTGAGCCTTCAGCCCGCGGAGCCGCTTTTCGGGCGGCCGCAAAAGATCCTTGATCCGTTTGACGGGCGTCCCATCCTCCAAGAGAGCCGGGGCGGATTTCTCCAACCCCTTCTTCTCGCCCTTCTTCTCGCCAAGCTCGAGGGCTTTATCGTAAAAAATTTCGTAGCGTCAAGTCATACGCGGTTTCTCCACTTGTTTCCTGGTCAAATATTCTTTGGCGATGAGGATGATTGTATCGGCGCGCGACTTCCGGAGCTCCGGGGTCGTCGAAACCCTGACGTCGGCGAGCTCCAAGCACTCCTCGTACAAACCGAAGTCATATCTGGAATTCATAATGAACCCGTACGCCCTTACGACGTCCATCACGGTGACGAGGCGTTCGGAAGCGTCGGAAGCGTCCCAGAAGTCTCCGCCCAGGCGCGCCAGCGACTCCTTTCGGTCGGTTTCCACCAAAAAGATCCGTTTCGGATGTAAAGCGATGAGCGAGAAATCAAATTCGGCCGGCTTCCCAGCCGTAAGTCCCATCCGGTGAATAGCTATTTAGGCGAGGCGACTGTTTCGTCCTGAAATACGATTACGAGTCCGGGACGGCGGAAGCGTGGCGATAACGCTTGCGGATGTTTTCACGCCTCCATTCGGATCGAACTCGAGCGGGCGACAACGCGCGACCGGTCGCCCGGCGGACCGATCCTCAAGCTAAAGGACCTGGGTCGGCGATGGTGCTCCCCGATACCAAGGCGTTGAACTCGGGCGTTGAACTCGTCACGCGCAAGCTCAACGATGATCATGTCGGCCAGGCGGCGCGTCTTGGCGCCGAACCCCGCTTGGAACATGGCGATTTTCACAAAAGGGCGCGCGCCGCCAGAATCTCGCCCGAGAAATCGTAAATCCTAAAAAAGGCGGCGTCGCGTTTATGGGCGGTTCTCAAGTCAATTTCAACCGTTTCAGGATGGTCGGCGGGCGTTTAGGATGAAACCTAAATAGTGGAATTATTCCTAAAAAGCGCCGCCGCGAATCGCTCCGGCCCCGTAAAATAACTCCTTAGAGAAAGGCCGGAATTTTCCCTCATCGCGCGCGCTTGCGGGAATAGCGTTTCTTCGGCGGATTAGCCCAATATACGGCGCGCGTTGTGCTAAAAACGCTCATGAACGGCGTCGAGGGCGTAATCCCCGCCGCGTGAAGGCCCCCGAAGGTCTTTTCGCGGAAAAACGCCTCCGGCGCGGAAAAACACCCGCCTACCCGGAGGCTTCCCCCCTCATTCCCCGCCCCCTCCGGACGGCCTCCCCCCTTCCCCGGCGGACGCCGGGGCGGCCTCCCCGGCGCCCCCCTCCGGAAAGAGGGCCCCCCGGGCTTCCCCCTCCCCTTCGGAGGGATCCTGGGGCTCCTGGTAGGCGTCCCAGGGCGGGGGGAGGACGTAGCGGGCGGGCACGGGCGGAATGAGCCCCTGGGGCCGAAAGATCATCATGACGACCAAAGCCGCCCCGAAAATCAAGAGGCGGTAGTTCTCGAAACCCCGAAACACCTCCGGGAGCCCCATCACCAGGAACGCTCCCAAAAGCACCCCCTTCTGGCTGCCGGATCCCCCCAGGATCACGATGGTGAAGAGGATGACCGACTCGGCGAAGTTGAAGGAGTCCGGGGAGATGGTGCCCATCTTGGCGGAGTAGAGGGTGCCGGCGAAGCCGGCGAAGACCGCTCCGATGACGAAGGCCATAAGCTTGTAGCGCGACGCGTCCACCCCGATGCCCTCGGCCGCGACGGTATCCTCCTTTATGAACTTCAGGGCGCGGCCGAAGCGGGAGCGCTCCAGAAAATGAAAGAGGATGTAGGTTAGGGCCACGAAAAACCAGATGAGGTAGAAAAACTGATGGGGCCGGGATACGCGGTAGCCGAAGAGGATGGGCCGCGATATCCCCACGATGCCGTTGGGACCGCCGGTCACGCCGAAGATGTCGTTCACGAGGGCGATGCGGATGATCTCCACTATCCCTATGGTGACTATTAAAAGATAGTCGCCCCGCAGATGTATTATGGGCCTCGCGACCACGTAGGCGAAGAGCCCGGCGGCGGCCCCGGCCAAAGGAAGCGTCAGAAAGACGCCGAAGCCGCAGAGGGTGTTCAAAACGGCGGTGGTGTAGGCGCCCACCGCGAAGAAGGCCGCGTGCCCCATGTTGAACATGCCGGCGTGGCCCAGAATCACGTTCAAAGAGAGAGCCAGGATGGCGTAGAGGCCCACCGTGTTTAAAAGATCCAGCCAGTAGCGGGCGGTGGCGAGGCCGGTTATTTTAAATATCAAAGGAAGGGCGAAGAAGAGGGCCGCGCAAAGAAGCGTCAGCGGGAGGGGAAGGCCTCCGGAAAGGGTCCGCCGGACCCTTTCCGGAAGCCTTCCGGAAAAAAAGCCTCCCCCGCTGTTTTCCCGGCTCCTCACAGCTTCTCCGCCACCCTTTCCGGAAGCAGGCCCGTGGGGCGCAAGACGAGGATCAGAATCAAAACCCCGAAGGTCAAAGCGTCCTTCCAGGCGACGGAGATGTAGGCCGCCCCCAGGGCCTCGATCAAGCCTAAAAGGAGCCCCCCGGCCATGGCGCCCTGGATGTTTCCGATGCCGCCGATGATGGCCGCGGTGAAGGCCTTGAGGCCGTAAAGCTGCCCCATGTAGAAGTTTATCTGCCCGTAGTAGAGCCCCACCATGAGTCCGGCGAGGCCCCCCAGGGCCGGGCCGATGATGAAGACCAGGGCCACGACGCTGGAGACGTCCACGCCCATGAGCTTCGCCGCCCCCTGGTCGATGGCCGCGGCGCGCACGGCCATCCCCATGCGGGTGCGGTGGATGAAGAGGTAGAGGGCCGACATGACGAGGACCGCGGTGAGAAAGACCAGGAGCCTTAAAAGGGGGAAGGACTGGCCGAAGAGGCTCACCGAGACGTTGGGGAGCAGATCGGCGTTGTAGGCCCGGTACTGGGCGCCCCAGCGCAGCATGATGGCGTTCTGGAGGAAAATGCTGGCGCCCAAAGCCGAGACCACCGCCGCCAGGCGGTCGGAACGCCGCAAGGGGCGGTAGGCCACGAACTCCAAAACGTGCCCGGCCAGGGCCACCAGCCCGGCGACGATCACGGCCGTAAGGGCAATCCCCAGAAAGGTCCCCAAGGGCCCGGTGATGTCGAAGGTCACCAAAAGGGTGAAGCCGATGAAGGCCCCCAGGGTGAAGAGCTCGCCGTGGGCGAAGTTTATAAGCTTCATCACCCCGTAGACCATGGTGTAGCCCAGGGCTATGAGGGCGTAGATGGCGCCCACCGCGAGGCCGTTCGTGAACTGCTGGATGAAGAATTCCATGAGGGGGACGAATAAAAGAACTTTAAGCGGGGAAAGACGCGCGGGGAGGTTAAGCCCCGGCCCCCCTTGGAGGGGGGCCGGGGCTTTCAAGCGGGAAGAGAAAGAGGGGCCTACTCTTTAAGAACGAAGGCCCCTTTGTCGTCCACCTGGTAGAGGCGGTAGACCTCTCCGATGCGGTCGCCCTTCTCGTTGAAGGATATGGAGCCGGTGAGGCCGTCGTAGTCCTTGAGATCCTCGTGGAGCCATTTGGCCATCTTCTCGGAGTCCGGTCCGACGGCGGCCGCGGCCTCCGCCAGCACCCCGAAGGCGTCTCCGGCCAGGATGGCCCAGACGGAGCTGGGAAGGACTTCGTATTTACGCTGGTAGCTGTCGAGGAGCCTCGCGGCCCGGTCGCCTTTGATGTCGCCCGGACCCGGAGGGGAGACGAAGTAGTAGCCGCCGGCGGCGTTCACTCCGGCGCTTTCAACCAGGGCGGCGTTGTTGGTGGCGTCCCCGCCGATCATGGGCACGTCCCAGTTCATCTCCTTTTTCTGCCGCAGGATCAAGGCCGCCTCGGGGTAGTAGCCGGTGAAGACGATGACGTCGGGGTTCTTGGTCTTTATCGTGGTGAGGGTGGCGGTGAAGTCGCGGTCGCCGGCGGTGATGGAGTCGAAGAAGACCGTCTCGATCCCGGCGTCCTTAAAAAGCGAATTGGCCTCGTCCGCGAGACCCTTGGCGTAGGAGGAGTTGTCGTGCACTATGGCCGCCCGCTTGAAACCCAGCTCTTTGACTTTCGAGGCCAGGATGCGCCCCTGCTCGTCGTCCCGGGGGCAGGTGCGGAAGAAGCGGGTGAGGCCCTTCTCCGAGAGGCGCACCGAGGTGGAGCCCGTGGCTATCTGAATGATCCCCGCCTCGTCGTAGAGGTACTGGGTGGCCTCGGTCACCGCGGACCCGTAGGTGCCGACCACCGCCGCCACGCCCGCGCTTATGAGCTGCTGGGCGGCCAGGGCCGCCGTCTTGGGGGTGCCCCCGTCGTCGGCCGGGTGGATCACGATTTTGGCGCCGCCGGCGCCGCCCGAACGGTTCGCCTCCTCGGCCATTAAGAGCACCACCTTCTCCATATCCTGGCCCTCGGAGGCCCAGGGACCGGTGATGGGGCCCATGAGGCCGATTTTCACGTCGGGTTTCGCCCCCGCCGCCGGAGTTTCGCCGCCCTGGGCGGAGGCGGTGTTGGCCGGGGAAAGAAGGAGAAGGCACAGACAGATTAGCGAAGCGGAAAACAGCGCTGTGAGTGGACGCATGGATAACCTCTGAATTGTCGTTGTCGTTCGCCGCGGGCGGACCTTTCCCTCCGCGGGAGATGGCCTTCGGGGCTCGACGGAGCTTAAAGCCGGCCCCGCTTGAAAAAAGCCCCCGAAGCTATAAATCGTCTTTACGCGTCTAAGACCCCGGGCTTCCCCTTTAGGCCTTCTCCAGGAAGGCCCGGTAGGATTTCCGGGTCATCCAGACGTCCGCCTTGGAGGACACCTCGAAAGGGGAGTGCATGGATAGCACCGGGGCGCCGGAGTCGACTATGTTCATGCCGTAGTGGGAGAGGTTGTAAGCCACGGTGCCGCCGCCGCCCTCCTCCTGCTTGCCTATAAGGGAGCTCTGCCAGATGATCTTTTCGGAATCCAGGATGTTTCTGATTTTCGCCATGTACTCGGAACCCGCCTCGGAAGCCCCGTATTTTCCGGCGCCCCCGGTGTAGCGGGTGACGCAGGGCCCGAAGCCGAGCTTCGCGCTGTTGAGCTCGTCTTGCACCTCCTTGAAGGTGGGATCCGATCCGGCCTCCACGTCGGCGGACACGGCCGAGGACGCGGCCAGGGCGGACATGACCCCGTGCCAGCAGCCGCTTTCATCGAGGGCGTGGAAGGCGGCGCCGGCCAGGCGCACGATGAAGTTGGACTGGGCTCCGGCGGATCCGTAGGAGCCTATCTCCTCGCGGTCGTATACCACCAGGAGCAGGGGCTTTTCCGGACGGGGAAGGTCGAGGAGGGCCTGGACGGAGGCGTAGACCGAGAGGCGGTCGTCCTGGCCGTAGCCGCCGACGAAGGATCCGTCCAGACCCACGGCCCGGGCGGGCCCGGCGGGCACCACCTCGATTTCCGAGGAGAGCAGATCGTCTTCCTTGATCCCCCATTTGTCTTCCAGAAGTTTCAGGAGGGCGAGCTTCACGCGGTTCTTGGCCTCCTTGTCCTCCACCGGGACGGAGGCGGCGAGGACGTTCAGGCGCTCCGCCGGAAAGGCCTCGGTGAGCCTCTTCTCCCGCTGGATCTTCCGATCCATGTGGGGGAGGATGTCGGTGATGGTGAGGACGGGTTCGGAGGGGTCCTCCCCGAAGGAGTACTCCACCGAGCGCCCGTCTTTAAGGGAGGTGAAGCCCCACAGGGCCACGGGCCTGGCCAGCCACTGGAACTTTTTCAAGCCCCCGTAGAGATTGGTTTTGAGGAGGCCTAAGTTCCCGTCCTCGTAGACGCTCTTGGGCTTCAGATCCAGCCTGGGGCTGTCGCCGTGGGCGACGATTAGATTGAAGCCCTCTTTGAGCTCCCTTTTCCCCGGAACGAAGAGGCCCAGGGCCTTTCCGTGATGGAGCAGGTAGCCGCCCTTAAGATCCTTGTCCGCTCCCTTGGAAAGATCGGAAAATCCGGCCTTGACGCATTGATCCAGAACGCGCCCCGCGACCTTCCTCTCGGTTTTGCACTCGGTGAGGAAGTTTATATAACCCCGGGAGAACTCCTCGATCTCTTCCCGCTCCCCGGGGCTCACCCTGTCCCAGACGCTTAACTTGTCCTCCGGGACGGATTTGTCCTTGCCTTTGGCTTTTTTAGGCTCTTTCTTCTCGCTCATGTCGCTCGTTTCGCCCTCGTTTCCAGTTGATTTCATCCGTCCCAACGCGTGTTCGGGAGAATTCCGGCTTCCGCCTCCGCGGGCGGAGCCCTCCGGCGTTCCGGAAGCGACGCGCCCGGCGGATCCCGCCGCCGGAGCGCGGGCCCGAAAAAAGCGCCGGCGGGCCGTTTAAAAACAATCCGGCCCGCGGGAGGCGGGGCTTCCTCCGCCGGAAATCCGGGGAAACAGGCCTTCCCGGCGGACTTTCGCGTCTGCTTGCCTATTATTTACCATTTCCCGGCGCTTGATTTCAAGGGAAATAAGAAGACCGGCCGGAGAGCGCCGGAGGGCTGGGCGGAAGCGCGGGGGGGGTAAAAAAAACGCTTGATTTCGCTCGTTCGGCCTTGGTTGATTATTATAATTATTTCAAATAGAAAAAAGTTATAATTCAAGTAATTTAAACTATTTTATCTTATTTGTGTATGATAATTAATTCGGAGACACTTTTTTCACCCCCAACGCGCGTGGAAACTCCGAGCGCCTTCCGCAAACGAGCTCATGAAAAAATTTTTCCGTGTTTTCGAAGGCTCGGAGCCCTCGAAAACACCCCCAAAAAACTTCGCGCGTGAAACGAAAATCCGGTACGACGATCCAAAGAGAACGCGCGAATAATTTAGGCTATCGAAAAACTCGCTTCTTTGAAAGTTTTCTCTTTGAAAGTTTTCTCTTTGAAAGTTTTAGACGTTTAACCAAAAACAGATAATTTTAGCCGGTTCCAAATACGCGAAACGATCGAGGGGAAACGACGTTTACGATGTTTCGACATTTACGAGATCCGCGACCGGTAATTCGAAAACGTTGGGGAAAACGTCTGGTGAATCGTTCCTCACGGATTCATCGTCGTTCATTGATTTTCCCGCCGTTCGCGTTTTTCGGATATGAAAAGCTGAAAAGAACGGCGGTTGAATTTATAAGACGATTGAAAGACAAGGCCGATTTTTCACGCCAAACAATTTAAAATAATTTTAAACGAGGATGCGGGGAGCCGAACGATCGTTAAAATTTATCCGTTTGCGACTCTGAAGCGATGAATTTTCCGGCTAATCTTTTAACGACCGCGTCCGCGCCTTCTTGATTCGGGTCCGCTAAAAGACGGCGGCAAGCCGCGGCCGGCCGACGGAACGCGCGGCCGGCGATATTTCGAGACGAATTGGCGAAAACGGCGCTCCGAACACTCCGGAAGACTCTAAAATGAGGTCGATTATTCAAAATCCCCGCGGGCTTTTTCGTTTCGGCGTTAATTAAGAGCGTTCTTAACGGCGAAGCCGCCGTAGGGGGCGAACGCGCTTAAAAACGTCGCGGCCAAGGGAACAGGGCCGCCGCTTATGTTCGGCGAACATAGTGGAACGCTGGTAACCGGAAAATGACCGAACAAGGCGCTCCCGCGGCTTCGGCCGGCGTCTCGAACGCCCGCGCAGGGCTTTTTTACCTGGAGGGATGGCTGACGGTTTTCACGGAAAAATCTGAAAAAAACCGCGGAAAAGATATTTACCGAGTAAACTTTCACCGCGGACGCGGAAAAAAAATGTATAATGTCACCCCGGCGGGCAAAAGTTAGAACCTTTGGGATGAAGAGCCCCCCCGTTATCCGGCTTCTTTCAGAATATTCAACCGCCGGAGTGATAAATTTTCCCAGGCTGTTTCACCTGAAACACGCTTCCGCCTATTAATTATAATCAAGCGTTAAAAACGGAGATTTAAGTTTCCCATGAATCTGCAAAGCTTCTTAGTTCCCGCGGCGGCGCTTTTAACGCTCGCTTTTTCGCCGGCCGGAGCCTGGGCCCAGACGCCGGGGGACGCCGGATTCGTAAACAGCCTCGGAACCCGCTTCGCCTACATAGAACCCGGGATCTTCACCATGGGTTCGGCCGAACACCCCGGCTCCCCGGAGGATCCGCCCCACGTCGTGGCCGTCACCCATGGTTTTTATCTTTCCGTTTTAGAGATCACTCAAAACGAATGGAGCCAGCTCATGGAGGACAACCCCAGCGCCTTTCCCGATCCCGCCCGGCCCGTGGACGGCGTCAGCTGGGAGAGGGCCCTGGACTTTATCGGGAGGCTGAACGCGAAAGAGGGAGGGGACCTTTACCGCCTTCCCACCGAGGCCGAATGGGAGTACGCCGCCCGGGCGGCCTCCAGCGGGGATCGCTTTTTCGACGATCCGGCCCTTTTGGGGGACTACGCCTGGTTCCAGGATAATTCCGGCATGACAACCCACCCGGGGGGTCTGAAGAAACCCAACCCCTTCGGGCTCTACGACGTCTACGGAAACGTCTTCGAGTGGACCCGGGACTTTTTCGCCCGGGACTACTACCAAGGGAGCCCAAAGAGCGATCCGACCGGTCCGGAAAGCCAGGCGGACGGCTTCAGGGTCGTGAGGGGCGGCTGCTACAAGTGCGCCGCCCTTTTAAACAGCTCCGTCACCCGCTCCTTCTACGCCCAGGACGGGGCCCAGGACACCTTGGGCTTCCGCCTCTTGAGGGAGGCCCGATAAGGGCCTTCCCTCTTTATAAAAAAGCCCGGGGCGGCTTTTTCCGTTCCGCGACGCCTTTTCCCGCCTCCCGCGCGCCTCTTTTCAGCCCCTTTCGCTCTTCTTTCGGCCCCTGTTCCTACTCTTTCCGCCTCTTTCGGCCTCTCTTCCTCACTCTTTCGCCTCTCCTCCTCCTTATTACGCTCTCTTCTCCTCACTCTTGTTCGCCCGCGTCCTTCTCTTTTTCGCTTCTTCCGCGCTCACGCCTCCGGCTCCGGCCCTTAAGAGGGGGGGGAGACGGGACCGCGTCTGGTAATAGCCCGCCCAAAATGCTATCTTGAGGCTGCCCTGGAACCTGGCCGAACGGGTGGTCTTTTTTCCGCCTTCCGGCCCCGGCGCGCCTACGTCCGCTTATGACATCTAAAATTTAAAAAAAAATAACGACTGTGGTAGAAATATGAACACCAGATCCCTCATGGCCGCTCTCTTCTCCCTTCCGCTCATCCTCCTCCTCGCCGCCTCCCCCTCTCCGGCCCAGAGCTCCCCCCCGGCGGCGCCCGCCCCGGAAACGGCCGTCGCCTACGAGGGAAAGCCGGACGCCTTCGGGAGGAACCTCATCGTGGTGTTCTCGCTCACGGGCAACACCCTGAAGCTGGCTAAAACCATCCAGCAGAAGACCGGAGGCGACCTCTACGAGATCAGGACCACCACCAAGTACCCCACCGGAGACGATCTCATCCCCTTCGCCAAAGACGAGATGATGGAGAAGAAGCCGGTGGAGTTCCTCCCGCCGGAGGCGGACTTCGGCCCCTACGACACGATCTTCTTCGGCACCCCCGCCTGGTTCCACGACATCCCCTACCCGGTGGACGTCTATCTGTCCCGAACCGATTTCCTGGGTAAAAGGGTCGTCCCCTTCGTGACCTCGGGCGGCGGCCCCGGGGAGAGCGTGGCCTCCCTTTCCGCCGCCATAAAAAACGGGATGGTGGACGAGGCCCTCCTCATCTCCCGCTACGCCGCCCAGCCTAGGGAGGATATAGAGAACGCGGTGAACTCCTGGCTCAACAAGCTCTCCGGCGCGGCCTCCCCGCCGGAGGAGGCCCCGCTTCCGGCCGCCTCCGACTCTCCGGCGCCCGCCGGAAAGTAGCCGCCCCGCGAACCCCAGCGCCCCCCTCGACCGTCCCATGAGCCCCCGCCGCTTCCACATCCTCACCTTCGGCTGCCAGATGAACGTCTACGATTCCGACCGCCTCTCCCGGCTTTTACGGAGCCGGGGCTGGGAGGAGGCCGCGGACCCCGAGGAGAGCGCTCTGGTCTTCCTCAACACCTGCGCGGTGCGGGAGAAGGCCGCGGCCCGGGTGATCGCCAGGTTGCGGGAGCTGAGATCCCTGAAAAAGCGGAACCCCTCCTTGATTTTAGGCCTGGGCGGCTGCGTGGCCGAACACGAGGGGGCCCGGATCCTGGAGACCCTCCCCTTTCTGGATCTGGTGGTGGGACCCCGCCGGCTCCCGGAGGTGCCCCTCATCCTGGAGGGGGACTCCCCCCACGGTTTTCCGGCGGTGCTCCTGGGGGATCCCGGGCCCGCGGAAAGGCTTCCCGAATCCCTGGTCTACCCCCCCCCGCCCGCGGGGAGGGGGATCGGAAGAAAGGCCCCCGTCTCGGCCTTCGTGACGGTGATGGAGGGCTGCGACAACTTCTGCGCCTACTGCGTGGTGCCCAAAACCAGGGGCAGGGAGCGCAGCCGCCCGCGGGAGGAGGTCTTAAAGGAGGCCCGCGCCTTAACGGAAACGGGCGCCGTCGAAATAGTCCTCCTGGGCCAGAACGTCAACTCCTACGGAAGGGATTCAAGCCGGGGCGACAAGGAACCCAACCCCTTCGCAAGCCTTTTAAGAGACCTGGACGCCCTTTCCGGGCTCCTCCGGCTGCGCTTCACCACCTCGCATCCCAAAAATTTCCCCGGCGAGCTAATCGAGGCCTTCCGCTCCCTTAAAACCCTGTGCCCGCACCTGCATCTCCCCTTGCAGTCGGGTTCCGACGGAATCTTGAAAGCCATGGGCCGGGGCTACGGCTACCAAAGATACCTGGAGACGGTTCGGGCCCTACGCTCGGCCCGGCCGGACTTGGCCCTCTCCGCGGACGTCATCTGCGGTTTTCCAGGCGAGAGCGCCGCGGACTTCCAACTGACCCTCGAGGCCGTACGGGAAATCCGCTTCGACTCCCTCTTCGCCTTCCGCTACAGCGACCGCCCCGGCACCCGGGGGGCGGGGATGGAGGGGAAGGTGCCGGAAGAGGAGAAGGCCCGGCGCCTGGAGGCCCTTTTGAAAATCCAGCGGGAGATATCCCTTTCCATAAACCGCGGGCTCGTCGGACGCGTCCTCAAAGTCCTCCCCGAAGGCCCCGGCCGGGAGGCGGGCCAGCTCACCGGAAGGAGCGGCGGCAACAAGATCGTGAACTTTTTCGGGGACCCCTCCCTTCTGGGCAGGGAGACGGACGTCTTGATCACCCGGGCCGGGCCCGTGAGCCTTTTAGGCGAGCTCACCCCTCCGCCCGCCCAGGCCGGAGCCCTGTAAAAAAAACCTTGAAATTTCCGGCCTCTCCCCGGAGAAGGGGTCCGGGCGCCGGAGGGCGCCCGGACCTTTCCGCAAAAAGGCGGGGAGGAGACGGAAAAGCGTAATTTCACCCCCCCGGATCCAAGGCGGAGGGAAGGAAGAAAGCCGAAAGGAAAAAACATGCTCGAACGCTACACCCGGGAGAAGATGGGCGCCGTCTGGACCCTGGAAAACCAGTACCGCAGCTGGCTGAAAGTGGAGCTGGCGGTGACCCGGGCCCAGGGCGAGCTGGGGCTCGTCCCCGCGGCCGAGGCCCGGGAGATTTTGGAGAAGGCGGCCTTCGACGTCCGGAGGATCCGGGAAATCGAATCCGAGGTGAACCACGACGTGGTGGCCTTCATCACCTCCGTGGAGGAGAAGGTGGGCCCGGCCGGACGCTTCTTCCACTTCGGCCTCACCTCCTCGGACATCCTGGACAGCTCCCTGGCTTTGAGGCTGTTGGAGGCCCTGGGAATTATAGAAGAGGAGCTCGCCGGACTCGTCGCCGCCCTGGCGGACAAAAGCTTGAAAAACATCTCCCTCCTCTCCATCGGCCGCAGCCACGGCGTCCACGCCGAGCCCACCCCCCTGGGGCTCAAGTTCGCCTCCCACGCCTCCGAGTTCAAAAGGCACCAAAGGCGCCTGGAAAACCTCAAAGAGAACCTCTCCCTGGGAAAGATCTCCGGACCGGTGGGAAACTACAGCGCCCGCTCCATCTCGCCGGAATTGGAGGAGAGGGCGCTCGGGTATCTGGGCCTCAAACCCGCGCCGGTGAGCACCCAGGTGGTCCCCCGGGACGTGCACGCCGAGTTCTTCCTGGCCTTGAGCCTCCTGGGCGCGTCTTTGGAGCGGCTGGCCGTGGAGGCGCGGCACCTCGCCCGCACCGAGGTGGGGGAGGCGGAGGAGGCCTTCGGCCCCGGGCAGAAGGGATCCTCGGCCATGCCCCATAAAAAGAACCCCGTGGGGGCCGAAAACATCACGGGGCTCGCCCGCCTGCTCAAGGCCTACGGGGAGGCGGCCTTGGACGACGTGGCGCTCTGGCACGAAAGGGACATAAGCCACAGCTCGGTGGAGAGGGTGATAGCCCCGGACGCGACCATCCTCGCGGACTACGCCCTCCACAGGGCGGCGGGGCTCGTGCGGAACCTGGTCGTCAAGCCCGAGATGGTGGAGCGGAACCTGAACCTCACGGGAGGCCTCTACCACTCCCAGGAGCTCCTTTTAGCCCTCTGCGCCAAAGGCCTAAGCCGCGTCCAGGCCTACCGCCTGGTGCAGAATCCCGCCCTCATGGCCAAGGATCTGGGTCTGGACTTCAAGACCCTCGTTTTGGAGTCCCAGGAGATAAGATCCCACCTGAACCCGACCGAGATCGAAGAGATCTTCCAGCCGGACCGCTTCGCCAAATGGGCGCCCGCCATCCTGGAACGCGGCCTCGGAAAATGACCGGAAGCCAACCGGAAGAGCGCGGGCCCGAGGGGTCGAGAATCCCCGGGCACGTGGCCATCATCATGGACGGAAACGGCCGCTGGGCCGAGGCCCGGGGCCTGCCCCGCTCGGAGGGGCACAAGGCCGGCGCCGAACCGGTCAGGGAGATCCTGAAAGCCGCCCATTCCATGGGGATCGCCTTCCTCACCCTCTACACCTTCTCCTCGGAAAACTGGCATAGGGACCAATCCGAGGTGGACAGGCTCTTCACCCTGTTAGTCGAGTACCTGGACTCGGAAACCGAGGAGCTCCTAAGGGAGGGGGTGCGCTTGAACGCCGTGGGCGATCTGGAAAAGCTCCCCCGCGAATCCCGAAAAGCCCTGGCGGACGCCATGAGGGCCACCCGGAACAACCGCGGCGTCACCCTCACCCTGGCCCTCTCCTACGGCTCCCGGGCGGAGATGGTCCGGGCCGCCCGCCTCCTCTCCGAAAAAACGAAAAAAGGGGAGACGAGCCCGCAAGAGGTGGACGAGGACCTTTTCCGCTCCCTTCTCTGGACGGGCGCCCTTCCCGACGTGGATCTCCTCATCCGCACCGGCGGCGAGAAACGCGTCTCCAACTTCCTTCTCTGGCATCTGGTCTACGCGGAGCTCTATTTCACCGACACCTTGTGGCCGGACTTCACGCCCGGGGAGCTTTCCAAGGCCGTGGAGGATTTCGCGGCCAGGACCAGACGCTTCGGAAGGTGAGCGCCTTTGCCTAAAAAAGACGCGCCGCGGAAAGCGCGGGCGGCGGAAAAGGTCTTGAAAAAGGGCGGAGGCTTCAAACTTTATTATTTTTCACGCGTCAAAAACAAAAAAGGAGTGATAAATCATGCCTAAAAGCGTTAAAACGGATCTGGCCCCGGCGGCCATCGGCGCCTATTCCCAGGCGATCGTCTCCGGAGGGCTCGTCTTCGTCTCCGGCCAACTTCCCTTCCCCCCGGGCGGGGACCGGCTTCCCGAAACCATAGAAGGCGAGGTGAGGCAGTCCTTGACCAACATCAAAAACATCTTGGAGGAGGCGGGCAGCTCCATGGACAAAGTGGTGAGAGTGGGAATTTTTTTAACGGACATGGCCGACTTCCCCAAGGCCAACGAGATCTACGCCTCCTTTTTCAAGGAGCCGTATCCGGCCAGGGCGACCGTCCAGGTGGCGGCCCTCCCCAAAAACGCCCGGGTGGAAATAGACGCCATCGCGGAACTCTAGAATCCCGAAAATAAAAACGTTTCTATTTGGGGCGCCCGCGGCCGCGCCCCTTTCTAAAAACGGATATTCAGCGGGCGCTTAGGCGAACGGGTATTTTATTCGACATCTAATCTAAACAATCTCGCTTTTCGCGATCGCTTAATTAAAAAAAATGCACGAAAAGATTGAATATTAACTAACCATTATTTTCTAGTTGATTTTATTTGTCGACATTGTAGATCTCGAAAGGCGACATAAATCATCTTAGGAGGAAACATGAATCAATCCCCTATCAAAATATTTAACGCCACTGGTCCATGCGCACCCTCTTCGCGCTATATGCTGCCTGTTTTAGAGCGTTTACCGGACGTGGACGAGATGATAAAAGAAAAATCTTATTTCGTCATACACGCGCCGCGGCGATCCGGAAAGACGACTCTGTTAAAATCGTTGACCGACGATATTAATTCAAAAGGCGAGATGCGCTCTTTATATTGTTCCCTAGAAACGCGCGAAGACATAACGGATTTTAATGAGGCCATAAAAAGAATAGTCTCTGAAATCAATATTTCTTCACGCGCTTCGAGATTGCCATCTTTATCCTCCCTCGCGGTCCCCAACGATATGTCACACGCGATTGACGCGTCAATTAGGGTAAGACGATTTTTAAACGATATTTGTTTTAAACTTGATAAAGAACTTACAATCTTTTTCGATGAAGCCGATTGTTTAATCGACTCCTCGCTAATCACGTTTTTACGTCAAATACGCCTTGGGTATAATAATCGCCATGATTTTGGAAATGTCGAAATTTCCAGCTTCAATGGCTTTAGTCGGGATGAGGGACATAAGAGAATATGTGGCGAAAGTTAGCCCTAACGGAGAATCATTTGGAGTCGCTAGCCAATTTAATATAAAAAAAGCGTCACTTTCCCTAAAAAATTTCTCAACAAATGAAATAAAAATCCTTTACCGGCGACACAGTGAAGCCTCAGGGCGAATTTTTAAAGAATCTTCATTCGCGAGGGCGTGGTATTGGTCGGAAGGACAACCATGGCTGGTTAACGCTCTGGCGAACGAGGTTGTGACACGGATTTTGAAAAACGATTACTCCGCATTGGCGTCACGCTTCCACATAGCGAATAAAATAACACGCCAAGCGCCTTTCATCATATCGTCATCCCGTCGTCCACGTCCCATTGAAACAGCTTCATTTTCATTTTGACGAGTTTTACAACGCGCGCCGCTGATTTTTTCACGCGCGCCGGGCTTTTCCGGAAATCCGCCGGAAGACCTGAAACTCGAAAAACGGAACCACTTAAAACTTGGAAACCCCGGCCGGCGCCGTTTCTTATCCTTCCCGGCCTTAAGCCACGAACAAGAAACCTCCAATGGATCTTAAAGACAGACCTTTTGCCGCCGCCCTCGCTCCGGTTTTCTGGCCTATCGAGAACCTCCTTTTTCTCAGGCTCTCGTATCCGGATTCCCGAAAGGACGAACTTTTGGAAAGCTCGCTTGGGACCCTGGGGCTCTTAAGAGCGATCGTCGCGGCCCCCACCCCGGTCCTTCCGGTGGTCCTCTCCGGGGCCAGGCGCGTCCGGGCCCTGAAAAAATTGGGCTTCCGGAGCGCGCCCTTGATCCTCCTTTCCCCTCCCCCGGACGAAAGCCCGTGTTTTCGCCACCCGGAAGAGCCCGAGGCCCTTCTCCACCCCTCGGGCTTGGAACTGGCCGCGCTGGAAAACCTGGAAAGGGGCCTCAATCCGGCCGAGGTCTCCCTGACCGCGGCCCTCTTGAAACACACCCGGGGCAGGCCGCTTACCGAGAGGATGCTCTCCCTCATGTCCCTGGGCCAGGAAAGGCGCTTCGAGGCGGCCGCCCGGGCCGCCCTTCTCCCCCCGCCTTTTCTGGAGGCCCTGGCCCGGGGCCGTTTGGATCTGGGAAACCTCATGGCCATGGAGTCCTTCTTCGCGGCGGAAAAGGAGGAGGTTTTAAAGCTGTTTCTAAGGGTCGGCGCCGGAAGCCAGAGAAGAAGGCAATGGCTCGAGTATCTCGGAGACCTGAGACTGAGGGACGCGGCCGATCTGGAAAAACTCCTCACCCGGGAGTTTCCTCCGGACGAACCGCCTGTAAGCGAAGGGGAGGTCCACTGGAGGCTTTTCCGAATGAGATTTCCAAAGCTCGCCGAAACCCTTCAGAAGAGGAGAGCCCGAATAAGAGAGCTCCGCCTTCCTCCGAAGACGGCGCTCTCCCTCGACGACAGCCTGGAGGATCCGGAAGCCTCGCTAAAAATCAGATTCTCCTCCCCCAGGGAGCTCGGGGAAACTCTGGAGCGGGTCCGGGAGGGCTTGGCGGAAGACGGAACTCTTTTAAAACTTTTCGAAACGGAGTGGGATTAGGGTGGAAATCAAAGCCGAAAGGGAATTCGCCTCCCATCCCCTCCTCAAAGGGAGGACGGCCGAGTTCTTCGACTCCATCCCCCCCTCCGCCTGGCCCCTCCACCCCAAAGGGAGCCTCTTAATCGTCCGCCACCGGGGCTCCTTTCTGCGCCCCTGCCCCGCCACCCCCCGCCACACCTGCTGCGGGCTCAACATCTTCCACTTCGGCCAGGGCTGCCCCTTCGGCTGCTCCTACTGCGTCCTGGAGGCCTATTTGGGATCCGGAGCGCTGGTAATCTTCGGAAACGTCGAAGACGGTTTACGGGAGCTGGAGGAAAGATTGGGCCCGGGGGGAAACCCGTTGCCGGGGGAAAACCCGATTCTCGGGGAAAGCCCGATTCTCGGGGAAAATCCGGGTCCGGCGCTGGGGGACCTGGAGAAAAAGACCCCCGGATCCCTTAGGTACTCCACCGGGGAGTTCGCCGACTCCCTTCTTTTCGATCGGGAGACGGGGCTCGCGGAGAGGCTCGTGGAAATATTCGCCCGCCAAAAGAGGGCGGTTCTGGAGCTCAAGAGCAAGAACGCGGACGTGGGGCATCTTCTTGATTTGCCGCACAAGGGGCGATCGGTCTTCTCCTTTTCCGTGAACGCCCCCCGGATATCCCTGATCCACGAGTCCGGAGCCTCCCCTTTAAAGGAGCGGATAGAGGCCGCCGGGCGTCTTAGCGACCGGGGCTGGAGGGTGGGTTTCCACTTCGACCCCGTGGTGTGTTTTCCCGGCTGGGAGCGGGAGTACCGCCTGACGGTGGACTCCATTTTCCGCCGGGTGGACCCGGGTTCCATCGCCTGGATCTCTTTGGGCTGCTTCCGCTACCTTCCCGCCCTGAAAAAAGAGCGCCTGGCCCTCAGCCCCGATCTTTTCACCCCGGAGTTCGTGCGGGCCGCGGACGGAAAAGCGCGCTACCCCAGGCCTTTGCGCCTGAAAATGTACCGCCTTCTCTTAGACGCCCTTTCCCCGCGCCTCGGCCCGGAAACCATCGTCTACCTCTGCATGGAGTCGGGCGCAGTTTGGAGGGAGCTCTTCGGCCGGGACCCCGGAACCGAGGGGCTCGCCGCCCTCTTCGGCCGGGCGCCCGAGGCCCGTCCGGAGGAAAACGAAGCTTAAGCCTTTAAAGACGGGGTCCAGCCTCCCGCGACCTGGGCCCGCGGCCCGGAAAATCTATCAAGCCGCCGTCTTTCCGACGGCGGCCCCTCCCCGGCGCCTTTTAAAATCCGCGCCGCTTTTCCCAAAATCGCCGGGGCTTTCCGCCGCGCCGCGCCGCTTTCCCAGGGAAAACGACGCCGTTTCGGCGTAAAATGACGTCCGCGGTTTTGAAATAACGGCGTTCAGGCGCGAAACGGCGGCCAACGCCTAGATTTTCCCAAATCCCTTCGAGACTCGCCCCCCCCTCCTCCGCGCCCGTCCCGCCTCCCCGTTTTCCCGCCTCCCCGCTTTCCTCTCCCCCCTCATCCTTTTCCTTTTCTTTTCCGGCGCGCGAAACTCCCCCGTTCCGGCCCTGATTCTCGCCGATTTTTCAATCATTTCTTGTAAATAAATTTCCGCGGTTTTCCGGCGCGCCGGAAAAAAAGCGATTTTTTATCCCGTCAAATACTTGTCAAAATATAATATTACTATTTTTCCGCCGCCCTCCCTCCCCGGCCGCTTGCCCCGAATAAAGGCCGGAGCTAAAATTTTACCGGAGGCGCCCGAAAATTTCTTGATATCCGCCGATGTTTTCCCTAAAATACCCCGTCAAGGAAAAAAATTTCCACTCCGGCCCCGCCTTCCGGCGGCGCCGGCTCGGCCCCGCCGGCGGAACGGCGGGCTTTTTCAAGCCGAAACCCAGATCCGGGGCCGCCCGGCTGCGGAAAGCTCCGGCTTCCCCAACGAGTTCCGGACTGTAAACATAATATTTGACAAAAAAAATTTAATGTTATAATAAACTAAACAGTCAGGTTCGCCGCCTCCCCGGAATCGTCTTTTTTCTCCATACCCCCGCTATGTCGTCAAATTTTCCCGCCCACCCCCCCCTCCCCTTTCCGGATCCGCCAGTCCGGCGCCTGGCGGATCCCCCCCCGATCCCGCCCGCGCGGACGCGGCGCCCGACCCCCCGGCGCGCTTAACCCTTTTTCCAGGACTTCCTCAACCCCGTTTCCGGCCCGGGCTTTACCGCCGGAGGCGGGGCTCCTTTGGCGGAGGAAGGTTCCGGCGCCGGAACGGACCCTCAACCCACGAACAAACGTCATCCCGCCCGGGGCGCTCCGCCCGGCCGCCCCGCCGTCCGGCTCCGGGACCGTTGAACCCGGAAAATCGTTTTCCAAGGGGCGCCGCCCCGGTTCCAAGACCGGACGGATCGCCCCAATCCTAACCGTAATCACTCTCGAAGGAGACCCTCTTATGGGAAGTATCGCAACTTCCGGCCATGCAGTCGACTTGGCCAAGCTGGAGCCTGTATTTGACAAATACAAGGACATGGCCAACGGATCGCTTATCCCGGTGCTTCAGGGAGCCCAGGACGCCTACGGCTTTCTGCCCATCGCGGCCCTGCAGGCCATAGCCAAACGCCTGAACGTGCCCATCAGCCAGATCTACGGCGTGGTGACCTTCTACGCCCAGTTCAGGCTCGTCCCCCGGGGCAAACACGTCATCCGGTCCTGCCAGGGCACGGCCTGTCACGTGCGCAATTCCGCCCGCATCCTCGAGTCTCTGAAAACCGTTCTGGGCGTCGCCCCCGGGGACACCACGGAGGACTTGAAGTTCACCCTGGAGACGGTGGCCTGCATCGGATGCTGCTCGCTGGCCCCGGTCATGATGATCGACACGGACGCCCACGGGCGCCTGAGGCCCGACCGCGTCCCGAAGATCCTCGACTCCTACAGCAACTAAGGACACGCAAATGACAAGTACCATACCCCTGACCAGACTCAAGAACGCGGGCGATCTTGAAGCCTTGAAAAACAAGATCTTCCCGGGACTCGCCCTCCGCAAGGACCCCAACGCCCAGCCTTACGAGGGCGTCACCCACAACATAATGGTATGTTGCGACACCGGCTGCACCTCCTCGGGAGCCAAGGCCATAGTAACGGCCTTTGAGAAGGATCTGGCCGAAAAAGGCCTGGACAAGAAGGTCGAGATCGTCGTCATCGGCTGTCACGGCTTCTGCGAGATGGGCCCCCTCATCGTCGTCTATCCCGACGACGTCTACTACGTCCACCTCAAACCCGAGGACATCCCCGAGATAGTGGAGGAGACCATCAAGGGCGGAAGGCCCGTGGAGAAGTTCCTCTACCACGACCGCGAGACCCTCAAGCCCGTGGTGAAATACCGCGAGATAGAGTTCTACGCCAAGCAGAACCGCATCCTTTTAACCAACTGCGGCCACATCCACCCGGAAAGGGTGACCGAGTACATAGCCAACGACGGCTACAAGGCCCTGGCCAAGGCCCTCTCCATGAAGGACGACACCACGGCCCTCTTGGAGGAGGTGAAGCTCTCGGGGCTCCGCGGCCGCGGCGGCGGCGGTTTCCCCACGGGCCGGAAGTGGGAGCTCTGCCGCAACGCCCCCGGGGATAAGAAGTACATCATCTGCAACGCCGACGAGGGCGACCCCGGGGCCTTCATGGACCGCTCGCTCATGGAGGGCGATCCCCACCGCCTGGTGGAGGGCATGACCATCGGAGGCCTCATCATCGGGGCCAACGAGGGCTACATCTACTGCCGGGCCGAGTACCCCCTGGCCATCAGGCGCCTCAAGCTGGCCATCAGCCAGGCCGAGGAGCTGGGCGTCTTGGGCGACAACATCCTGGGATCCGGCTGGAGCTTCCACCTGCACATCAAGGAGGGCGCCGGAGCCTTCGTCTGCGGGGAGGAAACCGCCTTAATCCACTCCATCGAGGGTAAACGCGGCATGCCCACGGCGCGGCCGCCCTTCCCCGCCATCTCCGGACTCTGGGGCAAGCCCACGAACAACAACAACGTCGAGACCTGGGCCAACATCCCCGGCATCATCTTAAAGGGCGGCGCCTGGTACGCCTCCTACGGAACCGAGAAATCCAAGGGCACCAAGGTCTTCGCCCTCACCGGCAAGGTGAGGAACACGGGCCTGGCCGAGGTCCCCATGGGCATGACCATGCGGGAGATCATCTTCGGCATCGGCGGCGGCATCCAGAACGACAAGAAGTTCAAGGCCGTCCAGATCGGAGGACCCTCGGGAGGCTGCCTCCCCGACTCCATGATCGACCGCCCGGTGGACTACGACTCCCTAATCGAGGCCGGCGCCATGATGGGTTCCGGCGGATTGGTGGTGGTGGACGAGGACACCTGCATGGTGGATCTCGCCCGCTTCTTCCTCTCCTTCACCCGCGACGAGTCCTGCGGCAAGTGCACGCCCTGCCGCGAGGGCAGCACGCGGATGCTGAACATCCTCACCAACATCACCCAGGGAAAAGGCAAACCCGGGGACATCGAGCTCTTGGAAGAACTGGCCAGGAACATAAAGCTCTCCTCCTTGTGCGGGCTCGGCCAGACCTGCCCCAACCCCATCCTCTCCACCATCAGGTATTTCCGGCACGAATACGAGGCGCACATCTACGAGAAGAAGTGCCCCGCGCGCCAGTGCGTGGATCTGCTCACCTATTTCATCGACGTGGAGAAGTGCGTGGGTTGCGGCTCCTGCAAGAAGATCTGCCCGGCCAACGCCATCGACGGCAACAAGAAAGAGCCCCACATCATAGACATTCAGAAGTGCATCAAGTGCGGTTCCTGCATCGATGCCTGCAAAAAGTACAAAGCCGTTACCAGGAAGTAGGTTATCCCCATGACAAAAACCGTTAGCATCACCATAGACAATCAGACCGTCACCGTCCCGGCCGGCGTGACCGTCTGGGGAGCCGCCCGCAAACTGGGTATCCACATCCCCACCCTCTGCCACCACTTCGACGTGAAACCCTACAGCGGCTGCCGGGTCTGCGTGGTGGAGGTGCAGGGCGGCCGCGCCCTCACCGCCGCCTGCTCGCACCCGGTGACCGACGGGCTGGTGGTCTTCACCAACAGCCCCAAGGTGAGGGAGGCCAGGCGCCTGGTGGTGGAGCTCCTTTTGGCCAACCATCCCCACGACTGCCTCACCTGCGACCGCAACCAGACCTGCGAGCTCCAAAAGCTCGCCCTCGATTTGGGCGTCAAGGAAATCCGCTTCGAAAAATCCAAACCCACCTGGGAGATCGACGACACCAGCCCGTCTCTGGTGCGGGATCCCAACAAGTGCATCCTCTGCGGCCGCTGCGTGCGCTTCTGCGCGGACAAGCAGACCTGCGCGGTCTACACCTTCGCGAACCGCGGCTTCTCCTCCATCGTCACCCCGGCCTTCGGGAAGGGCTTGGGCGAGGTGCACTGCACCCTCTGCGGCCAGTGCTCCTCCATCTGCCCGGTGGGGGCCATCACGGTTAAAGACGACACCGCCGCCGTGATAGCCGCCATAGACGATCCCGAGAAGATAGTCATCGTCCAGACGGCCCCCTCGGTGAGGGTGGCCTTGGGCGAGATGTTCGGAGACGCCCCCGGCTCCGTCGTCACCGGCAAGATGGTGGCCGGCCTCAAACGCCTGGGCTTCGACAGGGTTCTGGACACCAACTTCACCGCGGACGTGACCATCATGGAGGAGGCCACCGAGTTCACCCACCGTTTGAACGCCGGAAAGGACATACCCATGATCACCAGCTGCTCGCCGGGCTGGATTAACTTCATGGAGATGTTTTACCCGGATCTGATCCACCACCACTCCACCTGCAAGAGTCCCCAGCAGATCTTCGGGGCCCTGGTTAAAACCTATTACGCCCAGAAGGAGAACCTCGACCCCTCCAAAATCGTCTCGGTCTCCATCATGCCCTGCACGGCGAAAAAGTACGAGTGCACCCGCCCCGAGATGAACGCCAGCGGCTACCAGGACGTGGACTACGTCTTGACCACCCGCGAGCTGGGGAGGCTTTTGAAATCCTACGGGGTCTCCTTCAACGACCTGGCTCCGCTCCCCTACGACCCGGTGATGGGCGTCGGCACGGGCGCCGGCACCATCTTCGGCAACACCGGCGGGGTCATGGAGGCGGCTTTGCGGACGGCCTACGAGGTGGTCACTAAAAAGACCCTTCCGGCCATCGAGTTCACCGCCATCCGCGGCATGGGGGGCTTGAGGGAGGCCGAGATCGACCTGGACGGCTCGAAGATCAAGGTGGCCATCGCCCATGGTCTCGGAAACGCCAGGATGGTCATGGAGAGCATCAAGGCGGGAAACCCCCGCGGCTGGCACTTCATCGAGGTCATGGCGTGCCCGGGCGGCTGCATCTCCGGCGGCGGACAGCCCATCGCCACGGACATAAACTACCGGGCCAAGCGCATCGCCGGCCTCTACGACGACGACCGCCATCTCTCGTTACGCAAAAGCCACGAGAACCCGGAGGTCCAGCAGCTCTACACGGAGTTCCTCAAAGAGCCCTGCGGGCACCTCTCCCACAAGCTCCTGCACACGACCATCCACAACGCCCACGCCGATCTGCTCTAGCCCGCTCTGGAGCGGTCGCCTCATACCGGCCCGCGGAAACGCGGGCCGGCGCCCGGGGGGTCTTTTAGGCCCCCCGGTTTTTTTCCGGGGGGCCTAAAAGACCCCCTTTTTTTTCCGGGGGGGCTTCGGGCCCCCTTTTCCTTTCGGGAGGCCCGCCCCTCCCGTTTTTTTTTCGGGCGCCCGTTGGCCTCCCCCTTTTTCCCGCGGAACCCCGGGGGCGCCTCGCGGAGGGTCGGGGGAAAGCCCCCTCGAGGGGGGCCGGAAGGCGCCGGGAAAGGGGCGGGCGGAAAGCCCCGCCCGAAAGCCCCTCCGGGCCCCGGGCGCTGAAATCATCCGGCGGGATATTTTTTACCGAAATTTCCATCGGAATCTTCCCTCTTTTTTTCTCCCAAAAGCCTTCTTTTAAAATAATCCATTGAAAACGCCGCGTATTTCCCAAAAACGGCGGCGGCGAAAAATTTTTTCTTTTACTATTGCAAATGAGAATCAGTTAGTTTAAACTCTCTGAAAACAACGCGCGTCCTCCGGAGTCGAAAAGCGGGGGAAGGGCCTTTTTTAAAGGCCCGCGGGCGAAGGTCTTTTAGGAGTGAAAATAATTATGGCCAACATACTCATCGTGTACGGATCCACCACCGGCAACACCGAATCCGTGGCCGGCCGCCTGGAAAAACAGCTTTCCGCGGCCGGACACAGCGTCCAGAAGCTCAAGGCTGCCGACGCCTCCCCCCAGGGCCTGTGCGCGGGAAAGGATTTAGTCCTTTTCGGCTGCTCCACCTGGGGCGACGACGAGATCGAGCTCCAGGAGGACTTCGTCCCCCTCTTCGAGTCCTTCGACAAGATCCAGGCGAAAGGCGTGAAGACGGCCGTCTTCGGCTGCGGCGACGAGGACTACAAGTATTTCTGCGGCGCCGTGGACGCCATCGCCGCCAAGCTGGGCGAGCTGGGGTCCGCCGTGGTGGGGGGGAAGCTCAAAATCAACGGCGACCCCGACGACGCGGCCGACTCCATCAAAAGCTGGGGGGACGGCGTCTTGGCGGCCCTGTAGCCGTTTTCCGGAGGGCTTTTCAAAGGCCGGAGGAAAAAGTCGACTAGAAAACTTATATCTTTACAAATCGTCCCGGTGCCGTTATATTTTTAGAAGCGAATTTACCGTACGGCCTTTTTCACAGCGCCGGATCCCCGGCCCCCCCGAAGGGGGGGCCGGATTCCGGCCGCGGCGGAATGTTTGAATTATGATCGAGATCGAATCTGCTTTGACGAAAATGTTTATGAACGTTTGGCCCCACCTGGGCGAGCGGGAACGCCGGCTGGTGGCCGCGGGCGAGGCCAAGCGCATCGGCCGCCGCGGCATATCCATGGTGAGCCGCGCCTGCGGACTCTCCCGGGTCACCATCACCAAGGGCATAAAGGAGCTAGACGAGGCCCCCCTGGAGCCGGGCAAGACCCGCCGGGCCGGCGCCGGCCGCCCCCGGGTGGAGCGCGCCGATCCCGGCATCTGGACCTCCCTCGAAGAGCTCTTGAAGGAGAACACCCGCAACGAGATCTCGCCCCCGCTTCTGTGGACCTGCAAGAGCACGAGGTGCCTCTCCCAGGAGCTCACCGCCCTCAACCACCGCATCAGCCACGAGAAGGTGGCCCAGATCCTCCGCAAAAACGGCTACAACCTCATGGGCACGAGGAAGACCGAGGAGGGGGCCATCCACCCCGACCGCGACGCCCAGTTTCGGCACATCAGCCGCCGGGCCTCCTTCTACCTCGCTGAAAACCAGCCGGTCGTCGCGGTGGAGACCCACCGGAAGGACCAGTCCCAAGACGAGGAGGCCCCCAGCCTCGCCCGGGGCTCCGCCTACCCCGGGATCTTCCCCGACCCCCTGAACGCCGGGGCCCACCCCAAGGGCCTCTACGACCCCAGGCTGGCCCGCAAATCCCACACCATAAGCTCCGCCATCGAGGCCGTGGCCCTCGCCTGCTCCTCCATCTACGGATGGTGGTCCATCGAGGGAAGGCAGCTCTTCCCCGAGGCCAGCACCCTTCTATTAACCGCCGACAACTCCGGCGGCCTCCGGCGCAACGCCCTGTGGAAGCTCGCGCTGCAGAAGCTCGCGAACGACATCGGCCTCCCCGTGGAGTTTTGCCGCTACCCCCCCGGCACCAGCCGCTGGAACAACAACGCCCAGAAGCTCTTCTCCTTCGTCTCCACGGCCTACGTCGACGAACCCCAAAGGGACCACGAGGTCTCGGCCAGGCTCATAAGCCGCGGGGCCGAGGTGCGCACCATGGCTTTGGGCCTCAGGCTGGATCACGGGGCCCACGAGATGGCGCCCGCCCCCTCCTTCGAGGAGCTCAAGAACGTGGTCTGCTACCCGGCCGAGTTCCACGGGGACTGGAACTACATAATCGCCCCCAACTTCGGGAACCTCACCATAGACCCCGTCTACCAGAGCATCACCCGAAGCTAGGCGTCCCTTTCTTCACAGCCTCCCCGACAACGAAGGCCGCGGTTCGTCCCGCGGCCTTCGCTGTTTTCCCGAAAGGGGCGAGGGGAAAAGCCGAATGAAGCGGCGGGGGGATCCTACGGCAAATCCTCGGCCGGGGAAAAGGGTGAAAAACGCCCGCCGTCGGGTACGGAAATTAAAAGCCGCCCGGCGAAAAACCCCGAAGGCGTTTCACCGCGGCGCCGGTCCTTAAAAGCGCCCCCGACGGATCCCCGGCCGTACCGCGCCCGTATATTGACGCTCGCCAGCGTCCCAAATACTGGCTCCACTCTTCAAAGAATTCGCTGAAACCCGCATATATTCAAGCTTTCAGAGTTCCCGCACCCAAACCGCCCAGAAAGACCCTGTCCGCGGGTTAGGCGGTAATATAATCCATTCCATGCTACCTATCGAAATTTATGAAACTAACTATTCATATATTGCTCTATAAAAATGGAATTTTATTTAGGACGCTAGCGGTTCACGCCGCGCGGTGAAATCATTCAACGGCAGACGCGGCGCGCTGAATCTCCCCTGTTGAAAGTTAAAGATGCGATATGAGAGATAAATAATAATAACATATCGTCTATAAAGTAAATTGTTTCAAATTACCATAACATCGGAGGATCTTCCCTCACCCATCGAACTTGACGCGACAGCAAAAATCTCTGAAATATACGAATATGTGAAATCCACTACTTTATGTACCATATAACCATTGGATTAATGCTATATTTTGTATAGCATCTCTATCACTTTTAAATGACAGACTTTTTGCGCAGGTATCAAACTTAAACGCCGCTTAATCGGCCGTCCTCGCGCCCCGAAATCCCCTCCGGCAGCCCCCGCCTCGCCAACCGGGGCCGCGCGGCTTAAGACCCGTCCCTTTCCGGGGCGGAACGCGCTCTTCCCGCCCCCCCGAAGCCTCCGAAAATAAGGACTAAGGACACGAGGGTACGAGGGCTCGCCTTTTCGCGGCGGAAGGTTATAATTAATATCGCTTCAACATATCCGGGTGGGTTCCGCCAAGCGGGGTTTCCCGGCCGGCGGCCTTCCCGGAAAAATCAAATCCGCCCGCAGCGGCCGACCGCGGGAAAAAAGATTTCCTTTAACGTCCCTATCTTTTTCAACCAAATCGCTGTTTAATCGCCTCATAGGCGATCTATTGTTCCGCTTCGTTTTCGCCAATATAGACCCTGGCCCCCTTAAAAATCTTTTAAAGGCTGTTTTCGATTATCTTTCAAAGCGGCCCGAATTGATCCCCTGACAGATGGAAACAGTAAAGAAGCTTATCGGTTTAGAAGACTTCGCCATCAAGAATCCCGTTATCCCGGATTACACCGACAAAAGCGGAGGCGTCTCGGCCGACCGCCTGGCCGCCACCCTTACCGGTCTTTTCCTGGTTGAAACGCGGATAAGCGAAAAGAATCAGGCGATTTTAAGCAGATTCTATCTTAATCACGCCAGTCTAGTCTCCCAGCTAAGTGAAAAAGGAGCGCGCGCGGGGGCGGAACTGACAAAAATAGCCGTTTCATTGTGGATAATCAATTTTCCCGTGACCAGCATGGATATCGACCGCGGCTATGTATCGATCATATCCTCAAAGACTTTCGCCTCCCAAGGCCTTGTCATTATCTTAGATCTCGCTAAGGTTCCCAAAGAAGACGACGGAACGACGCTGTGGAAATACG
>JAISMF010000039.1 GCA_031276865.1 Deltaproteobacteria bacterium | reverse complement strand
GGCGCGACCGCGAAATCATCATCGAGCAGCACCTGTAATTTACGCGAATTGGCGAACAGCTCCTTTAACCCAAACAGATAAGGGAAGATGTATGCTAAAACGCGCTTTAAAACATGATCTTTAGCCAGCCTGTTATGAGCTGCCTTTTGTTTGCGAGGGCTTTGGACGCCCGCGCTTCCACCGATCGCGTTGTCAGCCGTTTCGGCGTTGTCGGCGTCAGTTTGGTTTCGTCCTTCTTCGCGGGTTCGATCGTCGGTCATGGAAATTTTTTTCAGCTCCGTTCTGGTTCAAAGGCGGATTGGAAGCCTCGCCTTAATTCTTGAAATGGGCGGAGACTGGCCGCTGGCCATTGTCTCCGAATCAACTAAAGGAAAAAAAAGGTGTAAGCATTCAGGTGCTATAGCCGCCCCTCTTTATTTTTTCATCAAAAGGAGGGCTGGAAGGGATTTTTGGAGCCTGAATTGACACCAGGACTCTTGAATTTAGCTAAACCTAAAAAAACATGTTTTCAAATTAACCGTTCATGGAGTCCCAACCCCTTCCGCCAGTGAGCGCGTGAAAGGTTTTCAGTAATTTCGGGGACTTGGAATCATCGAAAATATCCCCCCCAAAATTGCATCCGTTCACCGGGGGCCGGCCTGGGAATGTCTCGCCACTTTCGAACCTGAAGAGGAACCTGGCGGGGCCTATGTGGCTAAATTAACTTCGCAAACTGTCGCGGAGGGCGAAAACCTCCAGCTCCGACAATCCGCTGGACTTGACGATGGTGTCCGACGTCAGTTCCATGGCGAACATATTCATGACGATTTCATGACGCCCTTCCTTCCGGCCTCTCCCCAAGCCTTCATCCCGGCTGAGTCGCCTTATTATATCTCCGCGCTTATGAATTTACATTTCGAACTTTCCTTTCTTCTCGGGATTGATCTTATCGTTTTCAAGCCTCAATATCGTTATGTCGAAGTCGCAAAAGACGGACATATCAATTTCGGGAAGATTCTTTGGTTCTTAGTATCATCGCGTAACCATAGATTTTGTCCCCCGTCGCGTCTTTTTCCTCAATCGACGCCAATGCTCCAACGTAAGTTTAAGTCTTGGAGTTATCAGACGCGCTGGCTTCGTTCTTTTTCATTTTGAGCGGCTTTTCTCATACACGATACGGTTAGACGACCGTGTTGGAGGATCACGGTTTTTCGCCAATAACCCTTTGAATATAGCCCTGTTTGATATAATTACGGCGGTTAAATATTAGAAACGAACAAGAACTGGACGTATGATCCGACCACTATTAATCTAGCTATTATTAGGCTGGGTTCTAAGAAGCGGTCGGAATAATCGGCGCCGGAAATAAGGTGTATGGAAAACGGAAGGATTCAGAAAAACATCAGCGGGACGCTCCCGTCACGGTTGAGTGTTTAAGATGACAAGAGAGTAGCCGAACGAAAAACGCATGTCAAGCTTTTTTCGCGTTTTTCCTCGCCGGCGGAAATGACGTGGTTTTAATATTTTTAGATTAGTTTAATTTTCGGTCATCCGTCGCGTTTTATTTTTAAACTGTTTACTTTTTTTCACGTTTAATCATTTTTTTCGAAACAAAAATAATTTCAGTCTCTTCAAAAATAATTTTACAGCTGGGGTTTAGGCGCATATTTTGCATATACCCGCCGTATTGTTTGAATTGGTTCTCTTTATTTTTTTAGTTTTTCCATCTCCTTTTTCAAAAACCGCTCCAAGCCGCTCCGGGAAAAGATTTTGGCCGTGAGCGCGTCGCCTTAAAACGGCTTAATTTCGTCCATGTTCCGGAGCCGTTTAAAAAAAATTGAAGCGGGATGAAAAATCCGGCGCCGGAGTCGGCGCCGGTTGGCCTCCCGCGGAGGCGATAACCGGATGAAAGGGAATATCAAGCGGGAGCGAATGGAAAACGGGGGGGGCTCCGTCGCGCGGCGTCGGAGGTGTCAAGTCCGGCTCAGGCGGTCTTTTTCCGCCCGCCTTCCCGGTCGATAGGCGCTTCCCCGACCCAACCCCCGAAGCGGGCTCCGGCCGTGGCGGCGGCGGCGAAGATGTCCTTTTCGTCGAAATTTTCCCGCGGAGGAATAGATATTCCGCTCGTTTAGAGCGTTTTACAAAAATATAGTTAGTTATACTGAAATATAACAATATGTAGTATCTAAATATTTTACCGATCGCGCAAAGCCGGGGGCCGTCCGGCCCACGGACGCCCTCGCCGAACGGGCGCCGATGGCGCGGCGCGCGGGCCCTCATCCGGACTTATGACGGCGTTTTCAACATCCCGGGGCCGTCAAGCGCGCGGTCGGTTAAGCGGGATTCACGGGCCTCGACTCCTTCCGCGTGTCTTCGGCCGCCGGAAATCCGGAACCGAACGCCATTTTCCGGTCGGAGGGCGTGGGGTTTTTGGAAACGCCCTCTTTTTCCCCGAAGTTGAACTATCCCGTAAAATACAAATTGTGGTGTATTTTAATATAAATAACCATATATATTGTTTTTTATGCTCCATTATTTAACAAGGGAAAGGGGGCTCCGGACGGCGGGAAGGCGCGAAACCAAGGGCGGGAGGGAGGAAAACCCGAGGTGGAGGGAGCCGAGCCCGCTGGCGGAAAAAGGAAAAACTACCGTCTTGACAAGGGAGGTCGTAATGTCTTAAAAAAGTTCTCGGAGACGATCTTTTCGGAACAAGGTGCGATTCCTTGGCGGACCCGCCGCTGTGACCGGGTACGCCCGCGCCAATTGGAGCCGCGGACCCCTGGGGCGCGCGGCCAAGGCCACTGGGTTTTTCCCGGGAAGGCCGGCGCGGACGGACGATCCGGGAGCCAGAAGACCGGTCGCTCCTCTCCGTTTTCGCTTCGGCGGATCGGGGAAAATTTTTCGGTGGTTGAAGGTAAAGACCCCTTATTTCCGGCGCGGGCCGGAAAGGGGGCTTTTTTTTTCAAGGCCCCTTGACACCAATCTATTAAAGGAGCCAGCCTTGTTCAACCTCAAGGAAAACAACACCACCGCTTCGATTGAAATCTTCGCCGGACTCACCACCTTCCTCTCCCTGGTCTACGTCCTGAGCGTCAACCCCATCATCCTCTCGGCCGCCGGTATGCCCAAGGACGCCCTTTTCACGGCCACCGCCCTGGGGGCGGCGGTCGCCACCCTCATCATGTGCCTCGTGGCCGGACTCCCCTTCGCGGTGGCCCCCGGCATGGGCCTGAACGCCTTCTTCTCCTTTTCCGTGGTCCTGGGCATGGGCTTTTCCTGGCGGCAGGCCGCGACGGCCGTCCTTCTGGCCGGATTAGCCTTCGTCCTTCTTTCGCTCTCCCCCTTCCGGAAAAGGATTTTAAACGAGGTGCCCGAGTCTCTGCAGCTGGCCGTGGCCGCGGGCATTGGGCTCATGATCGCCTACATCGGCCTCAAGGGCGGAGCGCTTGTGACGGTGGACGCCCAAGGGAACGCCCTCATGGGAGCGGTGGGCTCCGGACCCGGGCTTCTCACCTTGATCGGACTCTTCGTCACCGCCGCCTTTCTCGCCTTGAAGATGCGTCACGCCATCCTTATAGGAATCGTCCTCACGACCATCGTGGGAATCCCCCTGGGCGTGACCGACGTCTCGGGCTTGACGCTCTCCTCCATCGTGTCGCTTCCGCCTTCCGTTTCGCCTCTGGCTTTCAAGTTCGACTTCTCCGTCTTGGGAAACATCGACTTTTTGGCCGTCGTCTTCACCTTTCTTTTCATGTGCGTCTTCGACAGCCTGGCCGGGTTCATCGGGCTTTTCGCGGTCATGGGATCGGAAGCTGAGCGCTATCGCCCGCGGATCTCTAGAGCCTTCATCGCCGACTCCCTGGGCGTCGTGGCCGGAGCCGCGGTGGGCCTCTCCCCCAACACCGCCTACGCCGAAAGCGGCGCGGGGGTGGCCGCCGGGGGAAGGACGGGGCTAACCTCCCTCACCGTCGCGGCGCTCCTCTTCTCCTGCCTCTTCGTCTCCAAGCTCTTCCTCCTGGTGCCCGCCCCGGCGGTGGCTCCGGCCCTGGTCCTCGTGGGGCTTCTCATGCTGGAGAGCGTGAAGAGCCTAAATTTCGCCGACAAGACCGAGAGTTTTCCCGCCTTCGTGGTGATAATCGTCACCTGCCTCACCTGGCGCCTCTCCGACAGCCTGGCCGCCGGCTGGCTCCTGTACATCCTCATGAAGGTGATAGACGGAAAAGCTCGCCTCATAACCCCCACGGTGTGGATAGTGGGAGCCCTCTTCCTATTTAAGGAGATCATGACGGCCTGAGGGAAAGCTCCGGACGCGGTTTGAGATTTTACAAGGGACCCGGAGCTTCGGCCTCCGGGTCCCTTTCTTCTTTTTCGTTTCCTTTTCCAGGCGGGACTCCCCTGGCCCTTCGCCTCCGGGGCGTTTTTTTTCAAAGGCCGGGAGAGTATTTTTAATTTTTGACCTACTAAAAAAAACGCCGGAAAGCCGGGTCCCCTTCCGGCGGAATCCGGCCTTTTTCTTGACAAGGAAGCGCTTTAAGTTAAGATCTTGTCGGTCTAAATGAATCGCGAAGGGAAAATAATCCGGGTTCCACGAGGTTTTCACGCCTCGAATTGGAGGTTTCCTTGTTCGATCTCAAACGCGGCCGAACTTCTTTCGTGACGGAAATATCGGCGGGACTGGCCACCTTCCTCTCGCTTGCCTACGTTTTGACCGTGAACCCCCTGGTCCTCTCCCAGTGCGGCATGCCCCAGGCGGCCCTGTTCACGGCCACGGCCCTGGGCACCATCTTCGCCACCTTGATCATGTGCTTTGTCGCCAGGCTTCCCTTCGTGGTGGCGCCGGGCATGGGCCTAAACGCCTTCTTCGCCGGCTCGGTGGTAAACGCCATGGGCTTTTCCTGGCAGCAGGCCGCGGCCGCGGTCTTCATCGCCGGATGCGCCTTCATAGTCGTCTCCCTCTCGCCTCTCCGGCGGAAGATCTTAAACGAGGTTCCGGAGTGCCTGCGGCTGGCCGTGGCGGCGGGAATCGGTCTCATGATAGCCTACATAGGCCTCAAGAACGGCTCGCTCGTGGTCTTCAGCAAGAATCACGACCCCAACATAGGAACGCTTGCCAAGGGCCCGGCCCTCTTAACCGTGATAGGCCTGGCGGTGACCGCCCTGTGCCTCGCCCGAAACTACCGCTATTCGATCCTTATAGGGATAATCGTCGCGACCCTTATAGGAATCCCCCTGGGGATTACCGATGTTTCCGGAATATCTTGGAAAACGATCGTGAGTCCGCCGCCTCCGGTAACCGAGCTGCTTTTCAAGATGGATTTCTCCCGGCTGAACGACGGCTTGTTCTGGGCCGTGATTTTCACGTTTTTCTTCATGTGCGTCTTCGACAGCCTGGCCTGTTTCATCGGCCTTTTTTCCGTGATGGGCTCCGACGCCAAGCTCTTTCTTCCCCGGATTTCCAAGGCCTTTCTGGCGGACTCCATGGGGGTGGTGGCGGGAAGCCTCCTGGGACTCTCCCCCAACACCACCTACGCCGAATCCGGCGCGGGGGTGGCCATGGGCGGAAGGACCGGACTCGCCGCCTTCACCGTGGCGGCGCTCTTCGTTTTGTGCCTCTTCTTCTCCAAACTCTTTCTCATGGTCCCGGCGGCGGCCGTCGCCCCCGCTCTGGTGCTGGTGGGGCTCTTGATGGTATCCTCTTTAAAGAACCTGAACTTCCAGGACAAAAGCGAAAGCTTCCCCGCCTTCGTCGTGATCATCATCACCTGCCTCACCTGGCGTCTATCCGACAGCCTGGCCGTCGGCTGGATCCTCTATATCCTCATGAAGACGGCCTCGGGAAGGATAGGGAGCGTCACCGCCACCGTCTGGGTGGTGGGGGCTCTTTTCTTCGTGAAAGAACTTTTCGTGGGCTGAGTGGAAAGTCTTTCGAAGTTTTTTCCCCTTGTTTCTTTTCCGGATAAGCCGACGCGTCATGACGGACGCTTTTGGAAAAGTTAACAGCCTTCATTAGAGATTTTAAAGATTTCAGTGAAGCCGTCATCCCTGAGGTTAAATGCTGGAAAAAGACATGCGTAGAGGCGAATCGCTATATTTAATTCTTTAAATTTTCATCAGCCGGGGTAAAACCTATGACTAATCCAACTATAAAGCGCTTTAATACGATTGGATCACGCGTTCTATCAAAGCATTACATGCTGCCAGCATTGGCGCGCGTACAAGATGTTGATTAAATGGTTAAGGGAGATAATTTTTTTATCATCCATGCGCCAAGACAAAGCGGGAAGACGACTTTTTTAAAAGCTTTGATCAAAAAAATCAACTCGGAAGGTCAAATGTACGCTCCTTACTGTTCATTGGAGGTTATCCAGGGCTTAACCGGTATTGACAGGGCTATGTCTACAGCGCGCTCTCAAATCATAGCAGCCATAAAACTATGAGGCGTAAACGTTTTTAAAAGATTCGCCAAGGAATGCAAAATAAGCTCCGACTCTTCATTCGACACCCAAATTCTCTATTTATAGAATGATTTAAGCGTAAGTCTTGATAAAGACTTAGTTATTTTTTTTGATGAAGCTGATCGCATTTCAGGCGAACCGCTAATACATTTTCTGAGTCAAATTCGCCTAGGTTACAACAATCGCTACGATTTAGATGATTTAAAATTTCCACGTTCCATAGCTTAAGTTGGCATAAGAGACATTAGGGATTACTTGGTTCAAGCATGATATGGAGAACATACCGCTGGGCTTGCTAGACCTTTCAACGTCAAGAAGGAAGAGTTAAATCTCGCCAATTTCACTAGAGAAGAAATAAGAATCCTTTATCAGCAACACGCTATCGCTAGTGGACAAGTTTTCGAGTCGGAGGCTGTGGATCGTCCTTGGTGCTGGTTCCAAGGTCAACCATGGCTCGCGAACGCTTTAGCATATGAAATTGTAGTTAAGATATTAAAACGACTATGCCAAGACCGTGTCAGCGAATATCATGGATCAAGCCGCCGAAGCTATCGTTAAAAAATCGCGCTACGCGAGTCGATTCTCGAAAGGATAGCCTCAAAGAACATGGAGTCATCAAAGTCATGGATTCAGTATTTACTGGAACGCCAGGTAGAGTTCTTTTAAACTTTGACGACCGTGAGTATCACCCCGGCGGTTAAATATTGAAAAAAACCTTGCTAGAGGAGAACCGATTAATGTTATTTTTCTAACTTTTAACCGCTGGGGTAATAATATTCGTCTCTTTGGATATATCAAAGCTATCACCCGACGAATATTTTAAAATTTAATTAAGAATCGTTTACAATTTCGTCAAAAAATTTATCGAAGATTTTGTATTCGCGATTATTTTTAACAAGTCTTGTTCGATGATTTTAAAACAACGTCCGAAGCCGAAAAAACGGAAGCGGAGCGGGGATTTTAGGATAATTCTCCGCCGAAATAATTTTTTAACGTTTTACCGAAAAAAGCTTGTCAGCCGCTTTTTAACCGCGACGGGACAACGGGGCGGTTCGGCCTTTGTCGCCGGAGGGGGCGGAGCGGATCGTAAGTGTTTTTTCCTCTTGAAATTTTTCCCGATTTGTGGTCAATATAAAGTTGCGGAAATTTTTCCGTTTGAGGGAGGTCTGTTCTTAACAGGCGCGGGGTGCGGGATGGGTTTTCTTTCTTTATTCGCCAAAACGGCGCGAAGGATCTTGGAGGCCGGGGGCCGTATGCTCGTGGTGGGCGGGGCCGTGCGGGATCGTTTCTTGGAAAAGGACAACCCCCGGGCGGCGGCGGATCTGGATCTCGTGGTCTTCGGCCTCTCTTTTGAGAGGGTTTTGGAGCTCCTCGGCCGCATGGGAAGGCCCATGGTCTTGAAGCGCGGCGTGTTTTTGGACGAACCCCGCTTTGAGCCCCTCATTCACTTTAGGTCCCGGGGGAGGATCTTGGACGTGACCCTTCCCGCCGGAGAGCCCCGGCCTTTTAGTCCGGAGCGGCTCAAAGAAGACGCCCGGCGCCGGGATTTCACCTTGAACGCCCTTTACATGGATCCCTTAAGCGGGGAGATTCTGGATCCCCTGGGGGGTCTAGAGGACGTTTTGAACAGGAGGCTCGTCCCGGCGTCGGAGGATCTGTTCGAAAGGGATCCCTTGAGGCTTTTAAGGGCCTTCTCCCTCATCTCCCGCCGCTCGCTCACCGCCCATCCGGATCTGCTCCGCCTTTCCCGAAAACACCGGGACCTCCTGAAACTCGTTTCCAAAGACCGTTTCTGGCCGGAGTGGAGATCCTGGGCGGCTTCCGGGGATCCGCATTTGGGGTTGGGCTTTTTAGACGAGTCGGGCCTTTTAAGCCTCTTCCCCGAGCTTATGTCTTTAAAGGAGCACCAGCAGGGCTGGCACTTCCACCCCGAGGGGAGCGTCTGGAACCACACCCTCTTAGTCGTGCGGGAAATCTCCAGGCTCCGCCTTCCCGAGCGCTCCGGACACTCTTTCGACCGGGGGATTCTGGTCCTCGCCGCCCTCACCCACGACATCGGGAAAAACGCCGCCACCCGGGTGAGGGATCCCGAAAGCGGGAGGATCCACTATCCGGGGCACGCCCCGGCGGGCGTGCCCCTGGCCCGTTCTTTTCTCAAATCCGTCATGTGCCCCGGAAGGGTGTCCCGGCCGGTGTTAAAACTCGTGAGATGGCACATGGAGGGGGCCTTTTCGCGGCTTGGCACCGGAGATTTAAGGCGCCTCGCCCGCGACCTCGCCCCGGAGGCCACCCTGGCCGAGCTTTGGGCCCTCAAGGCCGCGGATTGGAACGGAAGGCTCTACTGGCCGGAGAGCTATCCCCACACCCTCGAGGATTTTCTGGAGCCGGTGGGGGGCTCCCTGAAGAGACCGGAGGATCTCATCAGCGGCGGCGAAATGAAGAGGCTCTTCGGTTTGGAGGAGGGTCCCGAGCTGGGGAGGCTCAAGAACCTGGTGAGGGAGGCCCACGACCAAGAGGTGGTGAGCACTCGAGAGGAGGCCCTCCGGCTCGTTTCCGTCCATCTGCGGGAGACGGGGGCGGGGGCCCGGGAAGGAGTCTAAGGCGGGGCGCCCCCCCCTAAGGGGGGGGCGCCCCCTTAAAGCCCGTCTTCGGCTGGTTTTCCCGCTCCGCCTTTTCGCCCTCCCGTCCGTTTCCCCCATTCCGCTCTTTAGCCTCCCTCCTTTCCGCCCTGGGGCCTCTTTTCCTCCCACGATCTTCCCTCCCGCCCTAGGGCCTCCTTTCCGCGTATCGGGCTTCCCGCCGCTTTCCCCCCTCCGCCCTCCCGCTCCTCCTTTTCACGTTTTACCGGCCCTTTCCGGAGGAAGCCGGCGGAAAGGCCCTCTGTGAAACGGGGGCGATTCGTGCTATGCTTACAAGGCAGAGCGTGAAAGCTTCGTCTGGGGGGATGATTTTTGTGAATTTTCCGCCCGCTCCAGGATCCGGCGGTACCGGATTTTTTTCCGTTTTTTCCCCGCTTTTTTACCTCTCCGGGTGAAAACGCGGCTTAATCCGTTCTGAAATTCTCCAGATCGACGGGACCGCGAAAAGTCCCCCGTTGGTTTAAGATTTTGAAATAATATACATTATATACGGTATAGTATTAATATTTATCCTATATTTTGTATGTTGTCTCTATTAAATATTCGCGGCCGGACTTTTCGCGCCCGCTCACCCGATCTCCTGATTTCCTGTTTTCCGGACCCGCGGATTTTCCTCAATCACCTGGGGATCCGCCGTTTCCCGGGCCCTGGATAGGGGATTTTCGGGGGCGGAGGGCCTCCGGAGGGTTTCGCGGGCGGCATTTTCCCCGGGCGGAAGGGGGGTTTCCCCGTTTTCGTCCCGGCGCTTTCTAGAGGGAGAGAAATGTCCGGCGTGGTTGTGATCGGCACCCAGTGGGGCGACGAGGGCAAAGGCAAGGTGGTGGATCTCCTCACGGGCGAGGCGGATCTGGTGGTGCGTTTCCAGGGCGGGAACAACGCCGGGCACACCCTGGTGGTGGGAGGAGAGACCTACGCCCTGCATCTGGTGCCCTCGGGCATCCTCCATAAGGGGAAGCGCTCGGTCGTGGCCCCGGGGGTGGTGGTGGATCCCGAGGTGTTGCTCACGGAGATTCGGGAGCTAAAAAAAAGAGGGGTGGAGGTGGGTCCGGAAAACCTCGCCTTAAGCGGGAAGGCCCACCTCATCCTTCCCTACCACAACCTCCTAGACGAGGCCCGGGAGAACCCCCCGGCCGTCTCCGGCGGAGACGGCCGGGTGAGGATCGGAACCACCGGCCGGGGCATAGGCCCGGCCTACGAGGACAAGGCCTCCCGCCAGGGACTGCGCTTAAACGATCTTTTGGATTTGGAGGTCTTCCGCGGGAAGCTCGAGAGCGCCCTCTTGGAGAAGAACTGCCTTTTAACCGGCCTCTACCGCAAGGCGCCCGTCAAAGCGGAGGATTTGATGGCGAAGGCCCGGATCTGGGCGAGCGAGCTCGCCCCGTACGTGACCGACACCTTCCTCCTCCTCTTGAAGGCCAGAGAGGCGGGAAAAAGGATCCTCTTCGAGGGCGCCCAGGGGTCGCAGCTGGATCTGGATCACGGCACCTACCCCTACGTCACCAGCTCCTCCACCACCTCCGGCGGAGCGGCCACCGGCTCCGGGGTGCCCTTTAAGGAGCTCGACCGGGTGCTGGGGCTGGTGAAGGCCTACACCACCCGGGTGGGGGAGGGGCCCTTCCCCACGGAACTCAAGGACGAGGCCGGAGACGCCCTGCGGGAGAAGGGCGGCGAGTACGGAACCACCACCGGCCGCCCCAGGCGCTGCGGCTGGCTGGACATGGTGGTGGTGCGCACGGCCCGCGCCCTTTCCGGGGTGGACGGGTTGGCGGTGACCAAGCTGGACGTTTTAAGGGGCCTGAAGGAACTTAAAATAGCGGTGGCCTATAAAACCCCTGCCGGACGCCTGGAATACCTCCCCCAGGAGACCCGGGACCTGGAGGGGGCCGTTCCGGAGTACCGCGTCTTTCCCGGCTTTTCCGAGGACATAGGAAAGGCCAGGCGCCTCTCCGATCTCCCCCGCAACGCCCGAGAATACCTAAACGCCATGGAAGAGGAGGCCGGAGCGCCCCTCGCCTTGGTCTCGGTGGGGCCCGAAAGGGACGAGACCGTGATTTTGTCCAAAATGTTTCCCGCGTAAGCCCCTTTGGCCGCTTTCCCGCGGAAGGACCTTTAAGGACCTTTCCGGTTCCGAGCGGGCGCCGCCTTTTTCCCCTTTTTCCCCGAAGCCTATGGAAGAGAAGAGATTCGACGAGCTGGAGGCCAAGCTTGAGATCTACAAAAGCACTTTAACGGAGATCTACGAGCGCTACGACCAGAAGCTGGAAGAGCTCTCGCTCGTGCGCCGGGTGGGGGACGCTTTAAGGACCACCCTTTCCGTGGAGTCCCTGGCCGCGGCCCTCATGACGGCCGTGGCCCACGAGGTGCTGGTGGACCGTCTGTGCCTGCTTTTAAAGGACCGCTCCTCGGACGCCGACGACTCACTCCTTTTACGGGCGGCCTACTTTACGGATAAAGAGGAGTTCGTCTACTACGGGGACGGGGAGGCCGGGCCCTTCTCCCTTTCCGCCTTGGATCTTCCGACGGGGCGGCCCCAGGGGCTTTTGAACCTCCCCGAGGCCCCGGGCTCCCTGGACCCTTTGGCCGCGGAGGGGGAGGGCCCCCGGGCCCTCATCCTCGCCCCCTTCATGGTGCGGCGCCGCTTTTTGGGGCTTTTGATCCTCTCCCGGCCCGCCTCCCAGCCCTTCTCCCCCGAAAACGAGCACATGCTCTCCATCATGGCGGATCAGGCCTCGGCGGCTTTAAGCAACGTGAAGCTCTTCGACGACCTCTCCAGCGCCAACGCCAAGCTGGTGGAATCCGAAAGAAGGGCCCGGGAGAGCTCCGGCTATCTGGAGCGCCTTTTGGAGACCGCGAACGACGCCATCTTCACAATCGATCGAAGGGGCCTCGTGACCTACTCCAACCGCAAGGCCGGCCAGTGGGGCTGGACCAAAGAGGAGCTTTTGGGGCGCGAGTTTCGGGGGCTTTTGGAGGACGGCCTCGCCTTGGAGGACTGGTCGCCGGGGGCGCCGCCCCCGGCCGACCGCTCCTTCGAGGCGGTGCTTTTAAACGCCTCCGGCGAGAGGCGGGTGGTTTTGATATCCTCGTCCTCCGCCACGGACGAGCCCGGCGAGGGGGAGCCCAGCTGGATGCTCATGGTGTCCGATTTAACCGAGCGCCGGCAGCTGGAGCGGCAGCTCCTCCACTCCGAAAAGCTCGCCTCCATCGGCGTTTTGGCCGCCGGAGTGGCCCACGAGGTGGGGAACCCCCTCTCCACCATCTCGGGCTACGCGCAGATACTCGACTCCGGAGTGGAGGATGAATCCGAGCGTAAGGAGTACCTCCAGGCCATCCTCACCCAGACGGCCAGGATCCAGAAGATTTTAAAGGAGCTTTTGGACTACTCGCGGCCCAGCCGGGGCCTCTCCGAGATTCTGGATCTAGCCGAGCACGCCCCCAAGATCATGACCATGCTGGAGGCCCAGCGGGTTTTTTCCCGGGTGAAGGTGAAATACGACCTGGATCCGGCCCACGCCCCGCATCTGGTGGCCATGGATAGGGACCACCTGGCCCAGGCCTTGATCATCATCGCCATGAACGCCGCCCAGGCGATGAGCGAGCAAAACGAGCCCCCGCCGGTCTTCAAGGTGGCTTTGTCCAAGGCGCCGGGTTTCACCGTCATGACCCTCTCCGACAACGGCCCCGGCATGTCCGCCGAGGTGCGCCGGCGGGTCTTCGACCCCTTCTTCACCACCAAGGGCCCGGGCCAGGGCACGGGTTTGGGCCTCGCCATCTGCCAGCGCATCGTGGACAGCTACCGGGGCCGCCTGGAGCTCTCCTCCCGGGAGGGCGGGGGGTCCTCCTTTACCATCAGCCTGCCGGAGGCCAAGCTTTAGTGAAGAGTCTAGCGAACATACTCATCGTGGACGACGAGGATCACATCCGCCGGATCATGTCCATAATGCTCGGGAAGAAGAACTACTCCTGCTCCCTCGCGGCCTCGGGCGAGGAGGCCTTGGCTTTGGTGGAGAGGCAGAGCTTCGACGCGGTCTTCACCGATTTGAAGATGCCGGGCCTGGACGGCATCGAGCTTTTGGGGCGCCTCAAAGAAATGGACCGCGACCTGGTGGTCATCGTGGTCACCGCCTTCGCCTCCATGGAGACCGCCATCCTCGCCATGAAGGCCGGGGCCTACGACTACATCTCCAAGCCCTTTAACGAAGAGGAGATAGTCCTGGTTTTGGAGAAGGCCCTGGAGAGGAAGCGCCTCTTAGACGAGAACCGCCTGCTGAAGAAGCGCATGGAGGAGCGCCTGGACTCCTCCGTTTTTTTAGGCGACTCTCCGGCCATGAGCCGGGTCTTCGACACCATCAGGCGGGTCGCGGACACCAAGGCCACCATCCTCATAACCGGGGAGTCCGGCACGGGAAAGGAGCTCGCCGCCCGCTCCATCCACCAAAACGGCCCCAGGCGGGGCCACGCCTTCGTGGCGGTGAACTGCGGGGCCATCCCCGCCAATCTGGTGGAGAGCGAGTTTTTCGGGCACGTCAAGGGGGCCTTCACCGGCGCCGAGAAGGCCAAGGCCGGCCTCATCTCCGAGGCGGACGGCGGCACCCTCTTTTTAGACGAGATCTCCGAACTCCCTTTGGAGATGCAGGTGAAGTTCTTAAGGGTCCTCCAGGAAGAGGAGGTGCGCCGGGTGGGGGAGAACGTCTCCCGGAAGGTGGATCTGCGGGTGGTGGCCGCCACCAACCGGAACCTCTCCGTGGAGGTGCAGGAGGGGCGTTTTCGGGAGGACCTCTACTACCGCTTGAACGTCATCCGCCTGGTGATGCCCCCCCTGCGGGAGCGCCGGGAGGACATACCCATCCTGGCCCGGCATTTTTTAGAGGAGGCCGTCTCCAAGCACCAGCTGGGGAAAAAGCGCCTCTCCCCCGCCGCGCTGAAGGAACTTAGCCTTTTAAGGTTTTCCGGAAACGTCCGGGCCCTGCGCAACGTCATAGAACAGGCGGCCATCATGAGCGATACTGAGCTCATCGGTCCGCAGGATCTCCTCTACGGCGACGAGGGGGGAGGCGGGGGGGCGGGGGCCTTCGGGGCCAGGGAAAGCGGGGAGGCCTCGGGCGAGCTGCTATTAAAGCTGCCGGCGGACTGGAGCGATCTCAAGAGCGCCTTGAAAACCGTAAACGAGGCCGTCGAAAGGGAGATAATCGCCCGGGCCCTGGCCGGGGCCGGGGACAACCACACCCGGGCGGCGATGATCCTGGGGCTTTCCCGCCGGGCCCTCATCACCAAGCTGCGCCTCTACGGCATCAAGACCAAGGAGAACCGGGAGGCCTGAGGCCCCGGGAGATCCCCTGGCGCCGTCCTGGGCTAAGCTTTCGGAAAAGGCCTTCGGGGCGGGTTGGGGACGAAGACCGCTAGACGGGAAGAGCCCCGGGGCCAAAAAAGGCCCCGGTGCGGGAAGGCGCCCTTTAAACGCGCCGGGACGGGAGGCGAATGTTTAGAAAACTCTACCTGGGGGCCGCCGCGGGGGAAAGGCCCCATCTTTTCAGCCTGACGGACTTCTGTCTGGCGGCCGTTTCGCGCATGACGGAATTCACGGCCATGCTTTTGGTCTTCGCCTTCCTGGCTCCGCGGCTCTTCGCCGCCCTGAACGCCTCTTTGGGGAAGACGCCCTCCGAGATCCTGGTCGTTTTGGCCTCGGCGGCGGTGGTCCTCCTCGCCAGGCTCCCCTTCGTCATGGCCCGCTCCCAGCTGCGAAACGCCTTCGGCCTCGACCCCAGGCCCTTTTGGCGGCGCCTCAAGCCCCGATTTCTTTGGAGCCTCCTGGCGCTTCCGGCCCTCGCCCTTTTAAGCCTGGCGCTCTTCTACGCCCTGGTCTCCCTAAACGTCCTGATTTGGGGCCTTTTATACCTCCTTTTGGTCTACCTCGTCTGCCTGGCTCTCTTCCTGCGCCCGCTTTTCCTTTTCACGCTCCGTCCGGAGCGCTTCCGCCCGGCTCAAGACGACGAGGTGCCCCGGGGGGTGGATCAGATCCTCAAGCTCCTCCCCGAAGAGGGCGGGAAGAGGCCGCGGCCGAATTCCGTCTGGATAGATCTCTCCTTTCAGGAGGGCCTCCAACCCCCGCGGGTGAGCGGGGGGCGGCTTTTGATTCCCGAAAAGGCCCTAAGCGCCTTTCCGCCGCCGGCGCTGCGGACTCAGATAGTGATCGCCTCTTTGGCCTATCTGGTGAAGGTCCCCCGAAACCTCAAGGTCTACCGCCTCCTCTCCTTGGCCCTGGGGGCCCCGGTGGTGCTCATCCTCTTAAACTCCCTGGGACTGGCCGCGGGCTACCCCTCCGAACCCCGGGTGAACCTGGTGGCGCTCATCTGGATGGGTTCCTGGGCCTCGGCCTGGTTTTCCGAGTTTTCCGGGCTGCTTTTGCGCCGCGCCCTCAACTTGAAGCTCTCGGCCGCGGCCGTGACCGTGACCCGGGACGTCCCCGGGCTTTTCGAATCGGTGGACGTTTTGGCGCGGTACAACATGGAGCCCTCCGGAAGCTCTTTTTTCCTCGATCTCTTCCGTCCCCGGCCCTCCCCCGAAACCCAGCTGAAAAGGCTCAAAGACTCCCTCATGGAGCTCACCGGCGAGGCGGAGAGGAGCCGGGAGAGGAGCCGGAAGGAACGCTTTCAGAAGTCGTCCCAGAAGAAATCCGGCCCGACGGACGGAAAAGGGCCGGGCGACGGCGGCGACGGGGCCGCCGGCGGAACGGATGCGGACTCCTTGAACGGGGATTTCAAAGGGGACCCCTCCCACCTGAAAAGCAACTAGAGTTTTTTCGGTCTTACTTTTTAACGATTTTCCTTTTTCCTTTTTCCTTTTTTCATTTCGTCCTTCCTTTCTTCCGTTTTTTCGTCCTTCCTCGTCTTCCTTTTTTTCGTTCCTCCTTATCTTCGGTTTTTTCGCTTTTCCTTCGTTTTCCGTTTTTCCCTCCGTTTTTCCTTTCTTCCCTTCCGTAAGGGAAACTCTCGGTTTCCCGGAAAGGAGGCCGCGAGTTTCGGGGGAAAAATTTTTCCCCCGAAACGGCGCCGGGAGGCCTCCTGGAAGGCGCCGGGAGGACGCCGGAAGGGCGGCGGAAGGCCCGCAGGCCGGGGCGCCGAAAAAACGTCCCGCTCTCCCCGGGAGGGGGGGTCTCCGACCGGGGAAAAAGGCTTTCCCGAGCCGTGACGAAGCTCCAGGGAGCCCAGGGCGCTTTTTATTTTTTAAAAGTGTTGACAAAAAAAACCTATTAAGATTATAATAGGATAATTATCATCGGATTCCGGCGCCGCCGGCCAATTTTATTCTTGCGGCGGAGCTCCTTTTCTGCTAAAAAGGCCTCCGGTTGAACCGCCTTCGCCTTTCTTTTTCCCCCGGCCGGGAGCGGATCGTTTCCGACTATCCGCTCGCGGATGCTTGTTAGCGAAGCTTTTTTCTTTCCAGGTTTCAGCCCCCCTCATCGACCCTGTCGGCCCAGGCCGGCCGCGACCCAAAAAACCCCGCCTTCCGCGCCCGTCAAGGCGCCTCCTTATCGAACCAGCTTTTACATTAAACAGCGTCTTTTTTTCCGCCGGCCGTTTCCCCCTTTTCCACGGGAAGGCTTCGGGCCGAAAAGAAAGCGGAGAGCCGGAAAGCCCGGGAGAAGGGCGGAACGCGGGGGGGGGCGTCCCCCGCCAAACGCCGCCCGCGTCCGGAAAAGCGTCCCTCCTTTTTCGCGCCTGGGGAGGCGGCCCCGGGGAGCTTCGGGGGGCCTTTCTCCTTCCGGCTCTTGACTATGAACGCGGATGATGTAAACTTACCGGCAAGTTGTTTCAATTTTGAAATTTAACGCGCCCGGCCGGGGGGCGGCGGAACCCGCCCCCCGGCCCCGCTCCTCTTTTTTCCCCTTTCCCGGCTAAAAGATCCCGCGCGTCTTAGGCCTCGGGTTTGGAGAACCAGAGACCCCGCCCCGGCTCTAGGGGAGTCGGGGGAGTCTTAAACACACGGAGGGCGCCAGGTCATCCCCGGCGTCGAACATCATGGCTAAATCCCGCATAACGAAAGAAACCGTACTCTCCGAAAAAATGGACCTCTCCGAGCTTAAGCGGATGTCCATTTCCGAACTCAACAGCCTGGCCAAAGAATTGAAGATCGAAAATTCCGCCTCCATGCGCAAGCAGGAGCTCATCTTCGCCCTTTTGCAGGCCCAGACCCTCTTAAACGGCATGATCTTCGGCGGCGGGGTGCTGGAGACGCTTCCCGACGGTTTCGGCTTTCTGCGGGCTCCGGAGTCCAACTACCTCCCCGGTCCCGACGACATCTACGTCTCCCCCAGCCAGATCCGCCGTTTCAGCCTCCGCACCGGAGACACGGTGGTGGGCCAGATCCGCCCCCCCAAGGAGACGGAGCGCTATTACGCCCTCTTGAAAGTGGAGCAGTGCAATTTCGAGGATCCGGAGGAGGTGACCCGGGACAAGATCCTCTTCGACAATTTGACCCCCCTCTACCCGGAGGAGCGCATAAGGCTGGAAACCGAGACCCGCAACTACTCCATGCGCATTATGGACATGATGACCCCCATCGGCAAGGGCCAGCGCGGATTGATAGTCTCGCCGCCCCGCACGGGAAAAACCATCCTCCTGCAGAACATCGCCAACTCCATCACCCGCAACCACCCCGACGTGACCCTCATCATGCTCCTCATAGACGAGCGGCCGGAGGAGGTCACCGACATGCAGCGCTCTGTTTCCGGCGAGGTGATAAGCTCCACTTTCGACGAGCCGGCCACCCGGCACGTGCAGGTGGCCGACATGGTGATAGAGAAGGCCAAGAGGCTGGTGGAGCATAAAAGGGACGTGGTCATCCTCCTCGATTCCATCACCCGGCTTTCCCGGGCCTACAACACCGTGGTGCCGCCCTCGGGGAAGATCCTCTCCGGCGGCGTGGATTCCAACGCCCTGCACCGGCCCAAGCGCTTCTTCGGCGCGGCCAGGAACGTGGAGGAGGGAGGCTCGCTCACCATCATCGCGACCGCCCTCATAGACACGGGAAGCCGCATGGACGAGGTCATCTTCGAGGAGTTCAAGGGCACGGGCAACATGGAGATCCATCTGGACCGCAAGCTCTCCGACAAGAGGGTTTTCCCGGCCATGGACATCAACCGCTCGGGCACCCGCAAGGAGGATCTGCTCTTAAGCGAAAAGGAGCTAAATAGAATATGGATTTTAAGAAAGCTCCTAAGCCCCTTGAACCCGGTGGACAGCATGGAGTTTCTCCTGGACAAGATGCGGGGAAGCAAGGACAACCAGGAATTTTTAGACTCCATGAGCTCCTGAGGGGTCGCTTCGAGGGGGCCCCCTCGAAGCTTTCCATCCGCCTCGCCGCCTCCGTTCGGAGAGATTCTCCGGGCGGGGGTTTTTTTTCGCCAAAAAGGCGCGTCGCCCTAAAGCTCCCTTGGCCCCGCTAAACAAACGACCCGGCCCGGGCTTGTTTTCCGGCTGGAAACGGCTTCGCTTTTTTTCCGCTCGAAAAGAATTTTTAAAAACCCCCTTCTATGACCGGTCTTCGCGGGCGAAAACGAAAAGACGCGCGGCTCTTCCGCTCGCCCGCCTCCCTTTCGCCGGGCGAGGCCGAAGCCGCCGTTTTCAGGAAAAAAAGCGCCAAGCGGCTTTTCTAAACGCGCGTTTAAAAGACCTCGATAAAGAATCTTCACGGCGCCCGGGCTGAAAAAACCTAAATGGCGTATCGGGGATTCCGGCGTCTAAACTTCGAAAAGCCGGTCGCGCGGCGAATTCGGCTTTGGCGATTAACGTTTTCGCCTCTTTTTAGTCCCCGCCGTTTCGGGCCGGACGCCTTTTCGGGGCCGCGGCTGAAAAGTTTTTTTTGGAATTTCGACGCGGGCGGGAAATTCCGGCTATGAAAAACGAATAGAGATGACATTCACTATCTGGATTAAATTAAAACATACCACACCTTCTAAAGTATGTTTTTTCAAAATTTTAAATCGGAAGGATTTTTCAGGCGCGCGTCGATTATTTCTCATGACGGCTTTATCACGCTTTTCGGCCGGAGGGGAAACCCTTTTCCCAACGCCGGCTTAAAATTAAAAAGCCCGTGAAAAAATCTTCGGCGGCGGGTTGATACCGCCTCCGAATTTTTATCCGCGAGATTTTGGCGTTTTCTCATCTTGCGGAGTCGTCTTTTTCCAAGCGCGTTTTTAAAAAAACAAAAAAAAGCGGTTCTCCGTGGAAAACACCCGCCCGAAGCCGGATAAAATCAAGCGGAAGGGGGAAAAAATCGAAATATCGGAAAAATCCGCCCCGTCGAAACCCGCCCGCGCGGCTTGGAACGATCCCTCCCCTTGATTCGAGTCGGGGCGGCGAAAAAAAATTCATCCGCCGATTTTTTTTCACGTTTGGGAAAAACTCCGATTTTTTGGACCTTTTCGCGATAAGCGCGGGCGTTTGGGGCCTGAATTAAAAAAAACGAAAAAAAGATGATATTTACGTAAAAAAACGCCTTTTAAGGCGCCTTGCCTCGGAGCCCCCCTTCGGTTACGCTCTTACGGTCGGATTCGGGCGGCTGGTTTAGGCCGCGCTCTTTTCCGCCCGATCCTTTCCGCTTTGTCTCTTCATTTTCCCCTCGTTTTATGACATAATCGTAACCCGGCGTTCCTTTCAAGCCCTCCCGCCTTCTTCGGGTTTGAGCTTTTCGGAGCGTTTCCCTTCACGCGGTTTTTTCCGGATGAGCCGTTTCCCTACGGCTTTTTCTCAGGGTTGTTCCCCCGTCGACGGAAGGCTTCGTTTTTTTAAGGATGGCGAATTTGTCCTCCCAAACCCCCGCCGCGGCCGGCTACGACGAGCTGGCGAGCGCCATCGACCCCCAGGTGGTTCACCGGCTCCCCGACATCGGGAAGCTCGTGAGCCTGCCCCACACCACCTACGCCCTGCTGACCCTGCTTATGAAGGAGGACACCCAGGCCAAGGATCTAGAGCGGGTCCTCTCCCAGGACCCCGCCCTGACGGCCAAGGTCATAAGCCTCAGCAACTCCGCCTTCTACGCCCTGGAGCAGCCCGTATCCTCGTTGGAGCGGGCCATATTGGTCATCGGCTTCAAGGAGCTGGAGTTCATGGCCATGGGCCTGGGGCTCTCGGAGACCTTCGATCTAAGTTCGGTTCCGGCCAACTTCGACGGCGAGGGACTCTGGCTGCATTCCCTCTCGGTCTCGTTTATCGCCCGCGAGATAGCCGTCGTCTCCAAGGCCGTGGAGCCTTCGGAGGCCATGATCACGGGCCTTCTTCACGAGCTGGGCCTGATCATCCTGGTCTCCAAGTTCCCCTCCCAGTTTCAGCAGCTCATGGAGCTGGTGAACGCCGGAATGTCCCTCTTCGACGCCGAGTCGGCCTTGGGCCTCAGGCACGACGTCATAGGCTACATGCTGGCCTTCAACTGGAACCTCCCCCGGGTCTTCCAGGAGGGCATTTTGTACCACCACCGCCCCAAGGAGGCGCCGGAATTTAAAAAGATGACCGCCGCGGCCGCCCTGGCGGACATCCTGGCCCATAAGATAGGCTACCCCGTGCCCATGGAGGCCTTGGAAGTGGACCTCGACTACTCCCTGAAGACTTTGAACATTTCCGTCCCGACGCTTCAGAACCTGATTAAGGATCTGATGGAGAAGATCCCCCGGGCCCACCCCTTGTGGCTGGAGATGATGCGCTCCGGGCAGGCCAAAAACCGCGGCCTGCGCTCCAAGGCCGCCTCTTTTCTGGAGCCGGACGAAAAAGTCCGGCCCGGACGCTCTTAAAAACCCCCCGCTTATTTACCCCGCGATCAATTTTATTTCCGACCGACCGCCTCAACCGGCTCTTCCGGACGCGCGAGCGTCCGAAAGAGCCCCATGTAGGCGGAGAGGGATGATTGTATGACCGCCCCCCCCCACGCCTTGAAGGCCTCCCTGGGATTAAAGACCGCGTCCACCCTGGTTCCGCGCGCCGACGGGGCCGCTTCCGGCGCGTTCGTCCTCTACGCCGACGGCTCCTCGCTAAACAACCCGGGCCCCTCGGGGGCCGGCGCCCTGCTCTTCGACCGGGACGGGGATCTGGTCTTCCGGCTCTCCATCCACCTGGGAAACGGCACCAGCAACTTCGCCGAGTACCGGGCCCTCATCCTGGGGGCGGACGAGGCCCTGGAGCGGGGGGTGGACGACATCGACATCCGCATGGACTCCCTGTTGGTGGTGAACCAGGTGAACGGCCTCTGGAAGATCAAAAGCCCCCGCCTCAAAGAGCTCCACATTCTGGCTTTAAGGATTCTCTCCCGCTTTCGGCGCTGGAAGCTCTCGCACATCCCCCGGGAGCAAAACGGCCAGGCCGACAAGGCGGCCCGGGAGGCCTCGGGCTCCCCGGGGAGGCCGGGGGCCTGAAAAAGGGCTGTTTTTTTCCGGCCGCGGAGGCTCTTTGGGCCTTTTTCAGGGTTATAATGGATCATCCGGGCCGGCCGGGCGGCCGCCGGCCCCCTTCGGGGGGCGGGAGGAAAGTCCGGGCTCCACAAGGCGCGGCGCTGGTTAACGGCCAGCGGGGGCGACCCCGGGCAAGCGCAACAGAGAGCAGACCGCCGGAGATTCTTCTCCGGCAAGGGTGAAACGGTGAGGTAAGAGCTCACCGGCCGTCCGGGCGACCGGGCGGGCCAGGCATGCCCCGCCGGGAGCAAGACCTAATAAGGGAACTATAAAGCCGCCTGCTTTGTTCCCGGGTTGGTCGCTTGAGCGGCGGAGAGATCCGCCGCCTAGAGGAATGGCCGCCGGGACCTAAAACGTCTCACAGAACCCGGCTTACAGGCCGGCCCGGTTTTTTTATTTTTCCCCAAGCGTTCCGTTTTCCGCCGGACCCGAGAGGATCGCATGCAAAAAACGGCCGGAGCCGTCGTCGCGGCGGCCGGAAGAGGGCTCCGTTTCGGAAGGGGGGAGGCCCTTTTCAAGCAGCTGGAGCCCCTCGGGGGAACGCCGGTCCTCCTGCGGGCCGTCGCGCCTTTCCTCTCCTCGTCTTTGATTTCCCAGGTCGCGGTGGCCGTCCCCCCCGGGCATATGGAGCTTTTCGCCCTCCACCTGCGCCCTCTGGACCCCTCCGGAGAGAGGCTCCTCGTAGTCGAGGGGGGGGCGAGCCGGGGGGAGTCGGTGGAGCGCGCCTTTCGGGTCTTAAGAAAAGATCTCTCCTTCATCCTGGTCCACGACGCCGCCCGGCCGCTCGTCCGGGAGTCCTTGATCGAGAGGGTGCTGACAAGGGCCTTCGCGACCGGAGCCGCCGTTCCGGCCCTGCGGCTCTCCGACACCTTGAAAGAGGAGGACGCGGACACGGGCGCCGTGCTCCGGACCCTGCCCCGGGAGGGTCTCTGGCTGGCCCAGACGCCCCAGGCCTTTAAAAGGGAGATCCTGGCGGAGGCCCTGGCCGGACCCGCCTTGAAAAGCGCCACCGACGAGGCCTCCCTGGCGGAGGCCCTTTCCCACCCCGTCTCCCTGGTGGAGGGGGACGGCCGCAACATCAAAATCACCCATGGCGAGGATCTCTTAACGGCCGCGGCCCTGCTCGCCTTAAAGGGGCCCGGGGAGGGGGGGCCCCCCCCTCTCCGACCCGCGGACGCCCTTTCCCCGGGGTCGGTCTCCATCGGACAGGGCTGGGATTTCCACCGCTTCGCCCCGGGGCGGCCCCTTTATCTCGGCTGCGTCCCCTTCGCGGGGGAGACGGGCCTCCTGGGCCACTCGGACGCGGACGTCCTCACCCACGCCCTAATCGACGCCCTCCTGGGAGCGGCCGCGCTGGGGGACATCGGATCCCATTTTCCGGACGCGGACCCGAGCTACCTGGGGGCCTCGGGGAGGAGGCTCCTCGCCCTCGCCTGGGAAAAGTGCCGCGGGGGTTTCGCCATCGGCCACGTCGATTTGACCCTTTTCGGCGAGAGGCCCCGGATAGCCCCCAAGAGGGAGCTCATCCGCCGCACCCTCTGCGGGATCCTGGACATCCCCCTTTCCCGGCTGAATTTGAAGGGAAAGACCACCGAAGGCATGGGTTTTCTGGGCCGGGGCGAGGGTCTGGGGGCCCAGGCGGTGGCCCTGCTCCACCTAAGGGAGTGAAGGGAACAGGCTTATTTTCCGCGCTTTATTTTTTTCCCGATCCGCCTCTAAAACGGAGCTTTCGCGGAAAAAAACCGCCCCGGGGGGGCCTAAAAAATTAGAGGTTTTTCGGGCCGTGGATTTCCGTCGTCCCCGTCCCGCTAAAAATACGCCGCGATTTCATGCGATGGCGGACGATTCGCCCTTGTCCGCCAACAACCGCGGTTAAATCGGCGTCGTAAATTTTCGTTTGAAAAAAGCGGCCGAAAGGCTTAGAACATCTTCCCCGGGGAGGGACGCGCGGGGAAAATCTTGATTTTTTGGGTTTCAAAGCGGGCGCTCTCGACAGGAACCCTCGTCCGGGCCCTCTTGATCCGTAGTTCCGAGCTATTTTTTTAACCACAAATTATCATTACAAATAGATGAACATAAAATCCAGACGCAATACGCGCGACAAAAATATAGTTTTTTTTATTCGCGCTCATCCCAACATGGGGACGGAATTTTAAAATTCCAACCGCGCCGCGCTTTCGTCATGTTCATTTCCCGGGTTGAAAAACGGCGCGGAGCGCGTCCGACTTTGACGTTTCAGGCGGGAAAAAATCGACGCTCGAGCGAAAAGTCCGGCTTTACAGTTTGTTAGCGATGGTATACAAAATATGGGATGAATAATAACGCTCTATGGACATAAAGCGCATAGTTTGAAAATTTTCTCAAATTTTTGGGACTTTTCGCCTCCCTCGCCGAAAACGGCAAAGCGAATTACGCGGGGCGATCCGCGCGCGACCCTTGAGGATTCCGCGATTCGGAAAGATCGTCTCGAACCGCGGCCATGGATCGCGCGCTTAAGATTTCAGAGCGCTAACCGCCGCTTTTGAAAGGAAGGTCCGACCCCGGGGAGGCGGATCGTCCGCCAGGCTTTTCCCCCCGTCTCCGGATTGTCCAGGAGGCTTCGCGGTCGCCCGCCCGCAAGCGGCCCCTCCCGCGGCCTCGAGGGGGCGGGGGGGCCGGAAAGGCGCTTCCGGCCACCCCAAGGGGAAGAATCCTTCCCAGGACCGCGGGATTCTCCCGCTCCTTGTTCGCTTATAACATTTCGAGGTCGCGGACGTGGACGATAAACAAGAAACGAGAACGTTGTCTTTCGATTTAGCTTTAAAATACGGGCGGTTCAACTACAAGCGCGGCCGGTGCGAAGGCTTTGACGATGGACGGAACGAAGGCTGGCGGAGGGGCTGGAAGGAAGGCCGGGAAGACGGCTTTAGGGAGGGAACGCTTGAAGGCCTGGTTAACGGCTTCGAGAAAGGTTGGGAGCTGGGCCGGAAGGATGGCGATCTTGAAGCGCGCCGGAAGATCGCCCGGAAGATGTCGGCAAACGAGCCGCCGCTCGACGTCACAGTCGAGTTGAGCGGGTTGTCCGAGGAGGAGGTTCGCGCGCTCAAAGACGTCCGCGCGGATTGAAAAGGGGGACGCCTTAGGCGCGGCTTCACCTCCTCCCGGGCGCGAAAACCGGCCCGGGTTCCTCCGCGCCCCCCCCCGAAACGCTTTCAAGCCGAACCCCGCGGACCCGGCCCTTCCGGAGCTTCCGCCGCGAACGACGGCGGCGGGCTGAGGCCGGGCCGTCGGGCTTAAGTCCCGCCTCCCTCCTCACGCCTCGTTTGGACAAGGCGGGGGGGGGAAGTTCGCGCGGACGAGGATGCGGCTGGAAAGGCTTGGGCGGGGGATTGGAAGGAAGAAGAGCGGAAGGATGAGGAGGGAGATTGAAACGAAGAACGGAAAAAGCGAACCCGGGGAGGGTTTTTCAAGCCGGCTTCGCCTCTAAAGGCGCGCGTCCGCCCGCCGGAGGGAAAGGGCTAAAAAAAAAGAGGAACCGTCTCCGTTCCTCTTTTTTCGATAGGCCTTCCATGGCGCGTCCGGGCCCTCCATGGCGTACGCTGAAAAATTTCCTAGATTTAACTGGCAGAATTTAATGAACTCATCCGTCCGGCAGGGCCTTTTCGGTCGGAACGGGGCTTCCGACCGCGCCGCGCGCGGTGGCGAAGGTGTTTCCCAGCCCGAGCTTCAGACGCACTCCGGCTGATTTGTACTTCTCCTCCTCGATGAGCTGTTTTAAAACCGCTACTTTCTCCACCTCCTGCAGCGAGTACTGGCGGCGCTTAGTATCTGATCGTTCCGGCTTTAAATAATCGGAAAATTCTTTTTCCCAGTATCTGAGGGTGGTTTTTTTGACCCCGGTCATTTGCGAGACCTGGTCAATGCTTAGGCCTATTTTGTCCAAGGAATTGAATTGGGCCATTGTTTCCCTCCGAAGAATGAGAGTGTGATATCTTTAAACCTGACCGCCTCCGGCGGGCGGACCGGCGGAAAGACCGCGTCCAAAAAAAAACCGATGACGCTGAAATCGGGAAAACGTTTAGAAAAAAACCGCCTAGCGCGGAATCGGCCTGGTTCTCTTTGGCGGGAGATCCGTCGGCTTTGTTTTCTTATCGTCAGCCGCTTCGAAAAGTTAAACGTTTTTTGAATCAATTTCCGAAAAAATCTCATTTTCTAGAGAAAAGGGTCGCGAAAGGTTCAACATTTTGGGTTCCAGGCCGAAAGCCGGAGGGCGGCGGGCGGCGGCGCTTATTATAATTCGAGGCGAAAAGGCCGATTCTAAGCGTAATTTCGTCTAAAACGGGCGGATTTCACCAAACATGAAACCGTTTGGACCCCTTCGGGGCCGAAAACGCCCAGCGTCCGAAGGCCGGGGGGCGGAGCTTTCCCCCCCCTCCGACCCTTTTCGGACGAATTGGCTCCGGACTTTAGCCGCCTCGCGAAGGGGGGGGAAAAAGGCGTCCGGGCCCCTCCGGAGGCGGCCGGGGCCGAATAGAGTTGAAACCAAAGGGCTTTAGGTGATATGGTTTAAGCCGACCGCGGGTTCCGGCTTTTTTCGCGGCCCGGGGCTTGGAACCTTCGGAGCCTTGGGGATCTTTAGCTCGGGACGCCCGCGGGGGCCGTTTTCGGAGTTGATTCATGCGCGACGCTCACATTTCCCGCGGCGGCGTTTTCTCGGCGGACCCCCGCCGGGTCGCCTTGGCGGTTCTGCGGGCCGCCGGCGAGGGGGCCGCGCCCGAGGAGGTCCTGAACCGCGACGGGGTCATGCTCTCCCAGCGGGACCGGGCCCTGGCCTCGGCCATGGTCTACGCCTGTTTGCGGCATCAGAGCCGCCTGGACTACCTCCTGGATCGAAAGCTCAACTCCCCCTCCGGCACCCCCTCCCTGGTCAGGGTCATCCTCAGGCTGGGTCTGGCCCAGCTTCTGTTTTTCGACCGCCTGGCCCATCACGCGGTGGTGAACGAGACCACCGAGCTCACCAAAAAGTTCGCGCCGGGCAGGGAGGGGCTGGTGAACGCGGTCCTGCGCTCCTTCGCCCTGGACAAGGAGAACGGACCCTACTGGCCGGTGGAGGAGGACGGGGCCCAGACCCCCCTCGCCCGCAGGCTCTCGGTCTTCTACAGCCACCCCCAATGGATGGTGGACAAGTTTTTAGACGAGTGGGGTTTCAGGGAGACCCGCGCCTTCCTGGTGGCGGGCAACCGCTCGGCGCCCCCCACCTTGAGGGTGAACACCGGGCTCATCACCCGAGACGATCTAAAGGCCATGCTGCCCTTTCCCGCCTTGGCCACCCGCTACTCCCCCTGGGGGCTCGCCCCCCTGGAGTTCGTGGGCCACCCCGACACCTGGCCGGGCTACCACGAGGGCTACTTCTCCATCCAGGACGAGGCCTCCCAGGTGGCGGGCCTCCTTTTCGGCCGCGGCCGCCGGATGCTGGATCTTTGCGCCGGTCTGGGGGGGAAAAGCCTGGCCTTCAAGATCCTGAACCCCCTCGCGGACGTGGTGGCGGTGGATTTGTCCGACTCCAAACTCACCCGCCTCAAAGAGGAGTACCAGCGGCTGAGGCTCCCCGGGGGTCCGGAGTGCCGGACGGCCGACGTCCTCGTCCAGAAGTTCCAGCCCTCCTTCGATCTGGTCTACCTGGACCCCCCCTGCAGCTCCCTGGGGGTGATAAGGAGGCGGCCGGACATTAAATGGAAAAAGAGGGAGGAGGACGTGGAGACCCTCGCCGCCCTCCAGAAAATCCTCCTGTACTCCGCCGCCCGGGCCGTGATCCCCGGAGGGAGGCTCATCTACTCCGTCTGCACGGTGACCGACGAGGAGGGACCCGGGGTGGTGGCCGATTTTTTGGTCCGGCGGCCGGACTTCGTCCTCCGCGACGACTTCCCCGAGGCGTTGAGGGACGCCCGCCTGGCCCCGGGCATGCTGCGCTTCCTGCCCCACCGCCACGGAACCGACGGCTTTTTCTACGCCGTCCTGGAGAGGCGGGGCTCCCCCTGATTTTGGAGGGGAGGGCGGATTTTTCCGGCGAGGCCGACGGCCGGGACCCGAAAGGCCGGGGAGGCCTAAAAAATTCTTGACGCCCCGGTTTTTTACTGTTATAAGAACTGTTTCAAGCCTTCCACCGGAGCTTACGGCTCCGTTTTCCACCCGAAGGGGCCGGTTAACTTATGAATGACAAAAGCTTCATGGCCAAAGAAAAGGAAGTGGTGAAACGCTGGTACGTGGTGGACGCCGCGGACAAGATCCTGGGGCGGCTGTCCTCCGAGATAGCCAAAAAGCTCCGGGGCAAGGACAAGGCGATTTACACGCCCCACAACGACGCGGGCGACTTCGTCGTGGTGGTCAACGCCGACAAGGTGCGCCTCACCGGCCGCAAGCTGGACCAGAAGATTTACCGGCGCTACACCGGCTTCATCGGCGGCTTGAGGGAGGTGGCGGCCAAGACCCTGCTGGCGAAAAAGCCCACCGAGCTCGTCACGCGCGCCGTGCGGGGGATGCTTCCCAAAAACACCCTGGGCCGCCGGCAGCTTAAAAAACTCAAGGTCTACGCCGGACCGGAGCATCCCCACGCCCGCCAAAAGCCCGAACCCCTGGTGATAAAGAGCCTGGAGGATGGGAAAGAGGGCCGGTAGGCCGGAAAAGGGCTTCCGCCCGGTAAGGATCAGGTCCGGACGCATCGGCCGGGACGATTTCAAGGAGCAACATGTCGCAGGCAGCCGTCAAATTCTACGCCACGGGAAAACGCAAAAACGCCATCGCCAGGGTCTGGATGAACCCGGGGGCGGGGCAGGTCTCCGTGAACGGGCGTCCCTTAAACGAGTACTTCCCCCTCGAGACCCTGAGGACCCAGACCGAGCAGCCCCTGAAGCTCACCGCCTCCCACGGGAAGTTCGACTTCTACATCCTGGTGGGCGGAGGGGGGATAAGCGGCCAGGCCGGAGCCATCCGGCACGGCATCTCCAAGGCTTTGCAGCAGTACGACCAGGCCTTCCGCGCCCCTTTGAAGAAGGCCGGCCTTTTGACCCGGGACAGCCGGGAAAAGGAGCGCAAAAAATACGGCCAGAAGGGCGCCAGGGCCCGCTTCCAGTACTCCAAACGCTAATTTTGGGCGTTTAACAGCTTATCCAACCGGGCCCGGAAAATCACCAGGTCCGGTTTTTTTTTCACCGGGGCGCGTCCGCCAACCCTTCCGGAGGGCGGACGCGCCCCGCCCCCCCAGGAAGGCGGACTCCTCCGCCCGCTTGGAGGCTTTGGAGGAGCGTTTTATGAAGGCCGGAATCGTCGGCGTGAACGGCTACACCGGGCAGGGCCTGCTCCAGGCCCTCTTTTACCATCCCGTCTTTCGGGTGACCCTGGCCACCTCCCGGGACGGGGCCGGAAAGAAGTTGTCGGAGGTCCAGCCGGCCTATCGGGGGGTCGCCCCCTATCGGGACCTGGTCCTCTCGCACCCCGACTCCCTGGAAAAAATGGCCGCGGAGGATCCGGAAAACTTTCCGGAGGTCTTCCTCCTCTGCGTCTCCCACGGGGCCTCCATGTCCCTGGTTCCCAGGATCCTGGCCCTGGGGGCGAAGGTGGTGGACCTCGCGGGCGATTTCCGCCTGAAAGATCCGGCCCTCTACCCGAAGTGGTACAAATTCCGGCACCAGGCCCCCGGTCTCCTCGCCGAGGCCGTCTACGGACTGCCCGAGCTTTACCGGGAGGATGTTAAAAAGACCAGGCTCGTCGCCAATCCAGGCTGCTACCCCACGTCGATCATCCTGGCCGCCGCCCCCCTCGCCGCCAACAAGCTCATCTCGCCGGATTTCCCCCTCGTGTGCGACTCCAAGTCGGGGGTCTCGGGCGCCGGCAGGAGGGCGGAGGAGGCCTACTCCTTTTGCGAGGTGAACGACAATTTCAAGGCCTACAAGATGGTGGGGCATCAGCACACCCCCGAGGCCCAGGCGGCCCTCGAGGGCCTTTCGGGCGGGCCCCTGAAAATCTCCTTCACCCCGCACCTTTTGCCCCTGAGCCGGGGCATTTTGACCACCCTCTACGCCCGGCCGGCTGAAATGCTAAGCGAGGAGGAGTTCGGGGAGCTCTACTCCTCTTTCTACCGAAACGAGCCCTTCGTGCGTTTCCGTGGGGTCGACGGCCCCGTCTCCCTTTTAGACGTCCGCGGCACCAACTTCTGCGATCTGACCCTGCGCCTGGACGAAGCCGCCGGACTAATCAAGGTGGTCTCCGTCATCGACAACCTGGCCCGGGGCGCCGTCACCCAGGCGGTGGTCAACATGAATCTCGTTTGCGGCTTGGACGAGACCCTGGGGGCGCCGGCCGCGCCTTTCCGCCCCTGAAAAGCCGCGCCCGGCCCCGGGGGAACGCTTCGCCGGAAACGAAAAAATTCGGGGAAAACGGGAGAAGATGACCGGAAAGATAATTCTGGCTAAAAAGGACGTGGAAATCGCCGTGAGGATGGCGCTCTGGGCCTCGCTTATAACCGTCGGGGCCTTCGTCTCCATCCCCTTGGGTCCGGTGCCCTTCACTCTGCAGAGCTTTTTCGTGATCCTAAGCGGCTTCGCCGAGGGGCCCCGGGCCTTTTTCCCGGCGCTCGTCTATCTCGTCTGCGGTTTTCTGGGACTCCCCGTCTTCGCCGGCGGAAACACGGGCCCGGGCTTTCTTTTCGGACCCACGGCGGGCTTCGCCTTGGCCTTCCCCCTGGCCGCGGCCCTTTCCGGACTCGCTGCGCGCGATCCGAAACCCGGAAGATTCATCCTGTTCGGAGCCCTGGCCTCCCTTTTAATCCATTTCGGCGGCGTCTTGGGACTGCGCCTCAACCTCTCTTTAAGTTTCGTGAACGCCTTCTACGTAACTCTGCCCTTCCTCCCCGGGGCCGGCGTGAAGGTCGCCTTCGCCTCCGCCCTCATCGTCAAAACCGGCGGCCTTCTCCAGGGTCCGTGGGCGAGACCGGACTCCCCCTCTTCCGGAGGGGGCGCTTAAGGAAGGCTTTCCCGGTAAAAACGGCCTTGACGCTCAGCCCCGGAGGCGCCCGTCGCCGAGGGATATGAGATGACAATAAATCAGCGTGTGGGCACCCCTCCGCCCGCCGCCGGGTCTGAACCCGCTGAATATGGTTCTCTGGACCTTCTGGACCTTTCCATGGTTGAAACAATTGTGGACTTCCAGATAGTTAGGGGATTGATTTCGAGCCGGAATGGCTTTTTTCGGTGGTTGCAATAACAAAAGGATGTTGTTGATTAAAATAATCGTCCGCGCTATACTTAAGAATATTGCTCTTGTGATATTATAAATTATATGACTTTGGTTTTTTATTAAACATGTTATAATAAATTATTGTGTTATTTTTATTTGTATATATTATAGCTTATTTCTGTTAAACCTTGGCTTTGAACATGCTTAGTTATGGCGTATATAACTTGGCTGCTAAAACAAAGGTGTCTATAAATATATAATTACATATTAGACAGCTAATTTGAATTAGTAGCATTTGTAAGACTGGATAGGGAGCGGAATTATCCTCCGCACGGAAGCGCAATGTTTTTGAAATACGGAAATGGAATGTCGGACGGACGATGACTGAAGAGAGATTTCGTTACTCTGTCGATGGAAAGGGGGGCGGATTTTTTTTAACACAATCCGAAAGATTGCCTAGGCTGTTCCCATGCCGAGGTCTTTTAATCCGATGCGGATGAAAAAATCGGGAGATTTAGGAAACGTTTCAGCCTCCTGGTTGAATTTATAACAATTATGATAGTACCTTCCCATTAGGAACGTCGATATGTCATTTTATCCCAATGATTCTTTAGATCCCTTATTTGATTTAGATGAATCTAATATACATGATGAAGATATAATAATACTAGAAGATCTTAATGTAAATGAAGACTCTCTTATTGAATTTAGAAATAAAATTATCTGCGGTGACGTGTTAAAAATAATTAAGAGAATTCCTGACAATTCCGTGGACCTTGTTGTAACCTCTCCGCCATATAATATAAAAAATTCAACAGGAAACGGATTAAAAGACGGTCGCGGCGGTAAATGGTCAAATGCGGGTTTAATTAACGGATATGCCGACCATTCAGATAATATGCCATATGAAGATTATGTTTTATGGCAAAGAAACTGTTTATCAGAAATGTTAAGAGTGATACCCGAGAACGGCGCAATTTTTTATAACCACAAATGGAGGGTGCAAAACGGATTATTACAGGATAGAGCTGAAATAGTTAAAGATTTTCCTGTAAGGCAGATTATTATATGGAAACGCAAAGGTGGTATAAATTTTAACCGAGGATACTTTCTGCCGACATATGAGGTAATATATCTTATCGCTAAACCTCATTTTAAGCTTGCTCCACAAGCGAATAAGTGTGGCGATGTATGGGATTACGCGCAGGAAACGAAAAAGAATGAGCATCCGGCTCCTTTTCCGCTCAATTTAATTGAACATATAGTGAAATCAACAACAGCGAGAATAGTATTAGATCCGTTTATGGGTTCCGGAACAACGGCGCTAGCGGCATTGAAGAATAAAAGGGATTATATAGGTATTGAGTTATCCGAAAATTATTGCAAAATGGCGAAACAACGCATTCAAGAATTTAAAAATAAGAATACATATAAAGATGGAAAATAACACCCTAGATAATTTAGTTACTGAAAATTCTTGGCATAACGTATATTGGTTTTCAAGAATGTTGGTAAATTCTGACAAGTATGGCGCAGTAGGGACAACACAATCAAAAAGAAATAATCTTATCATGTTGTCAAAACAACTACAATGTTTGCTTGATAAACATGAAATTTCAGTCGAAGAAAAAATTTCAAGATCCAAAAAAATTATTTTCGATTCACTAACCACATTATATAACCAATCATCACCAAAATATAAATTAATAATTCAATTAGCTATAGATATAAACGATAAAATCGTGACTATTAAAGATGTTATAGTTTTTATTTTTGTTGTTCAACATATAATTATGCCTATAAACATAGCAATCTCCATCGTTCCTAGCAATGATCGTGAATTTACTACCGTGGCTGCAAAGGATATGTTAGACTCTTTAGGAGAATCAGCTGTGGGCACAATCATCCATAAATGGGATGATTTGGGAGTTTTAGGTTGTTTAAACAAAGAAAGAAGTTTAATTGTTTCAGAATTTAAAGCTCTTTATTCTATTCTGCATGATCGGAAAAGTCAGTTAACAGAATTAGATATCGCCATAATTTTAACATCTTTTGTACAAGAATTTGAGAGAAGGTTAAGTCAGAAAAGAAAAAGTCGAGCTGGACAAAGTTTGGAAGATGTTTTTGATTTTCTATTTAATTATTTCAATTTCACATCTCATCCAGCGCCAGATCACTTCCAAACAGATATCGAAGTAGACAAATGGTTTAAATGCAAAGATAACTGGATTATAGGCATCAGTTGTAAACGAACTCTTCGAGAAAGATGGAAACAAATTTCCGGCGCAGACAAAGATACTCTATCAAAATTTAGAATTCGTCATATTTGGCATTTGTTAACATATGATACAGATTTAAGCGATGATAAAATAACTATGCTCGGCCAACAACGACATATTTTTTATTTGCTGGATTCTAGTGATAAATATAAAAATGCGTCTAAACATATTGGGATGAAAGATTATGTCAGACCTTTAAGCGGTCTTATATCAGATATTAGAAAAGAGCAATCGTGAAAAAATTTTCAAATATATATATACAATCTGGAACACTCTTAACTATTAAAACGCCAATAAGTCTCATAGGGGATGAACGCAATAAATTCAAATAAAGATTAGATTAATAAAGAGCGCATTAATATTTGCTAATAAATTATTAGTAATGCTCGTACGGAATGTCACGATTTTTTTAGAAAAATATTAGAAGAGGCAGCTAAAAGCTAAAAAGATAAATTTCGGAGATAATATTTCAACCGTGCTCTTTAACTCGCATCCGTCTTTTTGTCCGGCGCAAGGCTATTTTCATAACGTTTTTGTTTTAGAGGAGTAAAACGACCGGAAGTGGAAAAACAAGGATGAGGCCGTAACGGTGGAGGGAGCTTTTCTTAAAGCGGAGGGGTTGGAGTTTTCTTATCCGGGAGGAAGGACCGTCTTGTCCGGACTCGCTTTTTCCCTTCCCAAAGGGGCGTGCCTCGTGATCTGCGGTGAAAACGGAAGCGGTAAATCCACCCTTCTGGACCTTCTCTCCGGCTATCGGGAACCATTGAAAGGGATAATCGAGATCGAGGGGAAAAAAGCTTCGTCGATTAGAGGGGAGCTCGCTCTGCTTCCCCAGAATATCGACTATTTCCTCCTAGGCCAGACCGTGGAGGAGGAGCTGGGGCTTTCGGCCGCGGACGTTAAGGACGACCAAGAGGGCGCGCTTTCCCTAGCCTCCGCCTGGGGGTTCTCGTCCGCTTCGCGGACGCGGGTGGACGCTTTGTCACCGGGCGAGAAAAAAAGGCTCGCCCTTATAGGCGCCCTGAGCGGAAGGCCCAGGGCGCTCTTTCTAGACGAGCCCTTCTCGGGACTGGACTGGAGCGGAACCGTCACCCTGACGGGGGATTTAAGGCGCCTCAAAGAGCGGGGGGAAACGGTGATCCTTTCGACTCACGAGCCCGGACTGGTCGGGGATGTCGCCGATTACTGGCTTTTCGTCTCCAAGGAACTCGCGCCCTTCTTCACCGGCGACCGAAAGGAGCTGGAAAGCCGCTTCGCGGAATACAAGGTAAGGCCGTTTTAGCGCTTGATTGAACGGAATATGGCGCTAATCGAAGCGCTTGAAGAAATACAACGGCGGGATTGTTTTTCCGCCTTTCGGGGGAGGGCTTTAAAGATCCGTAAAATTCACCGGATCCTAATTCGCGCCATCCTCCGGACGGACCCGGTTGAAGGGGCGGGAAAGTCGGAGGCGGCGGGAGAGCCAAAATGTATGGACAATGCCCGCGGCGAAAATAAGAGGAAGGAAAAAGGCCGGGCGGCGCGTTTAAAGCGCCCGGCCGGGATGTCCTTTGCGCGTGTCGAGACGGGTTTCGGGCGGCGGGTTTTTTTCCGCCGGATTATAAAGGGTTTCCTTCTTTCGCTTAACCCAAGTCCTCCTTTTTAGGCGGTCGTCTCCAGCGCCTCGGCCGCGGGTTTGGGGTTGGAGCGCCCGTAGGCCGCGAATATGGCTTGGTTTTTGGTTATACCGTCCACCGTGTCTTTGAGGACGCTTAAGTTTTCGGAGAGGAAGAAGGCGAGCTTCTCTTCCAGGCGCATGACTTCGTTCAGGGTGGTCTCCAGACGCTTCATCACGTCTTTGTTTCGGGCCTGGCTCCCCTTGTCGCGGGCTAAAAGGAGGATATTCTCCGTGGTGTAATCCACGAGGCTCCGTCTGGCCTCGATGAAGTTCTCCCAGAGAGCCGGCTCCAAAGGATCGTCGCCGTTTTCCGTCTTTTTTTCCAGGGCGCCCAAAAATCCGCGGTCCAGTTCCAGGCATTCCCGGGAAAGCTCCAGGGTTTTCAGCCAGAAGTTTTTTTCCGGCTCGCTGTATTTATTTCCGCCGGACATCCTTTTAGTGCCCCCTCTGTATCAATAAAGGAAGGATTTCGGAAAGTTTTTTCAAAGAATCGGTGAGCTCGTATTCCAAAACGTCCGCCAGGAAGATCCAGTCCTTCTGCTCCTGGAGGTTTATCATGGTGCTTAAAACCTCCACCAGGCCGTCCAGGAACTGGCTGAGCTCGGAGCCGTTCTCCCCGTCCTGGCCCTGCCAGAGATTGAGAACCTGTCGGCTCTGCTCCAGCATGCTCATGAGGAGCTGCAGGGATTCCAGGAAATTGAGGAAGAACTCGTTCGCCTCCTGCTCGTCACCCAGGCGGAAGGCCTCGACTATCCGCGGAAGGGCTTCCAGCAGGGTGGCGAGATAGTCGGGACCCTGCTTTAAAAAGGCCAGTCCCATGTCCTCCAGGGTCAAGGTGTCCAGCTCCAGGCTTTTAATGGTCCCCCTCTCCACCTCCAGAGCGGCGTGGGGAACCTCCTCGGAGTAGGGCTCGCCGTTTAAGAGAACCCCGGTTATGATCCTCCCGTTGGTGGAGGGGTGCTCCAGGATGTTTAGAAGGATCTCTTCCAGGTTGGAGCCAGCTATCTCGCTGGCGGTGAACATCTGTCCGTCGATTGTGACCACTTCCATGCCGAAACTCCTTTAAAATCTGCCTTTCCGTTCTTTTTCCCCGTTAAAGCCGCCTTCCTCCCCCCGGGGCTGGGTTTTGGGGAGGCTGGAATTTTTTTCCCGTTTTACCCGGGAAAACGGCTTGAGAGCGCCCCCGCCGGGGCGTCGGCTTTCCTCACCCGCGTCTTTGCAAGATGGAGGCCATTTTTCATAAGGCTTTCCCCCGGGGACCGAGCGGAGGCGCTACGGTCTTGATCACTAATCGGCTTGAATTTTTTAGATCTTTAAGTCCGCGGGGGGGGAAGACGCGGGATCCCGGCCGGAGGCCAAGGCGTCCCGACTCTTTTTTCGGTATTTTTTTGATCCGCCTCCCCGAGGGCCGCGGACGCCCCCCCGTCTCGCCTGAAGACTTCCCTCCGGCCCGCTTGAAGACTCCCCTCCGTCTCGTCCGGAGAAGGTTTCCGGCGTCTTTTTCGACGTCGGGCGCTTTTTTTCGCCCTTGCGTCCGGAGCCTTCAGGGTTTATAAGTTCTCCGCGGGACGCGCCCGCGTTTTTTTAAAAAAAATTGTTTTTTTTAGTTTCCGAAACGATGGAAAGGCGACCCGTTTCGGCCTTTCCAGGCGAGGTTGAAGATGCGGAAGAAGATTTTCCCGGCCCTTGTTTTTCCGGCGCTTACGCTTTCGATTCTGATTTTTCCGACGCTTTTCCTTATTTCCGGGGCTTCCGGCGCGGACGCCGGAAATCATCTCCCGGGGGATTTTTTTCTCCGCCAGCCGCCTTTGAACGCGAGGGACCTCGCCATCTGCGAGAAGTTTCTGAGCCTCGCCGCCGACGACACCTTCGAACCCTCGTTTATCGAGTCGAAACTCGCCAAGGATTTCAAGGTGAAGGAGGAAAGGGTGAGGTACGCCGCGGTTAAGACGTGCGTCATCGTGATTTTGGAAGCGAACCGCGACAGCCCGCGGGTCAGGGAGGTAATCGAGCGGGCCTACGGTCCGGAGGCCTTCCCCACGGAAAGCGAGATCCGTCTGGTGCGGCCCAGGCTGTCGAGGCTGGCCTCCCTTTTGGATCGGATCAAGGCCTCCCATGTGGTGGACGTCCCCTATTTTTACTACCTGATCAAACTTTAAGATCCTTAAACGGGCTCGAACTTTAAGATCCTCCCCGGGGGCTCTTTTTCCCGAAACGCGGCAGCCGCTCTGGATTGTCCACATATCGCGTCCGCCGTTTCAATTTTGCCGGAAGACTCGGAAATTCGTCGGAAGATCCGGAATTTCGCGGAAGAACCGGTAAAAGAACCCGGGGTGGGCCGGGCGGAAGCCGGATTGGGAGATCCGCGCTTGAACGGGGGCGGAAAGCCGGGCCGGAGCGGAGCCCAAAAAGGGGGGGGCCGGAGGGGAGGGGGCCCGGAGGGGGCCCTTCCGGGTTGAAAAGAAGCCCGATCTGTGCTAAAAAGGTGAAAATTCTTTTTCCGGACGCCCGGATCCTCAAAAGAGGCGATTCGGCGTGAAAACCAAGCGGCGACCCGGAGGCCCCGGCGGGGACTGTTTCGGCGCCGAATCTCCATATTTTTCCGGAGGGACGACTTTCATGAGAATAAAACCGACGTTTCTAGTTCTGGGGACGGCCCTTTTCCTTCTTCCGGCCTGCTCGGGGTCCGTGGGCCTGGGCGGCGGTTCGGCCCTGGAGCGGGAGGTGAACGTTTTGAAGATGGAAGTGGCCAACCTCAAGGATCAATCCGGCGGCCAGGCGCCAGGCGGCTCGGCGCTGCGTCAGGAGCTGGACGGCATGCGCTCCAACATACAGCGCCTAAACGAGAACGTCGACACCGCGACCATCGGCGGACTCTCCCTGCGCCAGCAGCTGGAGTATCTTTCCGCCAGGTTGGACAGGCTGGAAAAGCGCGCCAACCTACCCCCCCTGGACCCCCAGGTGGTCGCCCCCAACGCCCCGCTGCCGGATAACGTGCCCATCCTGACCCCGCCGCCGCCGCCGGTGCCGGGGAGCCCCGGGGCCCAGGGGGCTCCGCCCCTCCCGGGCGGAGCGGCGCCGCCGCCCCCCGAAAGCGGACCGCCTTTGCCCGCCGGGGCCATCCAGACCGGACCTCCGGTGGAGCCCGGCCCCTCCGGGGCGGTTCCGGTCCCGGTCCAGCCTCCGGCCCCGGTGGAGAGCGCCTACGACAAAGGAAAGGCCCTCTTCGATCAAAAGGACTATCCGGCGGCCATCGTGAATTTCCAGGAGTACCTCCAGGCCGAGCCCAGCGGCAAACAGGCCGCCGCGGCCCAGTACTACATAGGGGAGTCCCTCTACTTTCAAAACAAGTTCGAGGACGCCATCCTGGAGTACCAGACCATGATCACGGGCTTTCCCAAAAACACCCTGGTCTCGGCCGCCCTCCTGAAGCAGGGCCTCTCCTTCCAGGCCCTGGGCGACCACAATTCCGCCAAGCTGCTTTACAACAAAGTGGTCCGGGACTATCCCAAGAGCTACAGCGCCGGCGTGGCCCGGGAGAGGCTGAAGACCCTGTGAGGGGCTTTTTCCGCTTGACGCCCCATGAGGGGCCTTGTTCTTTTTCGAATTCATCCGCCTCGCCGGCGCCCTTCGGCGCCGGCCGCCCGCCTTTCGGGGCCTCCGGTTTGAAATAGTCTCCCCATGATGTTATACTTTCTTTCGAATATTGAAGTTTCCGGCTTTCCGGCGGGGCCGGAAAGGGGTCTTTTCAATCCGGAGGGCGCCGGGCGCGGGAATTCATGGCTAAAATAGACGGAAAAGTGTGGCAGGGCAAATCCGTCCTGGTGGTGGACGACTACCAGGCGGTGCGCAAGACCATAAAGGAGCTCTTCGCCTCCATGGGCCTCAAGGTGACCGAGGCCGTGAACGGGGCGGAGGCTTTGAACCTTCTGGGGCAGAGCCCCCAGGATCTGGTGATAACGGATCTGGTCATGGCGGAGATGGACGGCTTCGAGCTCACCGAGGCTTTGAAGAACAATCCCAAGTACCGAGCCATCCCGGTGGTCATCCTCTCCACGCACGCCGACTACAAATACATATTCCGGGCTTTGCGGCTGGGGGCGGACGACTACCTGATCAAGCCCCCCACGGCGGAGATGGTGAGCACCGTGCTCCAGAGGATATTCAATCATGAATGGTAACAGCCCGGAAGCCGCCCTCGACCAGAGGGAGCCGGCGCGGGATCCCGCCGCCAAAGAGGTCGTCGGCAAGGACGCCGCCAAGGGCGCCCCGCCCGAGCTCGACCGCATGGCGGTGAAGATCTCGCATCTGGACAAGCTTCTGGGGCTGACGGGCGAGATAATCATCTCCGCCTCCAACATCTCCATCCTCCAGCGCCACCTCTCCACCTCGTCGGCCAACATCGACAAAAACTCCATGGAGATGATCAAGAACGTGGCCATCACCACGAACCGCATCTCCCAGGATCTGCATCACCTCGTGATGGACATCCGCATGGTGCCCATCAAGGAGACCTTTCTGCGTTTCCGGCGCCTGGTGCGCGATCTGGCCAAGAAAAAGGGCCGCCAGGTGAACTTCGAGATCGTGGGCGAGGACACCTTGGTGGACAAGACCGTGGCCGAGAGGCTCTACGAGCCTCTGGCCCACCAGATTAGAAACGCGGTGGACCACGGCCTCGAGGATCCCTTGGAGAGGAAGCACCACGGCAAACCCCCCACGGGCCAGCTCACGCTCACGGCCTACAAAAAGGAGGGCTTCACCTACGTCTCGGTGAGCGACGACGGCCACGGCTTGGACGAGGAGCGCATCCGCCAGGTGGCCGTGGAGAAGGGGTTCCTGCCGACCTCGGCGGCCCAGGCCATCTCCAAGCAGGAGGTCTGGAACCTCATCATGCTTCCCGCCTTCTCCACCGCCGCGGAGGCGACGGAGATCTCCGGCCGGGGCGTGGGCATGGACGTGGTCAAGAGCACCGTGGAGAACCTGGGAGGCGAGGTGATCATCGACACCATCCCCTCCAAGGGCACCACGTTCACCTACAAGATCCCCCAGCTCTCGGCGGTGAACATAACGGACGCCTTGATCATCCGCTCCGGGGAGAGCTACTACGCCGTCCCCATCGGAAACGTGGTGGCCACCCAGTCCTTCAACCAGGGCGACGTGCACACCACCATGGAGCGCACCGAGAGCATCACCTACCTGGGCACCATCGTCCCCCTCCACGATCTAAGGGAGCTTCTGACGGGCACCCCCCTCGCCTCCGGGGATTTCACGGAGAACCTTCCGGTGATAATCATCGACGCCAAGAACGGGCGCATCGCCTTGAAGGTGTCCGAGTTCATCCGCCCCCAGAAGCTCGTCCTCATTCCCCTCCCCGAGATCTTCACCGTGCGGGGGGTGGCCGGCACCACCATCCTGGGCGGCAGCCAGCTGGGCATGGTCTTGGACCCCTTCGACTTGATAGCCCTTTCCAGCGGAAGGATCATGGAGGCCTCCGACGGCAGCTTCATGGACCACTCCCAGTTGATGGACGAGGAGGAGCAGGCTCCCGCCGCCGTCATGGAGTCCGGGGCCCCCGCCCCCCCCGCCGGAGACGCCGCCCCCCCCTCGGCGGGAGCGCCCGCCCATAAGCCCCAGGAGGGCACCATGGACGAGGCCATGGCCGAGGAGTTCTACGTCGAGATCATAAACATCTTGAAAGATCTAAACGAGGAGGTCTTCCAGCTGGAGAAGGATCCGGAGAACATCCGCCGGGTGAACACCATCTTCCGGCACTTCCACTCCATCAAGGGAAACTTCATCATGACGGGCTTCACCAACGTGGGCACCTTCGTCCACGAGGTGGAGACGGTTTTGGACCAGGTGCGGGAAAAGGAGCTCCAGGTCACCCAGGATGTGATCGATCTGCTCCTGGACGCCGTCAAGAGCATGGAGCACGGGATCTCGGAAATCCGGGCCGGCCGGGGCTACGAGGTGACGGATGCCGATCTTTTGGCCGAGCTCGCCCGCTACAAGCGCAGCGAGAGCCGGGACAAGAGCAAAGACGAGCCCGAGGACGGAAACTTCCATCTGTCCCCCTTGGGGACCATCCTCTACTTCTCCAAGCTCATAACCCGCGGCATGCGCGTCTACCAGGCCATGTTCCAGATAGGGCCCTCCTTTCAGGAGACCTCGCTTGTGGCCTATCTCATCATAAAGAGGCTGGCCCTGGTGGGGGACTTAATCGACACCGTGCCCAATCTGGAAAAGATCGAGAAGGGCCTGGCCACGGAAAAGCTCAAAGTGATGTTCTCCTCCACCCACACCCTGGACGAGGTGAACAGATTCTGCGAAAACCAGCTGAAGAAGCTCTACAACGTCGTGGAATTCGAAAATCTGCCCGTCGATTAGAGGCCCTTAGTGAGCGCTTCCGTATACTTTCAAATCGAAGACCCCGAACTTCAAGAGCGGCTGAAAGGCTATCTGGAGGGGGAGAAGTACCAGCCCCTTTTTCCCAAGCCCCCCCTGGAAGGCGAGCCCGAGGCCATGCTCTTAACCTCGCTCACCCAGGGCGTGCTCCGGCAGAATCCGGATATAGTGGTCATGGACTACTTGGCCGACGACGCCTTGAGCGTCAAGGTGATGCAGGCCGTGACCGACCAGTATCCCGGCACCTCCTTCATCTTCATGGACTCCAAAAACCCCTCGGATCGGGAGAACATCATCCTGGCCTTCAACGAGGGGGCCCGGGGCTTCCTCCTTCCGGACGTCTCCAAAACCCACTTCCTGAACGCCCTGGCCCGGGCCTACTCCGGCCCCTCCCGCACGCGCACCGGGGAGGACAGCCACTCCCTGGAGCAGGAGCTTCAAGACCAGGGCCAGAAGATGGCCAAGTTCAAGATCCGCCTAAACTCCGCCCAGAAGCTCGTGAACTACCTCCTCTCCACCCCGCTGGGGTCCCAGCCCCGGAAGGTCCTGGTGCTTTCGGATTCCGGCTACCAGAGGGAGATATTTAAGAAGCTTTTGGAGGACTACAACTTCGTGGTGGTGACCTCGGAGTCCATCGAGGAGGCGGTGCCCCTCACTTTAAAGGAGAAGCCGCGGATCATCGTCTCCGACTACTCCCTGGAGGACGGACGCACCGGCGTGGATTTTTGCAAGGAGCTCAAGTACAACCAGAAGTACAACCCCTGTTACTTCGTCATCTGCACGGCGAGCGAGGACAAGCTCCCCCTCATCATGGCCCCCGGAAACGGGGTGGACGACTGCATCCTGAAGCCGGCCAGCGACAGCGCCGTGTCCGAGTTCGTGACCAGGATAGCCCTGGGCCTCATCCTCTGACATGGCGGACTGGAAAAATCCCAGATTCGACCGCCTTTGGCGCCTTCTGGCCCTTTTCGCCCTCTGCGGCATGGTCTACTACTTCAGCTTCGACAACGGCCGCCGCGCGGCCAAAACGCGGATCGCCCGCTACGAAAACGAAATGGCCCGCATGGAGGCGGAGATCTCCTCTTTAAGGACCCGCCTCGAGCTCCAGAGCGCGGAAATAAACCGCCTCAAGGGGGAAGGCCCCGCCGCGGCTCCGGCCGCCGCGCCCCGGGAAACGCCCTCCGCCCCGGCGGCGCCCGCTATTCCGAACGCCCCTCCGGAGGCCGCCCTTCCGGGGGAGCCCCCCCCGGAAAGGCCGGCGGATCTACACATTCCCGAGGGGGCGCCCAAGGGATCCCTGAAAGAGGAAAACGATCCGCGGGAGATCAGCCGCTTCTCTTTGCGGACGGGGGAGTCCAAGCTCATTTTAAACGACCAGGCCAGGCTCTCGGTTCCGGAAATCGACAGCCTCGACAAGGTGGCCCAGGTGCGAATCCAGCATCTGGACACCGACAACCGCCACACGAGGACCATGGAGGCCGGAGACAGCTTCATCATCACGAGGGGGGACGAGCGCTACATCCTTCTCCTCGATCAGCTGAAAGGGTCCCTGGCCCTGTTCATCCTCATCGGCTCTTAATCGGGGCCGCGGAAGCCAGGGGGCGAAGGGATCCGGGAAAGGGACGCAATGGAGAAGAGAGAGCCCTCGAAAGCCCCCGGGACCTACGCCGAAATAAAGCTCGGAGACTACTACGAGCGGAGCGTGGAGATAACCGGGGAGCTTATAAAATCCTTCGCCGAGCTCACCGGGGACTTCAACCCCATCCATCTGGATCCGGACTACGCGGCGAAAAGCTTTTTCAAAAAAAGGATAGCCCACGGCCTTTTGCCGGTGAGCTTCATCGGAGCCATCTTCGGCACGGCGCTTCCGGGGCCCGGGTCCATTTACCTCAATCAGAGCGTGGTCTTCACCGCCCCCGTTTTCCTAGGCGACACCATAACCGTCCGGGCCGAGGTGGTGGGCCTCGACCACCATTACCCCAAAGTGACGCTTAAGACCACCATTAAAAACCAGCTGGGAAAGACGGTGGTGGACGGGAGCGGGGAGATACTCTTCGAGCCCATGAAGCCGGATAAATAGCTACGGGGCTTTTCCCCAAAAAACCGTTAAATACCCGACCCGGGGAAAAAAACGGACGGACTCGCGGACTAACGCGCTAACGGACGAACCCGCGAAAAGACGAATAGACGAAACGGAACGGGCCGGAGTTTGACTAAAGTACTTTTAATCGGGCTTTCGGCCTCGCACGGAAAAATTAGCGACTGGGACGGGAGGACTTTCCTTCCCCAGTACAGGCTGAACGTGAATTTCGCGAACGCCGTGAGGAAAGCCGGCGGGCTTCCCGTCGTTCTCTCTCCGGAAAACCTGAAAGACATCGAAACGGCGGAAAAGAATTACCCCGACCTGGCCCTGGAATACATGCGTCGTTTGGACGGACTGCTTTTAACCGGCGGGGGCGATATCGTCGAGTATAAGGACAAGCCGACGGGCCTGGAAGATCTCCTTTTCACCATGGATAAACTCCGCGACCTCTGGGAGTTCGCCCTTCTTTCCGCCGCGCATAAGCTGGAGCGGCCCATTCTAGGCGTCTGCCGCGGCGTCCAGGTCATGAACCGTTTTTACGGCGGAACCTTGCGCCGGGATATAGAAACGGAGGTGGAAGGCGCGGTGAGCCACCGCCAGCGAACTTCCCGGGAAAACCCCTCGCACTCGGTGCGAATCGAAAAGGGTTCCAAAATATATAAAATCTTCCGCCTGGAGGAGATCGAAGTGAACAGCGGCCACCACCAGGCCGCGAAAGAGCCGGGGAAGGATTTTTTAGTGACGGGAAGGGCTCCGGACGGCGTGATCGAGTCCATGGAGCACCGGGAGCACCCTTTCGCGCTGGGAGTGCAGTGGCACCCGGAGGGAATGTTCCAGGTAAGTAAGGAGCAATTGGCGCTCTTTAAAGCCTTTTTGAAAGCCGCGGCGGGAAAAAAATAAGCGCGGGCATTGAGCGTTCAAGCCGCGAAATGAAGCGGCCGATAAAGAGGATGGAATCATATTGGATCAATTACGTCTCCCATATCGGTAAGTTTACCGGTTTTTCCTCTCCGCGACCGATCTTCTCATCTCCCCGGCGGTTAAATATTGGAAAAAAACCATGAATTCACGGGAACCACTCCTTTTTGCCTTTCCAACTTTTATCCGCCGGGGTAATATCTGGAATTTTAACACTTTTTTCTTCTCTGCGACCTATCCTCATATTACCACGGCGATTAAAAATTAGAAAAAAGTAATGTTTTGAGGGGAACCTCTTCATTTTATTCTTCTAACTTATATCCGCTTGGGTTCTAAACACGCGGCTAGCATGACGTGTTCATAAAAATAATTTTATATATCACTTATTTAATTTTTGTTTTTTGTAAATTTTAAAAATTTCAAACAAGCGCCGAAACCGCGGGGAAAATAGCTCTTAAAATAAATTACATATCCGACGCGTCAGGGGAGAAGACCGCTTTGACGTTCGCGCCGTAATCATAGATTGCGAGCCCGATATCTATAATCTCTTTCGCTTTTAGTCGCAGAGGCCCATGATAATCTTTTTTCGAAATATCGCTTAAGGCCTTATTGGCGGACTTTAAAAGGACGTTGTCAATTTCCATAGGTGTAAGCTCTATTTTTGGCGTAATCGAGATGAGAGCTTTTTCTATAACTTCAAGCGGGAGCGTTTCTCTTACGGCGTCGGCCAAAACGAGATTGGTACGGTCTTTTGGCAACGTTTTTAGAACCGTCAAACCGATCAGAGCGTTCTTTTCGGTTTCAGTTATCTTTTTTAAATTGAATTCAGATAAAATTTTATATATTTCAATGTTATCCAGTTCGTTTAACGCCTTTTTGGCTAAAAATTGAAAAATTTGATCCTGTGAAAACTGTTCAACGGCAAGGGAGGCCAAAATGGCGTTTTCTTCATTGGGCGCGCGTTTTTTTAATTTTTTGCAAAACTTCAGTTCAATTACCGCGAAGACTTTATCCGGTAATTCAACGCATAAATCAAGTCTACCTTTGGGACTAGGTAGCTCGCTTAGAGTTTGAAAATCAGCCGCGAGAAATATTAATTGAACATACGCGTGAAAAATTTTTTCGCCTTCTGGTTTTTGGTGATAAGTTACGCTTGAAAATAAATTTATAAATAAAGAGCTTAAGGTATCGGCATCTCTCGCAAGTATAGCGGAAAGTAATTTTTCACGAATTGCTTCAAGTTCAGTAGTTGTTATTTTATCAAAAACCGTACGGAAGCAGTCTAGGTAATAGGAAGAACTTATCTCAAAATTTGGTAGTTTAAACGTGTATGATTTTAATCCCTTACTATTTTTTGATTCCGGATCATCGGATAATGCTGATATTACCTTATCCACCGTCAAGTAACCGCTATGGAAAAGAACGGGTACCGCTTCCAGCTGGGTTAATTCCGTTTTTCGCACAACTTGGGAAGCGTATTCACCAAGTTTTGGAGCTATGAAGTCCTGGGGGGTTTGTCCGCAATATGATGTAAAAAAAATATATATTAAAATCCGTATCGTCTCACTTTATTCCAAAATTCAAAAAATCTGCCGTTCGTCAAAAGTAACGCCCGTATTAAGATTACA
>JAISMF010000010.1 GCA_031276865.1 Deltaproteobacteria bacterium | reverse complement strand
GCTGCGGGTAAACGGCATCTTCACCGCTAATACAATTTCACTGAGACTCCTGTTGAGACAGTAGGGAAATCGTTACGCCATTCGTGCGGGTCGGAACTTACCCGACAAGGAATTTCGCTACCTTAGGACCGTTATAGTTACGGCCGCCGTTTACTGGGGCTTCGGTTCAAAGCTTCTCGGGTTACCCCAATGACCTCTCCCCTTAACCTTCCAGCACCGGGCAGGCGTCAGGCCATATACGTCCTCTTACGAGTTTGCATAGCCCTATGTTTTTAGTAAACAGTCGCTACCCCTATTTCTCTGCGACCTTCCGATGCTCAATTTGACAATCACAACAGAAGGTATACCTTCTCCCGAAGTTACGGTATCATTTTGCCGAGTTCCTTAACTGGAGTTATCTCAAGCGCCTTAGTATACTCTACCAGCCTACCTGTGTCGGTTTGCGGTACGATCACCTTCATCCTCCCAACCGAGGCTTTTCTAGGAGGTAGACCAAGTCATTTACGTTTAGCCCCTCAGCCTATGTGGAGCGTGGATTTGCCTGCGCTCCGGCTTACGGGCTAAAATCAGAACATCCAGTCTCTGACTGACCCTAACTACCCCGTCCCCCCTGTGGTTCTTTGACGGATTACGGTGGTTGAGTAATATTAAACTCATTCCCATCAGCTACGCCTTTCGGCCTGACCTTAGGGATCGACTAACCCTGAGCAGATTACCTTTACTCAGGAAACCTTAGGCTTTCGGCGAACAAGTTTTTCACTTGTTTTATCGCTACTCATGTCCGCATAATCACTTCTGTGATCCAACACCAGTCCTTCCGGTCTGGCTTGCAAACTATCACAGAACGCTCCTCTACCGATCCCTATCCAGGGATCCCACGACTTCGGCGGTATGCTTAGCCCCGATTATTTTCGGCGCGAACTCACTGGACCAGTGAGCTGTTACGCTATCTTTAAAGGATGGCTGCTTCTAAGCCAACCTCCTGGTTGTCTGTGCGTTTTAACATCCTTTGCCACTTAGCATACACTTGGGGGCCTTAGTCGGTGGTCTGGGTTGTTTCCCTTTCGACCCAGGAACTTATCTCCCTGAGACTCACTCCCGAACTTAATGTCACGGCATTCAGAGTTTGATTGGGGTTGGTAATCTTGTAAGACCCCTAGCCCATTCAGTGCTTTACCTCCGTAACAAAACATTCGAGGCTGTACCAAAATACATTTCGAGGAGAACCAGCTATTTCCAGGTTTGATTAGCCTTTCACTCCTACCCACAGCTCATCCGAAGAATTTTCAACTTCAACCGGTTCGGCCCTCCATTCCGTTTTACCGGAACTTCAGCCTGGCCATGGGTAGATCACCTGGTTTCGGGTCTACCGCTAGCGACTAAATCGCCCATTTAAGACTCGCTTTCGCTTCGGCTCCACCTAACTCGGCTTAACCTCGCCACTAACGGTAACTCGCGGACTCATTATGCAAAATGCACGCAGTTAGCCTTGCGGCCTTCCACAGCTTGTAGGCAATCGGTTTCAGGTTCTATTTCACTCCCCCTCCGGGGTTCTTTTCGCCTTTCCCTCACGGTACTGGTTCACTATCGGTTATCAGGTAGTATTTAGCCTTAGGAGATGGTCCTCCCAGATTCACGCAGGGTTTCACGTGTCCCGCGCTACTCAGGTGCCGTTCCAGGAAGTCCCACTAGTTTCGCCTACAGGTCTGTCACCCTCTATGGAAGACCTTTCCAGATCATTTCGGCTACAAGTGGGATTGGTAACTTCCCGAGCTGTAAACTCTAAACGGTCCTACAACCCCGGCTGGCAAGCCAGCCGGTTTGGGCTTTTCCCTTTTCGCTCGCCGCTACTGGGGGAATCGAGTTTTCTTTCTATTCCAAGGATACTAAGATGTTTCAGTTCTCCTAGTTTAGCCTCCATAACCTATGAATTCAGTTATGGATACGCATAAAAATGCGTGGGTTGCCCCATTCGGAAATCTTCGGATCTAGGCTTATACACAGCTTCCCGAAGCTTATCGCAGTCAACTACGTCCTTCATCGCCTCCTGATACCAAGGCATCCACCGATCGCCCTTAGTAGCTTAGCCTTTTACACTTCAAGCCTTTCAACTAAAGACGCTTTATTTAAGATGCCGCCGCGCGGGGCGAAACGCCCCGGCGGCACGCGCGGGGTCAAATAAAAACCCCCGCGCTTCTATACCCGTATTCATTTTTCAAAGAGCGTGAATAAACTGAAAAAAACAATTAAACTATAAATCGACTAGACAAGAAAAATCAGATCGAACAATGAATAATAAACAATGAACGGAAACTAATTAAACAAAAAGCAATCTAATAAAAACTAAAGTAAACGAAAATTATCAAAACAAACAAAAACGAACAGAAAAAAAGACAAAATTAACAAAAGGCAAATAAGAGAAGGAAAATAGACTTCCTACCTTATAACCACCTCCCAGAAACGCCCTGTTTCAGTTGCCCGAAAAAGAGGCTTGAAAAGCGGATATTCACGTCCCGACCGTGATAATCACCGCCCGTGTTCGCTAGAACCCGGTCATTTAAGAAACGTCATTTAATAGACGCGCGCTTGGGATTATCTTCGTATTTCAAAGAATACGTAAACAACCGCACCCTAAGGTTCGGAAGCGGGAAAACTTAGATTTAAGCTTCGGCGCCGCCCATTCGTCCGAGGCGGCGGGGGGCGCGTTAGCTGGCGCCTTTTTGGAAAACCGTCTTACTGGTGGAGGTGGTCGGGTTCGAACCGGCGGCCTCCTGCGTGCAAAACAGGTGCTCTCCCAACTGAGCTACACCCCCGAAGTGTGGTGGGCCTAGATGGACTTGAACCATCGACCTCACGCTTATCAGGCGTGCGCTCTGACCGAAACTGAGCTATAGGCCCGATTTACCGGAAAATGAGGCCGGCGCCGTTTTTTCCGGCATATGATCAGCCTTTCGAACAAAATCAAAAGAAGAGGAGACAGCGCTCCCTCAAAACTGAACAGCGGACAAACAAGGAATTCTTCAGGGATTGACCTAAAAAACCAAAGGATAGCGTGAACAAATCCTTCAGTTTCCTTGAAAGGAGGTGATCCAGCCGCAGGTTCCCCTACGGCTACCTTGTTACGACTTCACCCCAATCATCGACCCTACCTTGGGCGCCTACTTCCCTTGCGGGTTAGTCCGGCGACTTCTGGTAAAACCAACTTTCATGGTGTGACGGGCGGTGTGTACAAGGCCCGGGAACGTATTCACCGGAGCGTTCTGATCTCCGATTACTAGCGATTCCAACTTCAAGGAGTCGAGTTGCAGACTCCTATCCGAACTGAGGCCGGCTTTTTGGGATTGGCTCCACTTCGCAGTCTCGCTTCCCTCTGTACCGGTCATTGTAGCACGTGTGTAGCCCTAGACGTAAGGGCCATGAGGACTTGACGTCATCCCCACCTTCCTCCCAGTTCACCCAGGCAGTTTCTTTATAGTGCCCAACTAAATGATGGCAATTAAAGATAGGGGTTGCGCTCGTTGCGGGACTTAACCCAACATCTCACGACACGAGCTGACGACAGCCATGCAGCACCTGTCACCCAGTGTCAGAAGACAGGACCGTATTTCTACGGCTTTCTAGGCAATGTCAAGTCTAGGTAAGGTTCTTCGCGTTGCGTCGAATTAAACCACATGCTCCACCGCTTGTGCGGGCCCCCGTCAATTTCTTTGAGTTTTAGCCTTGCGGCCGTAGTCCCCAGGTGGGGTACTTATTGCGTTAGCTACGACACCGAAGGGGTCAATACCCCCGACATCTAGTACCCATCGTTTACAGCGTGGACTACCAGGGTATCTAATCCTGTTTGCTACCCACGCTTTCGCATCTGAGCGTCAGTCTTCGTCCAGAAAGTCGCTTTCGCCACCGGTGTTCCTCCCAATATCTACAAATTCCACCTTTACACTGGGAATTCCACTTTCCTCTCCGAGACTCAAGTAAGGCAGTTTCAAATGCACTTCCGGAGTTAAGCCCCGGGCTTTCACACCTGACACACCTTACCGCCTACATGCGCTTTACACCCAATGATTCCGAATAACGCTTGCCCCCTCCGTATTACCGCGGCTGCTGGCACGGAGTTAGCCGGGGCTTCCTTTGAGGGTTAAGTCAACTGACGGTCGTATTTTTACCGCCATAATTCTTGCCCTCCGACAGAGCTTTACAACCAAAAGGCCTTCTTCACTCACGCGGCGTTGCTCCGTCAGGGTTTCCCCCATTGCGAAAAATTCCTCACTGCTGCCTCCCGTAGGAGTCTGGGCCGTGTTCCAGTCCCAGTGTGGCTGATCATCCTCTCAGACCAGCTAGACATCGTAGACAAAATGGTAGGCCGTTACCCCACCATCAATCTAATGTCACGCGGGCCCGTCCTCATGCGGTAGCTTCCGAAGAATCGCCACCTTTTACCCCATCAACCGTGGTTGACGTGGTCTTATTTGGTATTAGCGCCCCTTTCGAGGAGTTATTCCAAACCTGAGGGTTGGTTACCCACGCGTTACTCACCCGTGCGCCACTAAGCTCCACCCCGAAGGATGAAGCTCCGTTCGACTTGCATGTGTCAAGCACGCCGCCAGCGTTCATTCTGAGCCAGAATCAAACTCTCCGTGTATAAAAAAAATAGACGGATGGAACCCCGTGGGGGGTTCCTTAATCGAGCCCTAAAAAACACGCTTGCTGTCCGCTGTTCAGTTTTCAAAGAACGCCGCCGCCGAAGTCCGTTCCACCGGAGAAGCCCCGGGGGAAAATCCCGAACTTCAGAGCGTTTATCAATATAAGGCCGTTCCGGAAAAAAGTCAAGCTTTTTTTGAAAATTTCTTTGGGGCCGGCAAAAAATCGTGGCCGCCGGAAATCTTCGTTAAAGGTTCGGGTTTGAAGTCTCCGAACTCTCCTTCCGGAGCTGAAAGGGCCCTCCCGCCGACGGGTCTCTTGAAATATCTCGGAGTTTTCCCTTGGGCCGGAGCGCCGCAACAGAGGTGGATAATACTCTCTTTATTTTTCTTGTCAATACTTTTTTAAACTTTTTTTAAAAAATTTTTTTTCCAATGATTTCGGGCGCTTAGCCCGATAAATAGGGACTTTCCTCCAGAAGGGGGCCTTTTCGCGGCCGAATCGGGGTGATTTTTTCGCCCGGCCGGACCTATCCGGGGGCTCTCGCGGGGTCCAAAAAGGCCTTTTCCCGTCCTCGGCGGTTGATTTTCAGCCCGAACGCCCCTTTCCGAAGGCGCCACGAAGGGCGACCCGGAGCTCCAGGGGATTCCATCGGCGCCGGGAACAGCCTCCTGGCGGTCCCCGCGACGGGAAAACTGGCTTAAACGACGGAAAACATTGAAAATCCCCCCCTCCCCTCTCCGTCCTCGGACGCTTTTAGGGGTTTTTGACCCTTCATCTCAAGAAGGAGCGGAGGCCGCCCGGAGCTTAACTTGTCAAGGGGTCCGTGGCGTTTCGACGTTTATCCTTCATGGCCCGGGGCTTTTCGCCCCCCATTTTTGGGAATCCGGGGCTTTTCGGCACTTATCCTTTATGAATCATGGCTTTTCGGCGCTTATCCTTTACGGCCCGGGGCTTTTCGGCGCTCATCTTTCGGGGTCAAGGGCTTTTCGGCGCTCTTCTTCAGGGGCCGGAGGCCCCTGAAGACGTCTCGAAGGGATGATCAGGCCCTCATCCGCTTGATCCTGGCGCCCAGGAGATTGAGCTTCCCGTCCAGCCTATCGTAGCCCCGGTCCAGGTGGTAGACCCGGTGAATCTGGCTTTTCCCGCCGGCGGCCAGGGCCGCCAGGAGGAGGCAGGCCGAGGCCCGCAGATCCGAGGCGGTGAGAGGCGCGCCGCTTAAGGCCGCCACGCCCTTGACCACGGCGGATCTGCCCTCCAGGGTTATGTCCGCCCCCAGGCGCCGCAGCTCGGCCACGTGCATGAAGCGGTTCTCGAAGATGGTCTCGGTGATGATGGAGGCCCCGGAGGCCAAAGTCATCATGGCCATGAACTGGGCCTGCATGTCCGTGGGAAAGCCTGGATAAGGGAGGGTGGTGACGTCCACCGGCCTCAGCCTTTCTTCGGCACGCTCCAGATCCATAACCGATCCCTCGGAATCCACCTTAAGGCCGGCGGCGGCGAACTTCTCGGTCACCGCCTTGAGGCACTCCAGGGGGGCCCCCTCCAGGCGTATCCTCCCCCCGGCCAGGGCCAAGGCGGCCATGAGGGTGCCGCACTCGATGCGGTCGGGCATCACCCGATGCGAGGCGCCGTGAAGAGAGTCGCGGCCGTTCACGACGATCTCGTCCGTGCCCAGGCCCTCTATATCCGCCCCCATGCGGATCAAGGCCTCGCCCGTGTCCGTTATCTCGGGCTCTCGGGCGGCGTTGGAGATGATCGTCCTTCCCCGGGCAAGGGCGGCGGCCATCATTATGTTCTCGGTGCCGGTGACGCTCACCGTGTCGAAGCGTATTTCCGCGCCCCTGAGGCCCCCTTTGGGGGCCGTGGCCACGATGTCGCCGCCGCTCAAGTCAAACTCGGTGCCCATCTCCTTTAAGGCCTTGAGGTGCATGTCTATGGGGCGCACCCCGATGGCGCAGCCCCCGGGAAGGGCCACCCGGGCCCGTCCGAAGCGGGCGAGGAGGGGGCCCAGGACCAAGGCCGAGGCCCGCATGGTTTTCACCAGCTCATGGGGGGCCTCGGGGAGCCGCAAAGAGCTCATGTCCAGAGAGACCGGGCCGGGCCCCGAGAGCGGAGAGTCCGGGCCGGAGTCCCCCGCGGGGGACTCCGGCTTCTCCCAGAAGGGATCCACCTCGCCTCCCATGTGCCTTAAAAGGAGGCCCATGGTTTTAAGATCCCCGAGCCGGGGGAGGTTTTCCAGGATAAGGGGGCCGCCGCAGAGAATGGAGGCGGCCATGAGAGGCAGGGCGGCGTTTTTGGCTCCGCTAACCTTGACGGTTCCGGAAAGGGGGCGGCCCCCTTCGACTACGAGTTTATCCATGAGGCGGTTTCGCTGTTTCCTCTTTTCCTAGTGATTTTCATATTCAGGAGGATTTCCGGCTTTATAAGCGGAGTTCCGGCTTTACAAGCGGAATTCCGGTTTTACAAGCGGAATTCCGGCTTTACAAGCGGATTTTCGGCTTTACAAGCGGATTTCCGGCTTTACAAGCGGATTTCCGACTTTTAAAACGGCTTTCCGGCTTTTAAAACGGCTTTCCGGCTTTATGGGCTGAGTTCCAGCTTTATAGGCGGTTTTCAGCTTTTAAGGCGGAGTTCCGGCTTTTCAGGCGGCTTTCCGGCTTTTCAGACGGCTTTCCGGCTTTTGACCCGGATTTCAATTTTTTTTGACGGAATTCCGGTTTTTTTAGTGGATTCCTCCGAAGAGTATTTCACCTCTCATCGGAGGCGGTTCGGAGGCGCTTTATTTCCGGATAGGAGATGTTCGTCTCATATCGGAGGCGTTTTTTTCCTTGAGGGGATTTTTTCCTCTTATCAGGAAATTTCCCCTCTAATCGAAGGCGTTTTTCCCTCATCGGAGGATTTCTTCCTCTCGGCGGGGAATTTTTTCTTATTTACGAAGCTTTTTAAGCTCTTACCGGAAAATCCGCCATTTTAGGGGGTGGTTTCGCTTTTCCGGCGCCCCGCCGCCCGCTCTCTTGACGGATTCGGGTATCCGGCTACGTGGGGAGGCCGCTCTTCTCCGGAGGAATTTCCATCTCATCCTCCTCCCCCTCCCGGGGGCGGGTGTACTCCAGAAAGGCGTAGGCGCTGTGGTTGTGGATGGACTCGAAGTTCTCGGCCGCGACCGAGAACCAGGTGAAGTTGGAGTCGGCCTTGAGGCGCACGGCCACCTCCCGCACCACGTCCTCCACGAAGCGGGGATTCTCGTAGGCCGTCTCGGTCACGAACTTCTCGTCCGTCCTTTTTAAAAGCGAGTACACCCCGGAGGAGGCCGAGCTTTCCACCAGGCGGATCAGATCCTCCATCCAGAAGAAGTGGGCGTAGCGCACGGTCACCGTCACCAGCCCCCGCTGGTTGTGGGCGCCGTAGCTGGAGATCTCCTTGGAGCAGGGGCAGAGCGTGGTGACCGGAACGATGACGGAGACCGTCAGATCCGCCACGTCGTCCTCCCCCTGGCTGCCCGTCAAGACGCAGCCGTACTCCATCAAGGCCACCGCTCCGGTCACCGGAGCGGACTTGGAGATGAAGAAGGGAAAGGTGAGCTCCAAATGGGCGCTCTTGGCCCGGAGCCGGTCCTTCATGTCCGCGAGAATGGAGGGTATGGTGGTGGTGGAGATGCTGTTGCGGTGCTGGGCCAGGATCTCGATGAAGCGGGACATATGCGTCCCCTTGTGGTTGTGGGGGAGGTCCACGTACATGTTGACCGAGGCCACGGTGCGCTGGGAGCCGTTCTCGCGGTCCTTGACGTCGATGGGGTAGCGGATCTTCTTGACCCCCACCTGGTCGATCTTGAGGCGGCGCTCGTCGGTCCTCATCTGGACGTCGACTATGGAGTCTCCGTTATTGCTGGAGGGGTTGTCGAACATAGTGTCTCGCGGCGGCCCACGGCGGGCGCAGTCTAGGGACGCTTGTCTTTCCGAGAATGACGCGTAATGGGCTTCCGTCTACTCCGGAGGCTTGAAAAAAAGCCTCCGGAGACGGCTTACCCCGAAGCGGAAAAAGGTTAGGCGGGGCCCCGGGCCCCCCGCGCCGGCCGGAAAGGGTCCTTCCCCCGGTCGGCTTTTCCGCCCCGTCCGGGTTTCGCCTAAGCGAACCCGAAACCCGCGCTTCCTCTTGTCGAATTGAAAAAATTTTATTCTTTGCGGCCCGAAAAAGTCAAACATTACTTTTCGGCCGGGACGCCTCCCCGCCTATTGGGAAAAAAAGGCCTAAAGTAAGGAAAAAAAAGGCCCGAAGCCTAGGGAAAAAAGCCCGAAGGCCCGGAAAAAATGCGCCGGAGCCGCTAAAAAAACTCTCCCTCGAAGGGGGGGCGGGGCGCCGCCCCGCCCCCCCCCTCTCTTATTCAACCGCCCGGGGGATAGGGAAAGGAGGGGTTTATCTCGATCGCGGCCTCCCTTTTGAGTTCGTCCATGTATTCCCGAAAGGCCCGATCGGAAACCATGCTCTCGTAGCCCCGGCGGGCGGCCCGGATCATCTCCTCCGGAGCCGGCTTGGGAACTGGCCGCGCCACCTCCAAAACCCCCCAGCTCTCCTCCAAAGGGAGCACCCGGGAAAGCCCCCCGGGGGCCGACGCGGCCTCGCGTAGGGCCTCGGCCAGGTTTATCCCGGGGAAAAGCTTAGCCGCGGAAGGCTGGGAGGGGTCCAGAAAGACCGCGTCCGAGACCACGAAGGGCACGCCGTTTTCCCGGAGTTTCGCCTCCAGATGGGCGAGACCGCCTTTGGAACTCAAGTTCTTTTCCAAAATGTCTTTGACCCGGGGGCTTTTTTCGGCTAAAAGCGCCCGGGCCTCGTAGACCCGGGGACCGGCGTGGCGCCGGGTCCACTCCCGCTGGAAGGCCGTCCACTCGCTTCCGGCGCGTCTTCCAAGGCGTAGCGCCGTCCGGCGGGCCGTCTCGTTTAAAATCAGGCGGGTCCTGGCCGCCCGGCGGAAATACTCCAGATCCTCCCCCTGGGGGGCCGGGCAGTCCCCTTCCCGGCCGGCGCAGCGCCGGCCGGGAAGGAGGTCGGCCAGGTATTCCTCGATTTCTTTTTCCCCCGGCTCTATCCCCTCCCTTTCCGCGGCCTGCAAAACCAGCTCCTCTTCTATTAACGCGTCCAACAGCCTTCTGGGGTCCACCCCCCCGGCGGGGTCCTCCGGAAGGCTTATGGGCGGATAGAAGCCCAGCTTCAACAGCCTGTCCAGCGACGAGGCTTTCACGGGCCTTCCGTTCACCAGGGCCAGAATCTCCGGATCCCACAGCCTCTTTCCATGGCGCTCCTCCACGTAGCGACCCCCCAGTTTGAGGGCGGCCGCCGCGGCCAGGACGACGAGAACTGCGATGACCAGGGATCCTAGAAGCTTCATAAGGGTTCGGGAGGCCTAAGCCCCGCCCGCCCGGAGGGCGGGCGGGGATGGAAAGATTGAAAGAAGGGAGGAAAAGGGAAAAGGGAAAAGGATAAGGATAAGGATAAGGATAAGGAAAAGAAAAAAAAAAGAAAAAAGGGAAAAGGAAGAAAGAAAAAGGGAAAAAGAAGAAGGAAAGAAGGAAAATAAAAAATAGAAAAGAAGGAAAATCAAAAAATGGGAAAGAAGAAAGGATCCCGCACGCCGGATCCGGAAAGGGGAAAGGGAGGCGGGGGGTTCAGGGTTTGGCGAGGAACTTCAACAGGGACTGGACGGCCTCGATTTCGCCCAAAGACTTGTTGAGACTGGCCCAGGGCAGGAAGAGCTCCCCTTTGGGGCTGAGGCTCAGGCCCCGGCGGGGGTCGCCCGCGAGGGAGACTATCTTTTGGAGCACCCCGTCCCCGGCGCCCCTTTGATCGGTGAAGAAGGCCAGGGTGACGCCGCCAGGCGAGCACTCCACCCGGGCCGCCCGCACGGCCCGGGCCAAAATCTTCACCCGGGCCAGCTCCAAAAGGTTGGCGGCCTCGGAAGGGGGTTTTCCGAAACGGTCCAGAAGCTCTTTTTCGATGTCCCGGATCTCTTTCAAAGTCTCCGCCCGGGAGAGACGGCGGTAGAGGATGATCCTGGAGTTGGTGTCCGGGGCGTAGCTTTCCGGCAGAAAGGCCGGAACGCCCAAGACGATCTCCGGCTCGTAGGTCTCCGGGATGGGCTCGTCTTTGAGCCGGCTCACCGTCTGCTCCACCAGCTGGTTGTAGAGCTCGTAGCCCACCAGGGAAGCCGCGCCGGACTGGGCGACGCCTAGGACGTTTCCGCTCCCCCTAATTTGCAGATCGTGCAGGGCCACCTGGTAGCCGCTTCCCAAGTCGCCGTTGTCCATAATGGCCTGGAGGCGTTTTTTGGCGTTCATGGTCAAGGTGTCGGGGTCGTCCACCATCAAGTAGCAGTAGGCCTGCTCCCGGCCCCGGCCCACCCGGCCCCGCAGCTGGTAGAGCTGGGCCAGACCGAAGCGGTCGGCCCGATCTATTATTATGGTGTTGGCGGCGGGAAAATCCAAACCCGACTCCACGATGGTGGTGGTTATCCAGACGTCGATCTCCTTGCGCCAGAATTTCAAGACCGCGTCCTCCAATTCCCTTGAATTGAGCTGCCCGTGACCCACGCCGAAGCGCACCAGCGGGAGAAGCTCCTCGAGGCGCCTCACCCAGAGGTGGATGTCCCGCACCCGGTTGTGCACTAAATACACTTGTCCGTCGCGGGCGAGCTCCCTTTCCACGGCCTCGGAAATCACCTGGTCGTCGCATTTGACGACCATGGTCTTGATGGAGAGGCGGTCCACCGGAGGGGTGCGGATGAGGGAGAGGTCCCGGATGCCGCTCATGGACATGGAAAGGCTCCGCGGGATGGGGGTGGCGCTCATGCTTAAAACGTCCACCCCGGCTTTGACTTTTTTCAGCTTCTCCTTATGCGCCACCCCGAAGCGGTGCTCCTCGTCTATGATTAAAAGCCCCAAATCCCGAAACTTCACGTCGCCTTGCAGGATCCTGTGGGTGCCGATGACGATGTCCAGGCCGCCGGCCGCGAGATCCTCCAGGATTTTCTTCTGCTCGGCGGGTTTTTTCAGCCGGGAAACCGACTCCACCGTGACGGGCCAGTCCTTGAACCTCTCTTTAAAGGTGCGCTCGTGCTGCTCGGCCAAAATGGTGGTGGGAACCAGGACCGCCGCCTGCTTTCCGTCGGACACCACCCTATAGGCCGCCCGGATGGCCACCTCGGTCTTTCCGAAGCCCACGTCGCCGCAGACCAGGCGGTCCATGGGGTGGCTTTTTCCCAGATCCTTCAAAACCTCCTCCACGGCCTTGGTCTGATCCGGAGTCTCCTCGTAGGGGAAGGCGTTCTCGAACTCCCGATAATCCATGTCCCGCGGGGAATAGGCGAAGCCCGGCGCCAGCTGGCGCCGGGCGTAGAGCTCCAAAAGCTCCTCGGCCTGGGCGCGGATATCCTCCTTGATTTTGGCCTTGAGCCTCTCCCAGCTGGCCGAGCCCAGGCGGTCCAAGGCCGGGGGCCGATCCGTCGCCCCCACGTACTTGGTCACCAGCCCGAAGGTCTCCACGGGGACGTAGAGCATGTCCCCGCCCTTGTAGGCTATGGCCAAAAACTCGCCCTGGTAGCCGGTGGACATGGTCTTGGTTTCAAGGCCCCTATACTGCCCGATGCCGTAGTCAGTGTGCACCACGTAGTCCCCGGGGGAGAGATCCCTCAGGCTCAGGCCCCCCGAGAGGCTCCTTATCTCTTCGGAAGCCCTCTGGCGCGTCCGGCGCTTGGAGCCGAAGATTTCCTCCTCGGCTATGTAGGCCTCGAGGTCCTCCGGCGAGACGAAGCCCTCCGAGAGCTCGCCCAGGCTGAAAAGAAGCTCGGCCTCCGGCCGAGCCTTGAAGGGGCGCCCGCCGCGCCCCCCCTCCCGGGGCTTGGGGAAGCGCAGGGCCACCGGGGCCCTGACCGGCGAGAGATCGTAGCCGGAAAGGAGCTCGGCGAGCCTTTCGGTCTGCTCCCGGTTGCGCAGAACCAAATTCACTTTGAAGCCCCGTCCCAAAAGGGAGCGCACCCGCCCCACCAGGGGGAGGAGGAAGCCCGTCTTCATGCCCGGGGTCTTGAAGCCGTCTCGGAGATCCGCCGTGGACTCCATTTTAAAGGCGACGTTTTTTCCCGGCTCCCCGGCGCCCGCCACCTCCTCCGCGAGCCTCAGGGAGCGGACCGTCGCCAGTCCGTCCGCGGACTCCAAGAGGCCTTGAAAAAGAGACTCGGGGTCCTCGTAGAGGGCGTCTAGGGGGAGGTGCGGCCTTTCTTCCCGCTCCAGGCGGGCGAAGTGGTTTTCCAAAGCGAGCCGCGAGGCCTCCAGGGCCTGTTTGAGCCTCCCCGGCTCGTAGAGGACGACGGCTGTGCCGGAGCCTTTTAAAAAGCTTTTGAAATCGGTCAGATTGTCCCGCACCAATGGCGACCAGTTCTCGAAGTCGGAAAAATCCCCGCCGGAAAGAAGCCTGGTTTTAACCGGCTCCCACAAAAGCCGCATCCAGCCCTTCTCCCTGGCGAGCTCCTCCAAGGCCTCCGCCGCCTCCCGGGCGCCCTTCCCGCCGGCCGGCGCCGCCGACAGGGGCGCCACCTTGACGGAGGCGATCTTTCCGGCCGAGCGCTGGTCCTCCACCAGGAAGTGGCGCAAATTGTCCACGTAGTCGCCGAAGAACTCCATCCGGACGGGTCTTTTGAGGCCCACCGGAAACAGATCCACGATGCCGCCCCGCACCGAGTATTCCCCGTGGTTCTCCACCATGTTCACCCGGCTGTAGCCGTACTCCTCCAACATGGCCGTGAAGCCCTCGAAATCCAGAGCGCTTCCCGCCTCTATTTCGACCGAACGGCCCTTCAAGGTTCCGGCCCCGGGAAACTTCCTCAACAGGCTGGAAACCGCCCCCACCACCGCCGCCGGAGCCTCGCCTAGGAGTTTCGAGGCGGCGAGAAGCCTCTCCCCCATGACGGCCGCGCCGGAAAACTTGTTTAAGAAGGGGCTGCGGTCCGCGCCGGGGAGCAAGGTCACGTCGCCCCCGGGCCAGAAATACTCCAGATCCCCCTTGAACTCCTCCGCCTCCAAGGCCGTGGGGAAGAGCAGAAGAAGCTTCCGGCCGCCCAAAGGGCCCCGCAACAGCCTGGAGAGCTGAAAGGCCAAAGCCGGTAGCGAGAGGCCCCAGAGGTTCACGGTTTCGGTTTCGCCGGGGAGGATGTCTTCTATCTGTCCGCTGTAAGAAATCATGAGAAAAAGGGCCAAGGGGTCGGAAAAACGAGAATCCCAACTTGGGGACGGGGGGGGATGAAAGGGGTATTTTAACCGTAAGAGGCCGGGAAGAAAAGCGGGGTAAAGATGAAATTATAATTGGAGGCGCTAGGAGTGGAACGGCGAAGGCGCCGGAGCTCGCATCCGGCGCATCTATAATAATGAAGGCGAAGACGGCGAATCGGGACGCGGATAGGGATTATAATGATAAATGGAAACTAAATAGCAAGCCGTCCAATATATATAGCGGCTAATTCGGTAAAAGAATCTATTTTTAGGGAGCCCCCGCAATTCCGAAGTAAGTTTCCAGCGCTTTTCCAGCGGTTGAGCGCTCCTTATAGAGTATAAAAAATGGTGTATTTAAAATGTGTCATCATATAAATTATACTTAAAAATATGATATATAATTACTACGCAATAAATGAAAAAATAAAAATACGATTTGTATCGAATAATAAACAAATCTAAAATACTAAAATAGTAAAATAAATGTTAAAAATGTATAATTAAGAATTAAAATATAATAAAAAGAAAAAATAACTATAAGTTACAAACAAGTCTGAAAGTCAAAACAAGTGTCCCTTCCAGATCCCGCGTTTGGCGATCTTTCCGCTCCCCACAAGAATCAGTTGGCGAAGATGGAAGACCGCCCGCCGCTTGCGGAACGGAAAGGGGAAAGGAGCGGGCGCTCCGGCGTGACATCCCCGCTGGCCCGGACGGAAAAGTTTAATAAAACCAGGGGCGTTCATCCTCCGGGCGCAAATTATATTGCCGGCGGATGGTCTTTGTGGCATAGTGAACAAGACCGGATTCGAATTTTTAAAGCGTGGGCGAAAGAGTCCGGGTTCCGCAAAAAAACGAACACGGGCGAGGGACGGCGCTTCAAAGGTCCCGGCCGGAGGGCGTCGGCCCGTTCATCTTCACCCGCGTCATACATGGCGTCGAAATTTTCCATACAAGCGGGGCGCGGAAAACGCCTCCCAATAGTCCGGACTCCTTAAACGGAACCGGGGGGGCTTTATAAAAGCGGGACTGGTAGTTAACGGCGAGGGAAAGCGGGATTATTTACATGAAACGAAAAGCGGCTGAAACGATATTTTCCGGAAACGTCTCGCCCGAGAGCCCGGTGGACGATCTGCGCCGTGAATACCAGAACTTGTTGGACACGGCCGAATCCCTCCTTTTGGAGCACGACAGCCTGGTTTATCATATATGCCCGTCCATCAAAGCGTCTTACACGGTGAAACTCGGCATCATGGAGTGCGAACTCTTCCAGCTGGACATGATAGCCGGGATGTACAAACGGAAAGCGGAGCTGATACAGGCTAAAATAAACGCCGGGTTGGACGTATCGCTTGACGAGGTCGACGCCGTGGTAAACGACGAGTTCGAAAGCTACGCTAAAAAAATAGAGGATCTGAACGCTTTCGTCAAAGAGTCCTTCGACCTGGAATCGGGCGACTCTTTATCCCCGGCCGAATACGCCGCTATTAAGAGCGAGTACCATTCCATAGTGAAAAAAATTCATCCAGACGTTTTTCCCAACGTAACGGCGAAGGAAAAAGAACTATTCAACCTGGCGGTTAAAGCTTATCAAGAACTGGACATGACGACCCTTAAGGCCGTCTCCGTAGTCATTCAAAACAAAAACGATATCGAGGACGTGGACGATCCGGATAATATTTATCAAGAGATTGAGAAATTAAGAAAATTGATGGAAAAGATGGCGGAAAACATATTGCGCGTGAAACAAACGTTTCCCTACAATAAAAAAGAGCTTCTGGATGATGAAAACGCCATGAAAAACGAGAAAAAAAAACTCAAAGCCAGAATAGAAAATAAGAAAAAAGAGGTGATATACTACAAACGGAAATTTGAAAATCTTTTAGGTGTCGACGATGTCCGAAAAAATAACTGACATAGTAAAACTAAACAATGAAGAGCTGACCACTCTTCTGCACACTCCCGGCGCTCCCGCGATTAAATCTCCGTTCGAGAAAACGATATTCCTCATGGAAACTCATGTCGCCGGAACGACGCATCTAAAAACCGATCTGAAGTCCTTGGAGGCGAAACTCAAAAAAGGCTACAGGCTTAATTTTTTTCTGGAAAAAAACAATCCCCATGACGAGTTCGCGATAATAATCAAAGATTCCGACAACGTCAAAGTTGGGTACGTGCCGAGAGATAAAAACGAGCTTCTGGCCCGACTAATGGACGCGGGTAAATTGATTTACGGAAAAGTTCAAAATAGCGAGCTTAAGAACAAATGGTTGAAAATCAATATGGAAATATACCTGGACGATTGACAATTTAACGCCGCATTCCCACGGAAATCTTGGTTTTCCGTTTCCTGGGAGATAAAAAATATGACGAAAGGTAGTTGAAAAAGGTACCGGATCCTCCGCTTAAAGACACGCTTTGAATCGCGAACCATGGAAACTTTTTCGCTTTTTAAAATAACTTCCGATTATAAATTTTATCCTCACCAAACGTCATGATAATTAAAAGCGGCTAAATCCTAAAGCGCGCTGTCGCTAAAACTAGATTAATATTGAAGCCGCCAAGCTTCAGCCGCGGCGCGGACGGGGGAGCGCCGTAAAAGATCCCCCGGAAAATGCTCCGAAATACGCCTCCCTCAAAGCGCTTTTCCATAAAATGTAGGCGCGCATCAAAGGCGGCCTCGAAATATCGAAGAAGACAAACGCTTCCAGGGCCCTTTGGAAAGCAAAGCGGTTTTTCACCCTGGCGGATGTGGAAGGAGAGACGAGACGCGCGTTCTGAAAAAACGGCCACAAACGCGCCCGAATTAAGGATGCGGGATTATCATACACATTTGTAGATAAAATGTGATTCACGTTATTACTATAAGATTTAAAAAGAACATGGAACGATAATTATATATTATTTAAAGACTTTAAGCTAATTTTAGTGTTAATATATAAAAAATATAAATATTTATATAAGCTAAAGAAAAAAAGCGGATAGATTTCACCAGAAAACTTGCGCTATAGCGGTGTTTCCCATATTATTGACAGGGCGAATCAACTCCCTCTCCGGCGTCGCTTCCCGGCCGACTCTAATGAAGACCATCCCTCGCCGTTAGCGCTTCGTCCACATATCCTTTTCCGGAGAAACACCTAAGGCTAGATCACCCCATCCTCTCTTTATAAACTTTGAAAGAGAAAAGACGTCTGAAACTTTATAAAAAAAATCATCCCCGCCGCCGAAGATCACGGCCGGAAGAGCGCGCTTAATTTATCATTATCCTGCGACCGCAACTTTTTTACTAAATCTGTAAGGAGTCAAATTAGTGAAACACGATATAAAGGATCTGGCGCTGGCCGACAAAGGAAACCACCGCATCGAATGGGCCGCTAAAACGATGCCCGTGCTGGAGCTCATCAAAAAGCGCTTCCACAAGGAAAAGCCCCTAAAGGACATCCGCCTGGGCCTCTGTCTCCACGTGACTACGGAAACAGCCTCTCTCTGCCGCACCCTGAAAGCCGGCGGAGCCGAAGTTTTCCTCTGCGCCTCCAACCCCCTCTCCACCCAGGATGACGTGGCGGCCGCCCTGGTGAAAACCGACAAGATCCCCGTTTACGCGATCAAGGGCGAGGACAACGAGACCTACTACAAGCACATTTTCGCCGTCATCGACTCCAAGCCGCAGATAACCATGGACGACGGAGCCGACCTCCTCTCCACCCTGCACTCCAAAAAACCGGAACTCCTCCCCGAGCTTCTCGGCGGCACCGAGGAGACCACCACCGGAGTCATCAGGCTCAAGGCCATGGCCCATGACAAGGCCCTGAAATACCCGGTCATCGCCGTAAACGACGCCCTTACCAAGCACCTCTTCGACAACCGCTACGGCACGGGCCAGAGCACCATAGACGGCATCATCCGCTCCACCAACAGGCTTTTGGCCGGTTCGGACTTCGTGATCTGCGGGTACGGCTGGTGCGGCCGGGGCGTGGCCAGAAGGGCCGCCGGCCAGGGCGCCAGGGTGATCGTAACCGAGGTGGATCCCTTGAAGGCCCTGGAGGCCATCATGGACGGCTACCGGGTCATGCCCTTGGCCGACGCCGCCCCCATCGGGGACTTCTTCGTGACCGTCACCGGCGACATCAACGTCATCCGTCCGGAGCACTTCGAACTCATGAAATCCGGAGCCGTGGTCTGCAACTCGGGACACTTCAACGTGGAGCTGGATCTACCGGGTCTCGAAAAAATCAGCAGCTCCAGGCGCCAGGTGCGCGACTTCCTGGAAGAGTACGTCCTTAAACCCTCGGGTAAAAGCGTCTTCATCCTGGGCGAGGGCCGGCTCATCAACCTGGCCGCGGCCGAGGGGCACCCCTCCAGCGTCATGGACATGTCCTTCGCCAACCAGGCCCTGTCGGCGGAATACGTGGTGAAGCACAAGGGCAAACTCCCCTTGAAGGTCTCCCCCGTCCCCCCCGCCATCGACAACGAAATCGCCAGATTGAAACTAGAGGCCATCGGTTCCAAAATCGACACGCTCACCAAAGAGCAAGAGGAGTACCTGGCTTCCTGGAAGGAAGGGACCTGAGATAAAATGGAAGGTCGTAAGACTCCATGTGTTGGTTGAACACCGCGCCAGCCGGAAGAAGACTATTCGTCATCCTCTGGCTGGCGGTATTTCTAATCTACGCTGCCCCTCCCCTATCCGCCCAGAAAAGCGGACCAGACACGGCTCCTCCTCCATCTCTTCCTGAAAACGCCGCTCAACTCCCCGCCACGAAAAAACCCTCCCCCGAACCAGCCGCGTCTGATAATCTTAATCCCGAAAACCTGGAGCAAAACTTGAGTTTATTAAAAGCGGATTTTGAAAAAACCCTGGCGCCTTTAAAAGATCCTAAAATAATCCAGTCCCTATCTTTAAAAAAAACGGATCTGGCACTGTTCATGGCTGTTTCTATCTTAGATCCGGAGAGATACTCAGGCTATTACGCGGAAAAAGAGGCCATCCTGGAAAAGATTTGGGCGGATAAAAAAATGTCCTGGGATGTTAAGGAGATCTACGGCCTGATCCTCTACGCGGAATCACTGTCACGTCTGGTGGTGATCATTTCCGGAAAACAAAACAATCAAAACGTTTTAAAAGCCTTTAGCGCTCTCACCGCCGCCGCCGCCACGGGCAAAGCCAAATCCAAACCGGCCAAAATCGCCGAGGCCAGGGTATACTGGTCCAACCGCATAGTTATCCTAAACTCGCTCCTCCTTAAACTTCTCATACCTGAGAGCGCGCAAGATCTAGAAGACATAATGGACGATCTCTTGAACAAGGCTGAAATAATAGCCTCACGGCGGGATGTCCATTACCAGGGAAGATTGGATCTACTTTATTTAAACAACGTGGAGTATTTAACCAGGATGCAGTTCTTACTGGCCGCCGGCGACCGCTCGCCAGTCACTGGAGACGCGGAGCAAATGAAGGGTTCATGGGAGAAAAAAATTTCCGACCCCGACCTGCAGGTATCGGAAAAGACATCCGTCTCTCTTGTCACAACAGCCCAGCTAAGCTTTCCCCTACTCTACTGGATCTGCTCTGTAAAATTCATCGAAATACCAACCGTGAATCAAAAAAGGCCATCTTGATCTATAAATACTATGTTGTTCTCTAATAGATCTGGATATACTCAAAAATAAGTATACCAAAAGTGAGCAACAAATTTTTATTTTTGCTTATTAAAAACTATACCACGCTTTCCAGTTTTGGGACTTGGTTATAGCAAGTTTACCTATTTTTTACAGTTATTTGATTTTATCATTTTTGTTTACCCTAGATAATTTTTGTAATGAATATAAAAGAGATTAAATTTTTGGTGAAACCTAATTGTTATTTATATATAAATATAATAGCAAAGCAAGTAATTGTTAATAATAGTTATATTATATATTCTATTGTATTTATAAATATCGTCAGCATTAGTTAAAAAAGTCAATGATATTATTTTCAACTTTTGACCGCCTTTGACCGCCTTTCTCGGCATGTTTATCTTCGATATATTTTCTAAAAGGTGACAATTTTGTACTGACACGTATTATAGCGGTAGTTAAAATAAGTTCATGAATAGCGATAAAGGCATTCATTACGCCAGATGAAAACACCTGGAATTAATATTAAATTTATTATGAATCCAAGAAATAAATATTACACCGGCGATTAAATATTGGAAAAAAGTCACGTATTCAAGGGAATCTCTTCCTTCTACCTTTCTAACTTTTATCCGCCGGGGTAATATCTTAAAAAAAATAAAAAAAAATAGTAAGAAAAAAATTGAGAAATACAGATTACTGAATTTCCCTGTGCCGCTCCACGGATCGCCGGAAACCGACGGCGCGTCTAAAAACCGGAAGATAAGTTCTTTTCAGGGCGCGGCTGAAAAATATTTTTCCCGGCCGCTACAGGGTGAAAATTCAAGAAGCCCGCTCTTCGGCCGCCCGCGAAATGACGGGCCAGGCGGTATCCCAAGATATCCGCTCCTGCTCCAGACGGAGATTTTCCCCCCATCGGCCGCTTCTGAGCCCCAGAAAAAGATCCTCCTCCTCCGGCGTCAGGTTGGCGGGGGTGGTTCCCGTCCAGGGAGTATTCTCCCTCCCCCAGAGCGGACGGTGGCTAAGAAAGGTTTCCGTGTCCATGAGCGCGGATTTTAGCCGGGGAAGGTATCCCCGGGCCCGGGAGAGAATCGCCAGGCCGTGGGTGTCGATATCCCCCCAGTAAAGCGCCCTTATCCCATCGAGCCAGGGAAGGCGCCCCAAGAGATCCACCTTGTAGCCAAGCCCCAGAAAAAGGACGGCGCCGGGAATGTCTTTAAAAGAGAGCCCGGTTTGGAGGTTCTCGACGATTACGATGAGCTCTGGCTTCATACGGAGTTTTCCCAGCTCCTCCGCCGAAGCGGCGAAATCCCGCAGACCCCCCGCCGTCTCCCTCAGGCTTTGGTCCAAAAGCAGAAGCCTGGCCAGGGAGGGCGGTTTTTTCAGCCCCAGCCGCTCGTGAAAATCTCCTGACGAGGAATCCGCGCCGGCGAGTTTATGAAAAAGCGAGCTCACCGCCCTTTTGTTGGTTTCCAGCCACTTGCTGTCGATCCCGGAGACGGGAATCTCCCTGGGGTAGAGTCCCGAACGGGGATTGCGGACAAGCCAGGCGGCGGTTTCAAGAAGCCTTTCGAAATCGTCCCGGCCCATTTCGAAAAGCTCGTGACGGCTCTCCGCGAAACTTTCTTTAATTTGGGGAAAAAGCTCGGCCGCCCGGCCGTAGCGCCTGAGGGCCTCCCTCCAGCCGCGGGAGAGTTCCAGATGGCGGACCACGCTTTCCGGATCGGGAAGGACCAGCTCCCGAGGCAGCCTCTGCTCGCCCAGGTAGCGCCACTTCACATCGAACCAGCGCACCTCGCCTAAGGCCGGATCCAGCTCCCTCCAAGACCTTATCCAGCTCCTTACCGCCTCTTGCGCTCCTAAGACCTCTTTTTCCAAAGGAGGCTTAAGAGAAAGGACGAGGGGAAAATCAGGCGGCGGAAGAGAATCCCCCAGGCTCATGAGCCAGCCCGGGTGGCGGCGCTGAAACAAACCCAAAAGCTTCTTTTTCACGTCGGGGATACCGAGCATAGGAACCGGCGGGCCTCTCTGCGGTGAAAACGACTAAGCGAAACACAGGGCCCCGCCGCTTTCCCGCTTCGGGTTGAAATTTATCCGACCGCGGCGGGGATGATCCGCCTACCCGGTGGGCGTGGACGCGTCCGGTTCGCTTCCGGACGCCTCGTCCTCCTCCCCGCCGTCGGAAGCGAGGTCGGCGGAGCCGTCGACCGCCTGGGCGGCGGAGGCCTTCTCGGAATCATCCTCCGCTTCGGGCCAGAGAAGCCTTTCCTTCTCGTCGTCGTATAAAATGAGGGAGATATTGGAGGAATTGCGGTCGCGGATGTAGACGTAGGCCGCGCCGCCGATATAGGGCTCCGCCACCTTCACGCCCTTGTTGGGCGTGGCCATGATCATCTGAAAGCCGAGGCTGGTGAAGATGTCCATGGCGAGCTTGCTGTGATCGTTGTCGGTCTTGGCGAAGGCCTCGTCGAAGATGACGGTCGCGTAGCCGGGATAGCCCTGATCCTTTCCCGCCAACTGATAACGAAGGGCGGCCGCCAGGCAGGTGGCCGCTAGTTTCTGCCTCTGGCCTCCGGATTTCCCCGAGCCGCTGCGGTAGGACTCGATCTCCCGGCCATCGGCGTCCGTTTCCACGCCGATGAACTCCAGATGGTTGCGCACGTCTATGACGGACTCCCGCCAGAGGATTTTATCCTTATCCTGGGAGGAAAGATCCTCCACCATCAGCTTTTGAATTCTGAAACGCTCTTCGCCGGCGGCCCGGGAGTCGCCTAAAGAACCGCCGGCCACCTTTTGAAGCCGGTTCTTGAACGAAAGAAGGTCGGGATTGTTTTTAGGGCTGGTCCTGACCCTTAAATAGCTCGGGTGGTTGTTGACGATGTTGAAGGGAACTCCGGCCAGGCATTTGTTCACCTCCTCCAAGCGCTCCAGGATTTCCCTGGTTTCGGAGTCCAGCAAATGATTCAGCTGCGTGGCGTACATCCCGCTCTGCCTGTTTAAGAGGGTGAAAAAATCCTTCTCGTGTTTGGGCAGATCCTCCTTTTCCAGACGGTCCAGCTTGGCCATGAACTCCCCGGCGTATTCCGTCGCGGCTTCATGATCGGCCGCCTCCTCGGGCCATCTGCTCTTGAACTCTCTCAAAAGAGCCTCGGTCGTCCGCCTGTTTTCGGAACGGAGGTTTTTAAATTTATCGATATCGTTCTCCAAACCTCCGCCCACGGTCATCTTGACGCTGTCGATGTTCGATAAAGAGAACTCCTTTTTGGAGTTGGTGATTTCGTCCAGTTTCTTTTTTATCTCGTAGTCGACCGAGACGCCGGAAAAATCAACCACGGCTCTGTTGAGGTCGTCTTTGGCCTTGATTAATTTCTTTTCCGTTTCCTCCAAGTCCCGTCTCGCATTGTGAAAAGAGGTCTCGGCCTCTTCCGCCGCTTTTTTCTGCCTCTCTAAAAGCTGGGATATGTTTTTCAGCTCGGGGTCCTCTTCCAGCTCCCTTTTTCTCTTTTCAGCGTTTTCGAGATCCTCGTAGACGCTTTTGGTGTCGATCTTCTCATAGTTTAAAGCTAAAAGCTTCTCGCAGTCGCGGTCCTTTTCCTCGATTGTTTGGCGCTCTTTTTCGCTGTTTTGAATTTTCTTGTTCAATTCCTCGAGATCGGCCTTTTTCCCGCCCACGATCCCCCGGTACAATTCCAGCTTTTCGCGGTTGTTGAAGCCGATGACCCACGATCTCGCGTCGTCGATGGGCGTGGAATCGTCTTTTTCGTAAAAACTTCTTCCCCGCTTCACGGCGCCTCTAACGGTTAGGGAGCGCTCGTGGCGGAAAAAGTCGTTCATGCTCTCCGCGCAATGGTAGTCGAAGGACCGGCGCAGCTCTCTTAAGAGCCAATCCTTATAGGGACCCTCCTTTATCTCCAGCTTTTTCGTGAGAGAGTCGGGATCGTCTTGAGGGAGCGAGTCGAACTTGTTGTCCGCCATGCGGAGGAAACGAAGATGACCTTTAAGATCCGTGTTGTTCACGTAGTCCGCCAAAGGGCGCGCCCCGGTGTCCTCGACCACGAGGGATAAGGCCAGATCGCCGTAAGCCCTCTCGATGGCCGCCCGCCAGCGCCTCTCCCTAGGGAGCACGTCTAAAAGCTCCCCCAGGAAGGGAAGGTCCCCCCGCTCCAAATTCAAGGCCCCGAGCACCCTGTCCCGCATCTCCAGATACCGGGAGGGGATGTTGGTTCTCTGGGACTCCAGCGCTTTGAGCTCGCGCTCGGCCTTTTCCAGCTCGCTTTTGGTCTCGGTCCGCGAGCCCACCAGAACGTCACGGAGGCCAATCTCCTTTTCCTTCGCGGCGAAAAGCTCTTCACGGGTGTTTTTGGCCTTCTCCAGAAGCTCTCCGAAGGAATCGGTGTTTAAAGGAAAGGCGAAGCCGAGCCTCTGGCAGAGATCTTCGGCGGCGTCCCGGTTCCTTCCCCTTTCCTGGGCCGCAACCTGAAGACTCCTTATCCGCTCCCTGAGTCTCTCGAGGGCCCCGCCGCCCCTTTCATACTCGAGTCGCCTAAGATTTTCCAACTCCTCTTTGGCTTTTTCGTGTTTCTCGTTTTTAAGCTTGAATTCCGCCTCCCGGGAGATCTTCAATCCCTCCAGACGGTTGATCTCGGTTTTTAAGAGTTCAATAAGCCTCAAACCGAAATACGATCTGAGGTTGTCCTTCAGCTTTTGAGTTTCCTGGAGCCTCTTTTCGTTGTCCAGAAAGGCGCGATAGGCGAGTCTCGCCTGATCCAGGAGCTTTATCTGCTCCTTGGCCTTGAGGACTATGTCGTGAGCGGCGTTAAGCTGGGTGAACTCCTTTACCATCGTATCGGTGGTTTCGTAGGTCTTGGGTTTGTCCAGCATGTAATCCTTTAAAAAGGTCTCCAGGTTTTCGATGTTCTTCATGGACTGGGTCTTCTGGAGAAGCTTTAAGGCCTTTTCGGACTCTATGCCCAAAAGCAGCCGGAAACGCTCGGCGTAGGCGCCGAACTCCTTAAAGTGGAAGGCGTCCTTGAAGTTATCCTTTAAAACCCTGACGTCGAACCTGGGTCCGTCGAAGCGTAAGGCGTCAAGATCTAGACCCCTTTCCAGAATCATGTAGTAGCGGTTGACGCGGCTGTTGAGGCTTCCGGTCGCCGAGAAGAGCTGAAGGAGGGTGACCGTCTTGTCGCCCCTGATGCGGGACTGGCTCCTCCCCTGTTTGTAGGTAAGCGCCACGGCCGACCAGGTGTCGCCCTTCCTCAGGAAGTCGGTCTGGATCTCCCTGGACTCCCCGTCAGTTTTGGCGGCCCAGGCCCCTCTGACGTAGCTGGTCAAGGTGCGGTCGTTTTTCCTGGCGTCCCTGGCCGAGGTGTTGTATTCCACCGAGGCGTGGGGGTTGAGCATGGTGGACACGGCGTCCAGGAGGGTGGTTTTTCCCGAGCCGGACGAGCCCAGGAAAAGAAATCCTTTCCTGGGCACGGGGATGTCGTGGTAGTTGTGAAAGGTGCCCCAGTTGAAGACCTGGAAACGCTCCAGACGGAACTGATCCTCGAGGCCCCTGGCCTCCCTTAGGTCGCCGAACAGTTTAAATGACATGGCCGCTCTTTCCGAAATTCATTCTCCAAGTTAATCGTCTTAATCGTCGGAATCGTTTTACCGTCTTAATCGTCGTCGTCATCGTCGTCTTCATCTTCTTCATCGACTTCGTCGCCTTCGTCAAGGTCGTCGTCGTCGTTTTCTTCCCCGCCGTCGTTTTCTCCCGAGAAATCGTCGCCAGACTCCTCCGACTCCTTTTCCAAAGGCTCCTCGTCTTCGAAAAACACCCCGACCTGATACCCGCCGGAATCGTCGTCCCCGCTCGCGAATCTCCCGCCTAAGATCGACGCTCCGGCGCTTTCCGCGTCCGGGGGCGGAACTTCCAGGGTCTCCGCCTTTTCCAGGCCCTCCTTTTTTAAGAGCTCTTTATAGACGTCTCTTAAAGCGGAGATCTCCTCGGGACTGAAAATGAGCTTCAAGGCGGGGGATATCTCGTAGCGCTCGGCCGTGGGCGATATTTTTTTCAGGAGCTTGAATTTCAGCTGGAGCTTTTTCATGGCGGACGCCACCTGCCTCTGGTAGCCCGCCGGATCGTTCTGCTTCCTTTTGTTGAACAGTTCCAGCCAGCCGGAGATCTCTTTTCCCGTGACCACCGCCCTTTGGCCTTTGAAGCCCTCCTCGATCAGCTTCCGCCGCAGACGGGTGACCAGGATGGACTCCAGAAAGGTCAGCCTGGTTTTCCGCAGAAGCGCCGGAACCTTGTATTCGAAGGTGTCGAGCTGCCGGGTGAAGGCCGTCTTGGAGTCCGTGTCGACGACCAGCTCCAGAAAAACCTCCCCCAGCCAGCGTTTGACCGTATCCTCCTCTCTTAGAAGGACGCCCCAGAGATCGCTTTGCGCCCGGCCGTCGAGAAAGGGGCCCCTTAAGAGCCGGACCAGGAGGCGCCTTGTTTCCACGGGATAGGTCCCGAGATCCCCGGAGAAGAGGCGCTCGCCTGGCTCCTCATCTAAAAAATCGTCTCCGTCCCCGTCGAACTCCTCTTCCGGCTCCTCCTCTCGAAGGGGACGCCCGGCGGACGGATCCGAAAAGGCGGCATCTTCTTCGCGGGGGTCCTTTCTTTTTCCGGCGGAATCTTCCCCGAAGGCGCCGGCGGCGCCTTCGCCGGAGCCATCGCCGGAGGCGTCCGTCTCCCCGTCGTCGAAGGGATCTCCGCCTCCGCCGAAAAGCGAGCGTCTCTTTAAGTCGTCGTCAGAGGGATAGTTCATGAGCCCGCTCTCTTGAAAAATACCATTTGTCGATGCTGGCGCTCCTTCGCGTCTCGTCTAAGCCCACCCAGCTCACGGTCTCGGTGGCCTCCTCCATCTCGCCGCAGCGCTGGGCCAGGTGCATGAGCCCCACCACGCTTCCCAGGCCCTCGGTGGCCGGATGGTGGTAAAGCACGTCCCCGATGGAGCATCGGGGTAAAAGCTCCAAAACGTCCAGGATGTCCAAGATGAGGGAGTCGAAGTCGATTTCGTCCGAGAGGATGGAGGAGAGAAGCTCGGCCGCGTCGATTTTCGGGCTATCCGCCCGCACGACCGGAACCGGGGCGCCCGAGGGATAGTAGTCCGCGAGGCTCAGTCGGGAAACCGAGTTTATGTCGCTTAAGGTTAGCTGGATGTGGAAGTTGAGGGACTTGGTCATGCCGACGACGGAACTCAGGCGGCCGGCCAATTTCTGGGTTTCGTCTATGAGCTCGCTTACGCGCCGGCGCTCCTTGAATTCCCGGCTCTGAAGAAGGGACAGGAGGCTCGCGCTGAAACGCTCGGTAATCTTGTCCAAATTCACGGACTGCCGGAAAAGAACGTCCACGAAGCGCTTTAAAAAGGTCCGCTCGCTTAAAGAGAGCTCGCGGAAGAACTCCGACTGGCGGACGACGTCTAGGGATCTCTCCAGGGAGAACTGCTGACTCTGGTCGGTTAAAAGGCGGTAAAAGGCCTGGAAGCTGCGTCCGGCCTCGGTTTCCTGGAGATGGTTCAAATCGTGGAAGACCTGGTCGAGCACGTCCTTGAGGTTTCCCGAGCTTTCCAGGATGTTTTCCCGAAGCTTCCGGTGGATGTCCTTGTGCTCCTCCTCCACCCGGCTGAAATCCTCGGCCAAGGCCGTGCCCAGGGCGATTATCTCCCTCACCCGCTCCAGGGCCTCGACATCGGATATCACCTTGACGTTTCCCCGCCGAAGGGCCTCGATCTCCCTGTCCAGCTCGTCGCGCTCCTCTAAAAGGTGCTCCAGGCGGCGGGTGGAATTCCTGTCCGCCTCCACGGAAAGCCTGTCCAGGGCCTGGATGAGGATGGATAGGCGGCTTTCGGTGACGGTCGAGCGGGGATTGGCCAGCCCCTCCACGAAGCGGATGGCGTCGATGGAGGCGGCGCTCAGCCACAGACGCTCCTCGTCGTCGCCCTCCTTTAGCTCCCGCATGAGGAAGCGCCTGTCCACCCACTCGTCCACGTACTCCTCCGCCGGCCGCGGGTAGTCCGCCGGATCCTCCCTGACCTTGTCCAGATCCGCCCGCACCCTTTCGCACAGGACGGAGCTTCGCAAAACCCGCTCGTCAAGGTTGTCGTAGAGATGGGTCTTTAAAAGCGCGAGAATGGCCGGGCCGTTGGTGGCGTTTAAAAGCCTCCAGGCGGGGGAGTGCTCCCTTAAAAGGCCGTAGCCCCGAATGAGCCTGTCCGTCATGAAAGCGCCCCTAGGCGGGCGAAGGACGGAGCGGACGCCTTCGCCCGAAAAGGCTTCCGGGTTAAAGAGAAGCGGTGAAAAGCCCCGTCGCCTGGAACGCCGCGAATTTTTGACACGCCCGAAATCCCGCCTTTCCCGTTTTTCATCCCGTCCCCGTCGGGTCTTCACGGCGCTTCCGTCTTTCCCCGTTAAAACAACCGGGGGCCTTCTCCGCCGATTTCCGGCGTCCGGCATAAAAAACCAACGAAAGGAAAAAATCACCCCGCCCCCTCGAAGGGGTTTCGATGGATTCCGCGGGACCCGGCTTGAAAAGAAAAAAAAATCCCACCGGAGGTTAAAATCCCGGCCTTACCATTTTTTCCAGCGGGCGGGGAAAAGCGCCCCGAACCCGGGGCCTTGAGGCGCCCGCGCCCGCGGAAAAGATTCGAAAACGCGAAAACCAGGATGCGGGAAAACAGGCTAAAGGGGGGGTTCCAAGCCCCGCTCGTCCGGGGGGGGCTAATCCACGCCCCGGGCCAATCTCAGCTCGTCGTAGGTGGCGAAAAACTTGGCCACGTGACCGGTCGCGCTTATTAAAAGCCTCTCGATGTCCTCCAAATCGTTAGTGTTGATGACCGTGTCCATGGAAAGGGAGAAGGCCTTCAAATCGTCCAGGGACGTGAAATCCGGGCCGATGAGCCCTATGAACATCTTGCGGCGCACGGAGAGTTCCAGGGTGTTCAAAGCCTTTAAAAGCTGGTTGGAACGCAAATTGGCCCCGTAATAGTCCAGCTGGATCAAAACGACCTTGTAGGATCCGAATTTCAACTGCTTGGCCGCGTCCCTGACGTTTATGGCCAAAACCACCCGGTAGCCCATGTTGGTGAGCTTCTGCTGCAGGAATTCCTGCACCTCCTCGCTATCGTAAATAACCAGGGCCGACTTGGAGCTTTCGTCCACCAAATCGTCCATCTCCATGAGCCTCTGGGCCTCGGCCACGTTGTAGCCGCCGACCCCTCCGGTCGAGGGCTCGCGGAAGGAGGTCTCGGCGGGGCGGGGGGGAGCTCCCGGGGGGCCGGGAGGAAATGGCGCTCCGGGCTGGGCGGCGGGGGCCTCGCCTAAATCTCCCGCGGGCGCTCCGGCGAAAGGGGGAGCCGCCGGCGCCGGCGGAGCCGGGGCCGCCAGGGGCGCCGGTGGCGGTGGCGTCGGGGGCGCCGGTGGCGGTGGCGTCGGGCTTTGTTCCTGGGCCTCCGGGGGGGGCTCGATGGTCACGGTGTTTTTATCGCCGCAGGCCGGGCAGGTGAAGGTGAAGGGTTTCCCGTAAGGCAGCTTGGCCGTGGGGGGGATGTTCAGTCTCTTACCGCAGAAGGAGCATTCTAGTTGCATGAAACACCCCGGGTTGTTTTTTCAGACGAGCGTCTTTCGGGGATTGGGGATTTTTTCGGTCTGGAATATTTCATCCGCGCCGAATACGCCGTAGACCCTGAATGTTTTTTTATTGTCATGGTTTTGTGGTTTCGGAGCTTTTCGAGGTTTTCAAGGGCTTTATGGCGTTCAAGGACTTTATGGCGTTCAAGGGCTTTAAGGCGTTCAAGGACTTTATGGCGTTCAAGGTCTTTATGGCGATGACGGGTTTAGCGGTCGGCGAGGGGCGCGGATATCACGGTTCGTAAAGTTTTCAATGCGTCTGGAAGTTTTCAAAGACGCGTGATTTTCAAGGCTTCTAGGAGGACGAAGATTTAAATATTTCCCGGCTGGCTTATTCTGGACCGAAGGACGACGCCGCCCGTCTGGGCGGGGTTGCGCGGCGCCTGGCCGTTCACGGAGGGGTTTTGGCCCGGCGGATGGATTTGACCCGGCGGGTGCGTCTGCCCATGAGCGAGGGGCTGCCCATGAGCGTGCGGCTGTCCGGAGGCGAGCGTCTGCCCCGGGGTGAGCGGCTGTCCGGGGGCGGGCGTCTGCCCCGGGGCGGGCGGCTGCCCGGGGGCGGGCGGCTGCCCGGGGGCGGGCGTCTGCCCCGGGGCGAGGGGCTGCCCCGGCGGGTGGGGTTGGGCCTGATCCTGGTTTGGCTCCGCCAGGTTGAAGGCGGGCTGCTCCTCTTCATCTTCCAAACTCAGCCCCAGATCGTTGTAGTCGCTCTCGCCGCTCGCGGCCTTGACGGTGTCGATGCCCCGCGAGACCACCGTCTTCTTGGAGCTGAAGGTTAAGGCCACGTCCTCGTTTATCGTTTTGTCGCGGTAGAGATCCAGGATGTGCTGATCGAAGGTCTGGAAGCCCAGGGGCCGCATGTTTTCGATGGCCTGGTAGAAGGTCTTGTCCGAACTCTCCCCGTTGGTTATGATGTCCTTTATTAAAAGACTCATGCCCATGATCTCCAAAGCGGCCACCCTTCCGCCACCTATCTTGGGAAGGAGCCTCTGGCTCACGACCCAGCGCAAGGTGTCCGCGAGGCGCACCCGGATGAGCTTCTCCTCTTCGGAGTCGAAGAGGCCCACGATGCGGTTCACGGTGCTTCCGGCGTCCACGGTGTGGAGGGTGGAAAAGACCAGGTGTCCGGTTTCGGCGGCTGAAAGCGCCATCTCCACGGTCTCGCGGTCGCGCATCTCCCCCACCAGGATGACCTTGGGCGCCTGGCGCAGGGCCGAGCGCAGGCCCTCGGAGAAGTTGCGGAAGTCCATGCCCAGCTCCCTTTGGTTGAAGGTGGACATTTTCGGCTGGTGGATGAACTCCACCGGATCCTCCAAGGTGACCACGTGGATGGACTGGTTGGTGTTGATCTCGTCCAAGAGGGAGGCCAGGGTGGTGGTCTTGCCGGTGCCCGTGGCGCCGGTCACCAGGATGATTCCGTTCTTCTCCAAGGCCAGCTTGTGAAAGGTGTCGGGAAGCCCCAGATCCTTTATGGACTTTATGTAGTTCTCCAGCTTCCGCATGACGATGCTGTAGCGGCCCTGCTGGGAGAAGATGTTCACCCGGAAGCGGGCCTTGCCCTCCAGATTGAAGGAGAGATCGCAGGCCCCGGTTTCCAACAGGGTGGAGATTAAGTGCCTGTTCCCCCGTAGAAGGCTCAAGGCCAGAGTCTCGGTTTGGAAGGCGGTCAGAGAGCGGATCTCGGGCTCGAAGAAGACCGGTATCAGCTGGCCGCCGGACTCCACCTGGATGGGATGGCCCACGGTCATGTTTATGTCCGACACCTCCGGCGCGGCGTGCATGAGTTTGTCCAGGATGAACTCCAGATGAAACAGGTGAAGCATGGTTAAACGTCCGTGAAGTCCTCGGGGGGGGCGGTCAGGTACTGGCGGAACTTGGCCTTGTCGGAGCAGGCGTTGTAGGCGTCGCTGGGGGAGATGCGCCCGGCCAGGAGGTGGTCCAGGATGGCGTCGTCCATGCTCTGCATCCCGAACTTCCTACCGGTTTGGATGGTGGTGGCTATCTGGTGGATCTTCCCCTCCCGAATGAGGTTCCGCACCGCCGGGGTGGCCAGGAGGATCTCCTGGGCGGCCACCCTGCCGGACTTGTCCACCCGCCTAAAAAGGGCCTGGGCCACGATGGCCCGCAAGGCGTCGGCCAGGGAGGCCCGGATCTGGGGCTGCTCGTTCGCCGGAAAGATGTCGATGATGCGGTCCACGGTGCTCGCGGCCGAGGTGGTGTGGAGGGTGCCCATGACCAAGTGCCCCGTGTTCGCGGCCTCGAGGGCCAAAGCGATGGTCTCCAGATCCCTCATCTCCCCCACCATGATGATGTCGGGGTCCTCCCGCAGGGCCCCCTTCAACGCCGAGGCGAAGCTGCGGGTGTGGGTGTAGACCTCCCGGTGGTTCACCACGCAGTTGATGCTCCGGTGCACGAACTCTATGGGGTCCTCGATTGTGAGGATGTGGTCGTGGCGGATGCGGTTCGCGTGATCCACGATGGTCGCGAGGGTGGTGGATTTGCCGCTGCCCGTGGGCCCGGTCACCAAAACCAGCCCCTTGGGAAGGGTGGCGAGGCGGCTTATGACCGGAGACAGGCCCAGCTGCTCGGCCGTGGGTATGATCGTGGGGATCTCCCGAAACACCGCCCCCACGCCCCATTTCTGCACGAAGAAGTTGGCCCGGTACCGGGCGATGCCGGGGATCTCGTAGCCGAAGTCCACGTCGCCGGTCTCCTCGAAGAGCTTCACCTTCTCCTCCGGGGCTATCTCGTAGAGCATCTTTTTGAGATCGCTGTTCTCCAGGACCTTGTATTTTATCTTCTCGATCCTCCCCTTGAGACGCAAAAGAGGCTGATTCCCGGAAGACAGGTGCAGATCCGAGGCCCCCACGTCGTGCATGAATTTGAAAAAGGCGTCCAGAAAGGCCAATCTCCCGTCTCCTCTTGAAAGCGCGCCCAACCTCGGCGCGGGGCGGCGGGGCCGCCCCGGCGAAAACCTCGCGCCCGGGGCTCTCTCGTCCCCGAATCTTTTCCGTCCCCGGGGCCTTTCCGCCCCGAAGCCTTCCCTTGGGGCTTTCCCCCGCGAAAGCCCCAAGGGGGCTTGACTTTTTAGCGCCGGCGGGCGTCTTCCGGAAGGCGCCCCCCAATTGTGGGGGCCCGGGGGGGCCCCTAGCCCTTCTCCCGGCCTTTGGAAAAGGAGTCCTTCAGGGTGACTATCCGGTTGAAAAGGGGCTTTCCGGCCCCGCTTTGGGGGTCCACCATGAAGTAGCCCAGACGCTCGAACTGGAAGCGCTCCCAGGGGAGCGGCATGTCCAAAGCGTCCTCCAGGCGGGCGTCCTCCATCACCGTGAGCGAACGGGGATTGAGTTCGGAATCCAGATCGCCTCCGGGCCTGGGCACGGTGAAGAGCCGCTCGTAGAGGCGGACGGTCGCGGGCCTCGAGCGCTCGGCCGAGACCCAGTGGATGATGTTGGGGCGGCGCTTTTTCGAGGCCGCCTCGCCGGAAAAGGGCTCGTCCCGGCACTCGCAGCGGATCAGGGTCACCCGGCCGGAGGAGTCCGTCTCGAAGCCCACGCACTTAATGTAGCACGACCAGCGCAGCCGCGCCTCCCCTCCGGGGACCAGGCGGCGAAAACCGGCCGTGGGCTCGGCCATGAAGTCCTGGCGCTCGATGAAGATCTCCCGGGTCATTTTAAGATCCCTATGGCCCATCTTCTCCGGCTCGTCGGGGAAATAGGGGGCGCTTATCGTCTTCACCTCCCCTTCGGGGAAGTTCGTGATCAAGACCCGCACCGGATCGAGCACCGCCATCACCCTTTTGACCTCCGGGTTCAAGTCGTCCCGAGCGGCCTTCTCCAGCCATTCCATCTCGATCCAGGAGTCCTTTTTGGCGACCCCGATGCGCTCGCAAAAGAGCCGCACGGAGGAGGGCGTGAAGCCCCGGCGCCGGATCGCGGCCATGGTGGGGAGCCTGGGGTCGTCCCAGCCGTCCACCCGCCGCTCGGAAACCAGCTGCAGAAGCTTCCTTTTGCTCATGAGGGTGTATTCCAAATTCAGCCGGGCGAACTCGATCTGCCTGGGCCGGGGCTGGGGCCAGTTCAGGACCTCCAGAAACCAGTCGTAGAGGGGGCGGTGGTCCTCGAACTCCAGAGTGCAGATGGAATGCGTGATCCCCTCCATGGCGTCGGAGACGCAGTGGGCGTAGTCGTACATGGGGTAGATGAGCCACTTGTCGCCGGTGCGGTGGTGGGCGGATTTTTTGATCCGGTAGATGGCGGGATCCCTCATGTTGAGGTTGGGCGAGGCCATGTCGATTTTCGCCCGGAGGAACTTGGCCCCCTCCGCGAACTCGCCTTGACGCATCCTTCTAAACTGATCCAGATTCTCCTCCACCGAGCGGCCGCGCCAGGGGCTGTCCCTCCCCGGTTTCGTGAGGGTGCCCCGGTATTCCCTGACCTCCTCGGCGGAGAGCTCGCAGACGTAGGCGAAACCCCTCCGGATAAGCTCCTCGGCGCACTCGTAGAGCTTTTCGAAGTAGTCAGAGGCGTAAAACTCCCTATCCTCCCAGTCGAAGCCCAGCCAGCGCACATCCTCTCTGATGGACTCCACGTACTCCACCTCCTCTTTGGCGGGGTTGGTGTCGTCGAAGCGGAGGTTGGTGCGGCCCCGGTAGTCCCGGGCGAGGCCGAAGTTGAGGCAGATGCTCTTGGCGTGGCCTATGTGCAGGTAGCCGTTGGGTTCGGGGGGGAAGCGGGTCGCGACCCCCGCGTATCTTCCGGAGGCCAGATCCTCGTCAATGAAGGTTCTGATGAAATTTTTCGCTCGTTCTTCGTTCGACATAAAAATGTCCTATTGAAATTTGAAATATAAAAAAGCCGTTCCCGCTGGCCTTTGCATTTTAGTTTTTTAGCGCCCCGTTTGCAAGCGGGACCCGTCCGGAGCGCTCCGTTTTCAAGGGAACGCGGGAGCTTCAAGCGCGGCGGGGGAAAACCCGCCGCGCCTTAAGGGCCGGGGGAGGGAAAAAGACCGGAAAGGGACCTAGGAAGCCGTTTTCCGGGGAAAAAAAGAGGAACGGAGAGATATGGTTTTAAAAATTTCTATTTTTAGCATTAAAGATATATACTTAAAATTAATTATATTTAAATTATGTCGCATTAAACTAAGAGCAACGCCGCGGGACCAGGCGGACGAGGCTCCGACCGAAGCCTCGCCGAAAAAGACTCCCCGGGGGCTTTCCCGGCCCCGGGAAACGGCGGAAACGCGGGGGCCGGAAAAAAAAGCGCCGGAAAACGCGGAAAAGTTCGTGAAAACGCGTAAAAGTTCGTGAAAAGGCGGAAAAGTTCGTGAAAAGGCGTAAAAATTCGTGAAAACACGGAAAAGTTCGTAAAAACACGGAAAAGTTCGTGAAAACGCGTCGAAACCATAATAAGAGCGAAGAACGCGTCCCTTGGGTCCGCGTGAAATTACCCTGAAGCGCCGGAAAAACGCAAGGGGCCGCGGAAGTTTTTCACGACGGCGAAAAATTTTTATCCCGTTAAAAAAAGCGCTTTCAAGCGTCCGTTTCCGGCGCGTAAAAGAAAAGACGGGAAAAAACTTTCCCTAGCGACGCCGTAGTCCTTTCATCTCGAACTCTTTCCTCAGCGCGAACTCTTTCCTCAGCTCGAACTCTTTCCTCAGCTCAAACCCTTTCCTCAGCTCAAACCCTTTCCCGGCATAAACCCTTTCCCAGCCCGAATCCTTTTCCGGCCGAAAAGGGAACGCCCCGTTTTTCTCCTTTTCCCCTCCCCTTTTTCGGGAGCAAAGCCCCGAAGCTTTCCCGCGGCCCCCGCCTTCCATGACGGCCCGCGCCCGAAAAAAGGGGCCGGGGTCCGCGTTTTCCCAAAAAAGGCGCTCTCAAGGCGGCTTCCGGCGGGAGCCGCGGCCTTTGGCCGTTTTCGGGGCGGACGCTTCAAGGGTCGCGGCCGCGGCGGCCCCAAGGGGGGTTGACGGAAAGGGGATTGATTCTAAAACAGGCGGCGGGATTTTTTTTATTTGCAAACGCGCTTGAAAGAAACAAGAAACTAAACTAAACTTTTTCTGGTCCGGCGGACCGGCGGGGCCGCTCGAGGCGAAGCGGTGGAAAAACGCCTTCAATTCTTCCAATAGCCGTTCATTTCAAAAACACGAGGAAATTTCATCCACTTTAATCCGACATCCGAAGCGGAAACGGCGAAAGCCGGGCGTTATTCCGCCGTAAGGGAAACGATAAACCAGAGATGCCTGAAAAAATCAAAGTTCTATTCGCCTCCTCCGAGGTCGCGCCCCTGGCCCAGACCGGAGGCCTGGCCGAGGTGGCGGGAAGCCTTCCCCCGGCCCTCTCCGAGCTGGGCTTCCAATGCGCGGTCATAACCCCCGCCTACGCCCAGACCCTGAAAAAGGGCGGCTGGGAGGACCTCGGCGTTTCGCCCGCGGCCGGCAAGGGGGCCTACGAAACCCCCTTCCGGCTGCTTAAAACCCCCCTTTCCGGAGATGTGCCGGCGTATTTGGTCCGCCACGACCCCTACTTCAACCGGGAGGGCCTCTACGAGCTAAACAAGACGGACTACCCCGACAACCCCAGCCGCTTCGCCTTCTTCTCCAAGGCCGTCCTGGCCTCGCTTCCGCACCTCGAGGGCGGAATTCCGGACGTGGTGGTCGCGAACGACTGGCAGACCGGCTTGGTCATGGCCTATTTGAAGGAGGCGGGACCCCAAGCCCCCAAGGGGCTCTTCGTCATCCACAACCTGGGCTTTCTCGGCGTGGCCCCGGCCGCCTTCAAGGCGGAGGTGGAGCTTCCGGAGTCCTATTTCGCCGTGAGCGGCCTGGAGTACTACGGAAGCCTCAGCTTCCTCAAGGCCGGAATAGTCTACTCGGACGCCCTGGCCACCGTCTCCCCCACCTACGCGAAGGAAATACAGACCCCGGAGTTCGGAAACGGCCTGGACGGGCTTATCCGGGAGCACGCCTACAAGCTCCACGGGATTTTAAACGGGGTGGACGTCGTTACCTGGAACCCGGAGACGGATCCCCACCTGCCGGCCGCCTACTCGCCGGAGGACATGTCCGGAAAGAGGATCTGCAAGGAGAAGTTCCTGGACTACGCCGGCCTTCCCGGCGGCGGAGACCCTCCCCTCTTCGCCATGGTGAGCCGTTTGACCACCCAGAAGGGGGTCTCCTTGTTAATCGAGGCCGCGGAGGACGTCTTCAACCTGGGCGCGAAGCTCGCCATCCTCGGCACCGGCGACCCCTGGTTCCAAGACCAGCTCCAAGCCCTGGCTGGGAAGCATCCGAAGGATATGTGGCTGAAACTGGACTACAACGTCCCCCTGGCCCACCAGATCATCGCCGCCTCGGACTTTATGTTGGTGCCCTCCATGTACGAGCCCTGCGGCCTCACCCAGCTCTTCGCCTTCCGCTACGGCTCCATCCCCGTGGTCCGGGCCACGGGGGGCCTGAACGACACGGTGCGGGACTTCGCCGGCAAAAATCCCGAGGGGCGCTGGGACTCGGGCTTCAAGTTCGCCGCCTTCAACCACAACGCCCTCTTCAGGGCCGTCCGCCGGGCGGCGGAGCTCTACCGCCGCCGGGAGGACTTCCTGCGCATGCGCCGGAACAACATGCTGGAGGACTTCTCCTGGAAGACCTCGGCTTTCTCCTACAGCTCCCTCGTCCAGTCCCTCGCCGCCGAAAAGGCCGCGGAGCGGACTTAAAAAAGCCCCCCCGCGGAAAAGCCCCCGGCGCCGGCCTCGCGATCCGGCGGCGGGGCCCTTCCGAATTTTTTTAAGCCTTCCGACCCGCTCCCTTCCGAAGTTTTTTGCCGCCCTCCGGCGGGGGCGCGCGACACTCCTCGAGGCCCCCGCCGGGGGCCTTCCCACGCCCCTTCCCCACAGCCCCCCCGCGGGCCTCGCCCGCGGGGCCCCCTCGCAACCGAGGCTCACGTGTCCGACAAACGCTATTTAGTCATCCACGGCCATTTTTACCAGCCGCCCCGCAAAAACCCCTGGAGCGGCTCCGTGCCGGCGCAGCCCACGGCCGCCCCCTTCGCCAACTGGAACCAGCGCATCGCCCGGGAGTGCTACTCCCCCAACAGCGTGGCCCGCATCCTGGGCGACGACGGGCTCATCGTCAAGATCGTGAACAACTTCGAGCACATCTCCTTCAACGTGGGGCCCACCCTCCTCATATGGCTGAAGGAGGAGGCCCGGGAGACCTACGACCGGATAGTCGCGGCCGACAAAAAGGCGTCGGCCGCCAAAAACGGCCACGGCCCGGCCCTGGCCCAGGTCTTCAACCACGTGATCATGCCCCTCGCGGACTCCCGGGACAAGCTCACCCAGGTGGTCTGGGGGAGGTACTTCTTCGAACTAACCTTCGGAAGGGCGCCGGAGGGCATGTGGCTCGCCGAAACCGCCGTGGACTCCGAATCTTTGCGGCTGATTAAGGAAAACGGGATGAAGTTCACCATCCTGGGCCAAAACCAGATAGACTCCGTCCGGGCCCTCTCCCCCGACGGCTCCCCCGGGACGGAGGCGTTTCAAAAGCTGCGCAGCCCGGCGGACCCCCGGGAGCCCTACCGGGTGTTCTGGGGCGAAGGGAGGGGGGACTACACCGACTGCTTCGTCTACGACGGCCAGGTCTCCCGGGCGGTGGCCTTCGAAAACCTTTTGCGGGACGGGGAGAGCTTCAAAAACCGGATCATGGAGGCCTTCGGCGCCCCCCGGGAGGGCCCCCCCCTCCTGGTGAACCTCGCGACCGACGGCGAGTCCTACGGCCACCACTTCCATTTCGGGGAGATGGCCCTGGCCTGGATCATCGACAACCTGGAAAAGGCGGCCCGAGGGGACGGCGCCCCCGTTCTCACGAACTACGCCGAGTACCTCTCCCTTTATCCGCCCCGAAAAGAGGCCAGGATCGTGGAGAACAGCTCCTGGAGCTGCGCCCACGGGATCGAGCGCTGGCGCTCGGACTGCGGCTGCCACACCGGCGGCGACCCCACCTGGAACCAGAGGTGGCGCGCCCCTCTAAGGGAGGGCTTCGACTACCTCCGCGGGGAGCTGAAGGAAATTCTGGAGCGGGAGTCCCCGGGGGTCCTGAAGGACCCCTGGGAGGCCAGAAACGACTACATAAAGGTCCTGGCCGCGGACTACGACCCCCGGGTCGTAAGGGAGTTTCTGGAGCGGCACTGCCCCGCCGACCCGGACGACCAGGTAAAAAGGGTGAAGGCCATGGAACTCATGGAGGCCCAGCTCATGGGCCTCTACATGTTCACGAGCTGCGCCTGGTTCTTCGACGACATAGCCGGACTCGAGCCGGTGCAGAACATGCGCTACGCCGCGCGGGCCATCGAGCTTTCCCAGAAGCACAGCCCGAAGGATCTGACCCGGGGCCTTCTTGATCGCCTGCGCCGGGCGGTTCCCAACGACAAGAGCTACCAAACCGGCGAGGACGTGTGGAATAGCGAGGTCGCGGGCACCTCCCTCAACGCCTTCCAGATCGCGGCCCAGTGGGGGGCCTCTCTGGCCATGAAGACCCCCCTCTCCAAGGGCGCCGGGCGCTACGCGAAAGTCCAAAACGAGACCTTCGAGCGGGTCCGCCTCGACCCCGCGGACGAGCTCCCCCAGCTCTTCATAGGCCAGGCCGACTTCACGGAGATCCGCCTGGGCTGCACCTACCCCCGCCGGACGCTGGTCCTGGCCGACAACGGCCCCCGCTTGGACATTAGAGTGACCGAAGAGCAAGAGGAGGCCTTTTTAAAGGCCCGGCGCGTCTTTCTGGAAAGGGGTCCGGAGGCGCTTAGAAACTCCCTGGACACCCTGTTTCCGGGGGCCGCCCGGCACACCCTGGACACCTTGTGGCCGGGGGTTAGAGACGAGATCCTCACCGGGGTTTTAAAGGACTTCTTCGAGGATCTTTTAAACTACGCCTCCAAGGCCTTCACCAACTACCAAGACGCCCTTTCCAGCTACAGCCTCAAATCCCAGGCCTGGGACTGGATGGACGCCTTCGTCTTCAGGGTGATGGCGGAAAACGAGCTGGCCCACATCCTCAAACCCATGGCCGAGGGCCGGCCCATCGATTTGGACCATTTAAGGGAGCATCTGACTCTGGACTCCGGCGGCTCCAACCGCAACACCCCGGTCATCTCCCAGGCGGCGGAGGCCTATCTGGGAAACCTCTTCCGGCAGCTTAAATACGGACCCGGCCGCCCCAGCCTTTTGGAAGAGATCTGGGGCTTCCTCTCCCTGGTGAAGTCCAGCCTCAAGGAGGTCGATCTCTGGGATTCCCAAAACCAGTTCCACCAGCTTTTGGAAAAGCGCCTCAGCTTCCTGCGCTCCATGTCGGAGTCCGAAAAGGATCTGTTGAAAAAAATCGGGAAAATCCTCGGCTTCAGTGGTAAAATAGCCGAGACCGTGATAACCCACCAGCCCCAGTAGGAGCCCCCCCAACCTTTCCGCCGGGGAAGGCCCCGGGGCTTTCCCGCCTCCGGCCCCGAGAAGCCCCCCTCCGGCTTTCGGGCCGCTTCGCTCTAAACTTCCTTTTCAAGCCTCCGGCCGCCGCCGGAGGGGATATCGCCCTTTTCGGCGGGATCGGCCACCCCGATGAGACACTTCACTTTCGAGGAGAGGGAGGCGATGCTCCTTTCCAAAGCGGAAAAAGGGGACGCCGTCGCCCAGCACAAGCTGGGGGAGCTGTATCTGGAACACGCGGGCCTGAAACGTTCCCACGCCCAAAAGGCCTTCGCCTGGTTCAAGCGCGCGGCCGACCAGGACTGCTTTCCGGCCTGCCTGGAGGCGGGAAAGCTCCTTGTAAGCGGCCTGGGCGCGAAGAAGAACGTCCCGGAGGGTTTCAAGCTGATCCGTAAAAGCGCCGAAAATTACGAGCCCGGGGCCTTCACGCCCCTCGCCGAACTATACCGCCGGGGGAAGGGCGCGCCGAAGAGCCTCGAAGACGCCTTCATCTGGACTTTACGGGCCGCCGAAACCTCCGATCCCCAATCCTACCTTCCCCTCGCCATCCACTACCTCACCGGAGACGGAACGGAAAAGAACTTTGAAAAGGCCCGCAAATGGCTCGTGAAAACGGAACACGACAACATCAACGCTTTGGAGCTCATGATCGCCTTGTTCATGCGGGGGGGGGCCACGGAGGAGCTGCGGCGCTCCGCCGCAGAGAGGCTGGACCTGCACGAGCGGACGCTCGGCCGGAAAAGACACGACGAATGGAGCGTGATCGTCAAATACTGCCCGATCGGCGACTACTTCAGACCCGCCTTCGACGACTGCGCCTTCTCCCCGTGGGACGCGCTGAAGCCGTGGAGCGAGCGGCTTGAATTTTACGCGGCCCCCCAGACGCGGCGCTTCTCTTTCGAGGAGAGGGAGGCGATGCTCCTCGCCATGGCGGAAAAAGGGGACGCCACCGCCCAGTACAAGCTGGGGGAGCTGTACCTGAAAGACTCGGGCCCGAACCATCGCCACGCCCAAGCCTTCGCGTGGTTCAAGCGCGCGGCCGACCAGGACTGCTTTCCGGCCTGCCTGGAGGCGGGAAAGCTCCTTATAAGCGGCCTGGGCGCGAAGAAGAACGTCAAAGAGGGTTTCAAGCTGATCCGTAAAAGCGCCGAAAATTTCGAGCCCGACGCCTTCACGCCCCTCGCCGATCTCTACCGCCAGGGGTCGGGCGCGCCGAAAAACCTCAAAAACGCCTTCACTTGGACGTTGCGGGCCGCCGAAAACTCCGATCCCCGATCCTATCTTCCGCTCGCCATCCACTACCTCGCCGGAGACGGAACGGAGAAGAACTTTGAAAAGGCCCTCGAATGGATCGTGAAAACGGACCACGAAAACATCAACGCTTTGGAGCTCATGGTTGAATTGGCCAAACGGGGGGGGGCCACCACGAAACTTCAGCGATCCGCCGAAGAGAGGCTGGAACTGCACCGGCGGGAACTTGGCCGGGAAAGATACGACGAATGGATCGCGATCGTCAGAAACTCCGCGAACGAGGACTATAGACCCGCCTTCCACGGCTACGCCTTCTTCCCGTGGAACATGCTGAAGCCGTGGAGCGAGCGGCCGGAAAATCAAGAAACAAACCGCGGCTTCGCGGGGGGGAACGAAAAAAAGGAAAAGAAAAAAACGCCAAAAAAGGCGGAAACCGAAAAAAAGGCCCGGACTTTCCGGAAGGCGGAAACGGAGAAAAAAAAGGCCGCGCCCGAAAAAGAGAGCGGGTTGGGGAAAAAAATCGAAAGGGCCGTGAAAAGCGAAACGGCGAAAAAAGGGGAGGGAAAAACCGGCGGGAAAAAATAGTTTCCCCCCCCCGCCGGGCGCGGCCTTTCGGGACCAAAGCCCGGGGGGGATCCTTGGAAGCGGGAGGCGAAACGGCCCTCTCTTACCAAGGAGCGCTTACCGGAAAACGCGGCGGCGTTTTCCGGTTTTCTTTTTTCTAACCGCGAAACGAAAGGCCGCGTCCCCCAAACAATCTTTCTTTTCCGCCCGACTCCCTTCGCAGGCTCTTCCGTTTTTGGCGGCTCTTCCGTTTTTGGCGGCCGGCTTAGCCGGCCCCGACCCCGCCCCCCGTTTATACGGCCGCCCCGGTTCTCACTCTCCATCCGGATCCCCCGAGGCCTTTTTTCACCCGGACGCGCGGGCTTATTTATCCCGCCCCCCCGGGGCCTAAGCCCCCGGGAACGTATGAGGGGCCGCGGAAAAGTCCGGCGCCGGAATTTTTAGGCGAAAAGGAAGCCCCTCCTCGTCCCGTACGCTAAAAGGGCCGGAAGGGGCGAAGCCCCCCGCCCGCCCGGGCTTTTCCGGCGCGGCGCCGGAGCCTCAACCCCCCTTCTTTTTACGGGACTTCACGATCCGCAAAAAAAGCCAGGCCAGGAAGGCGAAGACCAGAACGGAGGCCGCGTTTCCCAAAACGGGTCCGTCTCCCAAGGCCAAATTCACCTCGAGCACGGTTAAAACCGCGAGGATTATCCCGGCCACCCCCTCGCCCGCCACCAAACCGGAGGCGAAGAGGATCCCCCTCTCCGCGAAGTCGCCGAAACCCGTTTTCCAATCGCTTTCGGGGGACTCGCTCCAGACGATCCACCACCGCAAAAGTCCGCCTATGAAGAGGGGGGCCGACAGGTGCACGGGCAGATACAGACCCACGGCGATGGGCAGCACGGGGAGCCGGAAGAGGGAAAAAAACATCCCCAGAGCCACGCCGCCCAGGGCCAGGGAACTGGGAAAGCCGCCTCCCAAGACGCCCTCCACCACCATCTTCATCAAAGTCGCCTGGGGGGCGGGAAGCTCGGAGGATCCGAAGCCCCACGCCTTATGCAGGAGCGTCATGACGGACGCCACGAAGAAGCTCGCCGCCACCGCCCCCACGATCTCCCCTATCTGCTGCTTGTAGGGGGTGGCGCCGACGATGTGGCCGGTTTTAAGATCCTGGGCGATGTCTCCGGAGATGGCGCACACGACGCAGATGACCGCCCCGATGGAGATGGTGGCCATCACGGCCGCCGCGTAGGGGACTCCGGCGGCTTTGAAAATCAAAGCCGTGACCAGGAGGGTGGCGATGGCCATGCCCGATACCGGGCTGTTGCTGCTCCCCACCACCCCCACCACCCGCACGACCACGATGGAGAATATGAAGCCGAAAACGCCTATCATCAAAGCGCCCGCCACGCCCACCGGAACCCAGGGACTGAAGGCCAGAAACACAAGCGCCAAGGCGACCGCGACCCAAACGATCTTCAAGGGGACGTCCCTATCCGTCCTCTCGCCCCCCCCCGCTTCGCTCCGCTTACCCCTTCGGCCCCCGAAGTTTTTTTTCAGATTGAAAACGGTCGCGGCCAAAGCGTAGATCCCGCAGAAGGCGACCATGCCGGCCCCCATATAGCGGACGCAGCCGCTCCAGATTCCCCAGGAGTCGACATTGGACAGATCAATTCCCGCCGGCTGAAAAAGATCCGGATGGCTGGTTCCCAAGACGTAGATGAGCGGCATGATGACGAGCCAGCCCAAGGATCCGCCGAAGAAAAGCGCGCCTCCGGCGCGGGGGCCCACGATGAAGCCCACGCCGAGCAGGGCCGGCAAAACCTCCAAGCCGAAGCCGATCCCCTTGAAGGACTCCAGGGAAAGATCCACCTGCGAGGGAAAGAGTTTCAAATAGTCGGCTAGAAACTTGTACGACAAGGCGACCAGGAAGCCCAAAAAGGTGATCCGCGCCTTGGAGCCCCCCTCCTCCCCCGCCAGAAGGACCTCGGCGCAGGCCGTGCCCTCGGGATAGGGCAGCCGGTCGCGCTCCTCCACGATGTAGGCCCGGCGCAGGGGGATGACGAACATGACGCCGAGGACGCCGCCGGAGACCGCGATCACGGTGATGAGGAGATAGCTCGGGTAGGAGACCAAACCGTCGATGTGCCAGAGGAAAATCGCGGGGATGGTGAAGATCATCCCGCCGGCGATGGACTCCCCCGCGGAGCTCACCGTCTGGACCATGTTGTTTTCCAGAATGGATTCCCGTCTCAACACGAGGCGTATTATCCCCATGGAGATGACCGCGCTGGGGATGGACGAGCTTATGGTCTGGCCTATCCTCAAGCCCAGATAGGCGTTGGCGCCCAGAAAGATCAAGGCGAGGAAGACCCCCAGGATCAATGAGAAGACGGTCAGCTCGGGAATTTTTTTATCCGCCGCCACGTAGGGCTTGAAGTCGTCTTTTTCGGGAAGATCCCCCTTGGCCGTAGTTTGGTCCATGATGATTTTTTTCTCTTTTTCGAATTTTTAGATTTTTTTTTCGTTTCGAGGAATTTCAGCTAAAGAGGCGTCTCCGACCGAAAAATCATACCGCTTTACCCCGGGCGGGAATTAAGGCGATTTTTTTTCATCTTTTAGGCGGATTTGGAAGAGCTCCGTTTCCTTGGAGGACGGAGTTTTTCCGCCATGAATCCATCGCCCCCCCCGTTTGTTGAAAAACGTTTCGGATAATTTGAAAAAAGGCCCTCGGGCTTTCGCCCCTTGGCTTTGAAAGCCTTCGGCGGCCGGAGCCCTTCGCCGAAGGCTTTGAAACGCCGTGACCGTTAAAACGAAAGCCGTATGGGGAAGGTCCCCGCGATGGAAAGCCGGCCGCCTTGGCCTCCGGTTTGAAAACGGCCGCGCCCGGGTGTTTCCCCGGACGCGGACCGAACGCCTGAAAGGCGGAAAGGGAATTACTGGTCGAAGGATAAAAAGAGGTTTATGTCTCCGCGTTTGAGCCAGAAGACGTAGGCCTCCCCCTTGGCGTGACCGTTCAAGGCCAGCTGGAAATCGTTTAGGGATTTGACGTCTTTGTCGTCTATCTTCAAGATGACGTCGTTGGGCCTGATTCCGGCCTGGGCGGCCGCGGAGCTGGGATCCACGTTCTGCACCACGACGCCTCCAGGGGGAACGCCTAGGGAGCGGGCCAGATCGGGGGTGAGCTCCCTCACCTGCAATCCGATATCCTCGGGGGAGGTGCCGCTTCCGGGAGCGCTCTGGGCCGCGTCGGGGAGGAGCCCCACCTTCACGGTCAGGGTGTTCTCCTTTTTATCCCGAAACACCACCACCTTCGCCTCCTTGCCCACGTCCGTGTCGGCCACGAAAGACGAGAGATCCTGGAACTGCTTGATGTCCTTGCCGTCGAAGTTCAAGACTATGTCGCCCTCCTTGAAGCCGGCCTGGGCCGCCGGGGTGTCCGGCTGGACTTGCCCGATGAGGGCGCCCCGGGGCTCCTTGAGACCGAAGTACTGGGCGAGCTCGGGCGTGACCTCCTGGATGATGACCCCCAGCCAGCCGCGGTCCACCCGGCCGACGGACTTCAGCTTGTCCACCACCTTGGTCGCCATGGTGGAGGGGATGGCGAAGCCGATGCCGTTTCCCCCGTAGACTATCATGGTGTTGATGCCCACCACCTCGCCTTGGAGGTTCAAAAGGGGTCCGCCGGAGTTTCCGGGGTTGATGGAGGCGTCCGTCTGCAAAAAGTCGTCGTAGGGTCCCGCCCCGATGGCCCGGCCCCGGGCGGAGAGGATGCCCGCCGTCACGGTGTGCTCCAGGCCGTAGGGGTTCCCCACCGCCACGACCCAGTCGCCTATCTCCACGCGGTCGGAGTCGCCGAAGCTTATGTAGGGATACGGTCCGTCCTTATCCAGCTTCAGAAGGGCTATGTCGGTCTTCGGATCCTTCCCGATGACCTTGGCGGGTATCTCCTGGCCGTCCTCCAGCTTCACCTTGATGTCCTCCGCCCCTTCCACCACGTGGTTGTTGGTGATGACGTAACCGGCCGGATCGAAGATGAAGCCCGATCCCAGGGCCCTCTCCTTGAACTCCCGGGGCGGGGCGCCGGGAAAGCCGAAGAAGTTGTTGAAGAACTCCTCTTCCGGACTTCTAAAACCGTCGTTGGGCTGGTTGAACCGAAAGCCCGGGCCGCCGAAGTTGCCGCCGCCCCGCAGCTTCACGACCTTCACCGTGAAGATGTTCACGATGGCCGGCTTCACCTGCTTGACCATGGGGGCGAGCGAGGGAAGAGGGGCCAAGACCTTCTCCGCTCCGCCGGAGGCGGGAGGCGTCAGGGAGGGGTCCGCCGGAGCCGGAGTCGCCGCCGGAGCCGGAGGGGCCGCCTGGGCGGGCGGGGCCGGGGGAAGCGGCTTCCGCGCCGCGTCCGCCGGAGCCTGGGCGGGCGGGGCGGGGCCCGGGGCGTTCGCGGCCGGCGGATCCTGGACGGCGGGGGCCTGGGCCAGGATGTCCGTCGGCGGGAAGGCGAAAAACAAAGCCAGGCCCGCTGTTAACCCGAGGGAAAGGGCCGGAATTTTATGCGTGAGATTCTTCCTCATTTGCAATCCTTTCTGGAAAAAACTTTGGCGAAAGAAGGCCCGCCGGGCTGGGGGAAGGGGAGTTTTAGGCCGCGGGGCCAAAGGGCGGCCGAAGGCGGCCGGAACGGACCCGGGCGATTCCTAATTCTACCCCATTTCCCTCTTTTTCGAGCGTCCCCCGGGAAAAAAACAGCCTCCGCCCGGGCCACCCTCCCAGGGACGGCCCGCCCCCCCAAGCGGCCGGAAGGATCCGGCCGCTGGGGGGGGGGGGGAGGTTAATTTAACCGCCGTGGAAAAAAACGCCCTCCCCGCAAAAAGCGGGAGGGGCTTAAGGGGGGCTTTGAGAGTCCGGAACTAGTTGTTCCGCTGGTTTTCGGAGCTCAATTTCACGAACTTCAATCTCAAGTCGTATAAAAAGGCTTTAAGGAGCTGAAACTCCTCTTCCGTGAGGTTTCCCCGGGTCTTCTTTTCCAAGACCCCCAGGATGTCGATGAAGTGCTTGGCGGCCTTGAGATCCCTAGTCGGCGGCTGGGGGTCCCCGGGCGCGCTCTCGCCCATGTGGATGAGGGCCGTGGTCCCGAAACCTATGACCAGGGAGCTGAAGGAGGCCTCGGGCTCGGTCTCCGGCTCCGGCTCCGGCCGGACGGAGGCCTCCGCCTTCTTCTCCCGGGTCCCGGCCGCTTCGGCCGCGGAGCTACCGGCCGCGGAAGCGGCTTCGTCCCGCGGCTGGGGAGGGGGCGGGGACCCAGGCTCCTCCCTTCGGGTCCCGGTTTCGGGGGAGGGGCCGGAGCCGGAGGAGTCTTTCTTCTCCTCCGCGGCCAAAACGCCGTCTTTGGGCACGAGTCTGCGGTCGTTCACCTCGAATTCTGTCATAACGCCATACTCCGGAAAAAATGTTGAAGGCCCCGTTAAACGGCGGAAACGCCCGCCTGCCCGGGGCGCTTTTCGGGCGCCCGCCCCTTTAGGGGGGGGCGCTATCGGACGTTTAAATGGCTCCGGTTATCTGCCCCCGCAGGGTCTCCATGTCCGGCGGCTTGTCCCCGCTGTAGAAGCGCAACAAGAGGCAGCCGGCCTTTTTAAGGATGTAGTCTCGGGCCTTCTCCTTGTTGGTGGGGGCCTCGTTTTCGTCAACCACCATCACCACCGCCCTGATGTTGAGGCGCACGTCGCAGACGATGAAGCTTAGGTGGGTGCCGTTTAAGATGTTGTCGGCTATCTTCCGGTGCTCCGGATCCTGGGAGACGGCCCGGACCACGGCCGCGGCGGACACCCGCGGGAAGATGAGGTACTGCTTCAAGGCCCCCCGCAGGAGCTTGTAGTAGACTATCTCCAAAGGGGACAAAAAGGTGAGCTTCTCGTAGGAGACGTTCAGATCCTGGACGGTCACGGTCTTTTTCACGGCCGGCTTGGGATTGGCGGCTCCGGGCAGCTGGGTCTGATCTATCTGGATGGGGGTGGCCATCTGGGTGCGGCCCGCGAACTCGGCGCCGCCCACCTTGTCCGGCCGGGTCCTCACCGATAGCTGCGGCGAGATCGCCCGAACCGCCGCGGGGGGGATTCCGGGTTCCGGAGGGAGGTTCTCCTCCCCGCTGGAAAAAGAGGGCCGGGGGGCCGGAGCGGGAGCCGCGGCCGGAACGGGAGCGGGAGTCGCGGCGGGAGCGGGAGCGGGAACCGCGGCGGGGGCGGGAGCCGCGGCCGGAACGGGAGGCGCGGCCTTCATCTCCACGGCCCGCACGGTGGCGGGTCCAGCCGGGGCGGGAGGGGCGGCCGCCGCGGGAGGATCTCCCTCAGAGGCCGCGGAGGTGCCCGCGGAAAAAGCGGCCGCCGCCTCCGAAAACATCCGGTCGGAAGCCTTCAAGCCCGGATTATTGGCCAGCAAAACCTGGGGGGGAAAGGAGCTCCTCTGAGTGTTCGAGTCGAAAAAGGCGTCGGCCCCCAGGGGAGCGTCGGCCCCCAGGGGAGCGGCGGGTCCCAGGGGAGCGGCGGGGCCCAGGGGAGAGGCGGGTTCCAGGGGAAAGGCTGGTTCCAGGGGAGCGGGGGGCCCTCCGGAAGAGGCCGCCCGCGGCGGGGCGGGAAGCTCCATGACGTTTTCCAAGCCCTCCGCCCCGAGGCCGGCGCCGGCGAAGGCGTTGGAAGGCGCCGGGGGAAGCGGCTCCTCCCAGGCGGCTCCCGGAGGGGCCGAAGGAAAGGGGGGCGGAAGGGGGGGGCCGGAAGGCGCCGGACCGGATAGCGAGGGCTCGGCCAGGGCCGCGGCCTGAAAACCCGCCGCCAGGGCGGAATCGGGGAGGATGTCCGCGGGTTCGTCCGAAACCGCCGTTACCGGCCGCGGGTCCCCGGCCTTGGCTTTGGGTTTCTTCTTGGCCTCTTTTTTAAGTCTTCGGGCCTCTTCGGCCGCGGCCTTGGCGGCCGCCTTTTTGGCGGCGGCCTCGGCCTTGGCCGCGGCTTTGCGGGCCGCGGCCTCCATTTTGGCCGCGGCCTTGGCCTCTTTGGAGTCCGGAGCCGGATCCGTCCCGCCGGCGACCGGCCCGGGGGCGGCGCCCTTCCCTCCGTTCTTCCGCTTCCCGCGGAGTTTGTACAGAACGAACAGGACTAACAGAAAGGCCGCGGCGATGGCCAGGGTGTTCATGTTCTCCGTCAGGCCGTTGAAAATTTCCGTCATGATTCCGAGCCGTTTATTAAGAAAATGCGAAGCGGAAAAGAAGATGGCCCGTTCCCCGGATTCCGGAACGGAAGCCGCCGGGCTTGATTCGGGGGCCTCCGACCCAGCCTTAATCCGACGGAAAGTCCCCGGGGACGGCCGGAAAGTCGAGGCCGGTCGGGGGACTCCGGAAAAGCCTCCGAATTATAAAGGAAAACAGAAATGTGAAGAAATTATATCGGAAAGGCGCGCGGGCGGGGGGATGGTAAACCGACGGCTATTATAGCACATAAGTCGCGGTAGGGAACGCCCTTTCGGGCGCCCCCCCCCGCGGATACCGGCGGGCGCCGCCAACGCGCGGGGCTCCTCTTTGGATGGCGACATGACATCGACCGCGTAAAACAGGAGGCGCGCCGCGGAGAACGTCGCGTCTCTTTCCGCCTGTGGGATGCGGACGCGTAAAACTACGCTTATTCCGTGAAGGCCCGAAATATTTTAAAGAAATATGATAAATTTTTGTAAAAATAAGTATTTACATCTCAAATATTTATTTTACACTTTATTAATAGTAATTACATCACGAGTTCTTTCAAGGGCCGCCAGGAACATCCCGCTCCGCCGGAGGGCGTCGACATTCCCCGTCAAGACCAGGAGGGGCGGCCGCGGCCGCGGCCCAAAAAAACCACCCCGATCCGGAGCGTTTTATAAAATGACTCCCGACCGCGTTTTTTTCATCGAAAAAAAACGCTTTTCTCCGTCGCCGGGGGTGGCGGCGTAACGCCTTATCCGCGTTTTTCAACGCCGGATGAATCCGCTCGTTTCTCCCCATCTCCCAGGCCCCCGCCTGGTTTTTTTTTATTTTCATCGCCCGACTCGTCCAAGTCGATTTCAGCGGCCGCGGCGGCCACCCGCGCGGGCGGATTGGATCCCAAGCGCTCGATCCAGTCTTCAAAGCTCCCAGTCCCGCGGCCGTAACGACCGCCCCAGGGAACATCGACTATTTTCACGCGCCCGAAGGCCGGGCGCCGCGCCGTGGGCGCGTTGAGATTCGCGTGACGACGGGAATATCCGCCGCTCGTCGCCTTCCGCGTCCCGTAAAATTCCGATATCCGCCGCGCCCCGGTATTCCCGCGGACGGGACGGGTCAGCGGCGCTTCGGGAAGGCGCGCCATATCGGGGAAAATCGCGCATAAATCTTAAGAAAACCGACATTTTCCGCGAATAAATTGGAAATATCACGCCCAAAATATCGTTGAAACACCGGCGCTCGGGAGAAACAAGCGGCTCTAAAACTATTTCCGCCTTGAGGTTTTCCAAAAAGCGGTCGTCCATTTTAAAGGTCGCCCCAGCGGGAATGGTAACGTTTCGGCGATCGCAACGCGAAAAAAACTTTTAAAAAGCGGAGAAAAAAAATTCTCGCTTTTACGGTAAACTTCTAGGTTAAATCATTCAATTCCCTTTCACCAGACGGACCGCGCCCTATTTCGCGCGATCCCCTCCGTGATTTCCCCCCTGGGCTGGGGAAAAACCCGGAGGCGTTTTTTCCGCCGCTCTTTCAGACGCCCCCAATCGGAATGGGGATTGGGGATCCTAGTTCGGAGTCATCTTTCTTTTCCGCAGCCGGACGGATTTGGGAGTCACTTCCAGAACCTCGTCTTCCCGCATGTAGGAGATGGCGTCCTCCAGGGAGAAGCGCCTGGGAGGGGTGAGGCGCAACGCCTCGTCCGTGCCGCTGGCCCGTATGTTCGTGAGCTTCTTCTCCTTGCAGGGATTGACCCAGATATCCTCCGGGCGGGAGTTCTCGCCGATCACGAGCCCCGGATAGACGGGATCCCCCGGGCTTATGAAAATGAAGCCCCGGGGCTGGAGGTGGTAGAGGGCGTAAGTCACGGCGACGCCCTTCCTATCGGAGATCAAGGCCCCGTTGCTCCTGCCCCTGATGGGCCCCTGGTGGGGGATGTGTCCTATATTCAAGGAGTTGAAGAGGCCGGTCCCCCGGGTGTCGGTCAGAAACTGGCCCCGGTAGCCTATGAGCCCCCGGGTGGGGATCTTCACCTCCAGCCGCGCCCGGCCCTGGCCGTGGTTGGAGAGCTTCAAGATCTGGCCGCGGCGGGCGCTCATCTTCTCGGTCACCACGCCCACGTACTCCTCGGGGACGTCGATCACGCAAAGCTCCAGGGGCTCCGATAAAACCCCGTCCACCTCCCTCACGACTATCCTGGGGGCGCCCAGGGTCAGCTCGAAGGACTCCCGGCGCATGGTCTCCACCAGGACGGCCAGCTGCAGCTCCCCCCTGGCCCCCACCTGGTAGCTCTCGGCGTCCGGAACGCCTCCCCCGGAAACCCTGATGGAGACGTTGAAGAGGGCCTCCTTTTCCAGCCTCTCCTTGATCTTGCGGGAAGTGAGGATGGCGCCCTCCTTTCCCGCCAGGGGCGAGGAGTTCACGGCGAACTCCATGGTGAGGGTGGGCTCGTCCACCACCACCGGCGGAAGCGCCTCCGGCGCCTCCGCGTCGCAGATGGTGTCGCCGATGAAGGCGTCCGGGAGTCCGCCCAGGGACAAAATGTCCCCCTGGCGGGCCTCCCGGGTCTCCACCCTCTTTAAGCCGTCGTAGGTGTAGATGGTCTTGAGGGGGCTCTTTAAAAAGATCTCCCCGTTTTTCATCAGCGCCACCTCGTCTCCCACCTTCAGGGTGCCCCGGCGCAAGGGGCCTATGGCCAGGCGCCCCACGTAGTCGGACCAGTCCAGACTGGTCACCAGGAACTGGGAGGGTTTGCGGGGGTCTCCGGGCGGCTCGGGGATGTATTCCACCATCGCCTTGAACAGCGGCTCCAGATCCTTCCCCAGCCCCCGCTCGGCCTCCTCCAGGCTCCGGACGGCTACGCCCGCCTTGGCGTTGGTGTAGAAGACGGGAAACTCCAGCTGCGCCTCTTCCGCGTCCAGGTCGATGAAGAGATCGTAGATCTCGTTTAAAACCTCCGCCGGCCTCCTGTCCGGACGGTCAATCTTGTTAATTATGCAGATGACCGGAAGACGCAACGCCAGGGCCTTCTGGAGGACGAAGCGGGTCTGGGGGAGCGGGCCCTCGGCCGCGTCCACCAAAAGGAGGACCCCGTCCACCATGGTCAAGGTACGCTCCACCTCGCCGCCGAAGTCGGCGTGGCCGGGGGTGTCCACGATGTTTATCTTCACGCCCCCGTACACGATGGAGGTGTTTTTGGCCATGATGGTGATGCCCTTCTCCCGCTCCAGATCCATGGAGTCCATGACCCGCTCCCTGACCTGCTGGTTGTCCCGAAAGAGTCCGCTCTGCCAGAGCATGGCGTCCACCAAGGTGGTCTTCCCGTGGTCGACGTGGGCGATGATGGCCGCGTTCCGAATATTTTTGTCCATGACACGCCTTAAAAACAAAAGGCCCCGCTTTCGGGGCTCCCGGGGGCGCGGAAAAAAGCCGCGCCGGTTGATGGGCCGGAAAAGCGATGTTTTCCGGACCTTCTAAATACTACAGGCGCTGAAAAAACGCAATATGTATTCACCCTGGATGTCACGCCCTTCGATTGCGGGTTCCGGCGTTTAGAGCGGCGCGGCTCTGGCGCGCTACTTTAGGGAAACGCCCCGCGCCTTAAAACTTTTCCCGTCCCGCTGCGCGTTTCGCGTTCCCGAGGGCGCTTTCCGGACGCCGGAGCCGTTAAACAGGCGTCCGCCGGAGTGGTTAACCGGCCCGAAGAGGGCTGTGAAAGGAGCTTTCATCCGGAGCCGGGTTCCCGCCCGGCCGTTTCCCGTGACCGGCCTCCGGCGGCTTTGAAATAACTAACTAATTTTGTGTATTTAAGTATATATATTATATAAATATAGAATATTCAAATTAAAAGTATTATTTATTAATTTTTAAATACTTAAAACCATATTCACCACCGCGAAATATAAAAACGGAGCCTTGCGAATCAAAATTAAACATTCGACGCCTGCGCAAAAGGTCCGTCATTGAAAAACTGATAGAGACGCTCTACAAAATATGTGATTAATCAAATGATTATACGGCGCATAAAGCAGTGGATTTCACATATTCGAATATTTCAGAGGTTTTTACCGTCGCGTCAAATTTAAGCCCGGTCACGCCGCGAAAGCCCGGCTCGAATTCGGGGGGCCATTCCAAACCGCTCCGAAAGGCGCGGCTCGCAAAAATTCCCAACCCCGCGTCATCTCGGGCGAACTTAGCCCGTTCACGAAAAAAAATAACCCGGGATTCCCCGCCCCGATTTTCTTAAGAAACGATGCATGGGAACGCGTCGAAGATTTTACGCGGTCGCCAGGCGAATCCGCCAGGTTCCCGGCGTCTACAAAGAAATTTGAAGTAAGTGTTCACGGGGCGGAAGAGATGATGTTTATAGTATATAAAATTCGAATTCTAGACTTAATGCGTAGCAAGGCTTCCTGACGGCAGACCGAATTGGTGCAGGCCCCAAAACACCACTATTTATCAGCATTTTAGGCCTTTTGTCATAATACGCGCGTAAATACAAGAACATATTGATTGATAGGATTCCCACTCCAGAGGCAACACTGACTTTGAGCCGGCAGCACATGCCTCTGCATGGGTCTGGCTCTTTAATTGGAATGTAATGGGGTGGGATGGGATGGTTATCCGAAAGTTAGGATAACCTTATACAGAGTACGAAAAATTGGACCCAGACCGGAACGATCAAGTATAACGGATTTAATGTCATCTACAGCCTAGAGCCTCAGTCCCGGATGATCCGCCGCCCGCGCTGCGGCAACGAGAAAGTGGCGACTAGAGGCTTCGTCCAGCGTCATGGTGTAAAAAATGATTTAATCTCAAAATTAGCTAGACGGTTTAAGTCAATACTGCGCAGGATAACATCAATAGAACCCATTATCGGACATTTAAAATTTGACCATAGGTTGAGTAGAAATTTATAGAAGGGTGTCTTTGGAGATTCCATAAATCCGTTGTTCGCTGCTGCGGCTTTCAATCTATTGAAATATACTAGAGTTGAGCGTGCGCACCTTAATAAACCGCCTGATAGTCTAGCTAAGCGTCATCGGTTTGGGAAAAATAAATCCCGTGGGCCGCACCTATGGAGAATTGAAAACCCGCTTTTCTGACGCTATTTCTGACTAAACTAAGTGTGTTGACCATAAGAATCTTATTACGACCTTACTATATCTAAATTATAGCTAAACATGGATGATTTGTAATTTTCCAAAATGCGCGAAATTAATTGGCCTAAGACAGCCAATTTTTACATGAATTGTGCTATAAATGGTGCTGAATACTAAATATGGTATCCTCCTAAAAGCTAAAAACTTTTTCAGGAACGACTAAGTAACTCTTCCGGGGAAACTTTAGTCGCTAAAAAAATCACGATTGATTATCTCCGTTTGACTTTCATGGTCTTTTTAACTCTGACGCCATGACTCCAGCCAACAACTAAAGCGTAACCACGTATTTCGTCCGCCTCTAACTCATTAATAAGAGGAATATAGTATTTTTTCATTTGTGAAATAGCCTTATTAAGGCTGTCGTCATACGCTTTTTTCAATTCCGAGGCTGTCGCATTAGATTTTATTTGAATAGATTTAAGTTCCAGCATTACTCCCCTAGATTCATCCAGCATGAAAGCAATATCGGGTCTCCCGCTGTCTATTTTGAGTTCTGAATAAATTTTATTACTCATAATAGTTTTTAGACAAGTTATAATTACAATATGAAAAATTCTTTCACGCAGTTCCTGAGGATAAAGCTTTAAGTTTTTGATTAGTTTATTTAAATATTTCTGAAGCAATATGGAATCTTCTTTCAGGAAAGCGTTTTGAAGATCTGTGCCAAACGAGTTTCTGCTGCCGATTATTTTTTTTGCAAGAGCGTCTGTTAAAAGATAGTTATAAGAGTTTCTGACTTCGTTGTTAGGAATTTTGAGAGTGTGAAAACCATTTTCTACGAAACGAGCGTTTGTGAGATAACCTGTCTGGTACAAGAGAGGTACAAGCTCTACATCTTTGGCGGTCTGTTGTTTCAAAAGTTCATGCGACATTTTGATTTCATCCGGAGTTAGGGCTATTTGTGGATTAGATCTGATATATTTGTATAAAAAGGTAGGTGTTCCTGAGTCAAACCAGTATGAATCCAGCTTACGATCATTTATCGCGTTTAAAAGTGAAAACGGATTGAATATGCTGTCAACAGAGTTCCACTTGTATCCATCATATTTTTCAATTAAGGAATGTTTAAAGGACTGATAGTTAGCAAACTGGGTATCCTGGAAGAGTCCAGCATTAAACATTTTTTTAACATATTTTTCCAAGTACTTATCGAACTCACCTCGAGTAATTCCGCAGATGTTAGCGAATTCTTTTTTTTCCGAAATGTCTGTAAATACATTGGCTCCGGAAAAGATTGAAGTCATGGAGAACTTGGATACTCCTGTAATGAAGGAGAAGTGGATGTAGCCTTCTTGGTTTAATTTTTTTATAGTGCCGTAAAAATCTCCTAGAGCTTGAGCGTTTTTCATAGCGGCGGTTGTGTTTTTTAAAGCTTTTAGTATGGGGGCATCGTATTCGTCCACGAGGATGACTACTCGCCTACCAGTCTTTTTCTTTAAATACATTACCAGTTCAGTCAGAGTCAGCGATGGATTTTCATCCTTATCTTCAAATGATAAACCGTATGAATCTTGAGCTCTCAAACATATCTGCCTATAAATGCTGGTTAGAAGGGCTGAGCTGGTCTTCCATGACATATCAAACATGTCAAGACGTAGTGTAGGGTATTTCAAAAAATCATAATTTGAATTTTTGATGGCCAGACCCTGAAAAAGGTCCGATTCGCCTTCGAAAACACTTAACATAGTGGAAATTAAAAGTGATTTTCCGAAACGGCGCGGTCTTTGAAGAAAAAAAGTGTTATCCCTGGATTTAAGGAGCTGAGCGATGTAAGATGTTTTATCAATATAAAGGCACCCTGCTCTTAAATCTTTAAAAGGAAGCGATGTCGTTACTATTTCCATAATTAATTTTTTCACTGTTTGGTGGAGCTCAGGTTATTCGGGCTAGTATCGGACGGAAATTCCTGAAATATCGGAGATTGAGGAAAAAACGGGCAAAAGCTCACGTTGTTTCTATATTTCTTTTTATCACAGGGAGATTGTAAAATCAATTAAGTATTTTTGTTTCCCTGCGGGTCCAAATACCCTCAAATTGAATGAAGTGTCTCATCATGTCTCTTAACAGGGCGGTTGTAACTGTATCTATAGAGAAAATGCGTCTAAATTATTATAAAGATTAATTAATAATAATTATATTTATTATAATATGATAAACATTATACTTTAATACAATTATTAAATTTATATAAATATTTTTATATTCTATTAATATCTTTATAAGCTCTTTTTTATATGGATACAATTTAAACTCATGCGAATAGAAAAAAAAATCATATTTTAGACGAAACACGTCTAAAAAAATCAAATTATATAAAAATAGTTCTCACGCGCAATTTTACAAAACATCCAACGCGTCAACCGATATTGGGTTTTCCATGTAACACCATGGCGCCATCGATTTTTTAAGCAATACTTTCGGATTAGCGTTTGTTGAAAAAGACAGCTTATCCATAAACTTTAATTTGAAATTATCCCGGCAAAATTATTTGGAAGTTGAAAAAATTTTATGCGAATCGTACAATATAAAGCGGGAGATCGCTGAAGAGTTATCTAAGATAATCCGTAATTTTTTTTCCGCGCGGCCTGGTTGAAACCGACCAACGGGAACCGGAAAAACTACGGCGACGTTATCTATTCAAATTCATATCATGACGGAGGAAAAAATGAAAAACAAGGGTATTAAAAATTTTCGATTCACACAATTATCAAATAGAAATAAACGCTATCTGTCGTCTAAATTATGTAAAAAAATTATTCTTCTTTCACTCATTTTGTGCCTCTTTTCTTTTTCCCTGATTTTGTCCGGCTGTTTAGGCGGATTCGACTTATTTGGCGGATCTGGTAGATACTGCAGATCGGTGGGATCGGTGGGATCGGGGGGATCGGGGGGATCGGGGGGATCGGACGGATCGGGCGGGTATGGAGGATCGGGCGGATCACGCGGATCAGGCGTTTTTGGCGCATACATTGAGGGAAGCGAAGCGGCGAGAGAAGCCAACTGGAGAGACGAGCGGACGCGCGCATCAATCTTGATTCAGAGACAGCGGATAATCAATCAGGCCATCAACTTGTTCAACCGGACCGGCGATTTTAGATATTTATGCGTCGCCGCCAGCCACGGTTCGGATAAGGCGGCTGAATTTTTATATTATAACAATATAAGATGCGTTAATTAAACTAAATATGACAGCTAACATTTTAAAATTTTTAAAATAGAGCGTCTTTTGAAAAACTATTCCCGCCGCGTTAATCGGTTCTCCCATCCCCTTTCTTCGGAGTGATTATCGAAGCCTAACTCCGATATGGTTTTACCGGCGCTCCGATGTTTCGCCATGCCGGTTGCGGCGCGCTTTCCCGCTTCGCGGAAAAGCTCAAAGGCTTTGAGGGAATCCTTTAATTTCGATCTTTTTCAGGTGAGTCGTCTTTTTCCCAGTTCAGCCGCGCCTTTTCGTTACGCTCCCTCATCTACCTCGGCGCCGGCACTCTTATGAGCTCCGCCACGTTCTTTTGGGAACGCGAAACCAGATTTTCAAGTTCGGATAGCGATAAAAAATTTTTCCTATCCGATGTTCACTTTTCAAACGCGGGCGTTAAATTCCACGAAATCTTTAAAAATCCCCTCCGTCGCCCATTAATAGTCCATCTCGTTTCCGCTTATCCGGAAGACGTACTTAAATGTTTCGATGATTCGCTCCGTTATTGCATCGACTTTCGCGCGTCAGCCGCGGCGGTCGCGGCGTCCGAAACGCTCCTTCGTCGAAAGGCCCCACCCTCTCGGGCCGGAATCTTCACCGCGCTTTCCAGAGATGACGGAGCTTTCCAGGGTCTCGAAAAAACCTCGTCCGCGCCCTCGTGGCGGGCCAGCTGAAAAGCCAGCCACCCCAAAAAAAGCCCCGCCGGAGAAAAGCGGGGATACGGGAAAAAACAGGGGGATGGGGCTTCTTTCGCCGGCGCCCTCCCTTGCAGCTTGCGGCCCTCCCGCTGAGGGCGGAAGGGCGACGGCCGCTTCCGCCCCCCGGGCTTAAAGGAGGCGGCCTCACCCGATCCGGAAAAAAGGATTCCCAAGGGAGCCGCCTCTTGTAAAACCCGTCCAACGCGGAGGTAAGCGCCAAACCCCGCCCGGGGCGCGCCCCGGGCGGAAAAGAGCGGTTTTTACTTTATAATGATGTCCAAGATCCGCGGCACGGCCAGATGCGGGGCTCCGTTGTCGCTCACGGCCACCACCGGCTCCCCGGCGGTGGTGATGCCCACCTGGGTGAGGCAGCCGCATTTCTTGCACCAGCGGTGTTCCAGCTTCACGATGTCGTCGCCGTTGTTCATGGCTTCTTCCGCCACCACCATCCAGGAATGGGGTTTGCCGTCAATGCAGACGCTTATCAGGGGTTTTTGCATGGCCATAAGAGAATTAGTCCTCGTCTTGAGATTGGAACTGAGATAGCCGCCTCTTCCGGCGGGAAAAGGGCGGAGAGCCGGGGCCGGACGCCCGGGCGGAAGGGAGAGCCCCCCCACGGGCTTTTCCCGATCATCCGGAGGAAAAAGACGGGCTTCATCCGCCCTGAGCCTGTCCGGAGCGAGGCCGGTCCGCGGGCGGAAACGGCGCCTTAAGGACAATCAAAGCTCAACAAATCTAGCATACTCTATCTCAATGAGAAACACAAGAACGAATTTTGAATAGCTTCTCAAAATTCAAAAAAAACTTAGCCCTTTGTGCGCTCATTTGCCGCCCGCGCTTCGGGCCGAGAAGGGGGGAAAGGTCTTTGTTTTCGGTTGGGGGTGGAAAGCGGTGGCTTCGGGAGAAAAAGGAAATTAATAGGATGTATGTTTATAAAATTAATTATTATTAAGACTAATTATTAAAAATTACAGCCACTTCGCCGGCCCCCCGCGGACCGGACCGCGGGCCAGGATGCGGAGCGAGGCCGGGTTTTTCGAAAATGGTAGCATTTTTTCCGGAAAAATGAACATCCTCCCTTCTTTTTTTCCCTTTCCTCCGGCCTGAAACTTCCGCCTCCTCCGTTTCCCCAGCTCCCTCGGCTTCCTCTTGCCGCTTCTTCCGCTCCCCCCCTTCCCCCGCTTTCTCCGCTTCCCGCGGCTTCCTCCCCTCCCTCCCCTCCCTCCGCTTCTTCCGCTTCCGCCTCCGCGTCCCAAGCCCCCCCCGCTTCCGTCCTCCCTTTACAGCGCGTCGGGTTAACTGCTAATATTCAATTCCCCCAGGGCCATGACGAGGCGTTTTTTCCGCAACCCCTCTTGTGTAAATCCACGGGGGTTACGCCGTTTTTAAAAGAGGAGCCGAGAGGAGTTATCGGTGAAGAGGCTTAAAATCATAGGGGCCGGCCTCGCCGGCTGCGAGGCGGCCTGGCGGGCCTCGACTCTGGGCCTCGAGGTCGTCCTCCATGAAATGAAGCCCCTGAAATACTCCCCCGCCCATAAAAGCCCCAAACCGGCGGAGCTGGTCTGCTCCAATTCGTTTCGCTCGGATTCCCCGGACAACGCCGTGGGGCTTTTAAAAGAGGAGCTGCGGAAAATGGGATCGCTCGTGATGCTGGCCGCGGACGAAACCCGGGTGCCGGCGGGAAAGGCCCTGGCCGTGGATCGGGAGCTTTTCAGCGCCAGGGTGGAAAGCCTCCTAAACAGCCGGGGGAACGTGAAAATCGTTTCCGGGGAAGTCGAATCGCTGGATTTAGCCTCCGAAGAGCCGGTGGTGGTGGCGACGGGCCCCCTCACCTCGGAGCCGATGGCGGAGTTTTTAAGAGGCCTAACCGGCTCCGGGCGCCTCTCCTTCTACGACGCCCTGGCCCCCATAGTGAGCGGAGAGTCTTTGGACATGGAAAAGGTTTTCCCGGCCGACCGCTACGGAAAGGGAGGAGGCGACTATTTGAACGCCCCCTTCACCAAAGAGGAGTTCGAAATCTTCCTCGAGGCCTTGACCGGGGCCGACCGGGTGGAAAAAAGGGCCTTCGAGGATGAAAAGTACTTCGAAGGCTGCCTGCCCGTGGAGGTCATGGCCCAGAGGGGCCCCAAGACCCTCCTCTTCGGCCCCATGAAGCCCGTGGGCTTGATCGACCCCCGGACGGGAAGGAAGCCTTACGCGGCGGTCCAGCTCCGGCGGGAGAACCTCGCCGGCACCCTCTGGAACATCGTGGGCTTTCAGACGCGGCTCACACGGGGGGGCCAGGATAAGGTCTTCCGCCTCATCCCCGGCTTGGAGAAGGCCGAGTTCGCCCGCTACGGCGCCATCCACCGCAACACCTACCTGGACGCCCCGGAGGCCCTCGATCCCTTTCAGCGTCTGCTTAAGGCCCCCTCCGTCTTCATCGGGGGGCAGCTCTCGGGCGTGGAGGGCTACGTGGAGTCCGCCGCCCACGGCCTCGTGGCCGGCGAGAACGCCGCCCGGGCGATCCTCGGCCTGGAACCCGTAAGGCCGCCCAGGGAGACCGCCCTGGGGGCGCTCTTAGGGCACCTCGCGCCCTTCGAAAGACGCGGCCCCTTCGCCCCGTCCAACGTGAGCTTCGGACTCTTCCCGGCCCCGGATCCGTCGGTTCCGAAAAAAGACCGCGCCGCCTTCAGAACGGAGAGGGCCAGGCGGAGCCTGGCCCTCTTCCTCCAGGAAACGAGCTATGTCCCCCCCGCTTAAAAGCCTCCCTCGGGCCCTTCCGCTTTTCCTCCTCCTCTCCCTCCTCTGCGCCTGCGCGGCCCGCCAGGAGGGCGCGGCCCTCCGCTCCGGGGCGGCCTTGGGCCTCTTCGAGGGCTCCGCGGCGGCTCCGCTCGCGGCGGAGCTGAAAAAGCGCCGCCCCTTCGCCCGGGAGGACTCCGCGCTCCCGCGGCTCTCCAGCGTCGCCCTCTTCGAGCTGGCCCTGGAGTCGGGAAGCGAGACCGTGATAAACGAGGAGAGGCGCCCGGGCGAGGCCGTCTGGGAGGAGGATCCCTTGACGGGCCAGGTCTTTCTGGTCCGAGCCGACGAGACCAGGGAGGTTCCGGCGGACTACGACTTCCAGAAGGCCACCGGAAACCTGAAGGTGGAATGGCGCCTGGACAAGCCCGGCGCCAAAGAGAGCGTGGACGGGGGCCTCCTTTTTTACCGGGCGGAGCGCTCCTACGGAAGCTACCTCCAAAACCGCGGCCGAAACGGCCGCGGGTGGAATTACGAATCCGTGTCCCGGGAGATTTTAGACGAGCTCGTGAGCCGGGCCGCGGACGACCTGGTGGAATTGGCGGGCCCCCTCTTCACCGTCCAGGACCTGGCCCCGGCCTCCGATCCCTTGAGCCTCGAGGCGAGGGACCTCGCGGCCGGAGGCGACTGGGAGGGGGCCGCCCTCATCTGGCTTAGGCTTTTGGAACTAAATCCCGCCTACGGCCCGGCCCTCTACAATCTGGGTTTGCGCTCCGAGACCTTGGGAGATCTGAAAAGCGCCTGGGAGTACTACCGCCTGGCCTTCATCGCGGAGCAGGATTACCAGTACCGGACGGCGCTCACCCGGGTGACCCAGGTGCTCCGGCGCCAAAACCAGCTGCCCCGGGCCGGAGGCGCCAGGACCTTTTAAGCGCCCTGAAAGCGGCGCGCTTTAAAAAGGATTCCGCTGTGAAAAGACGGCCGGCCGTCTCCCTAAGACCGGCCGTTCGTCCTCCCCCCGGGAAAAGCTCCCGGGGCGCCCGGGCATGGGCTCGGAGCGCCCCGCCTAGCGCCGGAGGCCATAAAAAATCTGGCGGCCCCCTAAAAATAATTCCCCGGACTAAAATACCGCTTTTTTTGAAAATCCCCGCCGTCCCCCCGAAAAATTTCCTCCGGCCGTCCCCGCGGATTTTAAAAATTTCGCGGGGAAAAATTTCCAACGCCCCGAAATCCCCCCCTTCCCCGAACGCGGAAAAATTCCAATTTCCGCCGAGCCTTTTCCCGTCCCGCCTGGAAAACCTCGGGGAAATTTTTTCGTCCCCTCGGGACGATTTTTCCATTCACGGGAGAATTTTTTTCATCCCCCGGGGAAATTTTGGGAAATCTTTCCCCGCTTTCTCTTTCGCAACGCTTCGTTTTTATTCGCGCCGCCGCCGAAAAAATTTCCCCGGGGTCCCTTGGCGGATCTTGAAAAACGCGGCGCCCGCGGAGCCGGAGGGGCGCGGGCGGCGCCCGCGCCCGTAAAGACGCTATATATAACGCATGATTTTTAAAAATGGACGCTTATAGCGTCAGAATCTCAAAACCCTTTCCGGGTTGGACGGAATACGACTTTTTTTCTTTGCGCTAATCAATTTCCGGGTATAAACTGAAATCAGACGGATCCTCAGGGGTTCGGCGCTCACGCGTAAACGCGGCTGAAAATTAAACGCGGCTAAACGAGGCTTCGCCGCCGGCGTCCGGCGCGGGGCTCTTTCCGGACAACGCCACCGAAAAAGTTCAGGAGAAAAAGTTTATGGCAGATAACCCGAAAAATTATCTATCGACGGCATTCGGCGCTCCCATCATCAACGACAACATTTCCCAGACGGCCGGCAAGGGGGGCCCAATTCTCCTGCAGGATGTGGTCCTCCTGGAAAAACTGGCCCACTTCGGCCGGGAGAGGATCCCCGAGAGGGTGGTCCACGCCAAGGGGGCCGGCGCCTTCGGCAGCTTCAAGCTCACGGCGGACGTGAGCAAGTGGACCTGCGCCGACTTCCTTAACGGCGTCGGCAAGGAGACCGAGGTCTTCATGCGCTTCTCCACCGTGGCCGGCGAAAGGGGCTACGCCGACGCGGACCGCGATCCCCGGGGTTTCGCCACCAAGTTCTACACCGCCGAGGGGAACTACGACCTCGTGGGCAACAACACCCCCATATTCTTCATCCGCGACCCCATGAAGTTTCCCGACTTCATCCACAGCCAGAAGAGGCGCCCCGACAACAACCTCCACGATCCCAACTACAAGTGGGACTTCTGGTCCCTCACCCCCGAGGCCCTGCACCAGGTGGCCATCCTCTTCAGCGACCGGGGCACGCCTAGGAATTTTAGGACCATGCACGGCTTCGGCAGCCACACTTACATGTGGTACAACGCCAAAAACGAGTACTTCTGGGTGAAGTACCACATCGTCACCAAGCAGGGGATCCAGAACTTCCACCGGGAGGAGGCCAACGAGATGTTCAAGAAGGACCCGGACCACGCCACCCGGGACCTCTACGACGCCCTGGCGGCCAGGGAGTACCCCTCCTGGGAGGTCAAGGTCCAGATCCTCACCCCCGCGGAGGTGGCCAAGCTCCCCTACGACCCCTTCGACGTGACCAAGGTCTGGTACCATTCCGACGCCCCCTTATCGACCATCGGGACGATCACTTTGGACAAGGCCCCGGCCAACTACTTCCAGGATGTGGAGCAGTCGGCCTTCAACCCCTCCAACTTCGTCCCCGGCATCGGGCCCTCCCCCGACAAACTGCTCCAGGGGAGGCTCTTCTCCTACCACGACACCCACCTCCACCGTCTGGGCGCCAACTACCACCAGATCCCGGTGAACCAGCCCCGGGGGGTGAAGTCGAACCACACAAACGAGCGGGACAGCTATCTGGTGAACGACTCCCCCGCCGGAGCCGCGCCCAACTTCTGGCCCAACAGCTTTGGCGGCCCCGGACCCAAGCCCCTGAACTATCCCGAAGTGCCCCTTTCGGGCAACGCCGCCCGCTACAACGTGGAGGTCGGCCCGGAGGACTACGAGCAGCCCCGGGCCCTCTACAACCGGGTCATGACCCAAGAGGAGAAGGACCGCTTCCTAGACAACGTGGCCGACGCCATGTCGGGCGTGATCGAGCGCATCCGCCTCCGCTCCATCGTCATGTTCTGGAAGATGGAGCCCGAAGCGGCCAAGATCCTGGCCAAGGCCACCAAAACCGACATCGGCAAGGTGGAGAAGCTCTCAAAGCTCTCCAACGCCGAGCTCGTGGCCCAGACCGCCCGGTAGCGAAAAGATCCGGAAAAAAAGCTCTAAAGACCCGGAGGGGCGCTTCCCGCCCCTCCGGGTTTCTTTCGCGGGGTCGAGAAGGCTCATCCGTCCTTAGAAAGCGGAGACGGCGGGAAAAGGCCATAAACGCATCCGCCGGGGGCGGGTTTAAAAAAATTCAAACGCCTGGCCCGGACCTTTCCTTTTCACGCCGCGAGCGTATTTCCCTCTTATCCACGCCCCCCTTTCAAAAACGCGTCCGCCTCGCCCGCTTAGTAGGATAGAGGACTTGCGCAGTGGTTTCGTCACCTGACTCCGCCCTGTTTCCAGTCCCCTCCACCCCAAACCCCGCGAGCGGATTTCCCGCTTATGTCCAGTAAAATATTATGTCCAGTTTCGTGAATAAGCCCTTTAAAATACGTGAAAATCAGTCAAAACACTGGACATAATATTGCGATTATCCACCAAGTTATTACATGAATAAGGCGAAATGGTCAACTCAGATAGTGGACAAGTAGTTAAATATAGGATTTAATCACTATGGGTTCGTACAACCCTTTAGAGACCGCGATAGTTCTCATCTCATCATGGGTAGACAACTAATTATATTATGTCCAGTTATTTCGCTTGATCTCCTGGATTTATCCCGTTTTTTGGCGAGACTGGACATAATATTTTACTAGACATAAGCGGGATTATGGGAATCTTCCCATAATCCCGCACGAGGCTTTCTGGCTGTCGCTTCACGATTTCGTTCTCGAGCACTTGGGTTCAAGGTTAAAAATGTCCACCAGCCCATACATCTCGTACAAGTCATTGGTCCGTGTACTGTTTATATTTCTTGGTTTTCCACTTGTGCTTCCTTTCCAACCAATGGCGAAACCGGCCCACAACATGTTTACTTATCCCTGAATATGCCGAGGATAATTCCAATTACATTTCAAACGTTCAGTTATGATATTCCTTATTTAGAAGGAATTATCAACGATATACTCTAAACAATACTAATATATTAAGAAAAAAATGCAATAATGTAAATGAAATTTAAATAGGTATTTTTATCGCAGCCGATCGCGCAGACAATCGCGCAGCCGATCGCGCAGACAACCGCACCGGCAATCGCACCGGCAATCGCGCCAGTCAATCACACCATCCTAATCATCCCAGTCTATTACATCAACGTAACACTCCAATCGATGGTATTAAAAATATTTTTATTAACTGAATATAGTGTATTTCATATAAAATTAAATTGTTGTATAATAAAAAGTATATTGATTGAATTAATATATTCAATCATAATTTTAGGATGTGATAAAATGACTAGGATTAAAAATATTCCCAAAGGTGCTGTTAAACTTGCCGATACAATTATTAAACAGCAATTACCAGGTTCAGATCTAGGGAAAGCTATTTGTATTGCTTTTGCTGCAAAAACTAACTTGAAGAATGCTGAAATATCAAATGTCCTTAACATATCACCTAGAACATTGTTTAAATATCGTGATGATTTTATTTCAAGAATAGAAAATCCCGATCAAATAAAAAATACTTGGGGTGGCAGAAGAAATTTTCTCATGACTAAGGAAGATGAGGAAAAATTTCTATCTCAATTTTTAAAATCAGCTGAAAATGGTGAAATAACAAGTTTAATACCTATCCGAGATGCTTTAGCCAAAAAGCTCGGTTTTGATGTACCGTATTCAACCGTATCAGCTCTTTTAGCACGTAACAATTGGAGATTAGTGGAGCCAGATACTCGTCATCCAAAAAGTGATGAAAATATTCAAAATGATTTTAAAAAAAATTCCCGAATCTCGAGGAGGAAGCTACACATGGAAAGAAGAAACATCAAGAAATCATGTTAATGTTCCAAGATTAAGCTCGTTATGGAAGGATGTTATCACCTAGAACTTGTTGGACTCCATTGCCGATGAGACCAACAGTTAATAAAGCTATAATTAGAGAATTTAGATATATTTATGCTTCCGCCAGCACTAACACCGGCGATCTGCACTATATGTTTTTCGAAAAAATGAATACAGATAATATGAATTACTACCTTAAAGATTTAAGTAAAATTTTTTTAATAAATGTATAATTTTGGTATGTGATGGAGCATCATCTCATACATCAAAAGATTTGCATGTTCCTAGAAATATTTCAATAATCAAACTTCCGCCGTATAGCCCTGAATTAAACCATGCTGAACAAATTTGGCGAGTATTAAAAGATAGATATTTTGCAAATCTATATTTTGAAACACTGGATATTGCAATTTTCGTACGGCCGGCTTTAAAAAACATCCGCTCCGCCTCCGGCCATCGTATCAACGCCTCCGGGCGCGTTATAACATCGTTAATGTCCCAGCCGTCCGCGTGTGGACAAATGACTCGAAAAAAGTTTTTCCCTGAAAACGCTGAAACAGACAACGCCCATGCGTAAAGGACGGTCCTTTCCCGCCTGGAAATAAATTTCCGCTCTTTTCATCCTAGCATGCCTCATGTTGTTCACAACTGCCAGATCAGTCACGGCCCATAATGCTGAAGAAATCATCAGCTAACTCGAAGAATAAATTATCCGCATAGTCGAGCTACGGAACTCTAGTTTCAAGATCTATAAAAATTTATCGGCCGACTATATAAGTTTCACGTAAAATTTTAAAGATCATGTAAATTACAACCCGATGAAGCTGTACGCCTCAAACGACATTCCTTGTCACACGTTTTCCTGAGCTATAATATGGATGGAAAAACAGCCCCGCGTATAATCACGACTCCCGCAAGCATCCGAACTCGAAAATATCCGTTACCGGAAGAGACTATAAGTTCCATGAGGTTTAAAATTCATCTTCCGGCGGCCTTGTTTCCATTCAACTGGTAAAAATAATCAAAGTCTTTTACGGACGGAGACCGTCCTTAAGCTTTCCCGGCCCCGCCTTTCCGTTCGCTTTTCGCTCCGATGTTATAAGACGCCAGGGATCGCCATGCGAAACCTCGTTTCGACGCCCCCCGGGTTAATCCATGAAAAAATCCGCCGGCCGGAAAGACTTTCCCCGCGGGACGCTCCCGCGGGTGAAAGACAAGTCGGGTTCCTCCCGCCGTCCGTCTCCTAGGGTTGATTATTCGCTAGAAGATACGCTCGACCTTTCTCGCTTGGGATGATTTTGCCCGGCTGTTTGACACGGGAATCATGGTCGTATACGATTCACGGTGGGCCGGACGGCCGAAGGGCTCCGCCTCCCATCCCGGAAAGCGGATGGAGCGTCATTTTCATCCGTCCCGCCCGATGGCGCTCATCCCCCCCGCCGCCTCCGGAAAATCCCCGAAGGCCGAATCCGGCTTTAAACACCCCGCCTCCCCTTTCACCCTTTCACCCTTTCGCCCTCCCCGTTCTTTCTCCGGGTCCCTCCCCCCGGCGCCCTCCGCCAGGGTCGCCTCCCTCTGAGGATCCAGGGGACGAAGGAAGGAATAATTCGCCATGATGATACTAGCCGTGCTGGCCGTCCTGGCCTTCTCTTTCTTCTACACCTCCCGAATCTTCTTCTGGCTGGGAGCCTGGCGCTGGTGGCCCCTCTCCCTTCTGGCGCTGGCGTGGACCCTCGGCTACCTGGCCCTCGTCATGACCGGGGCCTACGCCCGGGAAGGCCGCCTGTACGCCATCCTCTTCGTGGCGCTGGGGCTTTTGTTCATGTTCTGGGTGTACTTGTTCCTCCTGACGGCGGCCTTCGACCTAATAGGCCTGCTGGCGCCGAAACGGATCCCCCGGAAGGCCTGCGCCGTGGCGGCCCTCGCCCTGGCGGCGGGCCTCGTGGTCTACGGCCACCTGAAGGCCCGGGACTTCGCCGTCACCCGCTGGGAAATCGAGGTTCCCGGGCTCGCCGCCCCCGTCACCCTGGTGCACGCTCCGGACGTCCATCTGGGGCCGGCTCGGGGAGCCGCCTACCTGGACAAGGTTCTTTCCGCGATAAACTCCCTCGCTCCCGACTTCGTCCTCTACAACGGGGATCTGGTGGACGGAAACCAGGCCCTTTCGCCCGAAATCTTCGACAAGTTCAAAAAAGTGAAGGCCAGGCAGTACTTCACCACGGGAAACCACGAGTACTACGTGAACACCCCGAAGGTTCTGGAAATGGTCGAGAACGCGGGGATAAAGGTCCTTTCGTCCGAAAGGGCGGAGGAGAGCGGCCTGAACCTGGTGGGCCTCGCCTACATGAACGCTGACAGGGAAACCAACCAGGGCCACCGGGTGAACGACCTGGGCATGGACCGGGAGCTCCCGAAAATCGCCCGGGACCCGGCGCTTCCGGACCTCCTGGTCCATCACAGCCCGGTCGGTCTAAAGTACGCCGACCGTGAGGGATTCGAGGTCATGCTCGCGGGCCACACCCACGGGGGCCAGGTGTTTCCGGGAAATCTCCTGATCCGGCTAAACTTCCCCTACGTGAAAGGCCGCTACGACGCGGGCGGCGTGAAGCTTTTGGTCTCCCAGGGAGTGGGCACCTTCGGGCCGGTCGCGCGCCTGGGAACGGAGAGCGAGCTCCAGTTCATCCGCCTGGTGCCGGCGCCCGCTCAGGCGTCCCTCCCGCGTTCCTCCCGGCCGACCGACGACCGCCAGGAGCCCGCCGCGGCCTCGAAAGAGGGCGTTTCCGGAAACCCTTCGCCCTCCGACCGGTAAGAGGCGTCGGGTTCCGGGTTTCCGGCGGCCGGAGACCCGCAAAAGGAGTCGAGGCCCGTGAATCCCGCTTAACCGACCGCGCGCTTGACGGCCGGCCCCGGGACGCGGAAATCGCCGTCATAAGTCCGGGCGAGGTCCCGCGCGCCGCGCCATCGGCGCCCGCGCGGCGGAGGCGTCCGGGGGCCGGCCGGCCGGACTCACGGCTTTGCGGCGATGGGTAGAATATTTTTAACCTATATATAGTTAAATTTCAATAAAATATACAAAAATTATAAAAAGCGCATGGCGCGGTTGGAACATCTTTTCCTCCACGGGGAAATTTCGGCGAAAAGGACGCCTTCGACGCCGCCGCCACGGCCGGAGCCCGCTTCGGGGGGCGGGTCGGGGAAGCTCCAATCGACCGGGAAGGCGGGCGGGGGAAAAAACCGCCCGAGCCGGACTTGACACGGCCTACGCCGCGCGACGGATCCCCTCCTTTTTTCAGCGGCTCCGTAACATGAACGGATTTATGCCGTTTCAAGGCGACAAGCTCACGCCCAAAATGTTTTCCCGGAGCGGTCCGGAGCGGTTCATGAAAATGGAGATGGAAAAAAGTAATAAAAGAGAATTAATTCAAACAATCCGGCGGGCGTACGCGAAATATGCGCCCAAACCCCAGCGGTAAAATTATTTTTGAAGAGACTGAAATTATTTTTTTTCGAAAAAAATGATTAAACGTGAAAAAAATTAAACCTTTTAAAAATAAAACGCGACGGACGACCGAAAATTAAACTAATCTAAAAATATTAAAACCACGTCATCCCCGCCGGCGAGGGATAACGCGAAAAAAGCTTGACATGCGTTTTACGTTCGGCTACTCTCTTGTCATCTTGAGCATTCAACCGTGACGGGAGCGTCCCGCTGTCGTTTTTCGAAATCCTTCCGTTTTCCATAAACCTTTTTTTCCGGAGCCGATTATTCCGATAGCTTCTTAGAACCCAGCCTAACAATAGCTATAATAGCTGTCGGAGCACGCTTCCAGTTCTTGTTCGTTTCTAATGTTTAACCGCCGTAATTATATCAAACAGAGATAAATTCCTGGATAAATTCAAGGAGTTATTGGCGAAAACCGTGATTCGGCAACACGGTCGTCTAACCGTATCGTGAATGAGAATAGCCGCTCAAAATAAAAAAATAGAAGCCAGCGCGCCTGATAATTCCAAGACTTAGACTTACGTTGGCGCGTTGGCGTCGATTGAGGGGAAACACGCGGCGCGGTAAAACATCTAGGGTTACGCGATGATACTAAGAACCAACAATATTCCAGAAAAGGATATGTTCGACTTTTGCGACTTCGCCATAACGATATTACTCCGGCGGTTAAATATTAAAAATCGCCAAGCGTAACGACTGTTAGATTGACCGACAATGTTCTTACTTTTATCCGCCGGAGTAATATCGGGTCTTGAAAACGATAAGATCAATCCCGAGTAGAAGGGAAAGTTCGAAATATATAGTCAAAAGCGCGGAGATATAATAAGGCAACTTTAGCCGGGATGAAGGCTTGGAGGACGGCCTGGAGAGAGGCCGGAAGGAAGGGCGTCATGAGATCGTCATGAATATGTTGGCCTTGGAACCGCCGTCGGACACCATCGTCAAGTCCAGCGGATTGTCGGAACGGATGGTTCTCGCCCTCCGCGACAGTTTGCGAAGTTAACGCGGCCACATAGGCCTCGCCATTTTCCTCTTCAGGTTCGAAAGTGGCGAGACGTTCCCAGGACGCCCTCGGTGAACGGATGCAAATTTTTTCTTGGGAGGGTGTTTTCGATGGTTCCAAGCCCCCGAAATTACTGAAAAACTTTCACGCGCTCACTGGCGGAAGGGGATCAGGCCTTCCATGAGCGTTTAATTTTAAAACCTGATTTTTTAAGGTTTACCTAAATTCAATTGTCCCGGGGTCAATCCAGGCTCCAAAAAGCCCTTCCAGCCCTCCTTTTGATGAAAAAACGGAAGGGGGGGGCGGCTATGACACCTGAACGCTTACCCCCTTTTTTTCCTTTAGTTGATTCGGAGAAAATGGCCAGCGGCCAGTCTCCGCCCATTTCCAGCCTTAAGGCGGGGCTTCCAATCCGCCTTTGAACCGGAACGGAGCTGAAAAAAATTTCCATGACCGACGATCAAAACCGCGAAGACGGACGAAACCAAGCTGACGCCTACAACGCCGAAACGGCTGACGGCGCGACCGGTGGAAGCGCGGGCGTCCAAAGCCCCCTCGAACAAAAGGAACCTCATAACAGGCTATCTAAGGATCATGTTTTAAAGCGAGTTTTCGAATTAATCTTCATTAGTTCGGATGGGTTAAAGGAGCTGTTCGCCAATTCTCGTAAATTACGGGTACTGAAGGATAATAATTTTGTGGTCTCGCCGAAGCCCACCAACTTCGAGTACGTTCGGAGACACCCGACTACCCGCGCCGTGCCAATATTCGAAGTTGCCAATGATTGCGTCGTCTCACTCAAGGATGGAAGGGTGCTCATTGAATTTGAGTCCTTTATAAAACGTGACGAAGAAATGACGAAATTATTGAGGAGTTTACTAGCCTTGTTGTTGGAAAACGACCCTCTCGTTTCGAAAAACCGGCTGGAGCCTTACCTTTTGCTCATCTACACCGGGGCCCGGAAGTTCCCGGATTCGGCCTTCTTTCGGAGCTTCGGCATCCTGAATTTCAGGGTGCTTTGCCTAAACGAGCTGGACGCGGAAAAGGAGATTGTGAAATTGCGGAAAAAAGTCGATAAGGATCCAGGATTTAAAACTCGGAGCGTCTGGAGTCTGTTTCTCCTCCTTTTCCTGCCTCTGGCGAAAGGGTTCGATCGGAAACGCCTTTCCGATTGCGCGGCCCTGGCCCTCAAAATACTTGACAACCCGTTCAGAGAGGAATATTTTAAGGCCATGAAGTCGCTTTACGGCCCTTATCTAGGCGATATAGACCAGGCCGATAGGACAACGGAGGAGAATTTGATCATGAAATCCACAGCCGTCCCCATGCCTCCCGAACTGGAAAACATCAACGTTGTGTCGCGAACTAACGAAATGTGGGAGCTCGAACTCGAATATAAGAAGGAACTGGAAGAGGCCGAGGAGTATGTCAAGGCCGCGAAGAAGGCCGCGGAGAAGGCCGAGAAGAAGGCCAAAAAGGCCAAGAAGAAGGCGAAGAAGGCCGCGGAGAAGAATTCCAAGGAGATCGCCTCCAAACTCATTTCGGAAGGCTTGTCCTTGGAGAAAATCGCCGAATTCACCGGCCTGACTCTGGAACAGGTGAGATCCCTCGCCC
>JAISMF010000102.1 GCA_031276865.1 Deltaproteobacteria bacterium | reverse complement strand
AGTAATTAAAAAAAATCGGCGTAAATAATTTTTATGTAATATTCCTAAAATAATAAAGTGGCCGTCATAAATGGGGTAAAATTCTGTTGGGGCAAAAATGGGGGGGAATTATAGTTAATTCATTATACTTTTTATCATTGATTATTTCCCTGTATAATTGTTTTTCAGATAGCTCATATTCATTTATTATCGGAGCCATGGCTAGTGTCAAGAAATAATTGATAATATCGTTATACTTTTTATCCGATATACCGTATTTCATAGTAATAGGCGTTAAACAGACTTCCACTATGGTATTAAAAATTGAAAATATTAATTTAGGTATAGTTAAATATTGTTCAGCGTCCTGTAATTTTGATTGTTCAATCAATTGTAAATATCTTTCGATTACTTCGGTGTAAAACGGCATGAATTGACGCATCATATCGTCTAGGATTTTTTTCTCCTTGCGGCTCAGCGTTCTTTCTATTTCGTCCTCAAGCTCTTTAGGATTCATTTTTTCGTTCCGTACGCCGGGTTTTTTTGGGGGAAATTTAACACCGTTTTGTATAAATCAAGGCCTTTTCCACGACGCCTGTGATAGAAACGCCCCCCGGTTAAGGAGAGTCCGCGACCGGATCCCGGGTCGATGGAAATTTTATTTGAAATCGCGCCTTTACGGATTTTTTCGGCGGTCGGTCCGGTTTACGACCTTTGTTCCGGATTGAGGGAAAGGGACGTTCCACGGAGCCTTCCAGCCTCGCCGCCGCCCAATTCGATACCTTCTTTCCGCCCGCCTTCGACCCGAGCGGCGTTTTAGTTTGAAAGCGCGGAGGCGCTTAAGCCCCGGTGCGGCGCCCTCTCATTCATTCCTCCGGCTCCATGTCCGGTCGTTTCCTTATCCTCCGCGTGGATTGTATGATAAACATCGGCGGCTCCTTTGTCAAGCTGAAAATTGAAAAAACTCCCTCCCCTTGGAGCGCCGCTCTTCACCCGGCGCCGGCCGGATGGCCCGGATCGGGGCGATAGTAGCCGGTTCCGGCTCCCGGGTCCGTCGCTGGACGTCCCGTCACGGTTGATATCGGGATTTTATCCCCGCGCGGAGAGAAAAAAATCCGCCTTTTCACGGCGAAGCGGCGCGTCGTTTCGTCCGCTTTTCCATCCCTCCTGGTTCCCATTTCACGGCCATCGCCGCCGGCCTCCGCTTGGTTTCCGGTCTCGCCGAAGGGTGCGTTCCAGAGCCCGAAGCTTTCCGCGGCCCTCACGGGTAACGCGTTTTCAAAATATTCAAGCGGGCCGCCGGCGAAACGGCGTCCGTTTTCACCCGGGAATTCATGGCCGCGTCCTTAAGCCGCCCCGCCCTCCTGAATCCCCGTTCCGTCCCCGACTTGGTTTTTTTGAAAACCTTTGGCCCCCCTCGCCCCCGAGGGCCGCCGGACGCTTTCCCTCGTCTTTTCCGCTCTTTAAAAAAAGCGCCGGGAAGCTTTAAAACGCGTCCCCGCCGGAATTTTCCCCGCCCCGAAGCCTCGCCTCTTCGCCGCGGAAGCCTTCGGCCGGAAAAATCCCGCGGCTTTCTTCCGGCGGGCCGTCTCCGGCCGTTCCCCCGGGACCGTCCGGGCTTCTCCCTGGGCGGGTTCGCTTCGGCGTCCCCCCATCGTCTTTCGGACTTGTGATTTTTCTTCGTCCCGGGATTTAGGGGGCGGGAGGGGCGCTCCGAGGGTGGGCCGGGGTGTTTCGGGGAGGCTGATTTTTTTTCGCGGACGGCCGGAAAGCGTTTCCGGGGGGATTCGCTCCTTAAAAATTCCTAAAATTCGTCTGATAAAGCTTTCGCCCGCCGGGTGGTCCGGCGGAATCCGGAACCATCCCGCCGCCCCCGTTTTAACCGCTCTTCTTTCAGCTCGTTCGCTCTTTTTTTCCCCTTCATCCTCCTTGTCCGGCCTTATCCTCCCCCCGGCTTTCATTCGCCTTCGGATCGGACGAGGGGCATGGCCTCGGATAAGAGCTCCGGAAAATCCCCCTCCGGATCCCCGGCTCCGGAAGAGGGGAGGCGCCCGGGACTTTCCCGGACTCCCGCAAGCCGCTACGGGGCGCGCCTTCCCCAAACCCCCTTTCCGAAACCGGGAGATGGGGGCTTTTAAAGCTTCCGGAAAGGCGTCGGAGCCTCGATAAAGCCCTCTTCCGGGCTTTCAGGCGAGGATCCTCTCGTTTATCGGGCGGAAGTCCGCCTCGATGAAAAGATTCACGCGGCTTCGCCCCGGAGGCGTCGACGCCCCCGGGCCCCCCGCGGATCTTTCACGGGAGGCCGCGGGGCTTTTCCGGAGGCCATGCCGACGGGGGCGGCGAAGGTGGGGTCCGCCAATCTCCGCGCCGCCGAAATGCCGAACGCGGACTTGCCGCGCCGACCATGGATCCGTCTTTCGAGGGCGAAAGCTTCGGGGAGCCCCGCGGCGCCATGTCGCCGGACATCCACGCCGGAAGTTTCGGCGCCGCCGTGGATTTTCCGTGAACAAGGCCATGCGCGAACGGGTACGGAAGCCGCGTCCGCGGCGGCGGGATCTTAGCCGTCGGCGCCGTCGAAATCGATTCGCGCGTGAAAGCCGTCCCCGACTTCGCGCGCGGCGGGGGGCGAGCCAGCCGCGGCGCTTCGCGCGAATCCCTCGCTATCGAGCGGGGAAAAAGATTTTCGCGGAAACGGCGGCGCGGCGCCATGGCGAGTTTGAAGTCGGCGCGACGAGACGTGCCGGCGGCGAGGCGATCCGCGTGATTCGGGCCGGCCTCGTTCCTTTCGCCGAATTCCATGACTATTTCACCGAAAAATCCGCGGCCGTTCAGGGCCCTCCCGCGGCCGGCTGAGGAGTCGCCCTCCGAGAGGCCGGAGAGGCCGGCTGGGCGGGGAAGGTCGCGGCCCCCCGCGGGCGCCGCCGCGGGGGGCCGGCCGCCATCCGTCCCTCCCGTGGAGCGCTCGCTTTCCTGGATTAACGAGCCGACTCCCGAGGCGCGGGGGGATCCGGGGGATCCTGGAGCGGCTCGAAAGCCGCGGACGGGCCGCGCCTCCGCCGCCGAAGGCGGCCGCGGCGAAAGACGCGCCCCGTGAAGCGGGGGCGCCCGAACCACGAGGGACGCTCGCCCGCCGCGGTCGACGAGGTTATTCGCACTGGCGGGCCGGACGACTGGTCGGACGCGCCCGCGGCCGCCCGGGGGAGGCTCTCAGAGTCGCTCGAAGACGTCCAGGGAGCTTTCGACGCGGATCCTTTTCACATCGTCCCAGTCCCGAAGGCGGGGCGCCGGGCGCTTGTATTCGGAGAGATCGGTCCTCTTCGGATCGAAAGGCGCGGGGTTCGCGAGCTGGCTTAAGAGCCGCTGGAGAGGCGATTCGCCGGTGTCCCGCGGATGCAGCCTGTCCATGGAGGCGAGCGCGGCGTGACGCGTCCGGCCGTCGAGGCGCTCGGCCAGGGCGGCGAAGTCGACGTAATCCCTGGCGGCGTTCCGTTTGAGGATCAGGATCGCCTTTATCCGCGGGATCTCGGCTTCCGCGGGGACGGTGATCGGGCCCGCCGGGGTTTCCGGGATGGCGGTCTCCAGGGGTTCCGTCCGGATCTGTTGGCGGACGCCCGTATCTATGCCGTCCATGTTGCCGAGCGTCGGGACCGGCCTTAGGCGGCGAGGGTCTTCCATCCGGCGACGCTTTCGAGTTGTCGAGCGCGTAGTCGAACATGGTTAGCGGATCGGTCGGGTCGTGTAGGGCGTCGGCCGACGCGCGGTGGGAGGCGTGAATGGCGACGGCGGTCCCTCCGACCGGCGCGGCGCCTGGCGGGAGGCCCTGGAGCTTGGCCGCGGCCGAGAGGACGCGCTCCCACTCGGGAAGGGTCTTTGGATCTGACATAGTTCAAACGGAAACGATGGCGCCGCGCGAGCGGATCGATCGCGCAGTGGAGGCTTATCCCCTAAATGATCTTGAGCACGGACGGATCCTTCCTGACGGCCTCGCGCGTGTCGAGCCGGTCTTTCAGTTTGCCGCGGTGAATCACGTCATCGACCGCGGCGGGCGCGTAATCCTCATGGTTCAGGCGCCTGTGCCTCACGCGGTTCGCCTCGGGCGGCGGGCCGACGTTGGGCCGGCCAAGCCGACGCCAACCGGGGCGGACGGCGTGAGGGCCCCTTCGCCCGCCAAAGCGGCCGGGGCTGAAACGACGGCCGCGGACGAGAAAACCAGTTTAACCGACCGCCCGCTCCGACGGCCCGCCGACTTTGACGCCGGTTTCCACGGGCGCGCCCGGGGTCGGCGTCTTCAGGGCGACCTTCCGGACATTCTCAAGCCGGCCTTGTTCCAGGCCTAGTTCCCGATTAAATTCGGTTCGGAGCCGAACGCGGTCCGATATTTACGCTTCGAACTCCCTCGACTAAGCTCGGAGAAGACGACCTCGGGCGACCGCGAAAAGTCCGGTGGTGAAAATTTTTAGCGGCGTCATGCGAAATATGGGAAAAATTTATACAGCGTGGAAACAACGAGGCGTATTGTTTTATAAATCCCAAAACCGAAAGGGTTTCCGCGCGGGCGTCGATGCTTGAATTAAACCGGCGACGCCGCGTAAGTCGCGCGGGGCCGGGGAAAGCGTGAAACGGACGGCGTCGGCCGCTCGGGACGCCGGCGGCCTTAGGGCGGGGACGGGTGACACCCCTACGGGGCCGGAAAACCCCGGTTTTCTATAAACATGTCGTCAACCCTCCGGATGTCAAGGAGCGGTCTCCCCTAAGAGGCGCTCTCGGCTCCGCCGAGGGCGCCTTTGAAAAGGCTTCCCGATTGGGGCGGGCTCGCGCCTCCGGCGCTCTTCCCGGATAAAGCGCCTTTGAAATTTTTTTTGCTAATTTCGTCTAATTTGATTAAAATAACCTCCATATCGTTTCCGGCGGGATCCTCCTAACCGGGATTTTTCTTTTCCCGCCCTTTTTTCCGGCCGCGAAACCCTCCGAAAGCGACCTTTTCCGGTTGATTTCCGCCTCCCCGCCTTTGACGGCCGGGGCGTCTCCGGATATAATTCCGAACTCGCCGGGCCGCGGCGGGGGCGCCCCGCCGTCCCATCGGACCCAACCCGACCCCCCGGCGAGCTCCGGAGGGTCCCTTTCAGCCCGGCCGTATTTTAGCCGGCCCAACCTCTCGCCGAACGCCATCCAAAGGTTTTAACGCATGTCCCCCAGCCTCCTTTTGATCCAGCTAGGCCAGGGCGCCGCCTCCGGTCTCGCCCAGACCGAGCTCTCCGGCGCCGTGGAGTCCAACATCGTCAAAATGGTCATGAGTTCCGGACCCATGGTGAAGTTCGTCATGGGGATCCTTCTTCTGGCCTCCCTCGTATCCTGGGCCATCATACTTTCCAAGTTCTTCCAGCTCTCCCGGGCCGGAAGCCACTCCTCGAGGTTTTTAAACACCTTCTGGAGCCCCAAGTCGCTTTCCAACCTCTTCGCCGACATCGACAACTACTCCGCCTCGCCCATCGCCCAGATCTTTCGGGTGGGCTACCAGGAGCTGGGCCGGGTGCACAAGGCCAGGCTGGACATCCGCTCGGCCATGGAGAACGTCGAAAGGGCGCTGCGCCGGGCGGCCTCGGCCGAGAGCTCCAGGCTCTACAAGTTCCTCTCCTTTCTGGCCACCTGCGGCAACGCCACCCCCTTCGTGGGCCTCTTCGGCACGGTCTGGGGGATCATGGGCTCCTTCCACGAGATAGGCTTGAAGGGTTCGGCCAATCTGGCGGCGGTGGCCCCGGGCATTTCCGAGGCCCTGGTGGCCACGGCCGCGGGCCTGGCCACCGCCATCCCCGCCGTCATCTTCTACAACTACTACAACAGCCGGATAAGGATCCTGGAGACCGACATGGGGAACTTCATGGCGGACTTCGTGAACCTTCTGGAGCGGGATTTGCAAAAGAAAACCCCCCAGGCCCCCGCAGGCGAGCGCCGGACGGGTTGAAGGGAGCTTTTATGGCTTTCACCCCCCACCGGGACCGCGGACCCGGCCTCATGAGCGAGATAAACGTCACCCCCATGGTTGACGTGATGCTGGTTCTGCTTATAATATTCATGGTCGCGGCGCCCATGATGACCCAGGGCCTGGACGTGGAGCTTCCCAAGGTGGACGCCAGCGTCATGCGGGTGGATCAGAACATGGTGGTTTTAACCGTCACCGAAGGGGGGCAGGTCCTCCTAGACGAGATCCCCCTTTCCGGCATCCAAAATCTCGACGCCCAGATCCGCCAGGTGATGAAGGCCAAAAACACGGAAAGCGTCTTCTTGAAGGCCGATAAGAACGTTCCCTACGGAACGGTGGCGTCGGTCATGGGGACTTTGCGGACGGCCGGAATCACCAACATCGGACTCGTGACGGAGCCGGGAAGCGAGCCGGACGTCTTCGGCGCCCCCGCCGCCCCGGCCCCGGCCGGCGGATCCGCCCCGGGCGCCGTGACTCCCGCTCCGGCCCCCGGCGGCGCCAGGGCTCCGGGAAGGTAGGGTCCCTGGACCCGCCGCTTGGGAATCAAGCCGCGGCCGTTTCGGCCGCGGACCCGCCCCCCCGACATCGGATTTTCTATGCGGATCAGAAATCTCAATCCATACGAGCCGGAGAACCAGTCGAGGCCGCTCGAGCTTTTCGGGGTCCTCGTCTTATCCTTCATCCTGCACAACCTCTTCTTCGGGGTCCTGCTCTTCGCGCCGGGGTTTTTCAATTTCGGCGCCGAGAAGAAGCCTCTGGACGTCATGACCGTGCAGCTGGTGGGGGCGGTGGAGCCTCCGGCGCCGGCGGCGCCCAAGGCGCCGGTGAATCCGGATCTGCAGGTTCCGGACGTGGTGGAGCTTCCCAAGCGGGATCCCATCCTGCCGCAGCCGACGCCCATCTCGGAGATAAAGGTTCCCCAGACCCCGGTGGAGGCCATCCCCATCAAGCCGCCGGAGGATGTCCCGCCGCCGGAGGTGAAAAGGGTGGAGGAGCCGCCTCCCAAGGTCCCGCCGCCGGAAAAACCCCCGGATCCCAAGCCCAAACCCAAGCCCAAGGCCCAGCCCTCGGCCGACACCCGGATAAACAACGCCATTAAGGACTTGCAGCGGAAAACCGAGTCCAGGCAGGACGACGAGGCCATCAACCAGTCCATCGCCAATCTGGCCCTGGAGCGGGGCAGGGGCGACGGCAGCTCCTCCCGGCCCGCCGCCCCCAACACCCGGGGGCGGACCATCGACCCCGAGAAGCAGAGGTATTATCTGCAGATTCTGGAGATCGTGCGCTCCAACTGGATGCCTCCGGCCTCCATGGTGTCCCCCAACACGGTGGCCACCTTCGTCATCGCCATCGACCCCTCGGGGAGGATCACGGGGAAGAACTTAAGGGAGCCCAGCGGCAACCGGGACTTCGATCTAAGCGTGGAGCAGGCCATAAACCGCTCCTCTTTTCCTCCGCTCCCCGCGGCCTTCGGCGGGAAGCCCGACAACCCCGCCCTGCGTTTCAGCCTCTCCTTTTTAAACCAGATGGGTTGAAAATCCCGCCCCGGAAGCCCGGCCCCGCGCGGCCGCTTTCGGGGTTTTTTTTCCCCGCCCTCCTTTTTTCCGCTTCCTTTTTTCCAGGCCGGGCTTTTTTTTCCAGGCCCGGCCTTTTTTCCAGGCCCGGCCCGGAAAGGCCCGAAGCCGTCTTCCCGAATCCGGAAGGAAAACCCAACCACCCTCGAGCGGAGGCGCCCCGATGTATCTGGGCATAGACGTGGGCGGCACCCACACCGACGCCGTCGTCCTATCGGAAAACTTGGAGATTCTCGCCGTCTCCAAGGTGAAAACCGAGGAGCCAGTCATAACGAGCCTTAGGGAGACCCTTTCCCGTCTTTCCCGGGAAGCGGATCTCAAGGGATCGCTTCGGCGCCTTTCCGTCTCCACCACCCTGGGCCTGAACAGCCTCCTTACCGGGACCGCGGAGAGCGTGGGGATCGTCTTCACCTCGGGTCCGGGTTTGGACTTTCAGGCGGACGAGAGCTACGGGCCCTTCGTTCGGATGGTCCGGGGCTCCCAGGATCACCGGGGGAGGGTGTTGGAGCCGGCGGCGGAGGAGGAGGTTCTGGAAGCCGCGCGCGCCTTCAGGGACGAGGGGCTCAAGGTCATGGTCTGCGCCTCCAAGTTCGGTCCCAAAAACACCCGCCTCGAGGACTTTCTGGCCGAAACGGCGGCCAGGGTTTTCCCCGAAACGATCATCCGGGCCTCGTCCCTGTTCGGCGGCCTGAACTTCCCCCGGCGCTTAAACTCCGCCTTCCTGAACGCCAAGGTCCTCAACGTCTACCGGAGCTTTCTAAGCGATCTGGAAAAGACGGTTTTCGAGTTCGGGATGCGCTGCCAGGTGAGCGTCCTGAAAAGCGACGGCGGGGTGATGAGCCTATCCGAGGCCCGAAAGCGACCGGTTTTGGCTTTGGCCGCCGGTCCGGCGGCCTCGCTTTTGGGACTCTGGAGTTTAAAAGGCGGCTCCCATGAGGACATCCTCATGGCGGACGTCGGGGGCACCAGCTTGGACCTTTCGTTTTTAAGCGCGGGCGAGATCCTCCTTTCTCCGGAGGGACTGCGCGTGGCCGGCTTCGACACCCTGGTGGGGGGGCTTTTAACCCGCTCCGTCGCCCTGGGCGGGGACACGGATCTCGCCTACGCGGACTCCGCCTTCCTGCCCCTTCCCCGGCGCCGCGGGCCGGCTTTGTCCCTGGATCCGGAAAACGCCCCCCACCGGGCGCCCACTTTGACGGACGCCTTGAACGTCCTGGGCCTCGCCCGGGTGGGCGACGCGGAAGTCTCTTTCCAAGCCTTCGAGCGCCTGGAACCCGGACGCGCCCGGGAGGCGGCCCGCCGGGCGGCGGACGCCTTCGTCGGGAAGCTCGCCCAGGAGGCCACCGACTTCGTTTCCGAAATTAACCGGAAGCCCGTCTACACCGTTTCCGAGCTTATCCTGGACGAAAAGCTGATTCCGGAAAAGGCGGTCCTCCTGGGCGGACCGGCGAAGGCGCTCCTGGGCTTGGGGGAGTCGATTTCGGGCCTCCCCGTCGAGGCGCCGCCCGAGCACTCCTACGCCAACGCCCTGGGCGCCGCCCTGGCCCGGCCCACCCGGGCGGCGGAACTCTACGCGGACACCGCGCTTGGAATAATGAGCGTGCCGGTGATGGGCCTCAGAAAGGAGATAGGCGGCGGCTACCGTCTGGAGGAGGCGAAGAGGGATCTCCTCGAGGCCATGGGGACTAAGGACGGAGCGCGCGTCACCATGGCCGAGAGCTTCAACCAGTTGGACGACTACGGCCGTTCGGGAAGGATCATCCGGGTGAGGGCCCAGAGCGCCCCCGGCCTTATCGCGCCAGGCTGAAGCGCCCGGAAACGCCGGGGAAGGCCGGATAAGCCCGAATTCCCGGCCGTTTCCGGCGGGGGAGGGAAAGGTTTCCGGACGCCTCCGCCGCCCGCGGCCGGAGGGAAGCCCGGGACTTTTCGAACTTCAGCCGCCGGTGGCGACGCGCGGCCAAATCGACGCAAGCGGATGTCCGAGACGGCCTTGACGCGTCTCTAGGTGGCGGTCCGGTCGAGGCTTGCGAGCTTCTCGGCTTCCTCGGGCGCCGTCCGGTAGTCGATTTTGGGCGCTTTTTTCATGGCCACTCCTTTTTAGTCCGTTTGAAAGGCGGGGATAAGCGAAAGCGGCCTCAAACGCGGACGCTTCCGGGTCGACGGCGATTCTCTTCCGCTCGGACGCCAAAAAGAGGGCTCCTCCCCTTCGGGGAGCCTCTCCCGAAGACCTTTACGGGACTTCCGGCTGATTGCTTTTTTCTTCAACCGACGGGACCCTGTTTCGGCGAAGCCGCCGGCCGCGGTCGCCCCGGGGGCGGGCGCGGCTATCCGTCGCTTTTAAGCGTTTCTTCGGGAGCGCTCCAGGCCGGACGCGGCTCTTCATCCCCCGCATTCCTTTTCCCCTGGCGACGCGCGTTTCGCCGGTTCCGCTGAAGAGCGCGCGAGGCCGCCTCCCGGGGAGGCCTTTCCGGCGTCCTTTTCCTTCGAAAAGGCGACGACCCGGCTCCACGCGCTCGCCCGCTGGTAAATACAATGAGCGGCGCCTATATGGGCGGAGAGGCCGCGGCCAAGCGGGTTGAGGGAAAGCGCCTCGCCTTTGAGCTTCGCCTTGGATCCTCTATTAAACGGCGGCGCCGCGCGTATATTCATCGCCGTAGCCAAAACCCTCGAGCCGGAGGAAAGTCCCAGGGTGTTGAACGCTCCCTCCATCCCCGGGGATAAAGTCAGGGAATGCTCCAAGGGGAGAAAGGGCGCGTCCTCCAGGAGGCGTATCACGGTCCTCCCCCGGGCGTCCACGCTTTCTCTTAAAAAGGTTCCGGAAATATTGTGGACGCTGTAGTCGTTTAAGAATGAAAGCCTTTTGACAAATCCCCGATCAAAGAGGGATCCGCAGAGCTCGCGGCCGGTGACGCGCTCGTAAGGGGATATTTTCACGCAAGGAAGGATGTATTTCAATTCCACCGTCAAAGCGTCTCTGGAATTTATACGGCTTTTCCAAAAACACCTAATCGACATGGGATAGAAAATCCTGACGTGATAGACCGTATCCAGGATCCTTCCCCGGGAAACACCGTTGAAGGATCTTAAAACGAGGGTGAGCGGAGCGTAAAATGATTATGATTTTTCTCTGACATCTTCCAGGACTCCGTAAATATAGTGGATCGAGAAGAAGCTCATGGGATCTCCTTTGAAACGCCAGGCGTTTGACGCTTTCTATATTTTAGGTGGGAACAATAGCCCGGGGACTTGTTTTTCACGGGGCGGATTTCCCGCTCAATCATCTCGGGCTGGGTGAAATTGGAATCGGGCTGAAAAAGCTGACTAATATTTTCTACTTTCCGTTCGCCCGCCTTATAATTTTATCGATATTCATGCTTTCGGCTCGTTTAAGAGCCGAACGCAGATACTTCGTCTGGCGCTTCTGATTTCTGGAATGGTATCTGGATACGGCCATGAGAGGGTCTCCGGTTTCTCGAAGGTGGTATCTTAGAAGCCACGTTCCGACGGCCGCGTTCACGCAGCCGTTGTCTTTTAGGAGTTCCTCCGATATTCCAAGCGCGGATAATTTCGGAAGCCAGATGGAATTAATTTGCATCGGTCCGTAGTCCGAAGTTCCGTTTTTATTTTCGGCGCTTTTTCCCACCCGCCCCTGTTCCGTATCCAAAATCATAAAAATTAGGCTTAAGGGAACTTGAAAACGCAAACTCGACTCCACGAGGCATCTCCAGCTGAGATCCGATTTATCCGCTACGGCCATTTCCGTATCAAGGACCGATATGATTAAAACGAGGATGAAAATCAAGAGCGTCGCGCGAACTTGTTTTGACGATTTCGTCATAGAGAATGTTTCTCCGACCGTAAACTAAAAAATCGACTCTCTTTTCATTTTAAAACGCTATTGAGCGCGGTTACGGAAGTTTTCCAATAACGATCTGGTTCACCTCGACCATCTCCGCGTATTTTGACAAATTGTTCCGTTTCAGCCAAACTTCGGCCAGAAATTTATCAATGGAGACCTCGCCGGCGATATTTTCATACGAAATTTTAATCGGCACTTCGACCTTCCAATCAGCTTTGTCACGTAGCGGTTTCAGGGTGAACATCACTGGAGAGCCAATCGGTTCGGCTTTGATGGTAAGTCTCTCCTGTTTTAGTTTTTCTAAATAACCATTATTAGCCAAAGATTCCACGTAACTAGCGAAAGCTTCTTTGGAAAAATTATCCTGAAGCTTCAGTAGATCGTCTCTATAGTTCACAAAATCTAATGATAAAGCGTCGCAAACCGTGGGTTTGTCCGTAATATGATGTAAACCATTTCTAGCAAATACTTATTATTTATGGGAAAAACATAAATTTTATAAATTATATCTGTATATTCACTCTTAAATATATTTAATTAATTTAT
>JAISMF010000073.1 GCA_031276865.1 Deltaproteobacteria bacterium | reverse complement strand
CTTTAGCATTTAATTCTTCGTTAAGACAAGACATATTGTTTTCCCCAGAGAGACAGATTTTATGGAGAAAACTATAACATACTTTTTCAAAAAATACCACCAATTACTTGAAGCACCCGCCCGGGCGGCCGATCTTGAAAAGGGCCGCGGGTATCTGCTAGAATTTCGCCCGGCGGGGTTTCCTCGTCTTTCCCGTAAGACAATCGGAAAGATTTTTTCACCGCCTCCTTAAAAATCGGAGAAGACATGTATTTGGGAATAATACCGGCCAGAGGGGGTTCCAAGGGGATACCCAGAAAAAACATCAAACTCATAGCGGGCCATCCCCTTATCGCCTGGACGATTAAGGACGCCCTGGAATCCCGACTCATGGACTCCTTCGTGGTTTCCAGCGAGGATAGGGAAATCCTGGAGGTGGCCCAAAGCTACGGCGCCCCCGTTCTGGAACGTCCCCCGCAGCTGGCGGGAGACGAGGTTTTGACCCGCGACGTTCTCGTGCACGCCTTGCGGGTCCTGGGAGGAGACGCCGCCGTCCTTCTGCAGTGCACGAGCCCGGCGAGGAGACCCGGACGGATTGACGAGGTGATCAAGGCGTTCGAGTCCGCTCCCTACGATTCCATGTCCACCGGATTCGACCATCTCAACTACCCGCCCTTCGGAACGGAACACCGCCGCCAGGATCTGAACACGGTGTTCGTGAACGACGGCTCGATAATCGTCACCAAAAGCGACAATCTGCGAAGATACAGCCTTTTCGGCGAAAACGCCGGCACTTTCGTGACCACCAGAGAGGAAAACGTCGACATAGACGCCGAATTCGACTTCTGGTTGGCGGAAAAGATCCTAGAAAAAGGAATTGACGATGGATGGCTGAAAGCGCCGGTTCGGGTTGAAAAATAGGGCCGGAAACCTAAAGAAGCTCTAAACGTTCCGCGGGGATGAATAATCTAACCCCGACGGATAAAAGTCGGAACGATATAAAGAAGCGGATACGTTCAAAACAAAGGTTTTTCTAATATTTTACGATCGCGCGAAAATCCCCGTCAGTTTTAAGACTTTGAAACAACATGCTTCACAAGGCGTTCTTCCATGTCGGATATCGTTTATCACTCAACCGTTTAAAAAACAACGGCGAAATCCCACAAATCCTTCGATGACGTGAGGATGTCAAGACTACGACCATCTATTTTACAAAATTGAGCATGGCATCGCATTGACGGGCGATAGCATAGTGGAACTCAACAAAGATTTCAAAGAGTTGAATATGGATGTTCTAAATGTAAAGTCTAACCTTAAGACTCTTGACAATATAATCGATCTGAAAATAGACAGCCTTGAAAATAAACTTAACTCGAAAATAAACAGCCTTGAAAATCACCTTCAAACGGATTTACACACGAAAATCGAGAGCCTTGAAAAAAAACACCGAAAGGGAAATAAACTCAAAAATAGACATCGTAAAATATCGGGATTATCAGCGGTAAAACTTTTATCATCGGTTTGAAAATTCCGGTTGTCGCCCAGGTTCTCACAGTTATCTTAGACAAAGTTATAAATTAATCAACCACATTGACCGCGAAGAGCGTCAAGTCAAGCTTTCGCGTAGACGAGTTATTTAACCATGAATACGAAACAATCATTGATGTTCCGATAGTCTTCCGCACGCTGTTTCAAAATATTTTAGTTTGTTTTAAGTTTTAACTTCAATTTTATCTGAATTTCATAAAAAAGAGACGCGTAAATCGACTCGCGCGCGCGAAGTATGACATTAAAATTGATAAGAGGAGTCATGTAAAATACGGGAATAAATCAAAATAGCGTCGCCGTTGCGGATAAACATTAGAACGCTGAAATAAAGCGGTTCTCCGCGTCATGCGTCTTCTTTATAATGTTTAGTCACCGGATTCATATTCAGCCGACGCGTCCGCCTAACGAAAATAAATTTGAAGACGATTCCATCGTAATGTTTCATCCGGGGTGGAAAAAACCGTTCCCGAAGGGATCTTTCACGCGGCCGGAACGGTGAAACTCGGCCTCCCGACTGGAAACAACGCCAACGAAAATCTTTTTAGGCTTGAATTTGACCGCGCGTCATCGACGCTTACGCGAAAAAACCCCTCGGTTGATGAATTGGAGAAACAATATGCTTTACGAGTTATAAACTGTATAAATTTATCCCATACGCCGCGCGACAACGCCAAACGATTTTCAATCCCGAACTTTCGCGGCCGCTTCGTCATTTAATTTTTTAAAAAATCACGCCCCGCGGAATTTACCATGACTCTTTCCGAAACCGGCCAGGTGAAATACCGCAACTTCAAAATAAAAGTAGCCTACCGCGGGACCGGTCTCAGCGGCTGGCAGCGCCAGGAAAACGGCCTCGCCGTCCAGGAGCTCCTGGAGGACGCCGTGGGCAAGGTCTGCGGGCACCCCGTGACGATACACGGCAGCGGACGCACCGACGCCGGAGTGCACGCGGCGGGCCAAATCGCCTCGTTTTTCACGAAATCAGCCCGGACTCCCACGCAGATGGTTAGGGGGGCCAACCGCTTCCTCCCCCGCTCCATAGCGGTTCTGGAAGCCGAGGAGGCGCCCTTGAGCTTTCACGCGCGCTTCAGCTGCACCGGAAAGAAATACCACTACGATTATCTCGTGACGGAAACCCGCGACCCCCTCCGCGACTGGCGGGCCTGGTGGGTGGGGACCCGTCTGGACTGGGACGGCGTCCGGAGCTGCCTTCCCGAGCTCGTGGGGGAAAAGGACTTCGCCGCCTTCCAGAGCGCGGGATCGGACGTGAAAGGCACGGTGAGGGAGATTTACGGCGCCTGGTTGACAAGCCCGGAACCCTCGATCCGCAGGCTCGAGATAGCCGGATCCGGCTTTCTGCGGCACATGATGCGCGCCATCGCCGGAACCCTCTTCGAGGCGGGGCGGGGAAGGCTGGGAAGGGAGGACTTTAAAAACATACTGGCGTCGAAGACCAGGCCCCGGGCCGGGATGAGCGCCCCTCCGGAGGGCCTCTCCCTGGCGGAGGCTTATTACGAGCCGAAAGCGGAGCTCAGAAGGATCTTCGGAGGCGAATAGGCCGACCGGAGGAGGCGAGGCGGCTCAAGACTGGCCCAAAACGTTGCAAAGCCTGTCGCATATGAGGCCGTAGTCGAAGTTCTCCATCTGCTCGCGGAGATAAGGGATCAAATCGGGCTGGGATTCGTATTCGTAGAGCTCCAGCTCGGAGAGAACCTCCTCCATCATGGAGGTTTTGCCCCGTTTGGAAAAATCGAGGAGCTTCTGCAAAAGCTCCTTGTCCGGACACGCCCGTGAATCCTTTCTCGCGTCCCGGCGGTGCCGCTCCTCCAGCTTGGTCAAAACCGCGTTTATGTCGCTTATGAGCTTCCCGGTCTTGTCCAAAAGAGATATGTGGGTGTCCGCGAAGTTGTCGCTCTTACCCTCCTTGGCCATAATTTCCAGCTTGCCCGCGATATCTCCAACCAGATTGGCGGAGATCCCGTAGCTGGAACCCTTGAGGCCGTGGACGGCGATGGCGTAGTCCTTAAAGGAGGACCCCGCCGTGGCCTTGATGGTTTCCAGGAGTTTAGTGGTATGGAGGACGTAAGACTTCAATATCTTGATGTACTTTTCCTCCTTCCCGTAACGCTTGATCCCGGTCTGCACATCCAGGCCCGCGATCTCCACGCCGGAAAGGAATCCCGTTTCCGGCTCCTCGACCAGCTCATCGGGCTTGAAAGCCAGCTCGGACTCCCTTTCGGGGTTCCTCACCCATTTATTCAGGACCTCGTCTAGCTGGACTATGTCGATGGGCTTGGGCATGAAGCCGGAGAAGCCGGACTCTAAAAAATGCTTGGCCGTCCCGGGAAGGGCGTTGGCGGTGAAGGCGATGATGGGCACGCGCCTCGCGTACTCGGTGTTGATGGTGGTGCGTATAAGCCGCGTGGCCTCCTCGCCGTCCATGCCCGGCATCATGTGGTCCATGAAGACGATGTCGTATTTAAGGTGGGGCGGATCCGAATCCCGGACGGCCGCGATTTTGTCCACGGCCTCCATGCCGTTAGCCACCTTCGCGACCCGCAAGCCGTAGGGGCTTAAAAGCCCCTCGGCCACGTCCAGGTTGGTGGGCACGTCGTCCACCAGAAGAACGTAGCCGTAAGGCATGGGGGTTCTGGCCAGATTGCCCTCGACGCTCAGGCCCTTCACGACGGATTTAAAGGAGATGAAATCCTCGGCGGCTTCGCGGCCGACCGGCTCCTCGGAGAGGATTTTCTGCGGGAGCATCACCGTGAACACCGAGCCCTCGCCGAATTTGGAGTCCACCGTGATGATCCCGCCCATGATGTCCACCAGGAACTTGGTGATGGAGAGCCCCAGGCCGGTTCCCTCCACGTAGCGGTTGGCCTCGTAGTTTATCTGGCTGTTCTCGGTGAAGATGGTCTTCAAATTCTCCGGCTTGATGCCCTGTCCTGTGTCCGTCACCCGGAAGGTCACGAGGGCGGTGTCCCCGTTTCTCGCCCAGGAGATGGAAAAGCCCACCTTTCCCTTATCGGTGTACTTGAAGGCGTTGGAAAGAATGTTGTTCAGGATCTGCTTCACCCTCAGAGAATCTCCGGAGAGGAGCTTCGGGAGGTTCGGATCCATGTCCAGCTCGAAAGTTATGTCCTTGGAGCCGACGCGCGCGATGTTTATCTGCACCAGGTCTTTGGCGAGCTCGAGGAGATCGTACTCCACCGGAATGATTTCGAAATTTCCCGACTCCGCCCTGGAGATGTCCAGGATGTCGCTTATTATCCGGAGAAGGGTGGAGCCGGCGTTCCAGATCTTCTCCAAATTGAGCCTGGTGAGGGTGGGGAGATCCTTTTGCAGCTCCACGGCCGAAAGCCCCAAAATGGCGTTCAGGGGGGTGCGCATTTCATGGCTGACGTTGGACAGGAAGGCGCTTTTGGCCTTGGAGGCGGCCTCCGCCGTGAGTTTGCTCATGACGAGCTCGCGGTTGCGATCCTCCAGCTGGCGGATCATGGAGTTGAAGGCGTCGGCGAACTCGCCCATGAAGTCCACTCTCTGGGAATAGTCGCCGGCGGCTATCTCGTTTGTCTGCCAGGTGAGATGCTTCAAAGAGGAATAAAGGGTTTTAAGGGGGGCGGCTATCTCGTTTCCGGCGCCCGGCATCCTGGCCCGGAGATCCCCCCTGGCCAGGGCGTTGGCGAAATCCCTGGTCTCGGCGACGCAGTCGGCCAGAAACATGAGGCCCAGCCCCAGATCCCGAAATTTTCCCCCCAGCCGGCGCGGATCGAGCTTGGCTTTGGCGGGGTTGTAGATTATGTCGCGGAGATACTCGAAAAGCGTCTCGGCCGCGGCCTCCGGAGAAAGGTCCGGCTCGTTCAAGCGGGCGGCGTCGTCGTTGGAATCCGTCATGCGTCAATTCCTCGAAGATGATTCAGAGGTTCCCGCCGGGACGGCGCCCGCTCGCCGCCGCCTTCGGCCGGCTTTTCCCCCGGGAAAACGGGGATTTCCGGCCCCTTCAGGCTTCCGCCGCGGCCGGGCCGCGGACTCCCTCCGAAGGCGGGTTCGGGTTTAAAAGGTTCGGGGCGAACTCGAGGCCGGCCTTCTCCGGCCTCCCCGAAACAGCCGCCGGCGGCCTCCCGGCGGCCCTTTTCGGGAAGGGACGCCGCGGGCGGCGGGCGTCATGAGAGGGAGGACGATAGCCGGAGCGTCCCTCCGGGCCGCCCCGGCCCTCGTGGAAGTTCTCCGGACCGCGCCGGAGCGAAGCGTCCCCGCTTTCAAGGGGACTGAGAAGACTTTTTCGATCCCGGCGCCTAGCCCGCGGCTCTTTCCGCGTTTTTTTGGTGGAGCCGCGAGCTGATCTCGGAAAAGCGCCCTTCGGAGCGGGCGAAGGACTCCACCACCAGGGGGTCGAACTGGGTGCCCTCCCCTTCGAAGATTATTCTGGCCGCCTCTTCGTGGCTCATGCCCTCCCGGTAGACCCGGTTGGCCACTATGGCGTCGTAGACGTCGGCCACGGCCATTATCCTCCCGCAGAGGGGGATGTCCTCGCCTTTCAGCAGATAGGGGTAGCCCTTGCCGTCGTAGCGCTCATGGTGGGAGGCGGCTATCAAGACGGCGTATTTGAGGTAGTCCTGGGTGGGGGTGCGCTTGTACATGTGCTCCAGGATGTTGGCCCCGATGGCGGCGTGCCCCTTCATGATGTTGAACTCCTCGAAGTCCAGCTTGCCCTTTTTAAGCAGTATTTTATCGCTGATGGAAATCTTGCCGATATCGTGCAGAGGGGAGGCCCGGACGAAAAGATCCAGATTGCGCTCGTTTAGCTCGTATTCGAAGACCCCCCTCTCCAGGAGATCCTGGCCTAAGATGTCCATATAGCGGCTGGTGCGGATGACGTGGCCGCCGGTGTTCTCGTCCCGGCACTCGATCAACTCGGCCACGGAAACGCCTAAAATATTGGACATGAGGACGACGGATTCCGCCAGGCGGCCCTGGTACTCGGCGATGCTGAGGTGCATCTCCAGACGGTGGAGCAGAATCTTCTTTTCGGCGGGTTTGCGGATGAAATCCCTGGCCCCGCTCCTCAGGCCTTTTATCTCGGTTTCCCTGTCGTGCTTGCTGGTGAGGAAAATAACCGGAACGCGCACGAATCCCGGGTTCTGCTTGAGACGCCTGAGGCACTCGAAACCGTCCATGCCCGGCATCTCGATGTCCAGAAGCACCAGATCCGGCCGCTCCCGGCCGCAGTACTTCAAGGCCTGCTCTCCGGAACGCGCCAGGGAATAGTCGTAATGCCCGGAAAGAATGGTGCTGATCTGCTTCAAGACCGCGCTGTTGTCGTCTACTACGAGAATCTCTTTCATCTTTTTCGCCGGATTTAGGGGGTTGAAATCTAAAAGATTAGGGGAAAATCAACGTGAAAACTTAATTTCGGCCGGCCGGCCGCGGCCCGGGCTGAAAAAACGCCGGGCGTTCAACCGCGTTCGAGAGCGGGTCGGGGTCGACGTCGAAGTTTTTAACGGCGCCATGGGGTGAATGAAAATAAATATGAAAACAAAAAATCAACATGACTTTCTAAATTTAAAACAATATATCAACAAGGACCCGCTGAAAAAACCGCGCGAAAGGCGGCTACGAGACGCGGGCTTGAAGCCCGCCGCGGGCGGAAAACACGAAAACAACAATTTCACGCGCGGCGAAACGCCGCGCGTGAAAAAAATCACATAATTTTCACGCGCGCGAACGCGGACTTGACAAAAGAAAACGGGATAAAAGGCGACCGCGCCGGTTTGAAAAAGTAGGAAAACGGCATGGGGCCGCGGAATTAAAACCCGGGAAAAACGCGGACGGGAGGGTCCGGAAAGGAAAGCCGTCAAGAGCGAAGCGAGAGCGAAGTTTGAAAGGCGGGATGGCTAAGGAGCCGGCGCGCGAGGTTTGTCGGAAAAAAACCAAAGCTAAAAGAAATCGAATGATTGTTTTTAAAAAAAGCGTTTTAAGCGGAAATAAAAAAACGGGCGAGGGGAAGAGGGCCGCGGGCGGCGGGGAAAAAATCGGCGGACTGCGAAATTTGGAAGACTACTTGGGAAAGAGGGGGAAAGGCGGGCCGGGACGTCAATGGCTCAAGCTGGATTCCGATTTGATGATCATTTCATGGATCCTGAAACCGGCGGTGAAAGAGCGTTTGGAGGCTCTGGGCAGGTTTGTCTGCGGCTGATTCAAGGCGCGGAAGATGGCGCTCACCCGTAAAAAGGCGTCCACGATGTCCGGATCGAACATGGTTCCCTTGCCGTCGATCACGACCTGGGAGGCCTCGTCATGGTTGAGGGCCGGACGGTAGATGCGTTCCGTCAGGCAGGCGTCGTAAACGTTGGCGACGGTTAGGAGACGGCAAGAGAAAGGTATGTCCGTTCCCTTCAAACCGTAAGGATAGCCTTTTCCGTCAAAGCGTTCGTGGTGTCCTTCGGCCATAACCGCGGCCATTTCCAGATATTTCTGCTCCGGAAGGCGTTTGTAGATGTTTCGGAGGAAATTCGCCCCGACGATCGAGTGTTTTTTCACCTCGCCGTATTCGCTTTCGGTCAGGGGCCCGGGTTTTAAAAGAAGGACGTCCGAGATGCCGATCTTTCCGATGTCGTGGAAGGGGGCGGCCTTCACCATCATGTCCAGGCTGTCCGGACTTAATTGGTCTTTAAACCTCCCATCGGAAAGAAGCTCTCTTCCGATATATTCCAAATAGCGCGACGTCCTAAGGACGTGGCCGCCGGTGTTGGAGTCCTTGCTTTCCACGAGTTCGGCGAAGGAGAGGACGATGTTGTTCTCCAGATCGCGGCGGGTCGTCTCCATGTTGTTCTCGTATTCGGCGAGTTCCAGGTGGAGGGCGATGCGGTGAAGGAGGATGGAGGAATCCACGGGTTTGATGATGAAATCCCTGGCTCCGGATTCCAGGGCTTTCAACTCGGTCTGCTTGGAGTTGTCGGCGCTCATGAAAATCACCGGCACGCCTCCCATGGCCGGCAGGCTTTTGAGGCGTTTAATAGTCTCGTAGCCGTCCATTACGGGCATGTCGGCGTCCAGAAGCACGAGATCGGGCGCCTCCTCCCGGCAACCGCTTTCGGCCTGAAGACCCGACGTCTTGAGGCTGTAGTCGTAGAGACCGCTCAAATACGAGCTTATCTGCTTTAACGTGGCGAGATTGTCGTCCACCACCATAATGTCTTTTTTAGACATCTCCTGCCTCTGAAACGTCCCCGCCCCGGAAAAAATCTCCGGTTTTTCCAGGGCGGGGGGGGAATGTAACGCTCCTCGTCTCGGGCCGTGAAATCCGCGAAACTCCTCGGCGAAAAAAATATCTTTCCGCTCTCCGCGGGAAAAAAAGGGAAAAAAAGGGAAAAACAACCGGCTCCGGTTCTCCGGCGGGGCGCCCGAAAAGCCCCGCGTCCGCCGAAAATTCCGCCTGAACGCGTGGAAGAGGGCGGATTGAAAAGCTATTTCCCTCGGCTGTTAAAAAATACTATGCCTATTTTTGCCGAAAGTCAAGCGCGGGCCCAAATCGCCCCCCTTTAATCGGCTCGATGAATTATTTTCTATGTTTTTATTTTTGTTATATGCGTTAATAAATATAATCAAAATTATTATTTAATATGATTTTATATTTAAATAATTATAAAAATACCTCAAAAATTGACGTTTTCCGGCCCCTCCGCAAAACATCCGCCGTCCCCCAAAATAAAACGCCCCCTTTCCGGGGTTCCGGCTTAAAATTTTCCGCCCCTCCGCCGGCCTGGATTTTCGCATCTCCCGCCAAAGGATGTCGGAAAGCCGAACGCCTGGCGGGCGAAGCCTTGAATTAAAGCGGCGCTCCGGAATTTTTTTGGAACGCGCGCCAACATTTAGAGCGTTTTAGAAAAGCGATCCCGCCAAAAGGAAGCCGGGCGGCGGTCGTTTCGAACAACCGCCGCCCGGCGGACGCGTTTTAAGGGAGGCGAGCTTGATGATACCGCGAAAAGTCCCTTCTTTTTAAAATTTGCAAACAATATACTTTATAGACTATATAGCGTTATGATTTATCCCGCATTTGGTATGTTGTCTCTTTAACAATTTCATAACAGACTTTTTGCGCTCGCGTCAAGCTTAATAATTTTCTAGAGTTTTAGCTCTTTCGCGTAGACGACGGCGATGGTCTCCTCCATTATTTTTTGGGACTCGTCCACGACGGAGCGCCTCTTTCCCTCCACGTCGCTCTTCACCGAGGGATCCTTTATGCAGCCGCTGTTCTGGTCGACCGAAACCACGGCCCCCCTGACGGCCGCGTCGAGAAGGACGCTGGAAACCACCGAGTCGCTGAGAACCGAAATGTTTCCGATGTCGGCCAGGCGCCGGTTGATTTTTAAAATTTCCACGGACTTCAAGGCTATGTTCAAGGGCACGGTCGCGGCCAGGATCGTCGCGCGTTGAATTTCTTTCAGGCGCTCCTCTTTTTCCTTGTCCGTCGTCTTGGGAAGACGGTAGGCCTTAAGCAGGCGGTCGAAAGCGTCCATGTCCTCCATGGTGAGGATCTTCATCTCCTCGATCCCTTTTTCCAAGGCCGCGATCAGATCCGTCAGCTCGCCGGAAACACCTTCGTATCCCGCTTTGCTCACCGTGAGATTCGCGACCATCTCCGCCATGGTCGCCCCCATTATCCCGCACATCGCGGAAACGCTTCCGCCTCCGGGCGTGTGGCTCCTGGACGCCGCCATTTTAATAATCTCGGAAAACGGCTTGTTGTAGAAAGAGCGGTGAAATTCCATGACGGCGCTCCCGCGGCGCCCGGAGGCGCTATTTACTTCGGCGGCGTTTCGCGGCATTTTTCTCCCTCCCTCCGCCCCCCGCCGTGAAAGCCGGCGAAGGTTCTTCGATCGCCCGCTGGGAAGCGGCGGAATCATCTAGATGAAATTTTAAAATCGGCGAAAAAAATTTTTTTCCAATCCGCGCCCGGCCCCGACGCTTTAAATCGGCGTCCGGTTCGCCCCGGAAAAACCGTCGTCGCGCCCGGAAACTAAATAACGCTCGATCTTCTTTGGGAAAAGACGAATCCCCCCCGGCGCTTTGATAAAACGGGAAGCGTTTCGGCGTCGGGTCCGGGCCTCAACCGACAGCCGGGACCTCGCCCGAGGCGGACCATAAATCCGGGGGGGCTTGGGTTCCGGGGAAGCGGCCGCGCCCCCGGTTTTCAAAACCTCCGGTTTTCGGAACACCAGGTTTTCGGAACCCCCGGTTTTCGGAACCCCAGGTTTTCAAATCCCCCGGTTTTCGGACCCCCTCGTTTTCTTGAAACGAACGGGCCGGGGCCGGAAAAAACCATAAACCCCGGAAACTGGAATTATTTCGGAAAACTGGAAAAAAGGGGGGTTGGGGGGCGGGACGCTTTACCGGATTTAAAAGCGGCGGGGGCCGGGGGGCCCCCGCCGCCCTTTAAAAGGGTTGAGGCGGCGTTTTCCGAAGGGCAGCCCAACGGACCCCGCCGGATTTAGGCGGAGGGCCCCGCTTTCGCCCGACCGGGGGGCTCCACCCGGACGCTTTCGATCCGGCTCCGCGGCGAAAGCGCGCCTCCCTCCGGCCGCCGGGCGGGAAAAGCGGACGCTCTTTAGAAGAGGCCGTTGATCTTTCCGGTCTCCGTGTCCACGTCGATGCGGCGGTAGGCGGGATTGGACCCCATGCCGGGCATAAGCGAGATGTTCCCCACCACGGGCACCACGAACTCGGCCCCGCCGTAGATGAGGACGTCCCGCACGAAGAGCCTGAAGCCCTTGGGCACCCCTTTGAGATTGGGATCTCCGGAAAGGGAGAGGTGGGTTTTCACCATGCAGAGACCGAAGTTTTTGATCTTTTCATCGGCTTGGAAGCGGGCGAGCTTGGAATCCGCCTCGGCGGAGTACTCCACCATGTCGGCGCCGTAGATCTCTTCCGCGACCAGCTCGATCCTCTCCTTTAAGGGCAGGCTCAGCTCGTAGAGCAGCTTGAAGCGGTTTTCGTCCTCGCAGGCCTCCTTCACGGCGTCGGCCAGCTCCAGGGCGCCCTCGCCCCCTTTGAGCCAGTGGTCGGAGACCGCCACCCTCGCCCCCGCCTTCTCGCAGGCGCGTCTGATCGCGGCTATCTCCTCTTTGGTGTCGGAGACGAAGGAGTTTACGCAGACGACCGGGGGGATTCCGGACTTCTTCACGATCCCCAGGTGGTGGAGGAGGTTGGGGAGCCCCTTTTCCACCAGCGAGACGTCCGGCCGGTTGTACTCGTCGGGGAGCGGGTTTCCGGGCTTGGGCGCCGGAGCGCCGCCGTGGCACTTCAAGGCCCGCACGGTCGCGACCACCACGGCCGCGTTGGGGACCAAACCGGAGTAGCGGCACTTGAGGTTCCAGAACTTCTCGAAGCCGATGTCGGCCGCGAAGCCCGACTCGGTTATGTGGTAGTCCACCAGCTTCAGGGAGAGCCGGTCGGCTATGATGGAGCTCTGGCCGATGGCGATGTTGGCGAAGGGGCCCGCGTGCACGAAGCAGGGCTGGCCCTCCAGGGTCTGGAGGAGGTTGGGCTTCAGGCTGTCCACCATCCAGGCGCACATGGCGCCGGCCACCTCCAGATCCTCGGTCGTGACCGGGCGTCCGCCCTGGTCGTAGGCGACTATCACCTGGCCGATCCTCTTTCTGAGATCGGAGAGATCCTTCGCCAGGGCCAAGATGGCCATGAGTTCGGAGCTCACCGCTATCCCGAAACGGGACTGCATTAAACAGCCGTCCGACTTGGAGCCCAGCCCCACCACGATGTTTCGCAGGCACTGGGCGGCGAAGTCCATGATGAAGGTGAACTCCACCCGGGAGGGGTCGATGTTGAGCCTTTTCAAGCCCCGGTTGGCCAGGAACTTGTCGGAGTTGTTGTTCTCGTGCTGCATGCGGGCGTTCAAGGCCGCCATGCCGAGGTTGTGGGCGTTCATGATGGCGTTGATGTCGCCGGTGAGACCCAAGGAGAAGGGGGTGAGGGGCAGGCACTGGCTCATGCCGCCGCCGGCGGCCGAGCCCTTGATGTTCATGGTGGGCCCGCCCGAGGGCTGGCGTATGGCCGCCCCCACCCTCAGGCCCCGGCGCCCCATGCCCTGCACCAGGCCCATGGTGGTGGTGGATTTCCCCTCGCCCAGGGGGGTGGGGGTGATGGCGGTCACGTCGATGTATTTTCCGTCGGGCTTGTCTTTGAGCCTCTCGAGGACCCGGGGGTGGTCGATCTTGGCTAGGTAGTGGCCGAAGGGGAGGACCTCCTCCTCCAGGAGTCCCATGTCCGCGGCGAGCTTTCCGATCTTCACCATGTGCCGTTCGGCGGCTGAGGCTATTTCGTAATCCTTGGCGCCTTTGCCCGTGTAGTCCTGCCAATTCAATGTCATAAAGGTCTCCTTAAGGAATATGTTCCAGCCGCGCGCGAAGGCCGCCGTGAAAGGACCCGGGACGCCCGATAAGCCGAAAAAACGAAAAAGCCCCCCGCGGAGGAGCTTCAAAAAAAGCGCCTCCCCCAAGAATTTCAATCTTTGAAGGGAAATGTTTTTTAACGATCCGGAAAAAATGAAACGGGAATAAACGAAAAAAACCCGAAAGCGCCCCGAAGGCCCGCGAAAAGCGAAGCTCGAGGGACGAAAGCGGAACCGCCCGCCGGAGGCGGCTTAAGAGGAAAAGACGCCGCCCCGCTCTTTAAAGGCGCGGAAAAGATCCCAAGCCGCGGCCTCGTGGGGAAGGGGGGGGATGGCGAGGCGGGGATCCGGCGTCTTAAGGACGTTCCGGCCCCGGGCCAGGCGTTTTCCCACCAGGGTCGGATCCTGCCCGCCGCCCTCCACGCAGCCGCCCGGGCAGTTCACGACCCGCAGGTAGGACCACGGGAGGGGCTTTCCGCGAAACTCCGTGAAAAGATCGTGGGCGGCGCCCAGGCCGAAGACTAAAAGCATGTTCGTCTTTCGCCCTCCGATGGCGGCTTCCAACGGGACCCTTTCGCCCAGCTTTCCGCCCTCTTCGAGGATCCGGCCGCTTTCCCCCCGGGCGTCCAGGAGGCGGATCGCCCCCGCGGCTTCCAGCAGAATGGGATCTTTCTCCGCTCCGGACGGGGCCGAAAGGGGAAAGGGGTCGTAGGGGCTTTCCGCGAGTTTTCCCAGATCCGCGCCGGATCTGGCGACGAGGTTCGTCAGCTCCCCGACGCTCAAGGCGAAATCCAAAGGCCCCCCCTCATCCTTCAGGGCGTCGCGCTTCTTGGAGAGACTGGGCGAAAAGGAGGCCGCCAGGATCTTTTCCCCGTCCGGAAGCAACTTCTTCGCCGAAAGAGAGAAGAGCCTCCCCGGATCCCCGGAGGGACCGACCAAGAAGAGGAGATCCGGAAAGTGAATCTCCAGGAAACGCCGGGAGCTCTCGGAGCAGAAGGATATGAAAGGGAGGGCGGAGCCGTCCTTGAGCCTTTTCACGAGGGTCTCCGCCTTAAAGATGGCCGCCGCGGCGGAAAAGAGCGCCCTAGGGTAGACCTTGCGAAAGCCCCGAAGCTTTAAGAAAGTCGAAAGTTTAAGAGGCGTGAGGCTTCCGGGGGGGAGAGCCCGGGAGGCCTCGACCCCGGAGAGGACCTCGTCCGCGAACACGGCGGAGGGGACGGCGTCCGTCCGGTCCAAAGCGGCCTCCAAAGCGTCCGTCCGGTCGCTCGCGGTTATGGCCCCCACCGGGCACACCGAGGCGCAGCGTCCGCAAAAGACGCAGGCGCCGTCTTGGAGGGCGTCCCCGTAGGGGGGCCCCACCTGGAAGGAGGCGCTCCGAAAGGAGGCGGAAAGGGCTCCGGTCTTCTGGCCCTCCCGGCAGACGGCCACGCAGCGGGCGCATTTGACGCATTTCGCGGGGTCCCGGGCGATCGTTCCCGCCTCGACCGCGGGGGCGGGGGGGAGCTCTTTTCCGTAAGAGGGAAACTCCCGCGCGCCCAACTCGAAGGCGAGCCGCTGCAATTCGCAGTTAAGGTTCCTGGGACAGACGAAACAGTCCCGGGGGTGGTCGGCCAAAAGCATCTCCACGATGGACTTCCTGACGCGCCTAAGCTCGGGAGTCGCGGTCGCCACCGCGACCCCCTCCCAGACCTCGGTCGCGCAGGCCGCCTTGAGGCGGCCCCCGCCGTCGCACTCCACGACGCACAGGCGGCACACCGCCCTTTTGGGGAGGTCCTCCCGATCGCAGAGGGTGGGGATGACGACTCCCACCCCTCTGGCCGCCTCAAGGATGCTGGTCCCCGCGGGGACGCTGGCGGGGATCCCGTCTATGGTGAGATTCACCGTTTTTTCCGTGTTCGGCGTGGCTTCCCGCATCTTTCCTCCGGCTATCGGGCTCCCGCCCCGAAGGCGGCGTTCTCCCGCAGATTCCTCTCGAATTCGGCGGGAAAGGCCTTCCAGGCGGTTTTAAGGTGGGTGGCGGCGGACTGTCCCAGTCCGCAAAACGAGGCGCGGCTCATGGCGGCCGCGATGTTCGCAAGGTCCTCCAGATCGCTTCGGGACAAGGCCGAAGGGATCTCCAAATCGGAGAGGCGTTTCAAAACCGCGCGGTTCCCCTCCCGGCAGGGGACGCACTTGCCGCAGGACTCGTGGACGAAGAAGGCGGCCACCTTTTTCAGGTACGCGAGAACGGACACGGAGGAATCCATTACGACCACGGCCCCCGAACCCACCGAGAGCCCGGCCTTCCGCAGATCGGCGTAGGAGTAGACCGCGTCCAGCTTCTCTTGGGAGAATATGGGCCCGCTCTGGCCGCCCAGGTGTCCGAACTTGAAGGCGCCGCCGCCCGGAACCCCGTCCCCGAAGTCGGAGTCGAAGATGAGCTCCCGCAAGGTGAGCGAGCCCAAAGGTATCTCGTAGACCCCTGGCCTCTTCACGTGGCCGGAGAGGCAGACGAGCTTGGTGCCGCCGCTCTCGGGGTGCCCGAGCTCCAGATAGGCCCGGCCCCCCATCTCCAAAACCAGCGGAACGGAGGCGAAGGTCTCGACGTTGTTCACCAGCGTGGGCTTCTGAAAGAGCCCCACCTCGGCCAGGTGCGGGGGCTTGATCCTGGGGCGGCCCACCCGGCCCTCGGTGGAGTTCAAAAGCGCCGAGTTCTCGCCGCAGACGTAGGCCCCGGCCCCGGACACGATCTCGATATCGAAGTCGAAGCCGGAGCCCAGGATGTTCCGGCCCAGGTAGTTGGCCTCCCGGGCGCTTCCGAGGGCCTTTTGAAAACGCTTCTGGATGGCCCGGTACTCGCCGCGGACGTAGATGTAGCCGCCCGCGGCCCGGAAAACCGCCCCGGCCACGGCCATGCCCTCGACGAGGCGCAGGGGCAGCTTGTCCAAAATGAGCTTGTCCTTGAAGGTTCCGGGCTCGCCCTCGTCCGCGTTGCAGACGACGTACTTGGGCCGCTCCGGAATGCGGAGGAGGTGCTCCCACTTATTTCCCGCCGGGTACGCGGCTCCGCCGCGGCCCAGGAGCTTGGCCTTCTTGATTTCGGCGATGATCTCCTCCGGGGGGAGCTCCAGGGCTTTTTTAAGCGCGGCGAAGCCTCCGAGCTTCTCGTAGTCGGAGACGCTCTCCGGCCTCGCTTCTCCGAGGCCCCGGGTGATTAAACGCTTCTCCCGGCTCATTAGAGTCCCTCCCTCGAGGCGGGGTCGTCCTCCCGCAGGCTTTTAACCAGCCGGGCCACCTTGTCCCGGGTGAGGTTCACGAAGACCTCGTCTCCCACCCTGGCGGCCGGGCCGCCGTCGCAGGCCCCCACGCAGCTGGTGCGGGAGAGGGTGAAGACGCCGTCCGCGTCCGTCTCGCCGCATTTGACGTCCAAGGCGTTCTCGAACCAGGAGAGAACCCTCTCGGCCTCCTGGAAGTGGCAGGGGGCGCTCTCGCAGAGCTCGATCACGCACCTCCCCCGGGGCTCGGTCGCGAACATGCTGTAGAAGGTCAGAATCTCGTAGACCTGGGTGAGCGGCACCTTGAGCCTGGCGCTGGCGAGCTCCGCCGCCCGGCGGTCCACGTAGTTTCTTCCCGAGGCCTCCTGGATGTCCAGGAGGGCCGCTATGAGCTGCTGGGGGTCGTTACCGTAGGAGTCCAGAATCTCCAGCACCCTTTCTTCGGAGGGCCGGCAAAAGCCGGCCTCCGCGTCTGGCGTTTTAGTCATGACACGCTGACCTCCGGGCGGCGCCGGGAAAAGGCCTTTTCCCGGCGCTCCGAGTTGACTCGACGAGGGCGTCCGGACGCGTCCGGACCCTTACATGGTAGCCCGACTTCGCCGTTTCTCTCATTGATTTAAATCTAAGTCTTAATAAAAATAAAATAGTATAATTTATATGCGAGTAAATAAAATCAAACCAAGCGCGGCCCCCGCTTCCGTTTGGGGGCGCCCGGATTCACCCGGATGATTCCCGCCCCGCGGGGAGGGGGGGTGGAAAAAGCGGCGGGAAGGGCCGAAAGGGGGATCCGGAAAAAGGAAGCCCGGGGGAGGCTCCGGAACGGCCGATTTCCCGGGCTCCCCAATGAGGAGGTCATTTTACCAAAAGCGCGCGGGCCCGCGTTAACTCTTCGTTTAGCCGCTTAACCGGGCGCGCTTCCCAGCGTTTCGCGTCAAGGTAGCATAAATCAAATTATTTGACAATTTTTTTTTAAAAAAGCAAAAATTTTTTCACCGGAACCCGCGAAAAAGGCGAAAAGCCCGCCGGCGGCGACGCCCGGAAGGCGGCGGGGGAAATAAGGCTTCAAAAACGACCCTTCTCCGGCAAAAAGACATCCCCGGAATCGTCCCCCCCTCCCCCGGCCGCGGCCGGAGAGGGTTGGGGGCGAAAAAGATGAGGCTTCCGTTCTTCGTTTCCGCGCACCTTTTAATGAGTCTTAAAATAATGCCGTTATTTTTATTATATATTATTTATGCTAAAAATAGAAAAATATATTTATAATATTTAAATTAACTATTAAATAGTAACGCGGCCAGCGGCCAGTTACCGTGAATAATATATATGACTAAAATTTTCTTTTACATAATTCGGGTCCGCGACACCATAAACTTAATTAAGTTGACAAATTTTTTTTAATTTTCCAAAATAATTTTCAGGTGAAAATATTCCGGCTCCGGCGCCCTCCCGGCGCCCCCCGGGGAGTCCGCGAAGCCTTCCGGCCCCGCGTCCCCTCCCGTCCAGCCGCATCCCTCCCTCCGCCTCCGGAAGCTTCCAGGGGCCGCGGGGGGGGGAAACCGCGCGTGAAAAAACGTTCGAGGCGTTCGTCCGCCAACAATAAAAAAACCGCCCTTCCCCGCCCCGTGAACGCCAACCCGCTCTTCTTCCCGCCCCGGCGGCCGTCTTCGGCGCGGCAAACACCCGGGCGGGAAGGGATCGCCCCAACGCCCGCCGCGGGGGGGCCTCCGGCCGAACGAAGCGCCCGGGCGGCCGGGGCCTGATTAAACACGCGGGCGAAAAAGCTGAATTCGGGAGGGCGGCTGTTAATTTTCAGGGGCATGGCGCGTTTTTGCTTTTTATCCAGACGCGAAACGGGAGGGAGTTGAAATCCCCCCGTGAATCTCAAGCGCAGTCGGAGGGAAAAGGTTTTCACGCCTCCCTCGAAGAAGAGGAACCGCGATGAAACGCATTTTATCTTTGCTCGCTTTAGGCGTCTCAGCTTTTGCGACTTTCGACTCCGGACCATCCTTCGCCGGCGAGTCCGCCGATCCGGAACCCCAGATGATTTTCCACGATGACTCGGTCGAACCCGACGTCTACAGCCTGTTTGGCGTCGACCCCTACGGCCGCAACCCGCTGGGAGCCAATCCCGGCGGTCGCGTGAACATAGGCGCCGAGCCCGACGCCGCGCGCCTCAGGTAATCCGCGGCCCCGCTCATAGCGGCGCCCCCTGGCGGAGGCGTCCGCAAGGCGAGCCTCGGGGCCGGAATCCGCCGTCGCTTTAACGTCATAAAACTCCCGCGACTTAAGTTCACGGGAGTTTTTTTTCGCTCGTATTCGAGACTAAAACGCCCGATTGTTTCTTGACGTCCGCCAAAACGTGAAATTTTATTATTTCTCGAACATTCCGCTAAAATTTATAATCTCCTTCCCGCCAAAAACAGCGGCCCCAGCGGCGCGTACAGCGTCCTTATCTAAATTTTGCAGGAATAATTTTTTTTCGTCGTCTAAGTCATCTATATTGACGAAGTAGGCGTTTTGAGGCGGAGTCATGATAGTGGATTCATCTACGACGCTTAAGCGTATTATCACGCTTTTCTCCAGACGTTTATTAGAATTCGTCAACAACAAACGGTGAGGAAAAGGAACATGTTTTCCAATTCGGATTTCTAAAAACACTTATCGGGCTATAAGATCCGGAAAATTTTAGACCGTCTTTTTCGTTTGCGGAAACTGTCGACAATATCAACAACCCGCGGCGTGTCGCTGGAAGACGCGCCCCCCCTCCCCCTTAAGTCGGTCGACTATATGTTTTGATGAACGACTTATTTTTTTCTAAATGTCGTTGGCGACGCTTTCGCATGATAATAATACATCATTTACCCTTTCTATATAATAAATTCTTGGGCTGATCGCCCTCGCTATGTGTTTTTTGGCGCAAAATTTACCTTAAATTAATTATTTTCATTAAAAGTCCAAGTATACCACGCTAAACACGTACGCGTCGTTTAAAATAATTTTATATATTATTCCGGCGGTTGATTATCTCTAATTCCAAAATTTGTCTCCCTACAGAAATTTAAATTTCGATAAATCGCATAAAATTTTAATTATTTTTTCTTCGATTTCTAATTATCACATCTTTTGGAGGGATAATTCTCCCTACATAAAATTTAGACATATCATCTTAATTATCATTGTATATATTTATGTAGAGAGGCCTTTTTAAGACGCGAGAAGATTTTTTGGGGAATTACAGTTCATCGGCAAGTTAACCGCCAATCAGCGGCGCTTTCGATGGCTTCGGAGCAAACCCACGACGCGCGCTCTCATCCGATATAAGGGGTTTGATCGCTCTAGGCGGCGTAGACTTGTAAACACCATGTCCTCGAGACTGAAATATCAATTCATCTTTGTTTAAAACCTTGCCCAACCATAATACCGCCTCTGATTTGCATGTCTTCGACCCATGAAGATTTCCGAACCGAGCCGTATTCGCGTTAATTTTCTCCCTCGCCTTTGAACTGACATCGTATGAAACGCGAACCAGTTGAGTCATTCTTGAGCTTATGAAGCATATAGCCTTCGAATATAGCGACAAATGGAAGGAAAAATATTTATTTTCCACTATAATTTGAAGATTACCCTCATAATTTGAAAAAAACAAATCTACTATATGGAAAAATATTATACCACGCATATGGCGCATTAAAATCATCAAGACGCGGCGAAAAAATCGCGCGCGTCAATTCTAGCGGGAATAATCAAACCCAATTCATGCTGATTTGGAATCGACGGTAAGATTTGAATCTAGTCTTGCCGCCGGCTTCTTTCAGCGCCGGCCCCGCGCTTGACTCTCCGATCTTGGCCGGCCGCTCCAAAGGAGATCCTAAGGCGGACTTTCGCCGCCAAGTCGCCGCCCGCGCCGGGCGCGCGTGAAAAAACCGCTCCCGGCCGGAGGAGGGTGGAGCGGAGGAGCGAAGGAAAGGCCCACGCCAAACGCCGCCGGCCGCTCAGGCCGGCGGCGGGGAAAAAAATGGCGCGGGGCTAAACATCCTTTCCCAAGCCCCGGATCCTGGGGTAGTTCAGGGCGCTGCGGGCGCATTTGAGCTCGAAGGCGGCGGATTCCCTCAGCCTCCGCATCTCCTTGGCCTCGCCCAGGGAGTCCATGCCGGCCAAAAGCTCCTCCGCCTCCCCGAAACGCCCGGCCTTCGCGAAGGAGCGCACCAGAATGACCCCCAGGCGGCCCCGGGGGAGGAGCAGCTCGTCCGGGGAGCTCAGCTCCCGAAGCCCCAGGTAGAGCTCCCGGGACTCGTCCAGGAAGCCCGATTTCACCAAATCTATTATCAGATTGAAGGCGGCCTTGGCGCGCAAAACGGAGAGGCGCGGCTCGTCCGGAAATCCGTCCAGCTCCCGCATGACCGCCCGGGCCTCGTCTAGGCGCCCCATGCTCCCGAAGACGCTTACGAGGTTCACGCCGGCCTTGGCCCTCTCCTCCAAAACATCGGGCGCCCGGCCCAGCCTGGCCATCTCGTGGAAGATCCGCCCCGCGCCTCGGGCGTTCCCCACCCGGATGAAGGCCGAGACCAGCTTGAAACCGCCCCGGGCGGTCTCCAGGACCACCTCGTCTCCGTCCCCCAAAGCGGAAAGGCTTTGGTAGATCTCGGAAGCCCGGTCCAGATCGCCTTGGAAGCCGAAATGGTGGAGGAGGCTCACCGCCGCCTTGGCCCTCTCCCGCGAAACCCGGGGCGAGTCCCCCAGGGAGTCCAGGGAGCGGCGGATCTCCATGGCCGCCTCGGGGTCGTCCGCGTCCAGGAGGTGGAGGATGAGGCGGTGGGCGGAAAGGGCCCGATCGGCCAAGACGCCCTCGTCCCGGCCCAGGGCCTCCATGCCGGAGAGTATCTCGGCCGCCTCCTCGAAGAGGCCGTCCCGGCCCAGATCGAAAACCAAATTGAAGGCGGCCTTCCCCAAATGCGGGGCCACGCCGGGAAAGGAGGCCTTGGAAAGCATGCCGCGGTAGAGCTCCCCGGCCTCGCGGTGCCGGCCGGCGTTTCCCAAAAAACCCACCAGGTTCACGGTGGCCTTGGAGCGCTCGAGGACGACGGCCTCGCTTTCGGGTATGGCCGCGAGCCTGGCGTAGACGTCCCGGGCCTGATCCAGGCGCCCGGAGAGCCCCAGCTCGGTCACCAGGTTGAAGCAGGCCCGGGCCTTCTCCAAAAACACCTCCGGGTGGGGGGGGAGGGCGTCCAGGCGGGCGTAGTGGAGCATGGCCAAAGAGGTCTCCCCGTCCCGGGCGTGGGCCGCGACCAAATTGAAGAGGGCCTTGGCCTTTCGGGCGGAAAACCACTCCGAGTCGCCTAAAGGCTCCATCTCGCGGTAGATCTCCCCGGCCTTCCGCAAATCGGGGAGGAGGCAGAAGTCGCAGACCAGGCAGGCCGCGGCCTGGGCCCTGAGGCGCCTTAAATGCGGGGAGTCCTCGAAGTCGGATAGGAGGGAGTCGAAGAAGAGGGAGGCCTCGTCCAGGCGCTTCCTCTCCCCGTAGTTGTAAACCAGACTGGCCAGGGCGTCGGCCTGGTGCCTTCTGACCGCGGCCGGAGAGTCCGGATCGCCGATCTCCTTGTAACGCTCCAGGGCGGTTTCCAATAGCCCGGCGTTGCCGTAGAGGACGGCGAGATCGGCCAGGGCCTTGGCCCTGGCCGCGAGGAAGTAGACGGAGCCGTCGTCTTCCGCCTCCAGGCTTCGGCGCAGCTCCTCGGCCTCCGGAAAGCGTCCGGCGGCGGCGTAGACGTTTAGGAGGTTGAGGGTGGCGACGGTCCGGTAGGACTCGTAGGAGGGGTCGGAGTCCGGACCGAAGAGGCCGTCGAAGACCCGGCGGGCCTCCTCCGGATCCCCGCCCGTCGCGTAGCCGGAAAGGACGTTCACGGCGGCGTGGGCCCGGATGTCGGAAAGGGTGGGGCCGGGCTCCAAGGAGCCCTCCCAGGCCGCGGCCGCCTCGCCATCCTCCCCGGAGGGGCGCGGGGCGGAGCCCACCAGGGAGATCCCCGAAGGGGGCCCCGCCGGGGGGAGGGCCCCCTCCGGTCCCTCCCCTTCGCCTTTGGGGGATCCGGCCCCCCCCACCAGGGTGAGGGAGGCCCGGGCCCGGCGCGGGGCGCCGTCTCCGGGTTCGGGACTCATCTCCGGAAGGGTTTCGTAGATCCAAAGGGCCTCCCGGCGCTCCCCCCTCTTCGCCAGATACGAAACTATGTAGAAGGCCGCCTTGAAAACCTCCACCTTGGCCGCGCGGTTGACGCCCAGAGCCGTCAGGCGGCGGTAGAGGGCGGACGCCTTTTCGGACTCCCCGGCCCGGAGGTGGGCCATGGCGAGGCGGCGGCCCAAAGCCGCCGCCGCCGCGATTTCCTTGGGCGAGCGGGCGCGGCCCTCCAGATCGCCGTAAAGGCTCGAAGCCTCCGGAACCCTATCGGAACGGGCGTAGTGGGAGGCCAGCCGGACCCCGCAGAGGAAAATCCTCTCCCTTAAGGCGGCGCTCTTTTCACCCGGATCCCCCGAAAAGCCCGGGGCTTCCGGATCTTTTTCAGACTCACCGGCCTTTTTGGCCGGGGAGGGGGATCCCTCCTCCGCCGCCGGAAAGGAGCGCATCCGCTCGTAGAGGTCCCGCGCCCGTAAAAGCAGCATGGAGCGCCTGGCCCCGTCCCGGGCCGGATCGCTCCGGCCGGCGTGGGATTTAAAGGAGAGGGCCTGGGCCTCGTCCATGAGGATGCCGAAGGAGTCTAAAAGCCGCTCCAACTGAACTGAATCGTCCATACCTAAAAAACCCAATCTCCGAAAATGATCCGCCCCCCCCGGGGCGGGAGGGCGCCCGGAACCCCCGGGGGATTCCAAGGCCTCTACACCACTCTAACACATTTTTTCCCAAGTTCCGTTTGAGCGTCCGCAATTGAAACGCCGAAATCCGGATCGGCCTCGGATTTCCCGAAAAGCCCTCCGGCCGGGACGGCCGGCGGGGAAAAAAAGCGGATGATTTTCGCCGTCATAGGGGGGAAAGCGGCGCCTTCGTCCACGAATTCCCCCCTAAATTTCTCTCTCGTCTTGAACCGTTCGGAGGCCCCTCCCCGGGCGCGCCTTAAGCCCGAAAGAGGCGGCCCGCGCTTTTCTTGGCGAAAGGTCGGGCCGGAAGAAAGAGGCTTCCGCCGGCGGGAAATCCTTGAAATTCGGGTGTATCCGGCTGGCAAGGGCCGGGAAAAGGGCGCCCGTTGACCTTTATTTAACTTAAAATAGTATTATAAGGTCGAAGATGTAATATTTAACAATAATTAGTTCGCCCATAGATTCCGCCGTCAAATCCAGCCGGAAGCGCCCGCGGGTTTCATCCGGGAAATTTTTTTCCGCGCTCTCGCCCGCCGCGGTTGTTTTTCCCGAAAAGGCCCAAGCGTCAGGACGGTTCGCGGGATCCCTAAGCGGAGAATAGGGAAAAAACCCCGCCCGACAGGTCTTGTTTGGACGCCTCCCTTGATTCCCCTTATCCTAAAAAGTCCCCGGTTTTTAAGCTCGCGGCGTTTTAATTTTTTCCGTTTTTAAAAATCCCCGCTCTCTTCGTTTCTGGATTACTTTATTTTTATAAAACCTGATCCGACTGCGGAAAAACCCCTGCTGTTTTGAAATTATAAAACTATACGCTTTATGTCCATAGAGTATTAATATTTATCATATATTTTGTATGCCACATCTAACAAATTTTCATAGCCGGACTTTTTGCAGTCGCATCAAACTAAGGAATATGTTCCAAGATCAAAAATACCAGTTTTTAGCGAACGAATGTTGAATCAAGAAAACACGCTTTAAATAAAAACTCTATAATTCCAGCCCTTGAACTATTACAACCTAAAATCCCCTTTATACCTATGATTATAAAAATCACAAAACAAATTTTAAAAATTTTTTCGGTGTTTTGTAAAGCCTTTATGATTATTTTTTCATATCCGGCGGGTAAACTTCAAATAATTTATATAATTCATATTGTTTTTTCGTGATTACGCTATAACGCGCTTCAGTATTGGGATAAAAGTATTTTTGTATGACATCGAGATCCACTAGCATTTCATCAATACTTATATTTGGATAAATTATTTTTTCATCCTTAACTTTATGAATTGCTAATCTCAAAATGAGACCGACAAATTTTAAAAACATGTGACCTTCAATTCGTTCAATACTACGCGTTTGAGTAGTACTTTTACTGCTCAATTCGCTTTTCATAATATGAAAAGCTTTTTCAACCGCGTCTTTATTTCCATATATTCTAACAACATCTCTTGCGTTTGCACATTTATCAGAAACTTCGCGGATACGCCAAAACCGACTACAATGATTTTGTAGACGGTTTTTTTACGCATAGGCGCGCAATTTTGTTTAAAAAAATAGCTCTTGTTAATTGAATGAAAAAATGGTATAAGATGTGAAAATAAACTATCCGTCAGGGCAGACAACTGTTACGCAAAATGATTAATGTTGAAAGAGACATTATCAGGTTAATTATATGGTTTTCTTTTGAAATGATCAAAGGTTATTCTGTTTTGGCGCTTCTTAAGCCACTGAATAAATCGCCTTTCTCGTAAGATATTTTCTCGCCAACTCCGAATTCGCGTTCCGGACCCTTGTTGCTACAGTCTAAATTACGTGGGCTTTCCGCTGTGAAGATTCCGCCAGCGAGGCGTGAAGCTTCTTGTCTGGTGAAAAACGCAGGCAATGTTTTCTCAAGTTGATTAAATGCTATTACCCCGGCGGATAAAAGATATAACGGTAAAATGAAATAGTTCCCTTGAATTAATGGATTTGTTTCCAATATTTAACCGCCGGGGTAATAAAGCGCTATAAAAATAACTTCGGATGTTGCCGCGCAAGAGCACAATAGAAATTTCCTATCAGCGACAACGAGAGCGCAATAGAAATTTCCCCCCCCCCATTTTTTTAAAAGAGGTGTAGCTCGTCAATAATTATGCCATATTTGAAAGATAGGTTACATAAGGATAAACGAGGTAAATTTCATAATCAATTAGTCGCAAGACCACAGTAGAAATTGCCTTTTTCTCATAAGCGCGCAGTAGAAATTTCCCATATCACCTCCTGCCTATTCGGGAAAATCATCCCCTAAAATCAGGATGTTATTATGGCTGACAAAAGACAGCAGACGGTCGGGGCTGTCGCGCGCCTGACAGCCCCGACAAGAGCCGTCAGCCGAAGGACCGCGACCGGGCCGGCATCATGGCACAGACGGCCAACAAGGTCATAACCCGGCAGCGGGCGGCGAACATCATGGGCATCTATCCTCGGCAGGTCGGGAATCTGGTCAAGACCTACCGGGAGGGATCCGCGGAGGATCTGGTTCACAAGCGAGGGGGGCGGCCGTCCAACCGCGGGCTGCCCAACGAACCCCGCGCGAGCGAACTGGAGATATCGCCCCGGCGGATAAGAGCTAGAATAACGTCGGTCGGAAACCCTGTCCTTACAAGTGGCTGTTTCCAACATTATAACCGCCGGAGTGATAATGGCGCGCGTTTCTCGATGTTCGCCGCCGTTTAAGATAAACATTAAATTCTAATTTTAATTTTTCGTTTGTGTTTAGGAAATTTCCACCGTGGAAAAGAGGGGAATTTCTACTGTGGATAATGTCAACGAATACTAAGTTGTTGTTGTTAAATAAATAATATATACTTAATTATATACATTAATTTTTATATTTTTCAGTCTATTATATTTTAATTAGCTAAAAAACGCTAGGCGAATTTCCCCCGCTCCCAGGCGCGAGGCGGGGCCGCGGACAATCCTCCCCGCCGTGGGTTCCGGACGGCCCTTTCCTAAGGCGGCCCTTCGGAAAGACGGAAGGAAAGACCGCGTCGGGCTTTCGCGGGGAGCTTTAGTTGCGTAAAGCTGCGTAAAAGCGAAGAGGTAGAGACCGGAAAAAAAGCCCTTGAAATCCAGGGAAGATGCTGTTAAATTTTTTCAAACCCGACCCCCGAAGGTGGACGAATTTTGTTGACGGACGACCCGGAAACGAGAAAACCGCGGAAAAAAACAACCTTCGCCCCTTTCCATCCTCCCCGCTTTTCCCGGCGGCCGCCGCCCGGGGACGCGGTTTTCGGCGCGGAAACGCAATCTCCGCCCGGTAGAAAGACCCGAGGTCAACTTTGGCTGACTCCCCCGCCGACCAAGCCGGAGCCTCCCTGCGCTGCCCGGCCTGCGGCAAAATGGTCAAACTGCCCGCGACCGTCTGCCCCTTCTGCAAGGCCGACATGCGCACCGGCGAAAGGCCCGAGGAGAAGACGCCCATCTGGAAGAGGCGGGGCTTCAAAACCCTCACCGTGATCTGCGTCATCCTCCTGCCCGTCTCCGTCTGGATCTACCAAAACGACGACATCGGCCTCGATAACATCGGACAGCTCGCCGACAAAATCATGATCGGCCTCCACAGCTGCGCCGAACCCCGGGAGAAGATGTGGGAGAGCGACGACAAGCTGGAAGACCAGGCGAGCGTGAAACAGGGCTACGCCTCCTGGAAGAACCAGAAGAAGAGCCGGCCCCGGGGCCAGGGCCAGTACGCGGATGAGAATCTAAATAAGGAGCAAAGGGAGGTCCGCACGGACAAGCGCGCCTACTTCGCCGACACCCTCATGACCGAGGCCCCCTCCAAAAACATAAACCCGGGAAACAACTGGTACCGCTCCCTTCCGGGCGAATGGGACGTCGCCTGGATAACCCGCCAGGGCGCGGCCGAGAACATAACCACGGGGGAGTGGATATTCTCCTGGGTGAACTCGGGCGAGGCCCTGGAGGATGTTTTAAACATCCCCTACCTCTGGGAAAAGCAGGACGCCAAAAACATCGTGCGCGTGACCACTTTGCGGACCTACAACGGCAAGGATGGCGTCTGGGAGGGCGCCCGGGTCTTTCCGGGACGGATCCTCCCCTTCCGGGCCGGCCGCAACCAGGACGGCTCCATCTACGAGACCTTTCTAAACGCCCAGGGAAACCAGGAGTACTGGGTCTTCACCAACATGACGTCCGACGCCTTCCAGGTCTACGTCTCCGAATCTCCGGACAACGGCCAGACCTACCGCTACCTGGCCGAGATCTGGGCCAAAATCCGCACCATAAGCCCCAGCTGACCCCTACGGCGGGGATCCGGCGTCCGGAGCCCCGCCCTCCAACATCCAGAAGGGGATCTCGCGCCATTCCCCGAAACCCGCGGCCCGCCCGCGTTTCGCCGCCCCGGCCCGTTTTTGGCCTCCTTCCCCTCTCCTCCCGCCTCGCCCCCGCCTCCGTCCCCAACCTCGAATCGTCTTCGCCATCTTGGAAATTTTCCGCCGCCGGAGCCCCCCCGGGGAAGGATTCCCGCCGGCCGCCCGCGGACGCCCCCGAAAGGCGGCCCTCCCCGCCTCTGGCGGGGGGGGCCCCCTTTGTGGTACACTGAAAGGGCGCGCTCTCCGATTCCGATTCCGCCCCTTCCATCCTCCCCCGAAAAGCTTGGGGGATTTCCTTAAACGCCGGTTTCAGGGGGAGAACGGAGGGCGGGAGGTTCCGGCGCCCCCTTATTTGAATTTTTTCCCGTCCCCCCCTCGAAAACCCGGGCTTCCGACCCGCCCCCTCCCTTTTTCCCGCCGGAACGCTTCGGCGGCGGAGACCTTAGGGAGTCCCCGTTTTTATGAAAGCTGACTGGCTGAGAGACAAGAAGACGCGCCTCGAGCGCAAAAACTCCTTCGACGGCTCCCTGGTGTACGGAACCTCCAAGTTCAACGCGGACACGGGCCGCGCCGCCCGGGTTCTCCAGCCTTTCAAGGATCTAATCGACAGGGAGACGGGGCTCATCGGATCCGATCTCGTGCGCTCCCGCAACTGCCCGGTCTGCGGCGAGGCCCCGGGGCCGGGGCTTTTCATCAAGGACGGCTTCCGCCACGTGCGCTGCCCCCGCTGCGGGCTCATCTACGTCTCCCTCATCTTGCGCGAGGACATCCTAATCCGCTACTGGCGCGAGGAGACGGCCTGGCTCTCGGTCCTCCACTCCAGCCCCCAGTCGGACATGGACGCCTTGAAGTACCAATACGGCCTCGATCTGGCCCAGAGCCTCCTTAAAGAAGACGAGGCCCCGGGCGCCCTTTTGGACATAGGGGCCGGAACCGGGGACTTCGTCTTGAAGGCCCGGGAGGGCGGCTGGGACGCGACCGCCCTGGAACTCAACTTGGAGACCGCGGACTATCTGGAGCGGGAGGGCATCCAAGTCATAGTGAAGCCGTTGGAGCTCAGCGATCTGGAGGGAAGCTCGTTTAACTTGATCACCTTGTGGGAGGTTTTGGAGCACCTGACCGATCCCAGAATCATCCTCCAAAAGACCAGGAGGATCCTCAAGGACAGCGGCCTCCTCCTCATCGTGGTGCCCAACGCCGGCTCCCTGGTCACGCGGATCCTCCACGAGAAGAGCAACACCTTCGGGGGGCACTCGCATCTAAACCACTTCAACGTGGAGTCCCTGACTTTGCTTTTAAACGATCTGGACTTCGAGATCGTGGAATTGGAGACCATCCTGACCGAGCTCGGGACCATCAACAACTTCCTCGACTTCCAGGATCCCTATCTCGGAAACGCCGGCGAATTCTGGCCCCTCATCACCCCCGAGCTCATCCACGACAAGCTCTGGGGCAGCCGGATCCTTCTTTTGGCCAGGAAAAAGGGAGGCTGAAAGGCCCGCCGGAAGGAATCGACCCGGCCGGAGAGGTAAAAGTCCCGCCGGGTCCGGAAAAAAGCCTCCCCCCAACTTGAACCCCCTATGAGACGCCTTTTTTCCAGCCTCGCCCCGATCCTCTTCGCGGCGCTCCTTTTCGCGGCGGAACTGGGCGCCCAGACGGACGCCCGGGAGCTCTTTTTCAAGCTGCCCGACTCCGAGGCCAACGGACTTTCCCCGTCCCAGCGCGAGGAGCTCTGGGACAGAAGGGGCCAGGCCCTGGGCTACGCCGCCCCCACCCGGGACGGCTTCTGGGTGGAGAGCCGGGTTCCGGAGGTTTTGACCCTTTTCGGCGTGCACCACATACCCGCGGTCTTCAAACTCTTCCGGGGCGAAGGCGGATCGAGCGTATTGGCCGTCTGCCGCGGCCTCCAGACCTCGGGTCCGGCCACGGCCGACGAGCGCTCCGAGGGCGGGCCCCCCTTCGACCTCACTTTTTTTCGGACCGGAACGGGCCAGGATCTGGTGCGGACGGAAACGGACGACCTCCTCCCCCCCGTGGGAGTCCTGGACTTCACCACCCGGGACACCATGGAGGACTACTACGCCCGCAAGGATCTGGAGCTCATCAACCGGCGTTTCCGCCGCTGCCTCACCTGCCACGCCTCGGTGGAGGATCCGGTCGCCTTGGACATACTGACTTTGACCAGCATCAGCGGCTCATCGTGCGCCTCCTTCATCACCCACTTCAAGCTCCTCCCCCTGGTCTGGAACGGCGAGGTCTTCGAGAAGCCCTACGACCGGGCGGCGGATCCGGACGAGCTCTGGCTGAAAAGGGAGGAGCCGCGCCGCGGCATCTACTACCACGACCCGACGCCATCGCCCTCGGCCCCCTAGGGGCTTTTTCGACGGGCCGGTAAAAAAGGGGCGCTTTTCGTGACGAAGGCAGAAAAACCCTCCCCCCCGGGGGCGGCCGGCGAGGATCTCCTGGAAAGGGTGATCCGCGGCTCCCCCTTTTTCAAAACCCTGGAGGAGCCCCTGATCTCGGCTCTGCGCTCCATCGCCCTCCCCCGGCGCTTCCGGCCGGGGGAGACCATCTTCTTACGGGAGGATCCCGCCTCCTCGGTCTATCTGGTGGAGTCCGGAAAGGTCCGGATCTACGTCTCCGACCTCTCCGGCAAGGAGCGCAGCCTAAAAATCGCCGAGGCCGGCGACCTCTTCGGCGAGGCGGCGGTCTTCCAGACCGGAGGCTACCCCGCCTCCTCCTCCGCCCTGGGGGAGGTCTCCGTTTTGGAGTTCCCCAAGGGATCCCTTTTAAAACTCGTCCGCGCCAACCCCGAATTGGCCTTCGCCGCCATAGGCATCCTGGCCTCGAGGCTGAGGGAGCTCACCACCCTCATCCGGGCCTCTCTAAAGGAGCTGGAGCCCAGGCTCTGCGGCTACCTCCTCTCGCTTCCCGCCGAAAACGGCCGCGTGAAGCTGCCCGTGCGGAAGGTGGAGCTCTCCAGGCTCCTCGGCGCCACTCCCGAAAGCCTGTCCCGGGCCTTCAACCGCCTCAAAAGCGGAGGCCTCATAAAAGAAGAGCGGGGATGGATCCATCTTCCGGATAGGGAGCGCCTGGAGGAGCTCTCCCTTTCCGACTGAAGCGACCGGAAAAAGGCGCCGGAAACGGCCGGAAAAGCCCGCCTGAACCCGTAAAAAAGCCCGCCCGCCGGAACTCCGGCGTTTTTTCACGCCAAGGCCACAGCAACCCCGCCAGAGGCGCCGCCGGAGGCGCCCCGAGAGGCGCCAGATGATCCGCCGCGAAAAGCGGGGGAGGGCGTCCGCCGTAAACACGGCGCGCGCCCTCCCCTCCATCCTTCACCCCCTCGTCCTAGCGTGCCTCCTTTGCGCGTCCTGCGCCGCGCCCTCCTGGATGCCCTTTTTCGGCGGGGATTCCCCGCCGCCGGAGCCGGAGGAGGCCTCCATCGGCCGGGAGGCGGACCCCGCCCCCCGGGGACCGGACGGCGACGTGGCCGCGCCGGGCGAGGCCGAGTTTCTCCGGGGCGAGTACCAGGCGGCCTGGCCGCTGCTTTTGCAGCCATACCAGGAGGGAAACCTCCGGGCTGTCTACCTCATGCGGATCATGCTCGAGCACGGCCTCCACGGAGCCCCTCCGGCGCCTGAAGACGCCCAAGGGGCCGAAAGGTTCCTGGCGCTGCGTTACGGGGAGCTCCATGGGCTCGCCGAGCGCTCGCACGCCGCTTTGAAACCCCTGTACCATGCGGCTTTGGGCCACCTTTACCACAAGGGGCTCGCGCCGGGGACGCCCAGGGACAAGGACGCGGCCGTAAGCGAGGCCAGGTTCGCGATGGAGGCGGGCTTCCTGCCCGCCTACAACCTCTACGCGGCCATAGGCTGCGCGGCGGACCAGGGGGGCCTCTTCGGTATCCTGAAAACGGGCGAAAGCGACTGCTTCGCCGCGACCCGCCGGGCCGCCGAACGCTCGGACGTATTGGCCATGGGAAACCTTTCGGCCCTCTACCGGGAGGGCGTGGGAACCGGAAAAGATCCCTTGAAGGCCGTGAGCTGGGCCTATCTCGCGAGCCAGAAGAACCCTCCCTCGGCCAGGGCCCTAAACGATCTGGGCTACTTCTACGAGACCGGGGAGGGGGTGTCCCGGGATCTCCAGGAAGCCAAAAGACACTACTCCCTCGCGAAGAACCGCTACCCTTTGGCTAAAAGAAACTTGGACCGCTTGAACAAAAAGGAAAAGTCCCCCCCCCTTCTGGCCTCGGGCATCGACTACTAGAAGGAGGGAAAAGCGCGGCCGTCTTGAAAAAGGCTGTCGCGCGATCGCGCGCTGTTGATTTTTATGATATAATTATATTACAATTAATATTTATTTAATAATATTATATATTTAATAAGTAAAAAATTATAAATATTATTTATAATAAATATCTATTCTTATATCGTAAAAGTAAAAATATATAAAAAGATATTTAAATTTCAATAAAATATTACCCACAATCCAAAACAACATTTACTCGTAGTCGCGGTGAAACCAAATCCGATGAAGGCGCGAAAATCCCGCTGTTTTAAGACTTGAAACAACATACCGTATATGGTGTAATACTTTGAAAAATTTTCTAAATCGTGTACGTTGTCTCCAATCATTATTTATAGCCGGACTTTTCGCGCCCGCGTCGAGTTTAGTTGAAGCGCCGTCAATCCCGAAGTTCGTTGGATTAATCCGGTAAGAATTTTTCCGGGCGTCACAGATAGTAAAACGCCAAGCACGCGATCGCTATAAACAGAGCTGGAAAAGTGGTGCAAGAGGCGCAAGAACCGTACTTTTTTTTTCTTCGTTTTTGTCCTCGCGGCGTCAACTGATAGTATCGTTTCAATTTTCTTTTCGCCATAAACATTCTCCCTTTGGAATTTCTAATGATAAATATTTTCTGCTAAATCATGATGCGTGCGCAAAAAAGTCAGTCATTGAAAAACTGATAAATACGTTATGCAAAATATGGGATAAATATAACGAATGTATAATATATAAAGTAGTGGATTTCACATATTCGAATATCTCAGGGGGTTTTCGCAGACGCATCAATTATAAATAATACTAAAAATTTAAATGGGGAAAAAACGTTTAACTTTTTTGGTAGACAAACAATTTTCACGCCATAATAATTCGCGCGCAGGCTTCTATAATTTTAGGTTATAACATTCAAAATTTCTAGAAAATATGTTTAAGTATTTCCCAATTGAAATTCTAAATTCGAAAACATATTACTCCCATTGATCATAGAAGTAAAGTCAATTTAATTTTGACGCGCGCGAAAAGTCTAGCTATGGAAATTGAATAGAGAAAATATACTATATATGGAATAAATAATAATACTCTACGAACATAAAGCATAGTTTTACAAAATTTCAAAACAGCGGGGACTTTTCGCGTTCGCATCTATATTTAAATAAACTAAAAATCCTTTTAACGCTTTTTTTAGCCGCTTGCCGAGCAAGAAAAAAAAATCTTCATAAGCCAATCCAAAATCAACCTGGTCGGTAATTATAAGAAAATGTAATGACTTTTTCGCTCTTATAATCCATACTTTCCAGTTATGTTAATTAATTATCTTGGATGCGAAACAATTCCTTCTTTATCGGCGAACATATAAATGTAACCAATTACAAACTTAAACTTTTTTATTTTTTTCACTGTCGACAACAATAAAATCAATTTCTTGAGGCAAATCAGTTTAGAATAATTCAAAGTGTAACTTGTTGACCATCCACCTGAGATTAATCAAATTTTTCATCAAGATCAAAAAGTCATAGTCGCTGTCTACTCTATGATATCATCTAGCTATAGATCCAAATAAAATAACCTTTTCAGGTGAAATTATCGAAACGATAAAAGAAGCAAGTTTTTCAATCACCTCTTGTTAATGGGTTGTCATCAAGGCTTTATTTCGGAGTTCCATTTTGTTTAACCTCGACATCAAATAACATCGCGACAGAAAACTTTTTATATGAAATTTTCCGATAAAACACTCATGGAAGCTCTAAGCTCATTCCGCCATCGACGGAATGAAATTTCTTTAGTATTTTCACATCCTTGGAACGCTCGAAAACACCTCCCCCAAAAAAACTTTCACATCGCATTAAGGGAAACATTTTCATTTTATCGTTCTAACTTTTATCCGCCAAGGCGATATTCTAATTCAACCCATGTTTCGCGTGACGACTCGAAACAATTTTTAATATAGGACTGTTCGCCCGCGCTTGAAACTTTGAAGGGCGACGCGCCTTAAGCCCTTTTCAAGGTTATGAGGCTCAATTCCGGCCAGGCGCCGAAACGGAAGGGTATCCCCACCGAGGCCAGTCCGCAGGACACGTTCAAATAAGAACCGTGCTCATGGTAGAGCCCCGAGGTGTACTTGTAGATCATTCTCGCCGCGTTGGCTTGGGGAAATCCCGGGATGGCGTACTGCCCGCCGTGGGTGTGACCGGCCAGATACAGTCCGTAACCCAAATGGGCGGCCTGCCTGAAACCCTCCGGACGGTGGTTGAGGAGGATCTTGAAGTCGTCCTCCCTCAAGGCGGGTCCCTTGACGCCGTTAAAGGAGAGGATGTCGAGGCGATCCTCGTCCGCGCTCTTTCTTCTCCTGAAGCCGTGGGACAAGCCTCCCCCCTGATCGTCCAGACCCGTGAGGCTTAGAGGCAGACCCTTTATGTTTACCCGCTCCTCTCTTAGCATTCTGATTCCGCAAGCGGACAGGTTTTTTTCCGTCCGGTCGGCGTCCACGAAATGATCGTGGTTGCCGAGCACGCCGTAAACGCCGTAGGGGACGCGTTTAAAATGGTCCTCCATCGGCCTAAGAAACATTTCGGCCGAGGACGGATTCCTATCGACCATGTCTCCCGTGACGACCACCAGATCGGGCTTCTCCCGGGCCGCCCCGCTGAAGGCGAGATGAACATCCCTCTCCGAGGCCCAGCGGCCCACGTGGTGATCCGTTAGATGGGCGATGGTGAAACCGTCCAGCTCCCCGGGAAGGCCGGAAACGTTCAGGGCGATCTTTTTCACCAGTGGGGCCGTCGACTGGCGCCAGACGGCGTAGGTTGAAAAGATTAGAACCGTTCCCAGCGCGGCTGACCCGGTTGTCTTTAAGAAATCCCTTCTCCCGGAAACATTCTCCGCCTCGCCTCCGGCGCCATCCCCCCTCCTTTTACAAGCCTCGAGCGCCTCCTTCGCCAGATCCGCCCCTTCGGCGCCCCCTCCGTCCGCCCTCCCGAAAAAAACGGAACGCGCCCCCTTGAGCCTTACGTAAACATACGCCATGAGCCGAACCAGATCCCTAACTAAAACCGCGAGGACGCACAAGGGGAGGACGATTAAGATGTGCGCCGTCTGCCAGGATATGGCCGGCCTGGCCGCGAAGTTTAAAAAGAGATCTCCGAAGGGGACCCTTTTCACGAGCCGGTAAAGCGTGAGCGCCCATAAGGCGTTGAAAAGCAAAAAGACGACTATGACCGCGGCGCGGTAGATCCGGTTCCGCGAGCGGCTCCAGTAGAGGCGGAAGGCTATGATCTGGCCCGCGAGGCAGGAGGCCGCGATGGTGGTGAAGAAATAAAGCGGAAACATGAAAGCGCGAAAACCTTTTTTAGCTGCGAAAAAATCATGGAGCCGGAAAGGATCCGGCCAAGGTCCCCGGGCATCGGGGAACGGAAAACGATTTTAACTCATTTCCGGGCGCCTGTCCTTTATTTTTCCGCTTTTTCAAGGCCCGGGGAAAATGCCCCCCGGGGGGCGCTCCTCTTTTCGGGCCGCTTTATCCCGCAGGGAGAGCCGGAAAAAGGCGGGGCGCCGCGGAGCCTCAGGCGTCCGACCCGCTTCGTCGGGGCGCCCGGAGCGCCCAGACGCCCGCCTCCCTTTACCGGAACGCGATTCTTCCTTATAATGACGCGTAGTTCAACCCAGAATTGATTCGGGCGGGGCTTTTCCGCCTTCCGGAGCGCCGGAGAACGCCCTGAATATTAATCATCTCTTTTTATATGCGTATTTGTATAATAATGGTAAATTAACCATAAATATATAACATGAGTGAAACCAGCCGCAAACGCTACGCCGCCAGCCAAAGGCAGCTTTCCCTGAAGTTCTTTCTGGCCTTGGCCATTTTGAGCCTCCTCTGCCTCATCCTCAAAACCCTCCAGTTCATCTTCCTGCCCATGATCCTGGCCTTTTTCATCGCCAACATCTGCGATCCTCTGGTGAAGGTCTTCCAGAAATGGAGGGTCCCCAGGATCTTGGCCATCGCTTTCACGCTCACCTTGGTCGTGCTCCTTTTAATCCTGGCCGTGAACTTCGTGATTTCCAGCCTCTCCGCCTTCCAGGATGGCTTTCCACGCTACAAGTCCAAATTCGACCTCATGACGCAAAACTTCATGGATCTCCGGAGCCGGAAGTTCAACTTCGTCACCGCCGACACCCTTAGAAACGTCTTCTCCGGCGTGAGAATCTCCGGAATCGTCTCCGGGCTTTTAAACCAGCTCTTCTCTCTAACCGGCTACTTCTTCCTCACCATCATCTTCATCCTCTACTTTCTGCCGGCCCTCCCCCGCTTCCCCCGGGCGCTCCAGAAATGCTTCCCCGGCGACAGGGGAAGGCAGCTCGGCTCCGCCGTGGAGTCCATCGGCAGGCAGGTGCAGAGCTACATATTCGCCAAAACCCTTTTAAGCATGGTCCAGGGAAGCGTGACCGGCGGCGTCTGCCTCTTTTTCGGGGTGGACTTCGCCGCCACCTGGGCCATTTTAGCCTTCATCCTCAACTTCATCCCCACGGTGGGGCCCATAATATCGGTTCTGTTTCCCGTTTTGATCGCCATCCTCCAGCTGGGCTGGGCGGGCGCCCTCTGGACCTTCTCCTTACTCACCGTTCTCACCTTCGCTTTGGGAAACTTCGTGGAGCCGAAAATACTGGGGCGCAGCGTGAACCTCAACCCTTTGACCTCCCTTCTGGCCCTCCTCGTCTGGGGCTGGCTCTGGGGCGGGGCGGGCATGGTGGTGGCGGTTCCGGCCACGGCCTTCATCAAGTTCATCTGCGACAACATAAGCCCTCTGAAACCCCTGGGAAGGCTCATGGGAAACGCCTAAGCTGGCCTCGGGGGGCGGGAAGGGAGGTTTTAAGCGCGTGGAGAGGAAATACGGAGGGGATGGAGCCCAGGAGACCCTGGCCTTAAACATCGCCCGGGATCTGGCCTTGAAGTTTTTAGAGCGGCGCAGCGTCTCTCCGGGGAGGATCCCCGGCTTCATCGGCTACATCGGGAAAAACTGCCGGGACCTCCTCCAAAGCGATGGCGAGGGGCCCCTACCGCTCCTTCGCCCGGCCGCGGCCATCACCGCCCGCCTCATAGAAAGAGGCAGCCTCTCCGGAAACGAGGCCGTCTGGCTAAACCTCTCCGGAAACCTGAAAATTTTAAAAGAGATAGCGGAAACCCTACCCCCGGAAAGAGCCATGGAGATTCTGCGAAACTCCGTGGCCCTGCTCCTTAAAACCCTGGAAACCAGAACCCTGGGCGCGGACTCGGTTAAGACCTATCTCGAAAGCCTCGCGAAAAGCGCGGCCGAAATCTTCCAATGAGGATCCGAAAAAATCCCGTTCCCCGAAAGCTCCCCCCATCCGCTCCAAGAAGCGACACCGGCCGGCCGTCGGAAAGGCTTTAAGGCGAAGGGCTTTAAAGACCTAAAAAGCGCCCAGGGCGCTCTCTTTATTTTTAAAGCCCGGTATAGAAAAAACGCGCGAAGGCTCCCCGCGCTTTTGCCAAACGTGGGTGAACCGTCCGAAAAAAACCGCCCGGACCAAAAATAATCCGGGCTTGAAGGCTTTTCGAAGCGGGCGGGGCGCGGCCGGATGGACCGGAAATTTTCCGGCTTTCCGGCTCCTCGAGCCTCAACAATAAGTTAGCGAAACGGTGACAGGCGGACTTGTCCTCTTTGGAAAGGTTCCACCCATCCAGGCGAACGCGCCTTTCTCGCTATTTTTTACCGCGTCGCCGGGCCTGGCGGGCGCCCTCCGCCAGTTCGTTAAGCTCTTTAAAGCTCAGCCTTAACGAAAACCTTGCGAAATGACCGTCGCTATCCGAGGCGGCCATTCAGTAAAGCTCCGCGCGCCGGCCAAGGGCCGACATCAGCCCAGCCAAGGCGACGCCATAAGGAGACGGACGGCGTGACGCCCATTTTTCCGCCAAGGCGGCCGGGGCTGAAATGACGGTTCCGGACGAGGGAACCAGCCTACCCGAACGCCTACTCCGACGGGCCGCCGCGAAGGGCGAGCACCTCCCGCTCCGACAGCTCGCTGTACTCAACGATTTCGCTCAAAGGCTTATTGGCGGCCAGCATTTTCAGGGCGACCTTCCGGGCATTCTCAAGACGACCTTGCTTCAGGCCTTGCTCCAGGCCTAGTTCCCGACCAAATTCGACTCTGAGCTGATCGCGATCCGAAACTAACATTTTGAACTCCTTACTCAGCCCTGAGTCAATGGACTGATCCTTGAGTCCT
>JAISMF010000040.1 GCA_031276865.1 Deltaproteobacteria bacterium | reverse complement strand
GGAATAAACCAAGGTTAATTTTAAAATGTTCGAGCACATAGTAATTTATACTATATACTATAAGGTCTTTTTGTATGATTATCTATTTTAATATTATGTGAAGGATTTAATTTTTTTTTGTTGGGGCAAAAAATAAGGGGAATTACAGCTTATTTGATCTAAAGGTAAATTATCGTCTGTTCCGAATACTAAATATGTTTCATTTTTATCAATTTGAGATTTTGCATGTATATAACAGTAATTAATATTATTTTTATCATATAAGAGTTCATAAATACTTGTATAATTAAAACTAAGTATACAATCAAATTTTAATATATATTTTTCTCGTAATAATGGTTTTTGTAATGTAGACATAATATTTGAAAGATTATTGATTTTTAAACATTATATTTCAAATGCATGAACAAATATTCTAAATTGTGAATATAAAAACTCTTCAAATGTAAATATATTTTATCTGTGTATTTATCTTCTATTTTATATTTAAAATCCAAGTTATTATCTTTCTTGCCAATTAATAATAAAAATGAGATAAGTTTTTCTTTTATATCATTTTTTTTAAATTCAAGATAAACAACTTTTTTAGCAACATTTTTTTCATACAATTCTATTTTTGGTATAGCATCATGAATACTGTTAATTATTTCTGCAATTTCATTTTCAAAGTCTATCCAATTATTTTTAATATTAGTATTTAGATTGTCTTTTGAGTTTTGAAAAAAAGTAAGCCATATATTATCTTTAATAAATTCAGAGAATTCTTTTTTGTATTCTTAATCATGAGAAATTGAATTTCTCCTTTCATAATTATCACAATACTTCAAAAAATCAGTATACCTTGTTAGTAGTCTATGTGCTAAATCAAATCCATTCCCAATTACAAGTATATTCATTTATCTTCCTTTATTCATTTCGATAATTGTATTTTGAAACAATGAAATTCTAGTATCATCGTAACTATGCAGAGAATTCCTTGAAATGATGTTATGTCCAATCACTTTTTTTTTCTAATTACAATCTGTTCATCAATACTTACGATAGATTTGAATTCATCTTTATCATTGATTTGAGCTACTTCTTTTTCAATATAAGCAAACAGTTCCTTGCTAGACATGTGTTTAATTTTTTCGTAATAATCCAAATGAATAGCATCAATCTCATTTTCAATGGTGTACAAGAATACACTCATTATCGCTGTAAGAACCTATTTACTACGTCTTTTTCAACTTTTCTGTTCATCTAAAGGTTTTTCAATAGTAAAGCCATATTTTTTAGCAGTTTCTTCTCCACTTCTTCTAAAATACTCTAAAAATTCATCAGTAGACATATTCTTAGTTTTTTCATAAATTTCGATACGTACTCTATGAATCCAATCATCGTTAGCATCTGAATTAGTCATTATCAATTACCTCCATAGGTGATTTAATATCAATAACAGAATAACCATAAATAGTACTGATATATGCAGTAAAAGTTCGAGTTTTATCTTTAACAATATGCTTAAAATTTAGACTTATAATTTTATCTAAACCATTAACTGTAGATAAAGCAATGTGCATAGCATCCATTCTGTATCTTTCTGGAATAATTTTATTGTCTATAGATAAATTAGCTATAAGAACTGCATTAGGATCTTTAGGAAGCACTTTTATTTTGTATTTTGGTATCAGATTGAGCATTTTTTCAGATTTATCTTTAGGGGCAGCTTCTAATTCGTCAGTTACAAACACTGAAGTATAAGGTTCAAATTTGCCAGCAGCGATTTCCTTGAAAAGTTGAACAGTAGCAGGATGTAAAATCGGATCAACATCAAAATAACGGTTAAATATGCTAGTTTCAAGATAAAATTTCATAATGTATCCAAATTTATCAAATTCAACAAGTAAATCAAATTTATTTTTACATTAGTTCCTTGAGAGAAATTCTAAAAAATCCAGTTTTTCAACAGGATTCTATACATAGCAGGTTTTAGTCCATAACCCATAGTAACGATAATCCAGGAAGCTGAAGGCTAAAGGATTAAAGCCTTCAATAAGTGAGGTTACCATAAACCATCAGGCAAATGCAATTTTTTAAGATTTAAAAATAACAAATTTTTATTAGTTTTGCTTAAATTTTATAAAATTAAATATTTTAAATTCAAATTTTGAACTAAAAATATCAATTATGTTATATAATTCATCGTTTTATGGTTTTTATTTGCATTTATTTGTGTTATTTATTCATAAAAATTTAAATAATTATTTTTTACTTTTGTTTATTTAGATTATTATTAGTAATATTATGTATGTATCACAATCTATATTTTAAATCCATGATCTAAATAAAAGGAAGAATTATCCATGTCAATTAATGAACTAAAACTCTCAGCGGTTGTGAAAAGCGTTTCCGAGGTTATAAAACTCTCTACAACAGGCGATGAAGCTATGAATCTCACATTTGACTTTCCATTTGGTCATAAAAATGTACCTGTTTTGTAACCGCTTATAAACAAGTAGCAATTAAAGCCTCGAAGTTACAACCAGGTGATAAAGTTGACTCTTAGGAGTTACTGATTTATAGTTTAGAAGGAATCATGATTTCCCATTTTTTCGTCAATTATTTTCTTTTCGTCTGCGACATCCGCTTGTCTTTTGATCATTTTCATCCGCTATATTTGCTTACGGTGCATGGACAACATCGTTTTAAACATAAAACAACCGGAAATGAACGATCCAGCGACTTAATATTTTTACAAATTTTTTCATACCTTAATTTTTAACAGTCTGAATTCTAAGAGGAGTGACTATGACAAATTTAGTGATCCTTGACAGCTCGACGGTAAATCCTGGGGATCTATCCTGGGATCCGATTAAGAACACCGTGGACAAAATCGCCATCTTCGACCGCACTCCGGAAGAACTGGTGATCGAACGGGCTAAAGACGCGGAACTCGTAATGCTGAAGCACACGGCGCTTGGAAACGATCTGATAGACAAGCTCCCCAAGCTGCGCTACATCGGGATCCTCACCACGGGCTACGACGTGGTGGACGTATCCTACGCCGGAGAAAAAAATATAACAGTCACCAACATTCCGGAGTACAGCAGGGAGGCCGTCGCCCAGTACGCCATAGCGCTCCTTTTAGAGGTATGCAGCCACGTTGGCCACCACGACGATGTCGTCCGCACGGACAAATGGAGGAAGCATCCCGACTGGACCCACTGGGATTTCCCTATAATCGAGCTGGACAAGAAGATCATGGGTATAATCGGCTACGGGGCCATTGGTCACACCACCGGCCAAATCTGCAAGGCCATCGGCATGAAGGTCGTCGCCTTCAACAGCGATTTCCCCCCCTACGACGAGAACGATCTGGGGGACATCGTGAGCTTCGACGAGCTCATAACCACCTCGGACGTCATCTCCCTCCACGTTCCCCTGACCTCCGAGACGGAAGGCTACATCAACAAGGATCTAATCGCCAGAATGAAGGATCGGGTCATAATAATCAACACCGCCCGAGGAGGCCTCATCGTGGAGCGGGATCTGGCCGACGCCTTGAACTCGGGAAAGGTTTACGCCGCCGGACTGGACGTCTTAATCGACGAGCCTCCCAGACCGGACAACCCACTCCTCTCCGCTAAAAACTGCGTCATAACCCCGCACCTGGCCTTTTCGCCCATGGAGGCCAGAAAACGCCTGATAGACATCGCCGCGGAAAACGTGAGGCGGTTTCTGGCCGGGACCCCCCAGAACGTGATAAAACCCTACGACGCCGACTGACGGGCCATGGGATTTTCATCCGGCGGCCGGAAGATCCGTCCGTCCCTTTTAAAGGTGTTATTTTCGCAAAAAAGCCTCGCCTTTTCCGGAGGGGCTTTTTTTGGGATCGGCCGATCCCGGGGAAGGGAGCTTTTCGACTAGGCGGGACGGTTTTTTAAATTCTGAGCCCTCCGTTGGGAAGCGGGCGGGGGGAGGGGCGCTTCCACTCCGGAAGCCACGGCCCCGGGCGACCCGCGGAACTTGCGGAAAGGAGGAGGGGGCCGGGCCGGTTTAAAATGCCGCGAAAAATATTTCCAGGGAAGAGTTGTCAGGGATGGAGGCTCAATTTTTCATCTACGGGAGCGAGCCGTCATCTCCGGAACGGAATTTAAGGCCGTGAGGAAGTATGAGCGGCGAGGAAGGGGACTGTCCCCTGGGAATCTTTGCGAATTACGAGGCGTTTTCAAGGTGATTTTTTTTGAATGGTTTTGTTATTTTCCGGACCGCTCCGCCGCCGCGGAACGAGACGGACGCCTTTGAAAACCATCGGAAGTTATAAGTTATATATATATATATATATATATATATATATATATATTAATTAAAATATAATATTATATTTAACATATAATCTTTAGCGATAATAATATCGCGCGCTGGAATGAAGAAAATTTAGATAGCTAAATTAAAATAAAACGTTTATTTTGACTTATCATTGGGTTGCTTCACTTTACGGAGGGAAGGAAAATTTTCCTCGTTCGACTATTTGGAAAGAAAGCTCGATCCGGCCGCGGGTCCGGACGGGGAAGGCGTTTTCAAAAAAACTCTCTTGACAATCGATGAGGGTGCGCCTCCCGTGGCCTGAAAGCCCTCGAAGGCTTTTCATGGGAAAACAACCGGGGGGAGGGGGGTGTAAAATCCGGAAGCCGCCGCTCTTTTTCGATAAAGAGCTCAGGTTGGGAAAACAACCTGATTTATTGGCGTCAAAAGTATTGAACGAAAATATCTTTGCTGGTTGAATGTGAAAAAAGGCGTTCACTAATTATGACGGTATTAGTGAACTATTTTCACAAATTGTGAAACAATTTGCGAACAATTCACGGCTCTTGTTTTACGCTAATAAAGCGTTCATAAATGGTGCGATATGCGACAAATCAGAGGGACCGACGCCCAGGGCCTCGTGGATGGAGTCACCCGGGAATCGACGCGGGCCGCGGGAGAGATCCTGGAGCGACTGCATTCGGCCGCCGGAACCCGCTCCGATTCTCATCTGAGCGTTCTTTTGGGACTCGCCCGCTCCTCAATTTCCACGGCCAGGGCCAGGGGGGTCGTTCCCTCCGCCTGGCTCGTGAACGCCGCCAATCTTTTCCGGGTCTCCGCCGACCGTCTGATATTCGGAGGCGTGAGGGAGTTTCCGGAGAAGAAGGATTCCAGGGAAAACCACGGCTCTCCGGAAACGGCTTTCCCGGCCGAGACGTCCCGCGGTTCAAGGGGCCGCGGAAGGGAGCCGGAGGCTCCATACCCGTCTGGCGCGGAGGATGGCCGATATTTCTCCGGAGAGTCGAGGGTGTCGGAAATGGAGCCAGGCGGGATCTCCGGCGAGGAAATGTTTAAAGACGGGGTTTTTCAAGGCGGGGGGCGCGAAGGCGGGGAGGATCCTCCATTTCCGATCCGTCCGGCCGGAGGGGGGGCGGGGAAATCCGCCGAAAATATCGGTGGCGAGCGTCCGGCGGGAAGGATGGAGGGCGCTTTTTCGGCCTCTTTTTCCGAAACGGATCCCTTATATCTCCCTGAAGGTGAGTTCCTGGAGCTTTTCGAGGAGTTCAGGACCGGGAGCTGGGCCGTGAAAGGCTGGGTTCAGGTGGAGATCCTGAGGAGGTTTCCGGAATTCGCTGACTTTCTGAAAAAGAGGGGGTTCTGAAGGACCGGCCGGCGGGGTGTTTTTTCGGAAAAAAGGCTCCACCGACGTTTTAGAAGATGAGCGCTACAGTAAAGTTTAAAATTTTAAAATATGTATAAAATATTGATAACACCGCATTTTTCCATTTATTTCCCGCATTTTTCCATGACCTGGGATGAAACGCGGGGCGTTTGGAAAAAGTGGAAAAGCGGCGAGGGACGGAGTTTTCCACCACCAACAGGATGCGGCCGTTCCGGTCCGGGCGGGCCTTGAGGTCTTGAGCTCGGGACGGGGACGCGGCGCGGAGTCGATAAGTTCGCGTGGGGGATCTGGATTAGTCCGCCTCCGCGCTTTACGCTGACGGCCAGCTTTCCGGTATTGATTGGTGGAATGAATTCCGCATGAGCGGCTTTAGGTCGTTAGATAATTTATCTATTAACATGTGTGATCGTATTATATAATATATATAAATATATTATTATTACTATGAATATTTTTAATGAAAGATAAAGAAAAAGTTAAAGATACGAAAAATACATATAGTGATGTTTATGCCGATAAAATTGAACAAATATTCCGTACTGCTTTTGAAAAATTCTTAATTTTAGAAAAATATTCTGATCATAAATTTACATTTATAAATATAGATATAGTATCTAATATAGTGAAAAAAGAAATTATGATATTTTATTAGAATTACAAGATAAAATAAGAAAAGACTGTTTATCCAATAAATAGAGTTATAAAGACTGTGATACTAAAATATATTTAACTACGCATAACGATTTTTTTTCCGCGATAGCGCGCTTTTCAGCTTGGTTCAGATCCTCGCGAGGTGTCGAGCGTTTTCTTGTCGCTAAGCCGCGTTCGATTGTTTGTTTATTAATTATTGCTATTTATGATATTTAAGTCTTAAATTTAAAAAAATAGTTTTAATGCTATTGTATGTGTTTAATAATTTTTAAACTATAACAATATCTATTTCATACTTACAGGTAGCCGATGGACATACAATCAGCGCGGCGAGCCGCGCTGATTTCGTCCGCGGGATAAGCCTCTCCGGTTAAATATCGGGGAAAAGACAGCGTCAGGGAAGAAGAGGTCCGCCTTTTTTCCGTTTACGCGCCGGGCCCAAACGCTTTTCGCGGCTTCGGAAATTCATTTGACACATGGGGCCTAAAGCCTTACTATTAGGTTCCGCTGAAAGTTCGATTTATGGCGATTAATTTCGGGCGCCGACCGCCAAACGCCCGATGATGGAGGAGTTTCACCAGAAAAAAAAATTCAGACCCCCCCAATGTCTAACCTTCTTCCCGAAACGCCTTTCGCGTGAGCGATCCTTTCGGCGAAAGCGAAAACGTAAGCGCGGAGGGTCATCCGCTCCTCGCGTTTTTCTTTATGGGTATCCCTCGTTTATTCGTTTATTCCCCATCGTCCCGGCGCTTGCGGACGCGCCGCTGGATGCCGGATGGAAGGGCGCGGAGCTTGTCGAGGGGTCCGGGATCTTCCAGGAAACGCCGGGGCCTTCGCTGATTCGGCCGAAAACGGCCGCGCCCCCTGGCGGACGGACTCTCCTCCCTCCGTCCCCGGGGAGGGAGGCGAGGATATTTCCGAAACGCTCGAGAGAAAGGGACGGGGACCGGACATGCGCGGACGTTCGGCGCGCTCGCCGGCCGCGCCTCCGCGCCGGATTATTTGACGCGGAAGCCGGCTTTTATCGCCCGGTTTTTTTCAAAAGGGGGACGCGCGGGCCCTTTTAGGAGGCTCCGAGGAGCGGATAATGGCTCAAATTCCCGGAAAGCGCGTTTTACGGGGCGCTTTCAGTCTGTCGGACTATTTCAAAGTCCTGGATTCCATCTCGGATCATCCGCTTTCGTCTCTGGCGTTTCGCCTTTTTCCGTACGTCCTGGTGGATCCGGCCATCCTCTTTTCGTCCGGGTGGGAGGACGTCGACTTCGAAAACAAGATCTTCACCGCCCCCGCCTGGGTCCGCGTCGGCGATAGCGCGTATCTCCCCACCAGGCTCGCCTCCCACCGGATCCCCCTTCCGGAGCAGGCCCTGCTCCTTTTAACCGAGCTTAAGGATCTGACCGGCTCGGGGAGGCTGCTCTTCCCCGACCCCGCTTCCCGGGACGCTCCGCTCGCCGTGCCGTCCCTGGACGCCATCCTCCTTGAGAAGGGCTACCCGCCTTTGGTTTTGATATCCTTCATGGTTCGGAAGCACGCCGCCTTGGTTCTGGAAAGCCGCGGATACGACGCCTACTGGATCGAGTGCCAGCTGGACGCGGGCGTCCGCCCTAAAAAAGATCCGGAATTCTACCGGAGCGGCGAATTTTTGGAAGAGATGCGGAAGATGGCCGGCGAGTCGGCCGCCGGACTGGACTCCCTGATTAAACGGCCTCCCGGCGCCAGCCTGCACTGAAAGACCCCCCCTCGCTGAAAGACCCTTCGAGCGGGCCGAGGGGAAGGCGCCGGCCGAAGCTGGAAAAGTCCGGCCGGAGCCGGAAATTTACCCAAAACGGCGCCCTCCCCGGGGAGGGCGTCTTTGTTTTTCCGCCGTGAAAAGAGCTTGAAATGGATCTCTTGGGGCTCAAGGTTTTGAAATTCACCGTTTTTCTTCCGGAGACCAGGGCCGCGGAGGAGGAGGGGGCCCCCCTTTTCTTCGTTCCGGTCTCGGCCGGCTTTCCCTCGCCGGCCGAGGACTACGTCCAGGAGCATCTGGACCTCCACAAGCTCCTGGTGCGCAACCCGGCCGCCACCTTTTTTTTGAAGGTCCGGGGGGACTCCATGAACGGGGCCGGGATCCGGGACGGGGACCTGTTGGTGGTGGACCGCTCCAAGGCCGCGCGATCGGGGGGGATAGTCGTGGCCGCCTGGGAGGGCGAGCTCACGGTGAAGCGCCTCAAAGTCAAAGACGAGAGGGTTTATCTGACGCCGGACAACCCCGAGTATCCGGAGTTCGACATAACCGAGAGCGAGGGCGCCGTGATCTGGGGGGTGGTGACCTACGTCGTCCACAAAGTTTAGCGGCCCCGCCCCGCCGAGACCAGGGGCAGCAGATCGAAGTCCGTGGTGGAGATCCTCGAGAGATTGTCCCGGCGCAGATCCCAGTAGGCCTTCTTTCCGGCCTCGGCCGCGAGGCGGACGGTTTTTTTCCCGTACTTGCGGTTGATTTGGTCCATGGCGCCCATGAGCCCCTCCGTCCTCTCCCTTTCGTCCCCGCCGAAGAGCGTTCCGTCCATGCGCCGGGCCTCCTCCGCGCTGAAAAGATCGTGGAGCATGATCCCGCACTTGGCGTAGAGCTTTCCCGGGGCGTGGCAGGAGGCGAGAGCCTTCTTGGCGGCCGCGACGAGCTCCAGAGCGGAGCTCGTCGGGCTTTTGAGCTCGATCGAGGCCCCCCCCTGGAAGGGATCCCTCCCGAAGCGGCTGGTCTCGATGAAGACGGTGAGCCCCAGGGCCGTCAGGCCCTCTTTCCTGAGCCTCTCCGCGGCCGTGGCGGCGTGGCCCGCCACGGCCGCGGCCAGGGCCTCGGGGTCCGTTATCTTCGTTCCGAAGCTGCGGCTGGAGACCATGGTCCTGCGGAAGGACGGAGAGAGATCGTCCGTCACGCACTGGATCCCCCGAAGCTCCATGACGGTCCTCCGCCCCGTCACGCTTAAAAGCTTTCCGGCCTCCAATGGATCCATGTCCCTAAGCTTCAGGGCCGTGTCTATCCCCCGTTTCTCCAGCTTCGCCGCGGAGCGGCGCCCCATCCCCCAGACGTCCCCCGGGGGGCTTTTTGCCAAAAGCTCCGCCAAAAGCGGGCTTCCGGCCTCCAGCGCTAACACTCCGGAGAGCTTTTTCGCCCAGTGGTTGGCGAACTTGGCCAGGGTGCGGGTGGGGCCTAAGCCCACCCGCACCGGCACGCCCACCCAGGAGCGCACCCGGTCGTAAAGGACTTGGCCCACCTCCGTGGCCGACAAGGCCAGGGTCCGGTTGAAGGGCACGAAGGCCTCGTCGATCGAGTACTGGAGCACGACGGGCGCCACCGATTCCATCGTCTGAACCACCCGCCGCGATATGTCCCCGTAGAGGGCGTAATTGGAGCTGAAAACGGCCACGCCGGCCGCTTTCAGCTCCTTTTCTTTTTTGAAGTACAGATCCCCCCTTTTAAAGCCCAGCTCCTTGGCCTCGGGCGAGATGGCCACGATCCCCCCGTCGTTGTTGGAGAGCACCACCACCGGCTTGTCTTTAAGATCCGGCCGGAAAAGCCTTTCGCAGGAGCAGTAGAAGCAGGCGCAGTCCACCAGGGCCCAGAGCTCCGGTTTGGACTCCGGTTTCCTTCCCGCCTCCACGCGTCCGCGGGGGGGCCCGAAGGGGCCCGGTATGTGGTGTTTTTCCGGCACTACGTATTTTTCCGTCCGCTTTCCAGACAACTTGGGGGCCTGAAGGTCCCCGGACCTTTAACTTTTACAACTTTTTTCGCCGGTTTTCAAAGGCGGAAAGGATCCGGGGAAAAACGCTCATGAACGGCGTCGCGGGCGTCCTCCCCGCCCGCGTGAAATATCCGTTGGTATTTCATGGGAAATATCCGTTGGTATTTCATAGGAAAAACTTACGTAAACGTGGCGGATGACAGCCTCCGAAAAACGTGGCGGAAAAAAACGGAAAAACCCCGTTATTTACGGGCGGGGGAAGATCCGCCCCTTTAAACATCCGGCTTCGCGGTTTCGCTTTTTTGGAAAATTTTTAAACCAGCCGCTTTCCGGCTCCAGCGGGCTTTATGGACCGTATGCCGCGAAAAAAGCGAAAAAACGGGCGCGGGTAAAATTTAAAAATTACGCTTCGATTCCGGCGCCCGTCGCTAAGGCGTTTTCATCCGCGAATTGTTAAAAGCCGCCTTTCGGCGCTCCTTTGGAGAGGCTCCGGCGTCGGTCGCGCGCGTTTTCCCGCGCGGAGAGGGAAAACGCGCCTGTTTGGCGTTTAATTATTTCGGACGCCGGAAAACATCGGAAAAAATGAAGGGTTTATTTATTTTGACCGGAATCAAAAAATCAAGTTCCCTTAAAAATAAACCGCGCTTAAAATCCGCGGGACCGGCGGTTTATACGGTAAAAACAAATTTTATGAAATAAAAATAAATAATTATAAAAATTTTTTTAAGCCATCCTACTGGATAAAAGTAAAAACGGATGATAAACTTTTTATTAGCTAATTCGCGCTTTCGCCCTTGATATGGAGGGTGAAGCGCCGGAACGGATGAAACGCCGTTTTCATGGGGTGGGCGGATGAAGATTTCCGTAAACGGTTTTCCATACGGGTTCGGATTTTTTTGATCCGGCGCGTGGAGACGAGATCCCCCGCCGGTAGTCAAATTTGAATAATAAATTTAAAATAGTCGACTCTTACGCGAAAAGCACCCGCGGTTTCATGGTTGTGAAACAAGCTACTTTATAGGTCGCGCGCGTATACCGTTTTTTACATATTTTGTATGGATGTGTTAAAAAGATTTCAATTCCCGACTTTTCGCGCGGGCGTCAAAGTTTTCTTTTTCGTTCCGGCCAGCCTTTAACGGTGGACAAAGATGCAGCTTAAATACAGAATATTTTTAGGTTTTATCGCGGTATGCGTTATTTTTATTCTAGTCTGCGCCGTCAGTATCGTTTTTTTAGCCAACGTCAAGACGCAGACCGCTTTGGTGAAGGAAAAGGTCGTGCCCTCCAACGACACGGCCGGAAACCTCCTCGCGAGCATCACGGCGGAGGGAATCGCCGTGGCGGAATACGGCTACAACGGAAAACAGAGCTACTGGAAGGAAAGGCAGGACATCCGGCGGAAGACCCTCGATTTATTCTCTTTCCTTAAAAACAGCCTCAATAACGAGGATATAATCGAACGGCAGCCGAACATAATGAAGCTTTTGGCCGATACCGAGAGTCTGTACAACGCCTACACGGACCTAGTCGAAAAACTGCCCGCCATCAAGGATGGATTGGAGACGGCGAGGCAGGACGCCTCCAAAGCCGTCGACGTGTTGATTAAAAGCATCGACCAGTATCAAAAATTCGAAACGAGCATGGTCAAAAACCAGCTTAGAGCCGGGGGTGATTCCATCGAATCGGTGGAAACATTCGAGGAGGGCGAAATCGCCTATCATATGGAAGCGGCGTCCTACCAGTTCTACAACGCCATGGTCGAGGGTTTTTTCAATCAGGATCCGGTGAAATTAAACGAGGCCGGGGAGCATGTGAGGGAAATCACCGCCCTGGCGACGAAGCTTTTAAACGATCCCAAGGTCATGGGGAAGGATCAGCTAAACGGCATCTTGGAGACGAGCGGGACCTGCATGAGCGCCCTCCAGCGGCTGCAGACCCTTTTAGGCCAGCTCGCCGACAATAAGGACAAGAGGCTCAAGGCCCGCACCGACGTCGTCGCCTCGGGTCAGACCCTGGCGGACACCGTGACTTTGGTGAGCGACAGTTTCAGCGATTCCAACTTGCGGCTCGTGACCCGCACCTGGACCGTCATGATGGCCGGAAGCGTCCTGGGCCTCGTTTTATCCGTCTCCCTGGGTCTTTTGGTCACCAGGAGCATAATCGGCGCCCTGACCGCGATCGTCGCCACCCTGGCCGAGGGGGCCATGCAGGTGGATTCCGCCTCCTCGGAGCTCAATTCCGCCTCCAACTCCCTGGCCGAAGGGGCGACGGAGAACGCCGCCTCCCTCGAAGAGACCAGCGCGAGCCTGGAGGAGCTCACGTCCATGACCAAAAGGAACGCCGACAACGCCTTCGAATGCAACGCTCTCGTGGAGGAGACCAACAACGCCGTCCAGCGCTCGTCCCAGGCCATGAAGAAGGTCTCCGACGCGATGGAGCACATAGCCGTCTCCGGAAACGAGATCGGAAAGATCATCAAGACCATAGACGAGATAGCCTTCCAGACCAACCTTTTGGCCTTGAACGCCGCGGTCGAGGCCGCCCGGGCCGGCGAGGCCGGCGCCGGCTTCGCGGTGGTCGCGGACGAGGTGAGGAATCTGGCCATACGCAGCGCCGAGGCCGCGAAAAACACCGCCGGGCTCATCGCCGACACCACCTCCAACATCAACAGCGGCTCGTCTCTGGTGCAGTCGGCCTACGAGATGTTCAACATGGTGAGCGCCGACGTGCAGAAGACCTCCCAGCTCATAGCCGAGGTGGCCGAGGCCTCCAAGGAGCAGACCCAGGGGATAGATCAGATCTCCAAGGCCATGATGGAGATGGACAAGGTCACCCAGTCCAACGCCGCCTCCTCGGAGGAGACCGCGGCCGCGGCCACCAAGCTCAAAGCCCAAGCCGAGATACTCTCCGACAACGTCATCGTCTTGGAAAAACTCTGCAAGGGCTCGGTCGCCGCCAGAGAGGAGTAGAAGTTTTCGCAGGCCGCGGCCCTCCCTCGTCCACGCGGGCCGGGGCGAAAAAAAAAGGGGGGCCGTCCCCCTTTTTTCCTAAAAAAACCCCTCCGGGAGCTTTCCCGCGGCGGGGCGAAAACCTTCCTCTCTTTTCATGAGAGTTTTTCGGCGGGCGAAATTTAACTCCCCGCCGGATCCCCCCCCGGCTTCGAAACGGCCTTTATTTCGCCGGAGCCGAAAGGGCCGCGCCGGAGGCGTCGGGGATGGGCCCGGCCGCTTCGCCAACGGGATCCCCGGGGTAAAGCAGCCTCTCCATCAGCTCCACCCCCTCCAGGATGCTGGGCGTGGGCCGGGAGACGAGCACCTCCGGAACCTTGTACACCCTCCCGTTTTTAACGGCCGGAAGCACCTTGTAGATGTCCCTCGCGGTTACGACCTCCAAAGGGACCCTGTTCATGGGCCCCTCCTGGGAGAGGAGGACGTCTATTTCCGCCGCTTTGTCCAAAAGCCTCTCCGGACCGTAGGCGGCCACGATGAGCCCCGGCCGCGTGGGCGACGCGTCGGCGGCCACGTTTCGGCCGCCGGACACCGTGAGCACCCAGATGGGGATGGAGTCGGGCGTGAAGGTTTTCACCTCCTTATAAATCGACTCGAAAAACACCCCGGGCTTTTGGCTCCGGGAGGCGGTTCTGGCCTCGTGGGGTGCGAGTTTGGCCTTGAAGTCGTCCACCATCTTCCAGGCCTCCGGATCCTTCCCGCAGATCTTTCCCAATTCCAGCCAGTAGCCGTAGAGATCCTCGGCGTGGATTATCTGCCGCGCCCATATTTTCACCCCGAAGTTCTCCAGGGATTGGAAGAGTCCGGGCGCCGAGCTCAAATGCTGGGGCCGGACGAGGATGATGTCGGGCCGCGCCGCTAAGTACTTCTCGATGTCGTCCTGGGCCGAAAAGGCGGGGGGCCTTTTCCAGCCCTCCGTCTCCGGACCGTCGTAGGTCTCCTGGTGGGAGATCCCCACGAGCGCGTCTCGGCTTCCCAGCCTTAAGACGATTTCGGTGTGGGCGGCGTAGAGGCTGATTATCCGGAGAGGACGCTCCCGGGCCTCCAGCCTCTCTAAGGAGAACGGAAGACCGAGGGCCGAAAGGAGGCTTAGGAGGGCGCAAAAAAGCGCCCCCCGGAAAACGAGGGCCGCGGAGGGGAGGATCCGCGGGAGGACCGGAAAACGTTCGGGCATGACGACTTCCCCGAAAAAGAAGGGAACCGGAGGGGCCGAAGGCCCCTCCGGTTCCGCTTCGCGAACGGATGGTGGAAAAAAAAGAGGCTATTCCGCGGGCTGGGCGGCGGCCGCCTCGTCTTTGGCCTGCCTGGCCTTGACGCCGGTCTCCACCTCCTTTAGGTGGTTAACGAAGAGATCGGCCCAGGCGTCCAGGGAGCCCAGACCCTGGAGCTTCGGGGTGGGGTTGAAGCCGGCGGCGGCGAACTGGCTGGTCCAGCTGTCGGCGTCGGGTCCGGACATGTCGTTTTTAGCGTGATCGCCCGCGACCAGCATGAGGGGGGCCACCAGGATGTTCTTGGGGGCGTCCTTTCGGGCCTGGATCTCTTTAACGATCTCTTCGGCGTGGGGGGGGGCCTCCACCGTGCCGATGTAGATGTCGTCGTCGTAAGCCTTCCTGAGGGCGGATTGCAGTTTGGAGTAGATCTTCTGGGTGAGATGCTCGTTTCCGTGCCCCATGAGGACCAAACTGGCGTCGGCGTTCCTGGCCTCGGCCGCGTAGGGCTCCAGGGCCTTCACGGCCGCGTCGATGTAGGCCGGCTGGCCGTCGCCGGTCCCCAGGGCGGGCGCGCCCAGGCCCAGCCAGGGGAAGGGCTTCAAAACGGGCTTCATGGTGTCGTAGCCGCTCAAGGCCTTGACGAGGTTGGCGAGATCGGTGTACTCCTCGCCGTCGGTGAAGTGCAGGGACTGCACCAGGATCAAACGGGCGCCTTCATCGGAGATGTCGGCGAGAGTGGCCAGCACGTTTTTAACGTTATAGATTTCCTCCGGAATGTCCGGGTTGGCTTTTTTATAATTATTGTCTTTGGCCCTCCCGCGCCAGGTGTCCCTGATCTGGTTGGAGGTGAAGGCGAGGCGCACGTCGTAGTCCGGGAAGGCGGCGGCCACCTTCTTTTGGACGTTCAGGATGTCCGGAAGGGCCGACGCCTCGGTGGTCCCGAAGGCCGCGAGCACGATGGCCGGCTTCTGGGGCTTCCTTTCGTAGGCGGAGGCGCCGGAGCTGAAAATCAGCTCCAGGGCGGCGACTCCGGCCAGAAGGAGACCGAAGGCTAGGAAAATGGAAAACATCGATAAGCTCCTACTCTTGACGCTGGCGTAATTCATATCATACCTCTGTAAGTGGATGAAAGGGGCGGGGCCCCTTGAAAAAGCGGATCCCCCCGACGGGGACGGGAGCGCCATTGGAGTGAGTTTTCGCTAAAAAAGCTTATTATTATTATCGCATGGCGCCGCTGTAAGCTCCCTGAAAAAGAAACCGCGTAAAGGTAAAAAAAACGCGCCCCGGGCCCGGGGAACGCGGGCCCCCGCGGCCCTCCCCGCGCTCACGCCTCCCTTATCTTTAGCGGGCGATCTCGCCGGAGGCCTCGGTCGCGGCGGAAGGGGCGGGATTTCCTCCGCGACGGAAAATTTTTGGGGGGGCGGAGGGGCTTTGGGCCTTCGAAGCCGGGGCGGGACGGGAAAAAGCGATCCTCCCTTCGCCTCGGGGACGCCCGGGAACGCCAGGGAACGCCCTGGCGTCTTTTTTTCCGGCGCTCCTCCCCTCGTTTCGGGCTCGGGATTCATTCTCGGCGGAGCTTTCCGCCCCCTCTTTGGCCGCGGCCCGGGTCTTTTTCGTCCGCGGGGCCCCCGTTCGGGGCTTCCGCCTCCGGGGAGCCCTCCTTTAAGGCCGGGACGCCGTTTCGTTTTTCGTCCGCCGCGTCCGGGTCCGGGGTTGTTTTCCCGAAGTTTCCGGAGCGCGTGCTTTTAAAGGAGAGCCGGAGGCCTCCGGTGAAGGCGTCCTCCTCCACCCGGGCGTCGGCCTCGAAGACCTCCCGCAGGATGGGGGCCGTCATGGTTTCGGCCAGGGCGCCGGCGGCCACGAGGCGGCCTCCGCGCAGAAACGCCACGTGGTCGGCGTAGATCGCGGCCAAATGCAGATCGTGGGTGACGGTCACCACCAGGACGCCCTGGGAGGCCAGGACCCTCACCCTCTCCATGAGGTCGATGGCCTGGGCCACGTCCAAGGACGCCGTGGGCTCGTCTAAAAGGACGATGGGGGTGCTCTGGGCCAGGGTCCGGGCCAGCACCACCCTTTGGGTCTCCCCGCCGGAAAGGGCGGTCACCAGCTTGTTCTCCAAACGTCCCAGATTTAAAAAGCTTATGGCCCTGTCGACTATCAAGTCGTCCTCTTTGGAGAGCCTCCCCCAGCGGCCCAGGTACGGCCTCCGCCCCAGACTCACGATCTCCCTGACGGTGAAGGAGAAGTTGAAGGCGAAGCTCTGGGGGGCCAGGGCCAGGAGGCGGGCGTACTCGCCCGCCTGGTATTTTTTGACGTTCCGGCCGAAGACCTCGATTTTTCCGGCCGAAGGCTCTTTGAGGCGGGAGAGCAGATCGAGGATGGTGCTCTTGCCGGCCCCGTTGGGGCCGGCGATGACGTAGTGGCGGCCGGCGAAGAAGTCCAGGCTGAAATCCTCCAAGACGCTCTGGGGGCCGTGGCTGAAGTTTAGGGAGCCGACCCGCAGGATCGGGGCGGATCCCTCGGGGGGTCCTTCCTTCAAGGGAGGGAGGCTAGTAGGCACGGGCTATCTCCCTCATTTTGCGGCGGAAGATCACTAAAAAAGCCGGACCGGCCAGAAGGGCGGTCAAGACCCCCACCGGAATCTCCCCGGGAAGCCACACCCGCACGCTCAGATCGGCTGCGGACAGGAGGAGCGCCCCGCCCAGGGCGGAAAGGGGCAAAAGCGAGCGGTGATCCGGTCCGGACAGGAGCCTCACGACGTGGGGGACGATCAGGCCCACGAAGCCGATGATGCCGGCCACCGACACCGAGGCCGAGGCGGCGATGGAGGCCGAGACCAAAAGCGTGAGCCGGGTCCTTCCCGTGTTCACCCCCAAGGTCTCGGCCGATCTGAGACCCAGGGTCATGATGTTCAGATCCATGGCCTTGAAGAGGGCGATGAACAGGCTGGGCAGGAAGAAGCCCAGGACGATGAGGGCCTCGGTCCAGGTCTTGGCCACGAAGCTTCCCAAGAGCCATAAGATGATGGAGCTCACCTGGTCTCCGGCCAGGTATTTCATAAAGGAGATGGCGGCGGAGAGGATGGCCGACACGATGACCCCGGCCAGGATGAGGTTGGGCGCGGGGAGGCGCCCCTCGGCGTCCGAGGCCAGGAGCATCACCAAAAACAACGTGACGAGGGAGCACAGGAAGGCCCCCACCGCCGTGGCGAGGGGGTAGGCCAGAAAGGAGAGGGATTCGTAGGGAAGGAGGATGGAGAAGATGATGACCAGGGAGGCCCCGAAGGCGGCGCCCGAGGACACGCCCAGGGTGTAGGGATCCGAGAGGGGGTTGAGGAGGATGCCCTGGAAGATGGCCCCGGAGAGGCCCAAAGCCGCGCCGGCGAAGAGAGCGGCCAAGAGCCGGGGGAGGCGCACGTCCCAGATGGTGGTGATCCTGGCCTCCTCCGCCCCGCTGGGCGAGAAGAGGATGTGCCCGGAAAGGTCGTGGATCTTTCCGGCGAGGATGCTCCAGATCTCCCCCAGGGAGTACGGGCTGTAGCCCCGGGACAGGCCCAGAAACATCAAAAACAGCGTGGCCAGGATCAGGAGGGCCCCGAGGAGGATGGGGTCCACCCTCTGGGGGCGCTGGTTCGGTTTCGGGGGGCGGGTGTCGGACTGGGCCATAAAAAAAAACACTCCGTGGTGGCTTTAAGGCCGGCGGCCGGGCGGATCCCCGGAGGCCGGGCCTTGGGTTCCGCCGAAACGGAGGCGGAACGCGTCTCCGGCCGGGGGAAGTTCCGGGGGTCGGAGGGCGCCGTTGGAGTGTCTTTTTAAATTATCCAAGGGGAGGCGGGGCGTCGAGGGGCTCGGAGGGCTCGGGTGGCTCCAAGGCGTCCGCGGGGGCGTCCCCGGGCTCGAAAGGTTCCAGGGGCTCCGGCGTCCCTAGGGTGAGGTGGGGAAGGACGTCCGGGGGCGGGCCTTTTCCGGAGGACGGGCGGATCCGCGAAGCGGACTCCATTATATTTATCTTTCGCCCGACATTCAAGAAACCGGGAGTTTTTTTCGTCCGCGGAAAAACGCCAAAAGCCTTCCGGCCAGGGCGAGGAGGCCCGAAACGATGAGCCCTAGGATAAGGCCGAAAAAGATCGTTCCCAGATATTCGAGGATCCGGGAGTCGGAAAAGGGGACGCCGTCTTTCAGGCGGGCGAGGAACGAGAGGAAGATTTCCGAATGGAAGAAGGGGAGCTTGTGGAGGATTATGCCGCCCCCCACCAGGAACATGGCCACGGCGCCGGCCACCGCGAGGAGCTTCATGATCGGCGGGGCGGCCTTCACCAAGATCTTGCCGGCCGCGTTCCGCAGGGGCCCCCTGTCTGGTTTCCGCAAAAGCAGGAAGCCCAAATCGTCCAGCTTCACTATCCCCGCCACGACTCCGTAGACGCCCACCGTCATGACGACGCCCACGAGGATTAAAGCGCCGGTCCGGCTCGGGAAGCTCGCGCTCGCCGGGATGGTTCCCAGGGCGATGGTGATGATCTCGGCCGAAAGGACGAAGTCCGTGCGCACGGCCCCCCTTATTTTCAGCCTCTCCCTTTTCTCCCGCTCCAGGGGATCGTCCGCGGCCGGGGTTTCCGCTGGGGCCTCCCTTTCGTCCGGGGCGCCCCCGCCTCCCTCCTTTGGATCCGGGGCGTCCGGGGCTTTCTCCAGGTCCGCGCCTTCCGTTCTTCCCCCCTCCCGGCTTTTTCCCCCCTCTTTTCCCTCCCTCTTCCGTTCGAGGAGCCGTTCCAGCCTCTCAAGCGCCTTTTCGGCGCCCTCCAGGCAGAGCCAGGAGCCGCCGACCATTAACAGTGGATCCAGGAGTTCCGGAAGAAAGGAGCTTAAAAGGATGGCCGCAGGTATCAAGATGAGCTTGTTCACCATGGAGCCCTTGGCCACGGCGACGACCACGGGGATCTCCCTGGCCGCCTTGAACCCGGAGAGCTGCTCCGTGGTGAGGGCCAGATCGTCCCCCACCAGGCCCACGGTCTTCCCCGCCGCGGTTTTGGTCATGAGGGCGACGTCGTCCAGGATGGAGGCGATGTCGTCCAGGAGGGTGAGCAGGGTGAAGCCGGCCATGGTCGCTCCTTTTAGGCTTTCGCGGAAAAACAGTTTTTCCGAATTATAGGCGCGATCAGCCTCGGGGACAATCGGAAGCGGAAAAGCTCCCCCGAAAGTCCCTCCGGAAGCCCCGGGAAACCCTCCGGAAGCCCCGAAAGTCCCTCCGGAAGCCCCGAAAAACCCTCCGGAAGCCCATGGTTTCAAGCCCGGAAATGGAGCCCCGTTTGGCCCGGGACGTTAGACGCGGAAAGACGTCCCCGGCCGCCGGCCCTTTGTGGCTGATTTAGCGTTTTCCCCCCGGGTTTTTCCGCGCCGCCCCCCGATACCCGTCGGGAAGCTTAAAATTTTTCCCTCGCCCCGCGGCCGTTTTTATGTTACATTGCTTCCGTTTCCGCGAACGAAAACATCCCACGCTAATATACGGGTCCGCCACGAAGGCGCCCTTAAGATCTCCGGCTTAGGCGGAGCCGTAAAATTTTCCAACGCCGCGATCATGAAGGTCCGATTCTATTTTTATAGAGTCGGGCCTTTTTTTTTCGCGCGCGGCCCCCAAGGATCGTCCGCCGCCGCGGCCTCGGGGGGGGCTGGGAAAAATTCCGGCGCGGACGGATCGTTTTTTCCCCGTTAAGGGTTCCTTATCCGCCCGGGAGGCTCCCTCCCGCCGGTCGGGGACGCCTCTCGCTCTCCGTTTCCCGGGCGAGCCCCGTCTTTTCGGCCAGGGACTTCGAATTCGGGCGTACCGCCTTTTTTAGCCGCCAAGGGGCTTTTTTCAGCCGGAAAACGGGCTTTTCAGCCCGCTTGGGGCCTTCCTTCCGCGTAAACCGCGCTTCATCCGCCTTGGCTCCCGCGGCGCCCGGACGTGGCGCCGCGGGAGGACGGCGGAACGGGGCCGGAGTGTTTCCGGCCGTCAACCAGTCCCCCCGTTTTAAACCCGCCCGCGGGCGGGGGGGGGCGATCTTTTATGGAGATTATATGAAGAAGAACTTTTTTTCCGCGTTTTTAGCCTTTTCCCTTCTTTTCGGCGCCCAGAGCCTTACGGCCCACGACATGTGGACCTCCGCCGACAATCCGACCCCCGGCGAGCCCCTCAAGCTCTCTTTGGGCTACGGACACGACTTCCCCTCCTTCGAGGCCATACCCGCGGAGGAGCTCCCCTTCTTCCAGGTGAGGCTCGCGGGTCCCAAAGGGGACGTCCCCATCACCCGGGACTCCGTCGACAACTACAAGTGGACCACCAACGATCCGGTGGAGGCCGGAAGCTACGTCTTCGTGTCCGACGTGAAACCCATCTACTGGAGCCAGACTCCGGACGGCTGGGTCATGAAGCCTAAAAACGAGGCCCCGGGGGCCACCAGCTGCGGCTACTTCATCGAAAGCGCCAAGGGGATAATAAACGTGGGCGCCCCCACTGACGCGGCCATCGTTTCCAAGCCCGTGGGCCTGCCCCTGGAGCTGGTTCCGAAAAGCAATCCCGACAACCTTAAAACCGGCGAAAAGCTCGCCCTCGTCGTCTACCTCGACGGCAAGCCCGCCCCGGGCGTGAAGGTGGAGGGCCGGCCGGCGGGCTTCGACAAGACCGTCGGCTCACCCGAGGCCAAGGCCTATTCCAGCGTCTCGTCTCCCAAGGGCGAGATCACCTTCGTGCCCCTGGCCCCGGGCGAGTGGATCCTCGCCGCCACCCTGGATCAGCCTTTCAAAGAGCCGAACGTCGTCTGCGACAAGACCGCCTACGGCACCTCCCTGCACTTTTTCGTGAAGTAGGCGCCGCCCCGCAGGGCCCCCTCGGGCCCCGCGGGGGATTTGCGTCCAAGCGTCCGTTTGGCGCCGGAACGGACTCGTCTCTCTTTTTTCACCATGGCGCCCGCCAAAGACGCCCCGGAGGATGGGGGATCTCCGGATCCCCGTAAATCCTCGGGGGCGTTTTTTCTTCCCCAAAGCCTTCGAGGGCTTTCGCGCGGCGGAGCGAACGCCTCATCGATTTTTTCGGGATAATTTTTTTCGGGGAAAGCGGAAGGAAAAAATATCCCGCAAAATCAGCGCTTTAGCCGGAAAAATGGCCTTTCAAGCCGCCGGGGCTTGATCTATGTGAAGGAAGTGATCATATTTACGGATAGAATGGGTTTCAGAGCGGGATTTCCCGCCGCCCCCAACCAAGGAGACGCGCCATGCCCACCATGTGCCCCGGACAGAACACGCAATTTTGGAAGCCAGGAGACATCTTCGAGATCACCTGCCCCGCCTGCGGGGATAAGGTGGAGTTTTTCAAAGACGACGCCAGGAGGCGCTGCCAGGGCTGCGGCCACGTCTTTCCCAACCCCAAACTCAACGAGGGCTGCGCCAAGTGGTGCAAGTTCGCGGACAAATGCCTGGGCTTGAACGTCGAATTCCACAGCCCCGGAAAGCTCAAAAGCGATTTCGTGAGCGGGGTGAAATTCGGAGTCGAGTAAGACGCGTCCTCTATAAGTTCACGCGAATTCGGACGCGGTTTTAACCAACCGCGCCCGCCAGTCGAGCCCTCCCTGCCCCGGGAGGGCTTTTTTTCATGAAAAGAGCCTGGGGCGTTTTTCTCGCCGCGGGATAGGCTCGTTTGTTCATGGGCGGTTGTTTTTCAGATTCTCGCCGCGGCGGGGAACGCCCAATCGGTCCCCGCGTGATTGGATTCCGGCGGGCGTAATCGACGCTTCCGGCGCCCCTCCGGAAGACTGCCGGACGCCGGCTTCAGGGCGGGGGGAGGAGCGCTTTTTGGAAAACGTCAAGCCCTTTTCCGCGCCTTAAGCGCTTTTCAAAAGCGAAGGGGTTCGGCATCGGAGAAGCTTATCATAGAAACAGCGTCCGCGCCTTATTTTTTGTCTTCCCCGCCAATTCGCGCCCATGCGACTTTCCTCCCAGAAGGAGTATCCGGCGCGGAGTGCGGACAGTGTTTTAAGTTTCAAGGAGGATTATTCTCCTAAACGACAACCTTCGCTCACATTCTCCTCAAACCCGAAGGTGGCCTTTGTTCGAGCGCTTCATATGCCCTATGAGGTATCATTCAGTTTCTTTGCTTCGTATATACGGAGATTTGGCTACCGTTTTCACCTTGGTTCCTAGGTTCTATATCCCGGGGAAGAGCGAATAAATTTCATCTATCGTCCACCTAGTCCGTATTACATACCAAGTTCTTCGATACCGCAAGACCCAGTAAGGTGCGACAAAACGAAGATCGAACGCCGCTGTCAGCTAGATGAGAAGCGTGGGCGTCCACAATTAGCTGACTTTCGTCTTTCTAATTGCCGTTCATCCATCCCACCTATCCATGTTTTAAGGCATTCTTCACGGACGAAGGTGCTAGACCCGGGTGTGGTATGCTGGTCGCATCTTAATAATGGATGTTTCTTCCTTACGGCTGTTTCTAGGTTTATCCTGCTGCGTTCCCAAAAAAAATCACATTAAATATTCATGGGAATATAGAAAGCGATCTGCCAATATGTGAATGAAAATTTTTTAGTATTTTTATGTGTATAGAGCCATCTAAAATACCATCAAATAAATTTTCATCTAAACTGTTACTACAGTAGATGAATAAATATATGAAAAAATATTTTGTGATTAAAATACTCAAATTATGTTAAATTTTGTGGCTTCAATTTAATTCGAATTGAATGTGGTTAATGATGTAAGTGGAAAAAGTTTGTCTAAGAGAATTGATTAGAGATAACATACAAAATATGGGATAAATAATGATAGCTTACAGTCCATAAGTATATTGTTTTAAAATATTACCATGGCGGATAAAAGTTAGAATAATGTCGGTCAATGTACCTGGCCTCATCCTTGGCTGTTTCTAATATGTATCCGCCGGAGTAATATTGAAACAGCTGTGATTTTTTGTATTCTCATCTTTATTTTGAAAAATACTTTTGATTAACAGCTAGTTTTCTGGTAAGCTACAAAGGATTTTAGCTATCTTCCTTTCAAATTTATCCTTATCAGCATCTTGTGGTTCTGAGTGTAATTTATTATTATGGCGTATAATAATTATAAATCTAGCGGTCGGCGTTCCCACATTTTTCTTAGTTGTTTATAGTATTTATCAACCTGAGTAATAGTTTAATATATCAGATTATTTTTCGACAAGTACAGTAAAATTATTTAATTTTAGAATTTTGACTATATTATGAAACAAAACAGATTTTTTAACGTCCTGACTGTGTGCTAGTGAATTGTGAATATTAAAGGTTTAATGGTTAGGTAATTTTGGACCAAAAATAGCCTTAACATTTGATCCAAATCCATATATTGAAAGCCCCATATCTATAAATTCTTTCGCCCAAACTTTTAATGGCCCATGGTAATCTTTTTGGATTATGTCATTTAAGGCTTTTTGAGAAGCTTCTGTTAAAATGTCGTCAATTTGCTCACAAGTAAGATTAGATTTCGGAGTATTCTCAAATATTACTTTTTTAATTTCATTGCGAGGCAGATTTTTTTTAGCAGCCTCAGCAAGGGCGATATTTATGTCGTTTTTATGGTTTGATTTCAAAGCGGCTATGGCGAGATATTTGTTTTTATCTGTTTCATTATTTATATTTTCTCTGTTCTCAGACACAATATGATAGATTTCATGATTATTAAATGTCTTAATCGCCACCTCGGCTAGAATCGTATCTACAAATTCAATCGGAAGTAGATGCATAGCAAGTGAGGCAAGAATTTCATTTTCTTTTTCAGGAGATATTTTTGTTTTATTTGGAGAGTATTTTAATTCAATTATTACAAATATTTGTGAGTCAAACTCAAGACACAAATCCATGCGTCCAATTGTGCCTGCGAGTTCGCTTCGAACTTTGAAACCCATTGTAATAAGGATTAATTGGACTGCAGTGTGAAATTCCATTTCACTGGACGGTCTTTGGTAATATGTTAAGGTTGAAAATAAATTACTAAAAATATCGCTGACCGTCTTTGCGTCTCTGGAAAGTATGGCATTTTTTAACTCTGCACCTTTGTTTTTAAAATCTTTTACATCTATTCGGTTAAAATAAGATGAAAAACAAACATTAAGGTATGAGGATGATACTTCAAGATTGGGGAGTCTAAAAGTATAAGAGTCAACCATTTCTGTTTCTTTGGTATCTAGGGATTCTATCTCAACGCTAATAATTTTATCCACAGTCAGATATCCGCTATGGAAGAGGACCGGAACGGCGGATAGATGGTTAAGTTCTGATTTATGTAATTCAGCAGAGAGATATGATCTGAGTTTTGGCTCGAAAAAATCTTCAGGTTTGTCCTGTATCATTGCGGTAAGATGGTTGGGCTGTCCACTTTGGATCCAGTAGTTGTTAAACGAATTTTCATTAAAAAAATTAAGTATAGAATAAGGATTGAGAACTCTGCTTTGCCCTCCCCAGTTGTAGCCGTCATACCAACGAAAAATTTTGTCTCTTAAATCTTCCCGGGTATCTGTGGGTTTCATCTTAAAGGAATTTTTGAGACTTGTCAGGGTCATTTCCAGTCTGTCGGAAAAAAGTAACTCAAAATCTTCCAAGGTGAAGCCGCATATGCCGGAATATTGGGGATTCAGAGAGATGTCAGTGAGATGGTTAGCACCAGAGTCCATGGAGGTTAGGGCGTATCTTGTTATTCCGGTGACAAAGGAGAAGCGTATAAGAGGTAGTACATTAACATCTTTAAGGGTGGCGAAGAATTGGTGTAGAATTTTAGCGTTAGCCTTGGCGACTACCAGATTTTCCATGTTACTAGTCACCGGGGTGTCATACTCGTCAATAAGTACCACGACTTTGTTTTTTGATTTTTTACTAATGGCCCTGATAAGATTTCTGAAATACATTCCGGGTGTGTCATCATCAATCTTAAGTTTATAATCAAGGGCAATATCTTTGAGTGAGACTAGAATATTTCTTTTAAGGATTTCAGGACTATCAGCCTCTAAAGAGAGGGTCAGAAAGATAACTGGGAACATTTGGAAATCGTAATCCGATCCATCAATCCAGAGTCCTTGGAATAACTCGCGTTTACCATTGAAAAGTTCATTCATGGTGTAGAGCAGAAGAGTTTTCCCGAAACGGCGTGGTCTGGATAGAAAATAGTCTTTCTTTGGTCCCTGGAGCAGGTCATATATATATTTGGTTTTGTCGGCGTATAAAAGGTTCTGACTGATTATATCGGCGAAAGTCAGATCAGCAGCCGGGAGTTTTTTTAGGGTCATTATTCCTCACATTATGTTATTAAAAGTCAAATTCAAGGGGGCTGCCTGTAAGATTATTCTTTAAAAATGGTTTAAAAAGTATGCGACTACAAAAATCCTAACTATATTTGATTTCTGAAATCAGGTACTTTATGTTTTGAATAATCAGCAGTAATAGTCCATATATAGTATGATTTCTCTGTTCAACAATTGATGATAGATTTTTTACATATGCACAAAAAAGAGATTTATTATAATTTTTTAGAATAAATATAGATAAAAAATAAAATAATTAAAAACTATCAAAATTATTATTATATTTATATTATTAAAATTTATTTTATAATTTATTTTATTATATATAGTTTATTTATATTTAAGAATACATATTATTATATTTTATTAAAATTTGAATTTTATTATTACTTTATATTATATAATAATATATATATAATTAATACTATTTATATTAAATATATAAATATACATTTGACTAATTTAATTTTTTATTAGTGTATATATTAAGACTTAGCCTTTTTCTTGACTCCAGCAAATCTAAAACTAAAGTAAGTAACTTAGTTCTGTATAAAACTACACCAATTTAGCTAAAATGTCAAGATAAATTTTGCTTTTTTCTCGCTACAAATGCTTGATGAATGAGCAGTTTTTGAGATAAAATGTTTGCTTTCATGTGGACTTTGATATAACCAACGGGGCACGCTCGATGGCGCTTTTTAACGGAGATATAACCGGGCATAGCGGAAGAGGGGAGGGGGACGGTCGGCCTCTCAAAGTTCTCCACACCTCGGACTGGCATCTGGGCAGGACGCTCGGGAAGGTGAAAAAGCGCCACGAGGAGCTAAGCGCCTTTCTGGACTGGCTCTTGAAAGTCATAGACGAGGAGGGGGCGGACGTCCTTCTGGTCGCGGGAGACGTCTTCGACAGCGCCGCGCCTCCGGTGGAGGCCCAGGCCCTCTACTATAATTTTTTGGGGAGGCTTAGGAAGAGCCGCTGCTCCCACGCGGTGATAACCTCGGGAAACCACGACTCCCAGGCCTTTTTAAGCGCCCCCAGGGAGCTTCTGCGGATGATGGACGTCCATGTCGTCTCCGAGGCGCCGGACAATCCCCAAGAAGAGATCGTGGGGTTGAAAAACGAAAAAGGCGAGCTCGTCCTCATAGTCGCCGCCGCCCCCTTTCTTAAGGACAGGGTGCTCCGGAAGGCCTCCGAAGGGGAATCCATCGAGGAGAGGGACCAGAAGATAGCGGCCGGGGTGAAGGATCACTACGAGACCCTGGGCGTTCTGGCGGCCGGACTTAAAGACGGGCGGAAGATACCCGCGGTGGCCATGGGGCATCTGTTCGTCGCGGGCGGAAAAACCAGCGAGGGGGACGATGAGAGGAAGCTCTACTACGCCGGCGCCCTTTCAGGGGTGGATCCGTCATCCTTCCCGGCCGTTTTCGACTACGTGGCCCTGGGCCACCTGCACGCTCCCCAGAGAGCTGGATCGGAGCGCGTGCGCTACAGCGGCTCGCCCATCCATATGAGTTTCAACGAGGTCTCCGGCGGGAAGGGTAAAAAAAGCGTGACCCTCGTGACGTTTATCGGAACGGAGCCGCTTGTCAAAGAGATCGAGGTTCCTGTTTTCCAGGAGCTTTACACGGTCAGGGGGGATCTGAATCGTATTAGGGAAACTTTAGACGGACTGAAAAAAAGAGACTCCGGGGCGTGGCTCGACGTTCAATACGACAGTCCGGAGCCCGTGGGGGATTTGAAACTCGTATTGGACTCCCTTCTAGAGGGTAGCCGGATGGAAGTCTTGAAATACAACAATATAAGATCCTACGAGGCGATCTTCGATGAAAGCGCGGCCACCAAGCCTTTAAAGGATTACACCGTGACGGAGGTTTTCGACAAGCTAATGGAAAAACTGGACGTTTCACCGGCCGGTCGAGATTCTCTCAAAGAGACTTTCAACGAGGCTCTGACTAGGTTCTACGAAGAAAGCGGGGAGAGCTCCGAATGACATAAGGGCGTGGTCAGGAATTATAATCATATTAAAAATTGGTTTCAGAGGTTTTAACTAAATATCAAATATGCGTCTTTCCACATTGCGTTTCAAAAATATCAATTCCCTTTACGGGGAATGGATGATAGATTTCAACGATCCTCAGTTCACCCAGGACAAACTGTTCGTGATAACCGGGCCGACCGGATCGGGCAAGACAACCATTCTGGATGCGATATGCATGGCCATTTACGGAGAAACGCCCAGACTGGGCGCCATCAACACCGGAATGACAGAAATCATGTCCAGGAACGAAAATGAATGTTTCGCCGAAGTCGTCTTCGAGGTTTCAGACGTATCCTATCTTTCAGTGTTAAGCCTGAAAAGGAGCGCGAAAACCGGAAAAGTCGCCAAAAAAGAGGAGCTAGCCATCGCTTCCACCGGTGATCTTCTGGAAGCCGCGGTCACCGCTAAAAAAGCTAAAATTAAAGAAATAACGGGCATGGATTTTTTCCACTTCACCCGTTCGATTCTTCTCGCCCAGGGAGCCTTCGCGGCTTTTTTATCAGCTTCTCCCAGCGACCGATCTCCGATTCTGGAAAGGATCACCGGAACGGATATATATTCCAGATTTTCTAAGTTTGTTTACTTGTCGTCGAAGGATGAGGAGAAAAAACTCGACCTTTTAAAAAACGATCTCCTCGGACTCGCTCTTTTGTCTCCGGAGGAGGAACTGGAGCTAAAAGCTAAGTACGCTAATTTGGAGACGGAAAGCCCGAAACTGGCCAACGACGTTAAAGAAAAAAACGCGGCCGTAATACATCTGAAACGCGTTGACGAACTGAATAACGATTTAAAAATACTTACGGACGAAAAAGTGGAATTGATAAGGGAGATGGAAGAGTTTTCCCTGGAGGACGCTTTATTGGCCAGAGCCCTGGCAGCATTTGAAATAGAAGGAGAATATTTAACGGTAAGAAGCCTTAGAGATCGTCTGATAAAAAATCAACATGAACTGGAAAAAATTCACCTTACGCTGCCGGCCGCTCGTATGGAAAATGAAAAATTTGCTGATTTATTTAAGGAGTCGGAAGTAAAGCTGGACGAGGCGGTTAAGGCGCAGTCGGATATTATACCTGTTTTGATTAAAGTCAGGGAAAAAGACACGCTTATTTCCGGAAACGCTCTTCTTATAAAAAATAAAGAATCCGGAAAAATCAAGATAACAGTGGAAAACGAACGCTTAAACGCCGAGCTCGCGTCTTTCCTCAAGGAAATGAAAATCAAGAGAGACAGGTTGAACGATGTTGTTAAATCTTTACAGGAAACTAAAGACGACGAGGCTTTAATAGAAAAACTTTCGGGTATGCGCCAGGAATCAGCGCAGTACCTGCAGATGGTTAATAAAAGGATAAAGATTTGTAATGATATAGCTTCGTTTGAAAAAGCGCGCCTGGAAAAGCGAAATTCCATGACAGCTTTGGAAAAACCGATTGAGACGAATGAAAGCGCGCGTCTTCGTTGCCAGGATGGGTTGAAGATAATTGAATCCGAGCTGCTTGTAATTTTGAAAGGCAAAGATATAGCGTATTACCACGGCGAAAAGGATTCTTTAGAAAAATCTAAATTTTATATCGATGATATCATCGAAAATTTAAGAGATTTGAACACCTATGATGTTTCAAAAGATCAGAAAATCAAAGACTGTTCCGTCTTGAAAGATAAAATTGAAACAGTCAAGGTAGAATTAACCGCCAAACTTGATCTTCTCGAAGCCAAGGTCAGGGAAATCGAACTGCTTGAGGAAAATCATAAATTATCTTTGAAGATACTTTCATTTAACGAGCATAGAGCGAATTTGACAGATGGATCGCCGTGTCCGCTCTGCGGTAGTCTCGAGCATCCTTACGCGGCGGGAAATACGCCCGTATTGGGAGAAGGCGAGCAAAAGATAGCCCATGAAAAGAAAGAACGTCTAAAATTAGAGCGAATCGTTCAGGATCTTCAGAAACAAGAGGCTTCGGATCAAAAAGAGTTGGCTATCCTGGAATTAAACATAAACGAGTTGAATGTAATCGCCAACCAAAAAAAGGATAAACTTTTCCTTTCCCTAAATAAGTTGCATCTATCTATTGACGATCCCGGGTTATTATCAATTTTAGAAAAGCGTAAGTTAGAAATTGAAAATCAACAAATAACGTTGGATAAGATCATTTCCAAAAGCGCCCAACTGGAAATTAATTTTAAGAGTTATAGCGATGCGCTAAAGGATACTTATGAGGAGGGTAAAATTCTTGCCGAAAAGTTGTCAAAAGTAAAAGAGGAGATTGAAAAGATTGACGGTTATATTGAACAGTCGCGAAATGACTTGACTGAGACGGAGACCGCTTTAGAATATCTGAAAACAGCCGTTAATCAATCTTTTTCGCTCTTCGGCCATAAATTAGACGGAGATTTGTCCGTTGATCGTATTTTTTCCGAACTCGAGCAGCGGATGAAAACTTTTCAAAATTTAACATCAGAGCGCTTGGCGCTTGAAAAAGATATAGGCGATGCTGAGGCCAGGATTCGGGAAACTGAAAAGGTGATTAAAGACAATATTGAAAAAATCAATGAAGCGGTACGAGAAATTACTCGTCTGAATACTGAAAATGCCGATATTTTAGCGGCAAGACGAGCCATTTTTGGAGACAAAATACCCGATCAGGAGGAGAATGGGATAAGAATTGAAATTGAAAGAGCGATGCGGAATAAATCAAATTTTCAAAAACAATTCACCGATTCAACCTCCTACCTGAAGGCTCTGGAAGCTCAGGCTTCTGAATTGGGTCGCATAACATTGGAAACCGAAACGGAACTCCTCGAGAAGGAAAAATCTTTCAGTTCGACTCTGAACAAGAAGGGATTTACCGATGAAACCGTCTTTTTAGAGGCGAGGTTGAGCGAAGAGAGGCGTCGGGAGCTTCAGGATAAAAAAAGCAAGTTTTCCGAAAGGAAGACCAAAATCGAATCTCTTTTGTTTCAGAAATCCAAAGATCTCGCGTTGGAAAAAGATAAAAACTTGACTCAGCTGCCGCTTTCAACTTTGGAAGAGGAGTTGAGCGAGCTCCAGGAGCGGCAGAAAACCCTCCAGGAGAACATCGGTTCCCTTAAGCAGAGGCTTCAAGACAATGAAAAGCTGAAAGTCAGTCAAAGCGAGAAGATAGTGAAGGTGAGGGCGCAGGAGTCGGTGTATCAGCGTTACGAGGCCCTGAACAAGCGTATCGGATCCTCCGACGGCGAGAAGTTCAGGAGTTTCGCCCAGAGCCTGGCCTTCGACCTCCTGGTGCGGCAGGCCAATATTCAACTCAGGAAAATGTCCGGTCGTTATCTTTTGTGCCAGGATCATGACCATCCCCTCGAATTTAACGTCGTGGATAATTTTCAAGGCGGTCTGAAACGCCCCACCAGCACCCTCTCCGGAGGAGAAAGTTTTATCGTCTCTCTTTCTCTCGCTCTTGGTCTCTCTTTTCTCTCCAGCGAAAACGTGCAGATGGACTCGCTTTTCCTAGACGAGGGTTTCGGAAGCCTGGACGAGGAGGCCCTGGATATCGCCGTCAGCACCCTAGCCGAACTCCCCCGGGTGGAGGGGAAGACCATCGGCCTGATATCCCACGTGGGAGCCCTTACCGATCGTATTGGAACTCAAATCAAGGTGATCCCCCGAAGCGGAGGGAAAAGCGTCCTGGAGGGCCCGGGTTGCCGCAGGTTGGGCTGACGGGCCGACCCCCGGTTTACTGGGACGATGCCGGATCGCCTTTCGTTTATACCGGACGCATAAAAAGCTTGATTTAAGATTTATGAACCCAAATTTCATAAATTTTAAAATATATACTTCCTATAATTAAACAAAAATAATAAATATTTATATTTATATTATAGTTATGGTAAAGATTACTTTTGATAAGGCCTGTAAAAATTTTTTGTCAGTTGGAAACATAAAATAGTTAAAGATAATATATTTAAAATTTAATTAACTGTTAAATTTTATATTTAGCTATTAATAATATAGAACAATCTCACGATTTCCCAGCCAAAGAATAACAACTTGGCTATAAATATTTCTTGACTCTCTAAATGTACTGTTGTATTTTCCTTTCGTGCTGATTCTCTTTTTGTAAAAAATTTTCCGTCTCAAGACGGGAGTTTTGTTTTTTAAACATCGTTTTTAAACATCAAGCCACCCATCTCCGGCCCTGCCGCCCCGCCTTTTCAGTGGTTCAGATCTAGATTTTTTCAATGCCCCTGAACGCATCCAGTAAAAATTCCCGATATTTTAAAATTCAATGACAGCGAAAGAACTGGTTGCTTCTTTCGCCAGGGAGCAATTTACGCCCGTTTCGAAATAAGTCGCCGCTTAAAGTCTTATTTTTTCCATTTTTTCCATGGCCGAGATATGTTTCCCCCCGCTTAATTTTCAATCTGATTGTAGGCGGGAAATAACTCCGCCGGATATAGCTTAACGCCGACGTCTTATAATTTACCTGACTTTCGCGGCGTCCGTTGAGATAAAACATCTTTTAACTGGTTCCTGGCGGCGGCATGAAGTGGATTTTATTAAAGATTACCAAGCGGGCTTGTTTACGTTCCCGAAGATACCGGATTTTCTTTGGAAAATGTCACCAATCACCCTTAGTGATCTGAAACTGAAGTGAGGTATTGATACAAGAAAGAGCCTAAAATTTTGATTTTTTGCTCAATATAGCGACGCGGCCGATAAAAAAATTGATTTTACAGTTCATTTTGAGATGTCCTGGCGATTTTTTTGACCAAGTTCGGAAATCGGGGGAGCGTGTCAAAGCTGAATCGATCTAACTCTAAGGTGAAAATTTTTCGGTGTTTTAAGGCTATTTTTACTGTTTCTTGTTATATTTCTCATTTTAAGTCAAAATAAAGGCGTTCAAACTATATTTTCTTGGCTATTTTAAAATAAATGTCGTTTTGGGTTTTAGCGGAGGTTTTCCTGGAGCGTTCTACGGCCCTTTTTGGCGAAAAAATTTAAAAATTTCCATATTTAACTCAAAAAATATTTAATATTTTAATTTTATCGGGCTACGAAGGCTTAAGACCCCAAAAAAATAACAGGATTAAAAAAAAAATTATTTTTTCTCTTGTTTTTTTGAATTCGACTATGTTATAATTCTTTTAATGGAAACGCGGGGATGACTTTTGGACCTGCCGAAAATAAGAAACAAGACCATGCGTCATCCACGCCGACCGGAAAAACAGTCTTTTTCTTCCCTCTGGTTGACCGGAGGCTTATACCGCCTCTGTTCTTTCCTCCAAAGGGGTAAATTTTGTTCTTCCTTTTCTTTGTCAGTGGTTTTATCTTTTCTTCTTCAAATTTTTTTTAATTATTCTCGCTAAATTTAAGTTGGACCGATAAAACGCTCTGATGCTTCTTTTCGGCCGCGTTTTTTAATTTTTACCCTATTTTGAGCGGGTTGTGACCGCGGCGCCTCCGAATTCGCTTTTGGGTGAGCTTTAATCACCCCTTCGCCGGAGCGGGTTTGTTTCCGCGCCAAGCCTCGGCGACTACCATTTGTTTAACAACCGGGCTATACCGTCGGAGCTGAATAAACTATAGTTCATGACATTCCCGTTAGAAAGGACCCTTCGTTCATCCACGGACTGATTTACGGCCGCCGAGAAATAGAAATCGCGATATGACGCGCCGGGGAAGCGGGGCGGTCGGGGATTGGGCCGTCATTCCGGGCCCGTATCGTCCGCCTCCGTGGTTCCATCCCTGGCTGAAGGATTGAAGGCCGGATTCATCCCTCGCCATTGTTTAAGGCGCCAGTGATTTTAGCCATTTTCGCCGAGTTAAGTATGATGAGATATATAGATATTTTGATATTTAATATTATTTTATATTCAATAAAACGTATTTAAAAGCGTTTGAGTTCGATATTTCGATCGATTGCCGAAACCCGAGATTCGTATTTCTTTAACCCCCCGCCGGCGCGAATCGTCTTCTTTTGAAAACCGTCTTCGTAGGCCAATTAATTTTTTCAATATAATTATGACGCCTATCAAATAACCCGCCGCTCTTTTAAGTTTATGGAACCATCTACTTTATGGGCGATACGCGATTATGATTTATGCCATATTTTGCGTCAGGAAGCTAAACAAATTTCAATTTCAGACTTTCCGCGCGTCAATTTTTAATTTTTCGCTTTTTTTTCAAACGGAGATTAGAATTTCGTTTTTTCAAAAAATGTTTCCATCTTTAAAATAATTTTCGGCGATCGGGATATTCGCTCCTTTTCAAGCCGGTTTAGTATTTTGATACGGGAACCTCATTCAAAATCGCCTCGTTGTTTTATTCTTTTTTTTCTTTATATCTTGTTTATTATAATTTATTCAATATTATGTTTGTTTTGTATTTTTCAAATAAATTTATTTTGAATAATACAACCTCAGCCTAATTTGATGTGCTAAATATCGTCAGGGATCTTCTATGCTGCCAACCAACCGGGCTTATGAGACAGTAGCTGAAAAGCGTGTGAAAGCTAGCCGGGTCGTTTCCGAACTTATGAAATCAAACGCCAATGTGAACCCTCTGGTTCTTAACGGCGCCGCCATTTGCAAGGGCTTTTGGGGTAAAGCCTGGACAAACCACTTCGACTCGCTTTCCGACTATTCTCATACTATGACAAAGGCGAGGAGTTATGTTAGAAATAACGCCGTTTGTCACCTGGATGTTCAGAGGGGAGTGATATCCGCCAAGATTTTAGACTCCGATCTTTATAATGTTAAAATATCCGTCAATCCCGTCAGTCCGGAACAATGGTCCTCTTTGAAGGAAGAATTGAACGGCGTGATTTTTTCCCATTCCGATTTTATGAACGGGAAGATGTCCTCCCTGGCGGCGGACCTTCTGACTGATCCCGATAATGGAATATTTCCGCGGGAAGACGAGATCCATGTCAACTGCGGCTGCCGATCCAACTCTCACGGAGTGTGCCCTCACGTGATGGCCTCCATCTGCGGAGTGGCGCATATTTTAGACGGCGATCCGTCTCTTCTTTTCAATTTAAGAGGCGTAAGCTCCTGGGAACTCATTTCCGAGCCCTCCGGCAGTATGATCGAGGACAAAACCGAGCCGGTCAAGCTGATTGATCCTTTTTTTGACATCTCCCAGGCCATCCAAGTGAAACCACCCGAGCTTTTGACTCCGGTTGTCGTCCGCCGCAGGAACGGCCAGGAGTCCAGGCGGGAGCTTAGGGAATCGCCGCAAATTGAAACGCCTCAAGAGACGTCGGACGCGGATTTAGCCGAGCCCCCCGTTGAAAAGAAACGCCGGACTTACAGGGCGCGTAAGGCCAGACGAACGAAAGGCAAATGGGTTTCCATCGATGTGGATTCCGTGTATTCGGAGTCTCAAGTCGAAGAACAGGAGAAAGCCGATGAGGAATTAAGAGCCCTGGAAAGCATTCACAATCCTTTCTTCAAGCGGGATCAAAAAGAAGTTTCCCCCGGCCAGGCGGGCCTTGGAGCGCCTTTAGAGGCTGATTCGTCTCCTCTCGATAACGCTCCTCAGTCTAAAGAGGAGACGAAAAAGAGGGAAAAACCAACCGTGAAAGACGGAGAACAGCCCGAAATCAAAAGGGCGTTCGACTCTCAGCGCGGGATTTTGAAGAAGACCGTTCATCAGGAGTCAGATCATCCGGGGATTCCGGCCGCGGATGAGGGGCGGAGAAGCGTTAGCTCCAAAAAGAAGGAGATTTTAAACAATATCAAAGCCGGAAAAGTCTTGACCTTCACCAAAGTTAAAGGTAAAGCGCCGCGGACGACCTCCGTCGAGTCTCAAGAATCCGCCCGCTCCAAAAAGAAAAGCTTATTAAAGAAGGCCGGAGACGGAGCCGGCGTCAAGATAACTCTTGACGCCGCCCGGGCCGCCTTAGAGGAGAAAAAGTCTCACCGCAGCAACGTTCAATCAACCCATGAAGGGAAGAAGGGTATTTCTCCCTCCAAAAAGGCCGCAGGAACGGCCCTCACTCGGACCAGGACTACTATGCAAACCATCACGCAGCAAAAACCCAACCGCAAAGCCGGCAAAATCGAAAACGCCGTCTCCAAAAAGGGCGGCAAGACCCCCAAGGCCGCGAAGGCGGGGATCCCCGAGCTGGACTTCCAAAACGTCACGGGAAGGAGCATCAAGGCCTTCCGCAAATATCTCGGCCTCAGTCTGGAAGAATTCGCCTACAAGCTGGATATGTGTCTCGCGACCATCCGCCGCTGGGAAGAAACCAAGGGCAGACTGGCTCTCCACACCCCCAGCCAGGAGGCCTTAACGAAGCTCTACAGGAAACAGCTCAGGAAAGAGGCCCGCGCCTAAAATTATTCAGGGTTGCAACGCTTCCGCCCCTCCCCGGCCTTCTTCGGCGGAAGGCTGGCGGCGGAGCCTGCGTCTAGATTTTACCGCTTCCGAATCGTCCGATTCGGATGATCCAACTTTCGCTGAATGTGAAAAGCGTCCGACGCGCGGCGTCCTTTAATCGACCCGTTGGAGTCTATTTTCACGGACGGGCCGCGAATAGGCGGCGGGGTTCTCGTTTCGATTTCGGGATTTTTCATTTAAGCTTCGTTTTTGAATTCCGAAGGCCGCCTGGCGACAGGCGGCCTTCGCGTTTCGGGGGCTTTTCGCGTTAAAAAGCGTTTCTTCCGGCCATGGCTCCTCGCCGGCGGGGTGGGCGTGGGGGCGTGGCGTCCCGGGGTCGCGGCCCGCGTTGTCCTTCATCCCCGTGGCTTCATAATTCTGAATAAATTTTATAATTTTAGTTTTAATATTCTATTTTTAGGATTATTATTTAAAATTTACTTATAATAGTTTAACCGCCATTTCCCGCCCCGTTTTTCCAGCGGACGGCCGCTTTCCCCGCTCCGTTTCCGGACCGGGGCCGCCTCCGTTTCCCCCCCCGTCGTTTAAAAATATCTTGTTAAACGCCCGGTTTGTCGTTATAATCCCGAGGATAAGCGTTCTAGCTTTATTGCGTTTGCGATTTTTAGATTTAAAATTGTAATTTAAATAATTGTTTCGAAATTTAACGACGCTGGAAAGGGTTTCCTCATGATCGTTTTGGTTATCAACGCGGGTTCCTCCTCGGTAAAATTCACGCTTTTCGATATAGACAACAACAAGCAGGTGCTGGCCAACGGTCTCATCGAGAGGATCGGGATTGAAGGAACCAGCATGAAGTACTCCAACCACAAGGGCGAGAAGTTTCAGCAGCCTGTTCCGGTTAAGAATCCCACCGACGCCGTCAAGGTCATCGCCGAATACCTGGTGGACGCGAAATACGGCGTGCTCTCCAACCTCTCCGCCATCAACGCCATCGGTCACCGAATCGTCCACGGCATGGAGAAGATCTCCAAACCGGTGCTCCTCACCAAGGAGGCCAAAGACATAGTGAGGGAGTGCTTCTCTTTAAGCCCGCTGCATAACCCTCACAATCTGGCCGGCATCGAAGCCTGCGAGGCCGTGCTTCCCGGGGTTCCCAACGTGGGGGTCTTCGACACCGCCTTCCACGCCACCATGCAACCCCACGTCTACCTCTACGCGATACCCTACAAGTGGTACACCGACGAGCACATCCGCCGGTACGGATTCCACGGCACCAGCCACGAGTACGTCTCCAAGGCCGCGGCCGCCTTCGACGGAAGGCCCCTCAAGGATTTGAGGATCATAACCTGCCATCTGGGCAACGGCGCCTCGGTTTCCGCCGTCAAAGGCGGCGAATGCCAGGATACCTCCATGGGTCTCACCCCTCTGGAAGGCCTCATCATGGGCACCCGCTCCGGAGATCTGGATCCGGCGGTCGTGCTGCATATCATGAAGCTCACCGGCAAAAGCCCCCAGGAATTGGACACCCTCTTAAACAAGGAGAGCGGCGTCCTGGGGATCGGCGGCATCGGCTCGTCGGATCTGCGGGACATCGAGGAGGCGGCGGGGAAGGGCAACAAGCAGTGCGAAACGGCCCTCAAGATGTTCGCCTACCGGGTGCGCAAGTACATCGGCGCCTATATCGCCTCCCTGGGCGGGCTGGACATCTTGGTCTTCACGGCCGGGGCCGGCGAGAACTCCTCCACCCTGAGGGCCGGCATTCTGGAAGGCCTGGAGGGCATCGGATTCAAGCTCTGTCCCAAGAAGAACTCCGAGCGTTCTTCCGAAATAAGGGCGATCTCCAAAGACGACAGCCCCATCAAGATCCTGGTGGTCCCCACCAACGAGGAGCTGGCCATCGCCGAGTTCACGACGGAGCTTCTCAAAAACAAAGCCTGATCCTCATTGGCAAGGAGTCGGGGCGTCGCGCTGTCCGTCAGGCCTACCGCCGGAGCGGCGCTAAATCAGCTTAAGACTTTTCCGGGTCGGAAGAAGACGCTTCTTCCGACCCGGAAATCTATTTGAAACGTCCGCCCGGTTTTTTCGTAAAGGCAACGAAACTATGCGTCAACGAAGATTGTTTCCCCTCCTTTTTGTCTCTCTATGCTTTTTTCTTTCAGGGTGCGGAGATCAAAATCCGCTTCTGGGTTCCTGGCATCTGGACACGACGGATCAAAGCGTCTACGTGCGGCTGGGGCTTTCTTTGGCCACCGCCGGCCAGAATGTGACGGTGGTCTTCGGCGAGGAGGATATGATAGTGAATTTCGGCCGCGGAGAGGAGACCGTCAAGGTGACCTACAACCGCAATCCGGATACTAAAATGTGGAACTTCTGCCTTGACGGAGGTAACAACTGTTTTCCGGCCGTGTTCACGGACGATAAGAAAAACCGGGTGTCGTTTCCTCTCTACGGGATCAGCATGAATTTCATCAGGCAGCCCGAGTAGCCCGATCGCGCGGGGGAGCGGATTCGAGGCGCCGGGACTTGGGTTTTTTCGATCCCGCATGATCCTTTCCCGCCCGGACGCGCCTGAGCTCCGAAACCGTCAGTCGGAATCAATGCGAAGAATTTCCTCGTTCAGCCGGAAATCCTCGAGCGCTTTCCCCTCCCGGGCGTGGTGGAATATTTTTTCCATCAGGTATCTGGATCTTTCCACGAATTTCCGCGCCAGCTTCTCTTCCAAAACCACCCTGATCGAGCTTAAAAAGGATCGGGCCAGCCCGAAGGCCAGGCGCGTTTCAAAGGTCCGGTCGTTTAAAGAGCGGGCGAAGTCAAGCGCGAACAGGTAGGTGTTTCGGGCCGCCAGGTTCAGGCGTTTTCTGGCGTCCGCCTTGAAGACGGGCAGCCGTAAAATGGAGACCAGCATAACGGAGACATCCTGAACGTAATCGTTTTCCCGGCTGCGGTGCAGATCCAGCACGCGTATTTCACCGCTGTTTTCGTCGAAAAGGATGTTGCTCAGGTTGAAATCGCCGTGGATGCGCATAGAGTTCGGGCATGGCGCCATTAGTTCCACCGGCTTCAAAGACGAGATAAGCCTGGAAAAGGGAGGAGCCTCCAGGGAACCGATGGAGCAGTGGTCTTTGACTAGCTCCGGATAGAGAAACTCGCTCTCCGTCAGGCGGCTTTCAGCCTGGCGCATGAATTCGGCGGAGGAAGGCTGCTCTCTTTTCGTCTCCGTCCAGATGTCCGCCATGATTTTCAACGACAGTTCCAGGCCTCTATAAGCGTCCTTTGGGACGTTTTCCATAAATAGGGTCTGAAGATTGCGCGCCGGAACGTACTCCAGGATTAAAGTGGCCTCGCGGTGGGAATCGGCGGGAATGAAGGCCTTCACCTCCGGCGTGAGACCGGGTCTCAAGGCGTTCCACAGTTCCAGCTTCTCCTTCTCCCGCGAAAGCTTGAACCCGGGGCCGTGCTTGAAAAGCACCGTCTCGCGGACGTCCGATATGTCGCCATGGTCCCGGTCTTCGGAATCGTAAACATCCGCTTCACCCTCCCTGGGGAAGCGGGCGTTTCCCACCACCCCGATGCGGCAGCCGGAGCGTCCGCCCCAGATGGATTTGAAACCGGTCTTGCCCAGTTCCATTTCCCGCCCGCTGGCCTTTAGTCCGGCGCCCAGGGCTTTATACTGCTCCAGCTTGATCTTTTCGCCTAAGATCACGTAGATGATCTTCTCCCCGATTTCTAAAAGGAGATCCCCCAGACGTTCCAAATAGTGGATGATCATGAGAGAGGTGACGAGATCGCCGTGGTTTCCGCTCCCCATGCTGAGCTCGGATATGATCTTTTCGAATCCTCCGGCGTAGAGGGCGTCAAGTTTCTCCTCGACTTGCCCCATCTGGATGGCCAGAGAGACCTCGCGGCGCTCCAAGGCCGGAACGATTTTTTTAACGCCGTCGATTACGACCTCGAAATACTCGTCCGGAGAAAACGGCGCTAAGAATTTCAAATCGCTCAGGTATCCCGCCTGACGATCCAGGTTTATGAGGATGTCGCATATCCTTTCCAGGCGGGAGGCGATGGAGGATATTCCGAAAAGGAAGAGGCTTTCCTTGTATCCCGCCGTCTTCCCTAAGAAAAGCTCCATGGTCTGCTTCTGGAGCAGGGCCACCTGGGTGTTGATGAAGAGAGTCCGGTGGTAAAGGACGCGGCTTTCGCCCGGATCTCTTTTTTTTAGGAGTTGCCTGGTTTCGGTCGCGGCGTAGAGCGTCTCGTTTACCAGTACTCGGAATCCCCCCTTAATCGTGTCAAGCATGAATGGCCCGTTATTTATCCGCGAGTCCAAGTCCCCGCTCGGTTTTATCGCCTTTCCGGGCGCTTTTTTCCGGCCAGGATACGTTCAAGGAAAGCCTCTGGCGTCCTTTCCGGCCGCCGGCTTCGATGGACACGTCCAATATTTCCGCGGGTTCCAAAATGACGTTCCGCTTCGGGGATTTGAAGGCGATGGATCCCTTTCTGAATCCTTCGATCAGGGCTTCAAGATAGCGGGCCACATCCTCCGGATCGCTTACGAAACTATGGCTGAAGTTGCTACTCGTCATGGGAGCCGATCTCGTTTTAAAAAAAATCACCGTTTCAGGGCGGCTTCGAAACGCGGGCCTGAATAAGCGAAAACGCGGGGTTGTGAAAATAAATTACCCGTCAAAAAAACTTGGAGATTCATGAAAAAAATTAACTAAGAAGAAAACCATCATGAAGGAGGCGCTTTTTTTTCGAAATCGGGCGGGTGAAGGCTGGAAGCCCGCCGTCTCCGTTTCGCGCCCGAGTCCCCAAGCGACCCTTTCCGGACGCTTTGGCGTAATTCATCCGGGTGTCCGTTTTTAAGCCCGAGTCCCCGCCCGCGTGGAAAACCCGACCCAGGGCGGTGATTCCCGTTCCGCTTTAAGAGGTTTCGGATCCAATAGGCGCTCTCTATTTTTCCCCGGGCCCGCGGCCGTCGCCCGCGAACCCCCCTGAAGCCCCTTTGATTGTCCGGCTTCGGGAGGGAGGCGAAATTCGCGAAGGAATATTCCCGTTCCGTTCCGGAACGTTCAATCGTCCGGTGGCGTTCGCCCTTCATGACCGGAGGAATTATCAAGGGCGGATAACCGTTCTGAATAAGCATGGAGTTCATGATTCGTCTCGCCCCGTTCCGCCGCCGAAGGGGGGGGATCAAGACGAATTTCAGACGCGCCTGGGCGGAGAAAACGGCGGCGATCATCCGGGCCGTTTCGGAGAAACTTGTAAAAGCCGCGCCTTTCAGAGCGAATTTATTCGTAGAGGGTAGGCGCCCGTTTCGAATTTCCCGCCGGAAACGCGTGAAAACATAAAACGTCTTTCACCGCGGGAAAAGGGTTTCCCTTTGGTCGCCGCGCGTGAGATCCGCGGCCTCGCAAAGGACGACAGCCCCGGGCGCTTGAACTTCTTTTTCCTTCGGCCCGCGGGCCTATCTTGACGAGCGTCTCGGTTTAAACGAGACTTGGGCGCGCCCGCGACCCTCGGTCGGGTTGGAGCTCCGTACGGGCGCCGTAAAATATATTATATGATTTTTCGAATTTTTTGTCAAGTCGCCCAAAGCGAGCGAGCGAGGGCGGCGTCGTTTTGGACGCCTTTCACGTCTTTTCCTTCCCGGCCGCGGTTTCAACCGCGGTTGAACCTCGGCCGGAAACGCTTCGGGGGGTTTTTAGGAAATTCTTTCCAGATACTCGTTTATGGTGCGCTCCCGGCTCTGTCCGGCGCTTTTCAGCCTGGCTTTCACCCGCTCGTCCTTCCAGGGAGGCTGGAACCCGATCTCGGCTGAGGGGTTCTCCTTTCCCGTCGGCCTGTTGGGCCGTATTTTGGAGGACATGTGGGTGTCGTCCCCCATGAAGGCTAAAAGCTCCCTTTTAATCCTTTTTCTTCTTTCCAGGCAGTCGATTAGAAACGGCAGGTGATCCGGCGACGAGGAGTTCCAGACCTCCCAGCCGTCCACGTCCAGATCGTCTAAAAGGACCGGCCAGAAGCGGGGCGGATGGGGGACGATCACGCCGGCTCCCAAAGAGCGCGCCTCCTCGACTAGATCCCGAACCTCCGGAAAGCAGGCGGGGTTCTGGCGCGCCTTCACCAGGTTTTTAACGTGGGCGGCGTAGGAAAGCAGCCTCTCCAGGGAGGCCGCGTCCCTTTTTTCCGCCTTTCTTTCGATGTAGTCGGGTAAAAGCCTGTTTTTAAGCGTCACGGCCCGGGGAGTTCCGACGACGCCGCCCTCCTCGATTAGCGTCCGCAGCTTCCCCGCGTGATATTTACCCGCCTCGACGCTTTCGGCGTGGAAACCGGCTTTTTTAACCGCTTTGAGGATATCCTCGTCCGGGTCCTGGAGCTGCTTTAAAACGTCCAAAAGCTGCAGGGCGCGGTATTCGAAGGTCTCCTTTATCATGGATTGAAATTTCGCGGCCTTTTCGAGCTTTTCGCTTTTCAGGTGGACGAGGAGCTGGATTTTCTGGCCGAAGGCGGAGGAGTAAACGTCCGCCTCCACGCCCGCGAATCCGTCCATCTCTTGGAGCTCGTTGTGCTGGGTGGGAACGACCAGGCGTCTTTCCGCGTTGGGAAAGGCCGCCTTCAGGCGCGCCTCGATTAGATCCAGGGGCACCCATTCCGGATGGAAATGGAGGGCCAGGATCTCCCTTTCCGTCTCGTCCGCCTGATCGGGCGAGGCCGCGCGGATCCTCTCCTCCGGAGCGAGATCCACGGATGTGAGGGATTCGAATATCTCCCGATCTTCCCGGTCGGGTTCCATTCCGGCGGCGCCGGAGCCCCGCTCCGGCTTCCGGACGCTTATTCCCATGAAGTCTCCTTTCCGCCGGAGGCCGGGGGCCCCCCCGCCGATCCCTTTGGCTTATTCGCCTTAGACGAGTTCGGACCCGCCGCGGGTCCGAACTCCGAAAAGTCCAAGCCGCCTAAGAAGCGTGAGCCGGAGGCGTCTTTCCCTCATTCGGGCGGCATGTCGAATTTCAGTTGGGTGGCCATGTCCCCCAGTTTCCGGCTCATCTCCTGGATCACCTGCTCGCTGGCCTGGTTCACGGCGGAGATGATCAGATCCCTCAGCATCTCGATGTCGTCCGGATTCACGACCTCTTTTTCCATCCCCAGGGAGACCACCTGGTGGTTCATGTTCATGACCACCGTCACCATCCCCCCTCCCGCGGACGCCGTCACCGTCCGGCTATGGGAATCGCTAATGTAGTCGAGCATCTTCTCCTTGATGTTTCGGGCCATCTCGGCCACGCCGGAATTTTTCAGATCGTCAAAATCCATCGCTCTCTTTCTCCTTTACCGGGCGCGCGCTCTCCGGGCCCGGTTTTCATTCTTCCGGGAAATCCTCCTGGTCCTCCCCGTTTTCCCCGTAGAGCTCCATCTCCCTTAAAATGTCCGATCTCGACGGTTCGGTTCTGAAGTGCTCGTAGCCCACGAAATTACCCGGGATCCTTTCCTCCAGGTCCTTCACCTCGTCCATGGCCCTAAGCTCCTCGATCAGCACCCTTCCCTCCTTTCTGGTCCAGGTTCCGGCCGGAAGGACCCGCGCGGGCTTTCCCGAAAGCCCGGAGGCCCCGCGGGCCTCCGGTTTTCCGGCCGCGGGGGGGGGCTCCCCCGGGATCCCCCCCCCGAAGGGCGGAAAGTCCGGGAGATCCGTCAAATCATCCTCCGGCGGCGAAAGGTCATCCTCGAAGGGGCCGGGATCGTCTAGGGATTCCAGGATCCTCCAGGCCGACTCCTCCGGATCCTGGGGCGGCGCGTCGTCCGCGGCCTCGCCTGGGGACTTGTCCGGCGGAAGGTCGGGGGGATCGTCCTCCGGATCCTCCGGAAGGCCCGGGTCGTCGGGGTCGTCCGGGTCGTCCGGGGCGATCGGCCGGTGGGACTCCGGAAACCCGGAAAGCTCCGCCCTCGCGGGGGAATCCGGAGCGGGCGGCTCGTTCGCCGGGCTTTCCCCGGGGACGGGCTTTCCGCTTTCAGCTTCCGGAGGGAAGCCCGTCGTCTCCGTCAGATTTTTTTTTTTCATCCTCCGCCCCCTCCTTCGCGGGAGGGGGTGGAGGGGCCTGATCCGCCGCCTCGGGGGCGCTTTCCGCCGGAGCGGGGGGCTTTAGCGGTTCCGGGGGCTTTTCCGCCTGGTCGGAGCGCTCTTCCGGATAGGAGGATAAGAGGCTGCCGAAAAGCCCTCCGCCCGAGGGTCCGGCCGGCGGCTTTTTCCCGGCCTCCCCGGCCTTTTTTCTGCCCGGGCCTCTCTTCTTCGCCTCCGGCTGAGGCGGGGGCGGACTCTTCCGGCCGGGGCCTTTCCCCTCCTCCGCGGCCTGGGCGGGCGGCGAATCCGGGGGAGCCGGGAAAATCGGCGCGGCCACCTGGGGAGGCGGGGAAACGGGCGCCTCCGGGGCTTTTGGGGTTTCGTTGGAAAGGCCGGGGGCGGAGAAAAGCGGCGCGGCCGGAGAGCCGTCCGGAGGTCCCGCCGGAGTTTCAACCAGGCTTTCCCCGCTCGTCTCTTCCGCCCGTGGCTCCTCCGGAGAAGAGGCGGCGGGGCTTTTGGCCAACACGCCGGGCTCCGGGCCGCTCGGCGCCTCCCCGATCTGGGCGGGGGCCTGGACGGGGGCCGGAGAGGGGAGGGGGCTTGGGGCCGCGGCCACAGCCGCGGCCTCCGGCGCCTTCGGGGCTTCGAAGGCCGCGGGCGGGGCGCTTCGCGGCCCGGGGGCGGCTGATTCCTCGAAAGGTAGCGGGGTCTCCCCTTGGAGATCCGCGCTGGTTAAAGGAGGCGCGGCCTCGAGGCGGGCGAGGGCCGCGGCCGTGAGGGCGGAGGCGGAGTCTTTGAGGATTTTAACCGAGGCCCTCACCGCCCCGGGATCGGCCTCCAGGCTTTTGGTCAGGCGGGCGGTCAGCTCGGCCAGGTTTTCCAGGGGGGCCGCGTGGCAGAGGCGCAGGAGGTGGGATTCTAAAAGCCAGCGGGGATGGGGGTGGCGGCTTATTTCGCCCGCGAGTTTCAGCCAGGATTCGAAGTGCCGGTGCAGGGCGGGGAGGCTGTAGGCGGCCGACAAGGTCGAAAGGCGGCTTTCCTCGGCGTCGGTGAGTTGGAGGAGTTCGGAGACCCCGGCGCCCGCCTTGTAGAGCGTCAGATCCCGCACGAACTCCAGGGCTCTTAAAGAAAGCTCCTTGATGTCCGAGCCCCGGGCGTAGGCCTCGCTTAAAAGGGCGAGGGCGGTTTCGACCTGCGAGGCCAAAGCCGCCTCCGCGAGGTCCTCCACCAGCCTGGGGCTCACCAGCCCCAGGGAGTCCCTCACCGTCTTCTCCGTGACCTTTCCCGCGGTGGCGATCACCTGATCCAGCAGCCCGAGGGCGTCCCGCAGCCCGCCCTCGGCCTCCCGGGCGAGGATCATGAGGCCCTCGGGGTTGCACTCGATGTTTTCCGCCTTCGCCACGGTTTCGAGCCGGGCCACCATGTCCTCCATCCTTATGCGCCGGAAGTCGTAGCGCTGGCACCGGGAGAGGATGGTCGCGGGCAGCTTGTGGGCCTCGGTCGTCGCGAAGATGAAGACCACGTGGCCGGGGGGCTCCTCCAGGGTCTTCAGCAGGGCGTTGAAGGCGGCCATGGAGAGGGCGTGCACCTCGTCTATTATGTAGACCTTGTAACGGCTCTTGGCCGGCTGGAAGTTCACCGTCTCACGCAGCTTGCGTATCTGCTCGATGCCGTTGTTGGAGGCGCCGTCCACCTCGATTAGGTCTATTAAGTTCCCGTTCTGGATGGAGAGGCAGGAGTGGCAGCTCCCGCAGGGCCGGGCCTCCAATTCCGCCTCGCAGGAAAGCGCCATGGCCAAGAGCCTCGCGGCCGTGGTCTTCCCCACCCCCCGGGGGCCGGTGAAGAGGTAGGCGTGGGCCACCCGGCCCGTGCGGAGGGCGCTCGTGAGGCTCCCGGTGACCTGGCTCTGGCCCACGAGCTCCTTGAAGGTCCGGGGACGGTATTTGCGGGCCAAGACTAGATAGGACATCGCCGCTCCGTGAATAAGGGGGGAGGCTGAAAAGCTCGATCGCGGGTGGACGGGGAGGGGGCGGCCGGCTACTCCGGCCGCCCCTTGGGGCTTTGAAAACCACTTTAAGGGGCTTTGAAAACCACTTTAAGACCCGGGGGTTTAAGGGAAAGACCCCCGGGGGTTTCGGGTCGGGTCCGGGCTACCCCCGGGCCATGGCCGCCTGGCACTTGGGGCAGAGGCCGGACGCGGGATCCGTTTTAGCGTTGCGGGTCCAGCAGCGGGGGCACTTGGGGTGGGGGCAGGGGGAGACTTTCACCCGCAATTCGAGGTCGCCTTCGAGCTCCGCCCCGTCCGGTGGTTCGAGGGGCTCCAGGAAGACGGTGGAGACGATGAAGAACTCCGGAAGACGCCCCTCGTAGGCGTCCAGGAGCTTCAAGGTCTCGCCTCCGGCCAAAAGATCAACAGCGGCGTCCAAAGAGGATCCGATGACCTTCTCTTTTCTGGCCTCCTCCAAGGCCTTGTTGACTCTGTCCCGGACGGTCACGAGCCTCTCCATGTCGGAGGCCAGCCGGGGATCGTCTAGGGAGGGGTCCGCCTCCGGGTAGTCGGACAGATGGACGCTTTGGGGGAGGCCCTCCTCCGGGGGGAGGTGGCTCCAGATCTCTTCGGCGGTAAACGAGAGGATGGGGCTCATGATCCGGGTCGCGTCCTTGAGGATCCGCCATAAAACGCTCCGGCTCCCCCGGCGCCGGGGGTCGTCCTTATGGAAGGTGTAGAGGCGGTCTTTCAGTATGTCCAGGTAGAAGGAGGACATCAAACCCATGAAGACGTTCATCTTGTGGTAGACGTCGTGGAAGGCGTAGCTCCGGTAGGCCTCCCGGGTTTCCGCCCTGAGCTTGTTTAAAAGATACAAGGCGTAGCGGTCCAGGGGGTCGTCGAGTTTCTCCGGGGGGACGTCGTCTCGATCCGGCCGGAAGTCCTGGAGGTTTCCCAAAAGGAAGCGGCAGGTGTTGCGGAAGGTGAAGTAGGCCTTCACCAGCATGTCCATGATCTCGGGGGAGACCCGAATGTCGTCTTGGTAGTTCTCCCCGGCCGTCCACAGCCGGAGGATGTCGGCGCCGTACTTCTTGACGACCTCGCCCGGGGCGATGGTGTTCCCCAGGGACTTGCTCATCTTCTTCCCCTTGCCGTCCACCACGTAGCCGTGGGTGAGCACCTCCCGGTAGGGGGCTTCGCCCGCGCGGTTCGCGGCGGAGATGAGGAGTGACGAGTGGAACCAGCCCCTATGCTGATCGCTTCCCTCCAAATACATGTCCGCCTCGTTTGGAAGGTCCTTTCTCCTTTCCGTCACGGCCGCGAAGGAGGAGCCCGAATCGAACCACACGTCCAGGATGTCGGTTTCCTTGCGGAACAAGCCCCCGCCGCAGCGGGGGCACTCCACCCCCTCCGGAAACAGCTCGGAGATCTCCAGATCGAACCAGGCGTCCGCGCCCCTCTCTTGAAAGAGGCTCAAAATCCTCTCCCGCATCTCGGGGGTGTAGACCCATTCCCCGCAGTTCTCGCAAAAGACGACGGTTATGGGCACCCCCCAGGAGCGCTGGCGGCTCACGCACCAGTCCGGACGGTTTTCCAGCATGCCCCGGATGCGCTCGCGGCCTCGGGAGGGGATCCACTTCACCCGGTCCACGGCTTCGAGGCTTTGTTTTCTAAGGTCTTTGAAATCCATGCTCACGAACCACTGGGGGGTGGCCCGAAAGACCACGGGGTTTTTGCAGCGCCAACAGTGGGGGTAGGAGTGGCGGATCGTCTCCCGGCCCAAAAGGGCCCCCTTTTCTTTCAAGAGCGAGATGACCGCCTCGTCGGATTCCAGGACCCTCTTTCCCTCCAATTCCGGCACCTCGTCCGTGAAGCGGGCCTCGTCGTCCAGGGGGGACAAGAGGGGGAGCTTCCAGAGCCTTCCGGTCTCGAAGTCCTCCCGGCCGTGGCCGGGGGCGGTGTGCACCAGCCCCGTCCCCTGCTCGGCGGTGACGTAGAGGGCCGGCACCACTTTGGACTCCCTCTCGTAGAGGGGGTGCCGGGCCGAGAGCCCCTCCAGGCCCGCGGCCTCGACGCGGCCCAGATCCTCCGCGCCCTTTAGGCCGCATTTCGCTAAAACGTCGTCGGCCAGATCGGCGGCCATGAGGTAGGCCGTTCCCTGATGGAGGAAGGCCTGGTAGGCGAAGCGGGGGTTGTAGGCTATTCCGGTGTTCGCGGGTATGGTCCAGGGGGTGGTGGTCCAGATGAGGAGCCGGACGGGGCGATCCTTGAGGCGCCCTCCCAGCTTTTCCGCCTCCCGGGGGGGCAGGGAAAAGGCGACGTAGATGGACTCGGACGCGTGGTCGGCGTACTCCACCTCGGCCTCGGCCAGGGCCGTGCGGCAGGTCCCGCACCATAGAACCGGCTTTTTGTCCCTGGTGAGCCGGCCGTCCAGGATCATGGTCCCCAGCTCCCCGGCGGTGACGGCCTCGTAGTCCCGGCTCATGGTGAGGTAGGGGTCCTTCCAGTCTCCCAAAACCCCCAGGCGCCTAAACTCGGCCTTCTGGATCTCCACGTACTTGGAAGCGTACTCCCGGCAGCTTCCGCGGATCTCCGTTTTGGACATTTCCAGCTTCTTTTTCCCCAGCGCCTGATCCACCCGGTGCTCGATGGGGAGTCCGTGGCAGTCCCAGCCGGGGACGTAGGGGGAAAGGTAGCCGTCCATGGTCTTGAACTTGACGATTATGTCCTTGAGGATCTTGTTTAAGGCCGTTCCCAGATGGATGTTGCCGTTGGCGTAGGGAGGTCCGTCGTGGAGGACCCAGAAGGGGCGCCCCTCGCCTTTTTTGAGGATTTGGGAGTAGAGATCCATCTCCTCCCATTTTTGGAGCAGCTTGGGCTCCAGTTCCGAAAGCCTCCCCTTCATGGGGAAGGAGGTTTTGGGGAGGTTGAGGCTGTCTTTGTAGTCCATGATGGTCCCGATTTCGCCGCTTTCGGCGTTCGTCCTTTCCTCGCTTTTAAGTTTCGCCTGTTTTTAGCGTTTCAGGCGTCTCCGCTCATCCGCTTCCTTCGGTCGAGACTCTTCCGCGCCTCCCCGTTCCCCATTTCGCCCGCGTCCTTTCGCGTCCCTTCGCCCGTCGCGCCCTTCGGGCTTTTTAAAGCCCGCCGCCCCGCGGGGGGCGGCGCCAGGCCGATAAATCAATCCGGCCGCGAATTTGGCGGGGTCGGGGCCGCTTTCGCGGGGGGCGGTTTCGGTTCCCTTCCCCCGGCCCGCCTTCAGGCGCCTTCCGGGCCCCGCGGGCTTTCCGGAGCCGGAGCGTTCAAGGCGGAGGGGTCCTGGTCCGAAAGCGTCCCTGCGGATGGATCCCGGAGGGACGTTTTCCGGCTTTCGGCGCTTTTACGCCTCGCCCGCAGGTACTCCACCACCATGGGGAGGACGGATATGAGGATGATCACCAGGATGACGGCGGTGAAGTTGTCCCGCACCAGGGGGAGTCCGGCGAAGAGGTAGCCCGCGCAGGTCAAAAGCACGGTCCAGAGGATGCCGCCCGCGAGGTTGTAGAAGAGGAACTTCGGATAGCGCATGGCGCCCACCCCCGCCACGAAGGGCGCGAAGGTGCGCACGATGGGGACGAAGCGGGCGAGGACGATGGTTTTGGCGCCGTAGCGGTCGTAGAAGTCCCTGGTCTTGTCCAGGTACTTCTTTTTCAGGATCTTTCCGTCGCGTTTCAAGACCGCCGGGCCCAGCCAGCGCCCCACCCAGTAGTTCAAGGTGTCCCCCAGAAAGGCGGCCAGGGCCACCAAGAGGAGGAGGGTGGGGAGCGACAAAGGCGAGCCCGCCCTGGAGGCGATGGCTCCGGCCGCGAAGAGAAGGGAGTCTCCGGGAAGGAAGGGGCAGATCACCACCCCGGTCTCCCAGAACACTATGAGGAAGAGGATGAGGTGCGTCTGCCAGCCGTAGGCCGCGACCAGAGCGTCCAGATGCTTGTCGATATGGAGGATGAAGTCCACGAGGGAGAATATCCCCCTGGATAGAAGCCCGGGGTCGTTTTCCATGCGTCTCCTAACTTTTTGGCGGAAAAGACAGGGCCTTGAGGACTTCTTTCCCGTTCACGGCGCCCTCCCTTAAAACGGAGAAGGGCCGCCGGCTCACGTCCAGGATGGTGGAGGGCCGGTGATCCGCGGCCGAAGGCGGGTCCTTGGGGCCTTTGTCCGTGTCCACCACCATGTCCAGCCTCCCGCGGAAGTATTCCAAAACCTCCCCCGCGCAAACCGCGGGGGGGGAGCCGTGGGGGTTGGCCGAGGTGCCCGTCACCCCCCTGTCGGTCATGCGGGAGAGCGCCCCCGGCACCGGAAAACGGTCCACCCGCAAGGCCACCGAGGATTTGCCCCCGCCCAGGATGGCCGGATGCAGCCCGCCCTGGGCCTGGAAGACCAGGGTGAGGAGCCCGGGCCAGTGGAGGTCCATGAGCCGCTCCGCCTCCCGGGGGATCTCCCGCGCGTAGGCCTTGACCCTTTCCCGGGAGTCTAAAAGGAGGAGGAAGGCGTTCTCGCCGGCGGCGGCCGCGCCGGCCGCCGTGACGTCCCCGCCGTTCCAGCTGTAGCCCGGCTCCCGGCCGAATTTCAGGAAAAAGAGCTTCTCCAAAGCCGGGGGGTGGTCGGCCATGACCAGGAGGGCGTAGAAGGACTCGGTGGCCGCCGCGACCACGCCCCCTTCGAGGAGGGCGGCCGCGGCCGGCCGCAGTTCCTTGAGGGTGAAATTCTCCGGGTCTATTTTTAGAATTTTCGTCAAGCTCCCGCTCCGCGCCCGTCTTCCCGCGGGCGACCGGCGTCCTTCCCGCGAAAAGGGTCGGTTCCCGGCCGGGCCCTTTTTCCGGAAAAGCCTTAGGGGGGCTCTTCCGGCGGGAGGCGGAGCCCCCCCGGCGCCAGTTTTGGAAAAGACGGACGGGCCGGGTGGCTTTCCCCCCGTAAAAGGCTCTCTCGCTCCCTCCGGCGGACTCTGCGCATATTAGCAAAAAAAGAGTCTTGACTCAACTAGGGAAAAGATGCATCATGAATGTTCCGGGCGGCGCCGTTTTCTTCCAGCGCGGCCAACGGAAGCCTTAAAATCGAAATCATCCGCCAGCCGCGTTTGAAGGCCTTCCCCGGCGGGGAACGCCGAAAGTCGCGGCGCTTTCGGCTAATTCAATTTTCTAAAATTAGAACGATTATGGAGGTGTCCGCATGTCGATAACCGAAGTCGAATCCAAACCCGAGTGCATGCAGGAGGAGACCCGGCTCATCACCGGTCCGTGCCCCGCCTGCGGCAAGGAGCTGGAGTTTTTCAGCGTAAACGAGCTCCGCAATCAGGCCCACTGCTACGAGTGCAAGGCCCCCTTCGACCCCAAGGCCTTCGCCGCCAAGCTGGGCCTCAGCATCTAGCTTTCCTTTCCGCCGGAGCCTGAAGGTTCGGGAAAGCCCCCTTCCAGGAGCCCTCCCCGAATTCCCCGAATCCTTTTCCGGCGGGCTCGGGATCTCCTCCGGGGGCGGCCTCCCGCCGCCCCCGGAGACGAACCCATCCGGTCGATCTTTTTAGGTTACGAATCAATCCCCCCCGCACAATTTCATTCTGAAAACCGCGGAAGACCCGATGAAGGGGAGTCCCGCGGGCGTTTTTCCGCCCGCGGGGCCCCGGGACGCCCTCCGCTCTAAAACGGGAGCGCCCGCCGCGCCAGGGATCCGCCGCCGGAGCTTCCAAAGCGCCCCGAGGCGAGGGAGCGTTTTTTTCGCTCCTTTCCGAGGGAGCGTCCGAAGCGTTTCCGGAAAGCGGCGCGTCCAAGCGGCGGAGCTTTTTTTACCGGGCCCCCCTCCGGCGGTGGCGCGGCGGGGAAAAAAAGACTATGGTGGGTGCCGGAAACGAAGCTTCCGCCGTTTTTTAGAGGGGCGGGACTTTTCCGGCCGGGGGGATCCCCCCCGCGGCCCGTCATTCCCCGGGACGCCGTTATCACCGGCCACCCCGGACAATCTGTCATCAAAGGCTTTTTATAATGTTCGGTTTAAGCAGAAAAGCGGATAAGCAGCTCTGGAACGCGTTTTTTTCCAGCAACGTGGAAATAGAAGGATCCTTGAGGTTCACCGGCCTTTTAAACATCGACGGCAGGCTCAAGGGGGCGATAGTCGCCAAAGGCATGCTGGTCACCGGCACGAGCGCCGTGATCGAGGGCGACGTCTACGTGGAGAACCTGGTGGTGAGCGGCTCCGTCTTGGGCAACATCTACGCCACCGGCGAGGTGCACCTCAACCAGACCGCCGTGGTCAAGGGCAACATCAACTATCACAGCCTGAGCATAGTTCCGGGCGCCGTGCACGAGGGAAACAGCCACCTCTTCACGGACGAGGAGAGGGTGGAGCTCACCGAGCGGATCCAAAGCGAGATGACGAACATTGAAAGGCCGGAGGAAGAGCCCGAGGATAAGAAGAGTCGGAAAAAGGCCGTAAAAGAGGAAAAGCCGAGGAAGCTCCCCTCCGGCGAGACGGCCGCCTCCGTTCTAAGCGGGGGAGGCTCCGAGCAGGACGCGAATTTCTCCGTGCAAAAAAAGACCGTGAATCCCCAGCTGAACGTTCTGAACGACTCCACCACCTGATTGGCCAGCGAGTTGGCCGGACGGCTTCCTTATTTTCGGGAAGACTTTTTACACTACAATCGATGCGTACGACCCGCGCCGGGCTGGCTTAAAGACGCCAACGGCGCGGTTTTTTTTTTGACGGGGAAAAGTTTTAAAAGGAAGCTTCGATAAAAACCATCCCTTCATTTCGTTTTTTCCAATCGGTTTTTACAGCTTTATTCGCGCTTCGCCAAGAAAGGCGCGCGCGTTGGAACATTTACCGGAGCGGGAACGATTTGGTTTAAACTTATATCAATTTTTCCTCATGGCGGCCAAGACGAAAACGCTTTCTATCACCTCTGCGGTTAAATATTGGAAAAAAACATGTATTCAAGGTAACAACTTCATTTTACAGTTCTAGCTTTTATCCGCCTGGGTAATAGCGTAGGAAGGGAGGAACTTCCATGATTAAGACGTAGCTAGTGGTTAGATAGTGTCGTTACTGGATACAATAACTACTTTGATATTCATGACAATCTCAAGGTGCTGAGCTCTTTCAGTTATCAACTTGGCAGAACTTGGTTTAGAACCATCTGCAGAAGATGCCAGCGGAGAAAGATGACTTGGAGACAATTCATTGATAAGTGGTGGCGACTAATCCCTATACCCAAAGCTATGCATCCCTATCCTGGAGAGATGTTTGACGCCAAATATTCAAAGAAGAGCCCAGTGCGTTAATTGCGCTCGCTGGGATCTGTGGAAGGAGGTACCCGTGAGGGCGCTCCCTATCCCGCCCCAAGGTAATAGCTATTTTTTAGATACTCGACTATGTCTTCGTTATTCTGTCACATTCTAGGTTTTGGTGGATCTCCGTTGGGAGAATCGTCTGAGGAAAGTCCAGCTGGAAGTTCATCGACTTTCTTTTTTGTTATAGTATTGTCAATTTTTAAATATGCAGTTTCCACGTTGCGGTATAAATTATCTATTAATTGTTTTATATTTACCTCTTTAAAAATATGAATATTGTCGCCACGCATTGATTCTGCTTCGAATTTCTCGATTAACCTAGTTTTATTTTTACTATCCAGCAAATTTTTAAAAGCGGTTATTTGAGGTATCGATACTGCATCAATGTATGTACGGAAGATGTATTCCGCATCAAAATAATCACGAATTTCTTCTCTTGAGGATCCAAAATATAAATTTGTTATTGCGTTGAGTTTTAAATCAATGGTTCTTGGCAAATTGTACATATATATTTTATTTTGGTAACATCCATCATTTACATAATTTTTTACAAAACTACGTCTTGAAACATCAATACGAAGTGCGGTACTGTCTATTTTTAATGTTTTATCGGTGCAACGAGTATGAACTCTATATCTGTTAGAAATAGGTGAAGTACCAATAGTAACGTAAGTTGATATTTCTTGATTAATTTTGAAATAAGTTTTTATAAAATTTTGCAAATGGTAAGACAAAATATCTGAAATGTTTATTTCAGTAAGTGTGTCATAATCTAAATCAATGGAAATTCTTGGAAGATTATAACCCAGCATTAAAGCTGTGCCGCCTTTTAAAATAAATTTATCTTCATAGGATGCAGTCATTTTTTTAGCAATATAATCTAACATATTACGCCATGTATCGTGATGAACAGGAGATAATTTTATGACTATTTCCATAATTTATTGCCCAAAAAATATGATTGTTGAGATTAAGATATATTAATGTTGGGTTATGTCTTGAAATATCAATATCTGTAATTTTATATTAACAAGCAATCACTGTGGATAGCTTGTCAGAGCTTAAGCTGAAACACGCATATATCCGAGCTTTCAGACAACCAGTCCCAAAAATGCTTTGAAACACCATTTTTAAAAATTCTACGGTAATTTATCTAACCACCCACTATTTAGTGATATTACCCCGGCGGAAAAAAGTTAGAATAATGTCGGTCAATGTCCCTGGCCTCATCCTTGGCTGTTTCTAATATTTATCCGCCGGAGTAATAATGAGAAAACTTTTTAACTATATTTTGTTATAGGATGGACACCAGAAATTTATTTAGGACACTAGTGTCAAGCAATTTTTCTTACGTACTTGACATTGCAGCAACTTAAATAATTATTGCACCTAAATAAAGCCAGTAAAAAAATATATTTTTTATGTCACTGAAAAATAAAAATTCAATTGTTAAATAACTATAATATTCTTTAATAATAAAAAATTTTAATCTATTTACGAAGTATCAGTAATTATTTATATAGAATAATATACATTTGAATAATAAATAAAGCGGAAATTTCTTGGATAAGCTAAATTAATAAGTTCCGTTCATTATTAAAAAACGTTCCCTCTCGATCCATTTACGTAGAAGATGTTTTTTACCATCCGGCAGAAAATTATCAATTTTTTGTATAATTTTGAGGAGTTCTTCGGATTTACCTACATCCATAATGCATTCCGCTATAAGCCATTGGGTGGTAAATGAATAATCATGGCTATCCATGTTTCGTATAAAAATTTCCTGATACACCAAATCTGTAATAGCTCTAAAATGATTGGCGCAGTACACCGTTTCGAAATCGTGTTCGAATCCTAAATCTGTTAAAATATCGGCGCAGTTGTAAATTCCATAGTCTCTAAAAATGTGAAGAGTGTTCCTAGATTTATCATCTCCTTCTCCCCATGTCATTAAAGGCACGGGATCATCGGCGAAACAATAAAAATAGTCAAGCGCATACGCTTCTCCTATGGTTTCAATGGATGGAGAAACCACGTTTAGCGCCAAATGTCCACCAAGATATCTAGTCGGTGATGTTTCCGGAACCGGCCTGTGGATGTATGGAAACCCCGCAAGAATATATGTACTGAAAAATGGAGAATTTATATCTTTCTTTTTTTTAAGGTTGACGGGATCGTTGTTTTCAAATTCTGAAATTACGATGTCCCTGTATTCAATTAGATTGGAATTTTCCTGATCAATTTTTTCAGTCATTTAACACCTCTTCAACGCCTAGCCATTTTATCCGTCAGGGCGGCTTCATTAAATTTATATCAAAAAGGACTCGCTGTCAATCCGCGGTGGGCTGAAGGATGCAAGGATTTTTTGTAGGAATTATCGAGGAAATGTGCTAAAGTAATCTCGTCCCAAAGTTAGGTTTAAAAGAGTAACCTTGGATTTATGAGGGCGAGCAATGCAACTATATGAAGAGTTAATAGAAGATGAATTACAAAAAAATAGAGACGAATATCTATTTTTTATTAATAATATTTCTGAAAGAATTAAAAATATATCTAATTTTATCACTATTAATGAATTTGAGGAATTATATCAATTGTTATATGAAAAAATACAAGATAATGATACATTTTTATTCACTAGCGTCCTAAATACTGGCTCAACTCTTCAAAGAATTTGCTGAAAACCGCTTATATTCAAGCCTTCAGAGTTCCTGCGCCCAAACTGTCCAGAAAGACCATATCTGAGAGTTAGGCAAAAATATAATCTGTTCCATACTACTTATCGAAATTTATGAAACTAACTATTCATATCTTGCCATATGAGAAAGCTGTAATTTTATTTAGGTCGCTAGTGATTTTTATTGAGTAAAATATTATCTAATCTAAATGAAAAGTCGCTTATTAAACAATTTAGAGATATGTATAAATAAAAACAGATCAATTTAACAACGAATAGGCGCTCAACAATTTCTATACAGACAGAAAGACATAAAATTACGATTAATAGATATTTGCTTTCACTAGTTAGTGATCAAGATACACAAAATTTGATGAAACTTGAAGGTACTCGCTCTGGTATCCGTTCACGTAGTCCGAATATATTGCCGTTTGAAGTCAAAACATCCCAAAATCGCTAGTAAATAAAGGAGTATAGAGATTTTGACCTTCCAACACCGTCCAAAGATTACCGCATGATACCGTTGACAGCCAGAATTTTTTGGCTATTGCGTACTGTTTGTTTTTGTGTTATAATTATCCCATAATTAATGGCTACCCATGAAATGATATATTATAATGATTGATAATAATAATGATAATGATAATGAAAACTATAATGATAATTTAATTCATATAAATCGCTCATTACTATCTCCTGATGAACAATATTTATTATTAGAAAGTGCATTAGAAATTAATGTTCCTTTTTATATCGAAAAAGCAATATTAGATAAACAATTCTTTATATTGGATTTAAATATCAACTATAATTCAAAATCAACATTTACTTGTAGTTGTAGTGAAACCAAATTATAAAGAAAAACTTGGTATCCAAGAACATGGAAAACCATAGATTATTTTTTAATTACAAAGGATAATAAATAGTTATTAATTATTTGCTTTTTGATGTCACAACATTTCTATTGGCTAATTTATTCAAATTGATAAACTAAAACAAAGAATACGATAGAGCCTTTTTTTTTGAAGGCAATAAGGCAGTTCTGTTGAAGGCAAACCGTCCAAACATAGTCATGATAGATTTGGGGCACTTCTGGAAAATCCGCAGTTTCACTCCTTTTTGGAGGTATTCTTTTTTTTTCGTCTATCAGCTCCTTTTCGTTAAAACCTTTCAGGTTCACCCAGGCCTGATCTTTTACCAGATTGGAGTGCTCTTTTGCGATATTCAAGACCATCTCTTCAAAGTCGGACAGCGATAAAAAATGGGTTGGCTCTGAAGTTCCTTTTCTAAATAAAGTGTTAAACTTTCCATAAACACATAAACAGCGATATGTTGACGAAGAATCTGGCACAGCATCGGATTATCAGCACTCTCCATAAGGATTGCATGAAGCTCCGAAAGCGCTTCGGTTACTTTCTCTTCATAAGTAGAATTTAACTTAGTCTGATCGGCGTGCTCATTTGCCATAATTAGAATAAACCTCATTCTGAGCTGATTTAACCAGCCATTGAGGACTATTATAACAGATTATAAAAAATAGTCAATTTTTCTAGCTACACCGCTACACAGCTACACCCACAAAAAATTCTTGCACCCTTGAACGCTCCTTATCTTTTTTGAACTAAAAAGGCTCCGCGCGCGGTGGTTTTCGCAGCCCGCGGCCGGGGGCCCCTTAGGCCTTTTTACCAGGGGCTTTCCCTGTTCCCTTCGGGAGCCTCCCCGCGCCTTTCCGGCCTGGCGCCTCGCCTTTTAAAGACCGCGGAAGGATTTATCGCGCGGATAACTTTTAGGCTCTTTTCTCCGACCCGGTTTCTAAAGGGAGAGCCCGGGTTGAAATCCGTGGGAGGAGCGTTTTGTCCGCGGCCTACGTTGGTCCGCCTCGACGCGTCCGGAGAGCGCCGTCGATCCCGCGAATCTTTCCTCCGCCGGGGTTCGACGCCTACTACTTCCCTACTTGACGTCCACGTACCCGAAGCCGAAGCGCAGAAGGGCCTTGGGCCTGGATTTCTCGCTGTACGCTATCGCGGATTCGATGAAACCCAGAAAGAGGGGGTGGGGCCGCAGGGGTCGGGAGAGGAATTCCGGATGGAACTGGCAGCCCACGAACCAGGGGTGGTTTTTAAGCTCCATGATCTCCACGATGCGGGGGGGCGCCTCGGTTCCGGGTTTTTTAAACTCGGGGGCCACGCCGCTTATGACCAGGGAGTCGCTTTCCCCCGGGACTATTTCCGTGAGCCTTTGGTGGAAGGCGGGGTTTATCTCGAAGCGGTGGCGGTGGCGCTCGTAGATCGTCATGAGGCCTTCGGATTCAATCTTTTTTTCCAAATCGGCGAGGTTTTCCGGATTCACCAGGGAGAGGTCCTTGAAGGGTTTGTAGGCCAGGTGGCTTTTCCTTAGGGGCACCTCCGGATAGTGGTAGACCGCCTCCTTTCGGGCGTTCCCCTCGTCGTAGGTGGCCCGGTAGATTTTGTGGGCCTTGGTGTCGGGCACGAGGAGGCAGGGCTCGAGGCCCAGGCGCATGGTGCCGCCGTGGGGGGTGCTTAGATCCCTGACCTCGACGTCTCCCGTGTGGTACTCGAACCACCTTTCCATGAGATATATCACGTTGGTTCCCTGGTCACGGCTCTCCCGGCGGAACTCCTCGGAGGTGGCGCCCTCTATTTTAAGGACGTTTCGGGCGTACTCTATGACCGCGAGCTGCAGGCCGAAGCAGATCCCGAAGAAGGGGATCTTTTTGCGGCGGATGTGGCCAATCACCATGATGAGCTCGTCCGTGCCCCGGGAGTCGAAGCCTCCCGGAATCAGGATCCCGTCGTAGCCCGCGAGCTTTCTTTCGATGTTGTCGGCCCTGATCTCGTCGGACTCGACGTAGCTCACCTCCACCTTCTTTCCCAGTTTGACCCCGGCGTGCGAGAGGGCCTCGTGGACGCTTTTGTAGCTTTCCAGATAGATCGCGCAGCCGCGTTTTTCCTCCTCCGCCTCGTCTTGATCCCCCGCCAAACCGTTTTTCCGGCGGTTTTGGTTCACGTATTTCCCCACGATGAGGATTTTCAAGGTGTTCTTGTCCGGCTGCGAGCCCTCCTCGTTCCGTTCCAGGGCGTTTAGGGCCCCGGTGAAGCCGTTCAGGGGCTCGATGTCGGGCGTCCTGGTCCGGTCCAGTTCCAGGAGCTTGGAGACGGTGTCCACGAGCTTCTGCTTTTTAAATATTTCCGGCAGCTCGTAGATGGATTTGACGTCCGGGGAGGTGAAGACGGCGTCCTCGTCTATGCCGCAGGAGCGGGCGATCTTCCGTTTGGAGTCGCGGCTGATTTCCACCTTGCAGCGGCAGATGATGACGTCCGGGCGCAATCCCACGGCTCTAAGCTCCTTTACGCTGTGCTGGGTGGGCTTGGTCTTGGTCTCCCCCGAGGACTCCAAATAGGGGACGTAGGTGAGGTGCACCGAAAGCGAGCGCTCCGCGGGGAGCTCCTGGCGCAGCTCGTGGACCGCCTCGCAGAAGGGGAGTCCCTCGATGTCCCCCACGGTGCCGCCTATTTCGACGATCACGATGTCCGGGGCGTCGCCGTAGGTCTGCCGGAGGATGTAGTGCTTTATCTCGTTTGTGATGTGCGGGACTATCTGGATGGTCTGGCCCCGGTAGTGGCGGCCGGAGCGCTCCTTTTGAATGACGGAGGCGTAGATGTAGCCCGAGGTGAAGCACGAGTTCTCCGGCAGGTGCGCGTCCAGGAAGCGCTCGTAATGCCCGAGATCCATGTCGGTTTCCGCCCCGTCGTCGGTCACGAAGACCTCCCCGTGCTGCAGGGGGTTCATGGTGCCGGCGTCGGTGTTGAGGTAGGGGTCGAGCTTCTGCATGGAGACGCTGTAGCCCTCGCTTTTCAGGAGCGCCCCCAGGGAGGCTCCGGCCACCCCCTTTCCCAAAGACGAGATGACGCCGCCGGTCACGAAGATGAACTTGGTCTTGGAGTTTTCCATGGCCAGGCGGTTTATCTCCTCAATCGTCATCTCCTCGGGCGCTCCTTGGGGGGTTGCCGGATCAAACGGGTCGCTGGTGTTCGTCTTCATGGTTGACCTATTCCCATTCTATGGTGCTGGGGGGTTTGGAAGAGATGTCGTAAAGCACCCGGTTTATCCCGGGGACCTCGTTTATTATCCGGGACGAGAAGCGGCCGAGAAGGTCGGAGGGGAGCCGGGCCCAGTCGGCGGTCATGGCGTCCACGCTGGTGACCGCCCGCACGACCACGGCCTTGCCGTAGCTGCGGCCGTCCCCCATGACCCCCACCGAGCGCACCGGAAGGAGCACGGCGAAGGCCTGCCAGACCTCCCGGGCCAGGCCGGCGGATTCCAGCTCTTCTCTGACGATGAAATCGGCCTTGCGTAAAAGGGCCAGATCCCCCTCCTCCACCGGGCCGATTATCCTGATCGCGAGCCCGGGCCCGGGGAAGGGGTGGCGCCAGAGGAGCCTCTCCGGCACCCCCAGCTCGGAGCCCAGGGCCCGGACCTCGTCTTTGAAGAGGAACTTCAAGGGCTCGATCAAGGTGAAGGGGAGGTTTTCGGGGAGCCCCCCCACGTTGTGGTGGCTTTTAATCAAAGCCGAGGGCCCCTGGGGGGAGACGGACTCGATGACGTCCGGATAAAGGGTGCCCTGGGCCAGGAAGTCGACTTTTCCGAGCTTTCCGGCCTCCTCTTTGAAGACGTCGATGAAGCATTTTCCGATGACCTTCCGCTTCTCCTCGGGATCGGAGACGCCTTTAAGGCGCCTTAGGAACTCCTCCGAGGCGTCCCTGACCGCGATGTTCAAGTCGGGATAGCTTTTCCGCAAGGCCGAGGACACCTCCTCGGCCTCTCCGGAGCGTAAAAGACCGTTGTCCACGAAAACCGCGTGGAGCTGGGAGCCCACCGCCCGGTGGAGCAAAACCGCCGCCACGGTGGAGTCGACGCCTCCGGAGAGGCCCAAGATGACCTTGCCTCCGGCCACGGTCTTTTTTATGTCCGCCACCGCGTCCCGGGCGAAGGAGGACATCTTCCAGCCCGGTTTCAAGCCCGCGGCCTGGAAGAAGTTCCGGAGCATGACTTCCCCCCCCTCGGTGTGGTGCACCTCGGGGTGGAACTGCAGACAGTGGACGGGCTTCGTTTTATGCGCCATGGCGGCCGCGGGGAGATCCTTGGTCCTTCCGGTGATCTCGAAGTCGGGGGGAACCTCCTCCACCCGGTCGCCGTGGGACATCCACACCCTCAAGCGCTCCTTGTTCAGCCCGGAGAATAGGGGCTCCGGTTTGAGGGGGAAGAAGTCCGCGGGTCCGTACTCGCCGGAGGCCTCCCGCGAAAGCCTCCCCCCCAGGGCCCGGGCCACAAGCTGCATGCCGTAGCAGATCCCCAAAACCGGAAGCCCGGAGGAGAGGATCAGGGAATCGAGGCCCGGGGCGTTCTCCTCTTCCACCGAGGCGGGACCGCCCGAAAGCACGAGGGCCCCGGGCTTCTCTGCCAGCGGCCCCTCCAGGGGCAGCCCCGCCGGAAGGATCTCGGCGTAGTAGCCCAGGGCCCGGGATTTCCGGGCGATGAGCTGGGTCAACTGGGAACCGTAGTCGATGATGAGAACGTGGCCGGCCATAAATCGTCCTGTTTTTTTCCGGGCGCCCGCGGATCTCCCCGGGGCGCCCCGTTTTCCCAAACGTCTCGCGGGTTTCCTTTTTCCTGTGAACGGCCTTCTTTCCTAAAATGATCGGCCTTCTTTCCTAAGAACGGCCCCCGCGGGCTTTTGCCCGGGCGGCGGCGAGCGATCGTCTTTCGCCCTGGAGTTTTTTTTCGTTTTTCTCGTTCGCCAAGGCCGCCTTGGTCACAGGTCGAAAGCCCCCTTCGGGGCGGACCTTCGGGGCGTCTTTTTGGCGCCCGGGCGCGCGAAGCCGTCCCTGACCGCGCCCTGGGCCAGGCCCAGGGCGCTCAGGGTGTCCTGGGGGAGGTCGGTGAAGCGGGGTCCGTGGAGCCGCAGCTCGCTTAAAAACTTCTCCTTTAGGCTCCGGTTCTCGAAGGAGAAGACCGCGAGGGCCCGCCCCAGCTCCTCGCCGGTGTTCACGTAGTTGAAGTAGGAGATGTTCGCGAGGTCCGCGACGCGCTCCAGAAACTCGGCCAAGGCCCCCGGCCTTTCGGGGAAGTGGAGGATGGCCGCGTGGGGGAGCTTGAAGAGCCTGGGCTGGAAGGGAGCCACCCGGAAGGGGAGATCCGCCCGGCCGGTGACGTTTCGGTACTTGTAGCCGGCGAAGTTCAAAAGCTCCTCCAGGCGAACGAAGCTTTCCGCCGGGCCGGTGAAGCCTATGACCGGATAGGCGAGCTTTTGGTCGTACTGGCCCACCATGAGGTGGCTGATGTTGAGGCCCACCGGGGTGACGATGGTGCCGACGAAGGAGAGCATGGCGCCCTTGCGCTCGGGAATCTCCACTTGGTAGAAGGATTCGCGCCCCAAAGGGTCGCCCGCCTTCCGGGCCACCGTTCCCAGGCGCCGGAAATCCACGTTGGCGCCGGAAAGGATTATGCCGGCGCTGCGGCCCTTGAGGAGGGCGGCGTCCCGGCGGGCCGCCGCTAGCCCCAAGGCGCCGGAGGGCTCGGAGAGCACCCGGGCCACCCGCCAGAGCTCCTCCATGGCCTGGGCCACCTCGGCGGACGAGACCGTCACCAGATCGTCCAAGAGCTCTTTTAAAACGGGGTAGGTGAGGGCGCCGGCCTCCCGCACGGCCGTGCCGTCGCAGAAGATGTCCACCTGGGAAAGGGGGGCGGGTCTTCCCTGGGCGAAGGCCTCCCGCATGGAGGCCTGGCCCTCCGCCTCCACGCCCACGACCCGGATGTTTTTGTCGTAGGTCTTCAACACCGCCGCCACGCCGGCCGCCATGCCGCCGCCGCCTATCTGCAGGTAGACCACCTCCGGCCTCTCGTGCGAGGTCATTATCTCGTCGCCCAGGACTCCCTGGCCGGCCATCACCAGGAGGTCGTCGTAGGGCGGCACGAAAATCAGCCCCCTCTCCCGGGAGAATTCCCGCGCCAGGGCGGCGGAGTCGTCGAAGCCGTCCCCCCGCTGGTGGATCTCCACCGCGTCCCCGCCCAGGCGGGAGACCGCGTCCACCTTGAGGCGGGGGGCCGACTGGGGCATGAACAGATGCGCCCTCACTCCCAAACGCCTCGCGGACAAAGCCACGCCCTGGGCGTGGTTTCCGGCGGAGGCCGCGACCAGGGACTTCTTTTTGGCCTCTTTGAGGCGGGCGCTGATGAAGTTGTAGGCCCCCCTCCATTTGTAGGAGTGTATCTCCGAGAGGTCCTCCCTTTTGAGGAGCATCCTCCAGCCGCCGGGCATGGGGTGGCTTTCCAGGGGGGTGGGGGGGTGCAGCCGGTAGACGCGGGTCCTGGCCTTCATCACCTGCTGGAAGAGTTCGGAGACCTTGACCTGGGGGAGGGCTTGCTTCAAGGGGGGTCCTTTAAGGGAGGGACGCCTAGGGGAGTCCGGTTGAGGGGCTTCGAAAACGCCAATCCGGCGGAGGATAAAAAAAAAGAGCCTGAGTCCGCAGCCCGGGGCTTCGGTTCAGGAAAAAAACGGTCGAGGGAAAGCTATGTCGGCGGAAAAAAACGATTATAGGAGATTGGGACCTTTTTGGCAAGGGGGGGATATTAAAATTATAATATAGTATTTAAATATAAAATCATATTTCACGGCGCTTTCGGACGTCTTTCCACCGGGCGCGCCCGCCGCCGGGGCGGGCGCGCCGCGGCCGCGCTTTACGGGAAGCGAAGGGAAAAACCATTCCGGTTCAGGGGGGGGGGCCCGGGGATTCGGACGCCTCCCTGAAGCTTTTTTCGCTTCCCGGCCTGAAGGCGGAGCGCCGGGCGGGTTGTTCCGAAAGAGATCCGGGATGAGGCGGTGTCTCGAACAGGGGCGGGGCGTGTTTTGAAAGATCGCGTCCGCTTAGCCCCTTCGACGTTTCCGCCCTGGAGGGGATGTTTATCCGGAATATTCGTTAAAGAAGAGCGTCTTCTTTTAAAAGCTAACGCGGGCGAATCTTCCTTCCGAAGTTTGGCCCGGCCGCGAAAGGGCCGGGTAAAAAAATATAAATATAGAATTTATTATTATATTGCGTATATGAAATTCATGGCGCTAACTTTGCCGCCCGCGCGAAAAGTCCGTCATGAATCCAAGGACGGAGAAAGCATACGATATATGAACTATTAGCGCTGATTATTCAAAACATGGAGCGGCTGATTTCAGAAATCAAAAATAAGTTAAAGCTTTCGCGGGCCGCGGCAACTTCGACGCGGCCCGCGAAAAGCCCGTTTTAAAATTTATTAGAGATAATACACTCTATATGGAATAATTCAAAATATGCTACACCTTATAAAGCATGTTGTTTCAAAGTTTCACACAGCCGGGTTTTTCGCGCGAGCGACCTGAATACGCGGCCGCGGACTTCCAAAAAGCGCCTAAAGCGGCCCTTGTTTAGGAGGCCATGAGGAGAGCCGCGGCCCGCGGCTTCACGTTTTCTGGCGGCTCCGAAGCGGAAAGGCGGGGACCGCCACGCTCGTCTTCCCGTTCTCTTCGCCAGCCTGGGGGTGGGGCAGCCCCGTCCGGGTGAAGCGTTCAACGCTTCGGGGGCCAGGGGCTTTCCCCGTCCTTGAATTTTGATCCGCGGATCTCTTAAGGGGGCTCACACCCTCCGCTCCGGGGGGAGACGCCACTCCGCGGGATTCAATAGATGGCGGGAGACTGTCTTCCATGCGTATGTAAAAATAAGGTGAACCCGGGGCATGATAGGGTTTGACTTTGAGGATGAAATTAAGTATCTTGAAATCTAAGAAATGGAGGGTTTATCTAATGGTGGACGTTGTTGATTCGCCTGTCGGAGGACAAGACTTCGCTACATCATCAGGCAGAAAATAACTTATGTGGACAAGACCGCCTATTTAGCCAGATTAATCGAAGACCGGACAAAGACCTGGTTTCTGGCCCGTCCCAGGCGCTTCGGTAAATCCCTTACCGTTTCCGCCCTAAAATCAATTTTTTCGGGGGAAAAAGAACTCTTCAAAGGCCTCGCGGTTGAAAAAAGGCTAGGGGAGGAAAGGTTCGCTCCCCGCCCGGTCATCCATCTGGATTTAAGCGATACTGTTATTTCTAGAGACCTGGAAAGTTTTGAGGAATCTTTGCGGGATTTAACCGTTGGCGCCGCTAATCAATTAAAAGTCGTGGTGCGCCAAAACAAGCCTCCATCCACGGTTTTATCAGACCTTATAACGGAGACTTATTCAAAATACAAATCCGAAGTGGTGATCCTGATAGACGAATACGATTTTACCGTGACAGGTCTTTTAGACGAACAGGATAAAGCCGACTCGGCGCGCAAGATTCTCCGAGAATACTACCTGAAACTGAAATCCAAAGAAAATTATATTTATTTAACTTTTGTCACAGGCATCACCAAATATGCGCGGGGAGGGTTATATTCAGCCTTCAACAGTCCAACTGATATCTCTCTGGAGCTGGCATATGGAACAGTCGTAGGATTCACCCAGGATGAACTGGAGCGTTACTATAGCAAAGAGCTAGATGATGTGGCTAACACTAGGAATGTGACCAAAGAAAAGATCCTGGAAGAGATGAAACATTACTACAATGGTTTCTGCTTTGACGGCCAAACGTTTGTTTACAATCCTTTTTCGACGCTGCAGTTCTTCAGAAAAAAATGTTTGATAATTTCTGGTACGGATCGGGAACGCCAAGTCAGCTGGTAAGTTATTTAGAGAAAAACCGTCTCACGATCCATGAGTTCAATAAAAGGGAAGTAAGGCGGAATAGTATTATAAACCCTGATCTTGTGGCGCGCTACAACCCCGCGGTTTTTCTCCAGCAGCTGGGGTACTTAAGTCTGCGTTCCGGAAAATCGGAGCAGTATTATATTTTGGATTACCCAAATACCGAAGTCAGAACGTCTCTGGCGCGAAGCGTATTGACTAGTGATTTTAAAGCGGAAGTGGAATCCGAGCTGGTCTTAACCCGGGTGAAAGAAGCGCTGACCAAGCGAGCCCCTGACATGCTCGTCAGAGAATTCAATAAGCTTCTCTCCGAGCTTTCCTACAATTATTTCGAGCCCAAACAAGATAAACCAACCGACGCGCCGGAAACATCAGGATCAGCCAAAGACTTTGAAAAAATTTCTGAAGGTCTTTACTGCGGCAAGATCTTCACCATTTTTTACGCCTTAGATGTCGAACAGAAGGCTGAAAAGCAGGGCAATCTAGGACGGGCGGACTTTGTTGTAACATTCGGAGGAAATACCTGGGTAATCGAGGTGAAAGTCAACCACAAAGAAGAGGGCGATAAAACACTCGTGGACACCGCCATGAATCAGATCAAGGAAAAAAATTACGCCGGAGGCTTTGATAATCCAGTTTTGTTGGGAATCTGCATCAATGACAATCTCAGGGCTGTCACCTGGTGGCGCTGTGAGGGCGGAACCGCCGCCAGTCCCGATGATGTCGCTGATAAGCGCGGGGACGCTAAATATTACTCCGACGCTTGAATGTTAGAAACAGCCAAGTATAAGGCCAAGGACGCTGTTAGACATGATTCTAATTTTTATCCATCGGGGTGGCATCTAAACCTAATTGGATTTCATCAGAGAGTAATCTTGACATAACTTCGCTGTAAATAGCGTTAGCCGGACGAAGGTTGTTATCTTCATCTTCAACCACTAACCCTAAATCCAGGCAATACCGGCGGTCATCGGATTTATTAAGAACGAATCCTGTCGCGCCGGCGAAAACCGAATCCATGACCTTGATAACTCTTGGTTCTTTGAGACGCTCCTTTAGGTATTCTATGTGGGTGGTTCGATTTTTAATGATGGCTTCAGCGGCGTGATCCATTAGATCCGCCGTTATAGTCTTAGCATAGTCGTTATTTAGTATTTTAACTACAATTTCATATGCTAAGGCGTTAACCAGCCATGGTTGACCTTTAGACCAGTACCAAGCGCGATCCACAGCTTCCGACTCAAAAATCTGTCCGCTAGCTATGGTGTGCCGACGATAGAGAAATCCTATTTCATCTTTGGTGAAATTCGCCAGCGTTAGAGCGTCTTTTTTGATATTGAAAGGACTGGCAAGCCCTCTAGAATCCTCATCAGGACGGCTCTTTTTGATATAATCACTTATGTCACGCGACCCAATTAAAGCCATAGACTTGGGAAATAATAGTCTATTATCACCGCTGATTCTAGTATTATAGCCTAAACGAATCTGTCTCAAAAAAGTTATTAAAGGATCTTTGGCAAGGCAATCCGCTTCATCAAAAAAAAGAATCAATTCTTTGTCTAGATTAACGCATAAGTAGTTTAGCAGACTCTTTATTTTTGTTGTTGAACCTAAATTTTGTTTAGGCATGTAGTTTAAGCTAAGTTGGATGAGTTTATCAATTTCTGAAGAAACGATGGAATCATGAAGTTGAAATATTATCTCATTTATCGCTTCATTTCTGTCAATTATACCGTCTAACGCTTCTAAAGAGCAGTATAAGGCGTAATAATTTTCTGATAAATTAATTTGTTTTGTTAAATATTGTAGATATGTCGTCTTTCCACTTTCTCTTGGCGCATGGATGATAAAATAGAATTCACCTTCAATCATTTTATCAACATCTGGTATGCGAGGTAATACTGGCAACATGTAATGCCTTGATGGGACGCATGGACCAGTGGTATTAAATTGTTTTATTGTAGGATTAGTCATAAAATTGAATTATGGGCTAAAAAATTAAAACATCGTGAGCTATAAAGATAGAAATAGTGAGGACTAAATGTCTCAATAAAGAGTACTACGTTTAGGTACAGATTGTCAAATCAAATACAGATTTTTTAAGATATTACCCCGGCGGATAAAAGTCAGAACGGTGAAATGAAGTTGTTCCCTTGAATACATGGCTTTTTTTCCAATATTTAATCGCCGAGGTAATATTATTTGAATCTTTGTTATGTTGATCTTTAGTTCATATAAATTATATTTTTTAGATATATATTTATTCTAAGCTTATTTTATTAAGAAATAGCGGTATTACTTTATCGATTCTTAAATAAAAATAAAGAGCTCAACCTCTAATATTATCATGAATCGCGAAATAATCGCGGCATCCTCTAACAACATTCACCAATCAACCGCAAAAGATCACCCATTCAATTTCATGACGCGTTCCTTCCTTCGGTTCATCCTTAAGATTGAGGCGCCACGCATTATTAAGAATAAAATTAAGCTGGGGTAGTTAACTACAATAAATTGTAAACTAATTGGCATAGCTTTGGGAATATTACCGGGAAGACATATTATTCAGCGTCAGCGAACTTTGGTGGTTTTTGATATATACGCCGCCTTTAAAGTGGTTGGCATGGTTATTGACCGCACCATTTAACTGTCAGGGGAGAAAGGCTTACGTCTCGCGGTTCGGGAAAGGATTTTATCCGATCTCAAATGGCGCGTCCCAGCGGCGACGCGTCTCCTTTCCGCGCCCGTATGTTTCAGGGGAGCGTTTTTTTCGAACGATTCGACGGGACTCGGGTCAAGGGGAAAAGAACGGAAATTTACCCGCGGGGGAACGCGTTCTTTAGTTTTCCGCCCTGGCGCCCGTTTGGACGTATTCGCTGGTTGACGCCTTCAAACGTCTTCCCGGGCGTTTAACTCCAACGCGTCGCAGGCCGTTGGAGCATCGTTTCCCTGGAAGCGCGGGGCTTATCTGGATTTGAACGAACCTTAAGCCTTTCTTTCCCGCAAGTTTAGGAAGCTGGGCTCGGCGATGGAAAGCGGCGTCCGAGCCCACGGTAGCTCTTTTAAGCTTTTCTTCCGGAGCGGAAGACGCCGCGCGGCGAAAAAAGCGGAAAGGGGCGTGCCGCTTAGGCGCGCTTCGGCGTTTTTCGCTTAGTAGTCGTGCTTCCAGCCCACCCCCACCCGGCTTGAAGTGGCCGAGCTGCGGCTCACCAGGTTCACGCTGGGCGAGAGCTCGATTTCCACCCGCACCCCGGTGGAATTGTCCACGAGGTTTTGGTCCACCCCCACGTAGATGTTGTCGGTCAGGTATTTGCCGGCCTCGAGCGTGGGGGCGGTGTCGCTTTCCGAAGAAGTTTCATCGTCGTCGCCGAGGCCCAGGTTCTTCCTAAAATCGTTTCCCTCGAGGTGCCTATCCGAATTGGCGGAGGCCTCGCCTATCCTTAAAACGCTTAGGCCCAAAGCGTCCCGCATGGTGGTTAAAGGATTGGGCATTCCGGATCCCACGCCCGCGAGCTCCCTTAGGCTGTTGGCCAGCTGTATGGTCTCGAAGCGGGAAAGCTCGGCCGCGGGTTTGCCGAAAAGCACCTGGGCCAGGACCTCGTCTTGGGGGTAGGGCGGATTGCTCTCGAATTTGAGCCTGGGGGCGTCCAGAAGGCCCGTAACCCGCACGATGGCGGTGAGGTCGGAGACGTTGCGGTGGAGCTCGATGTCGAGCCCCGGGTTTAAACGGCTTTGGTTGCGGAAGGTTATGCCTCCGCCGGAGAAGGTGAACTCCTTTCCCATGAGGGTGAAGAAACCCCTGATGGGGCTTAAGTTTCCGTTTATCACCGGCGCTCCGGCGGGTCCGGTTATCCGCAGGTTTCCCTTCCACTCGGAGTCGAGGCCCCTTCCCCGCACGTAGGCGCCTCGGGGGATCTCCACCGTCACGTCCAGGGCGGGTCCGGACGACTGGGGGAGGTAGCCCTCGTCTATCTCCAAAGTAGCGACCGACGGCCCCCCGATGGAGGCGGAGAGGTTCGCTTCCAGGGCCTCCACTATGGCCTGGGTTTTGATGGTCAGATCCGTTATCGGTCCGTCGATGGAAACGAGGGCCGAGACGGTGGCGTCCAAGTCGTCCCGGTGGAGGGGGCTCAAGCTCTTTATCTGCCCCCGGGCCTGCAGCGAAGGCGTCCCGGAAAGGGTGAGCGTCCCCTCCAGGGCGACGGTCCCCCCGGCCCCGTCGGTGGCCGCCGCCCGCGCGATGATCTTCTCGCCCCGGTTGTCGGCCACGGCCGAAAGGTTAATGTCGCTTAAAAAGAGGCTTAAAATCTCGTCGTCGTAGCCGGCGCCGGCCAGATAAATCTCGGCCGAGGGCTTGGGGGAGTCGAGGCTCCCCTCGAGCGACGCCCGAATCTCGGCGTTGCCGTAAAGGGAGCGGTCGTTTAAGTTCAAAAAGGCCCAGAGGGCGCGGACGTCTCCGGACCAGCCGAGGTCGAGTTTCACGGGGCCGGATAAATCGGGCGCGGCGAATTCGCCTCGGGGGAGGAAGGGTATCTGGTATTTAATCCTCGCGGGATTTCCGGACGCGGGTCCGGGGATTTTAATTTCCGCCTCGCCCACGAGCCTTCGGGAGTTTTCCAGCCTTCCCGCGAGCGCGATTTTAAAGGCGAAGGGGGGCCCATCCTCTCTTTCGATGGTGGGATCGCTTTCCAGTTTTATCTCGGCGTTTCCGCCTTTCTTGTATTTCAGATCCAAACTGAGCTTCCCCTCCGGAAGAGCGGCGCCGGAAAGGCCGCTGAAGGCCCGGTAGGGCAGATCTCTCACCTCGAGGGATAGATCCGGCGGAAACACCGCTCCGGTAAGCTTTAAGGAGGCCTTCCCGAAGCTTAAGGACAGATCGTCCAGGCTGACGCTCCCGCTCCCCGCCCCGTCCGCCGGAGCGTTTAGGGACCTTTCCCCGAAGGAGATTTTCACGGGTTTGTTAAGCGCCACCCGATCTAATGTTTCGGGGGGCGCGAAGGCGAAGCTTTTGAGGACGGCCATTCCCGCCTTCGGGTCGTATTCGCCCTCGAGCTTTAAAAGCTCCCTCTTGGCGCCCTCCTCGAAGGAGACGCTCACCTGGGCCGGGCCCCCCGGACCGAAGCCGGAGACCTTCGCCCGGCCCCGGCTCCATTTGAAAAGGGAGGCCTCCCCCTTTCCCGTGGCTAAGTCCATATCCAGATTCGGAGCGTGAAAGGGATCTCTTAAGTTGAAATCCAGGGAGGTTTGGGAAATCGCCACGGGACCCAGGGCGAGGGCCTCGTTTTCGAGCGTTCCGGAAACCCCCGGGGGATCGCCCTCCTTGGAAAAGTTCAAAGCGAGGCTCAAAGGCGCGCCCGTGATTTTGGTTCCCAGGAGCTTTTCCAGCTCCCGGTAGGATTCCACGTCCAGAAAAAGCGAGCCCCTCAGCTCCGGATCCTTCCCGTCCGAAAGAGAGACTTTCAGATCGCTTCCCCGAACGAGGGCCCCGAGGCCGGAAAACGCCAGTTTCCCCGCCCCGATTTCAAAGCCGTGGGCGAAATTCATCCGGGGGTCCGCCGTGAGGCTTAAAAGCTTGGAATCGTCCGGACGGAAGGCCTCCAGGTCGATTTTCCCGTAAAAGGACGGGGAGCTTATCAGCGAATGGAACTCCCCCTGGACCGCGAGCCGCGGTCTTTCGAAGCGGAAGGATTCCGTTCCGGTCGTTCGGGTTATTTCGGGGGACTCCAGAAAGAGGGTGACGGGGAGCCTTTTTTCCAGACTCCCGGAGGAGTCGAGGGTCAAGCGCGCCCGGCCTTGTAAAGGGGGGTAGAAGCCCTCGATCCTCCCCGCCAGAAGATCCAGCTTCAGCTCCTCCACCTCTTTTTTCTCGCCGTCGTAGCGGGCGGTAAGTTTCAGATCCGCGTCCGAGCCGAAGCCGGCGGGAAAGCCGGGAACGAGCCTCGAGTAGTCCTCCCCTTTGGAGAGCGTCAGGGCCAGCTCCGCCGCGGAGCGTCCGTTCAGGCCGGCGTAGTTTCCGGAGAGCTCCAGGCGGAGCCCCTCGTCGGTTAAAAGCAGGTTTTCAACCCTTATCCCGCCGGAGCCGAACTCGGCGTCCAGTTTGACGTCCCCCTTCAGTCTCCCAAACGGGGGGGGGCTTTGCGGAGCGGGGGGCGCGGCGTTATCCGCCGAGGCGGAGGGGGCGCTTTCCGGAGCGGGTTCCGGGGCGTTTTCCGCGGCCGTAGGAGGGGAGTCTTCTCCGGCGGGGTCGAGGGAGGCGGGTTTAACGAGGGGCTTTCCGGAAGAGGGTCCGCCTTTTTCATAACCCGCTCCGGCTGGAGCGGGGGAGTTTGTCCGCGCGGGAGGGCTCCTGAAGGGATCCGGGGGAATCTTTCCTGTAACATTATTATATGACGCCCCGCGCGGAACCCTTGGTTCCGCGCCCTCCTCCGCTTCTTTCTTATCGGGGGATCCTTTCCGGCCGCTCCCCGCTTCTTTCGGGGCGGATCCGCTTTCAGCGCCGTCCGCCGCGGCCGGCGCTCCCAAGATGGAAGGATCCACCGCGAAGCTCCCCTCGAGGGAGACCGCGGCCCGGCCGTCGCCGAAATCGAGCTTGATTGGCGAAAGAGCGATCTCGCCTTTCGCGGCCGAGAGGCGGATCTCCCCGGCGAGGGCGCTCCCGCCCGCCCTTTTCAAGTCGAGATCCGCCAGGAGATCCTCTCCGGTCGCATCCTCCAGACCTTTGGGCAGGGGAAAGTCGGGGGAGGATCTAAGGCGGAGGCGGAGGTTTCGCAAAAGCTCGGGATTTCTCAAAAGACTTTGGAAGTCGGCGTTTTTTTCCGCGCTTAGGACGAAATCCCCCTTTATCCCGCTGGCTCCGGAATCGTCCGGAAATGACGGCCCCTGAAATCCCGAATCCGTCAAATTCAGATTTCCGGTGAAGATTTCCGGAGAGCCGGAGGCGCGGACGGCGAGCTTCGCCTCCTTCCAGGGGATTTCCAGATCCGTCATGAGAAAGGAGAGGGGTCCGTCCCGATCCAGCGCGGCGGCTAGATCCAGCCTGAGGGATCCGTTTTGGAGATCGGTTTCCAAAGAGACTCCCTCCCCTCCCGGGGGGGCCCAGCTTCCCTTGAGATTCCAGAGCGGACCCACATCCCTCAGGTAGGAGACGCTTCCCTCCAACAAAAGGAGGCTCGCGGCCGTCCCGCCGCCCTTTGCGCTTAAAATTTTCGAGTTCGAGATCAAAAGATTGGCGGTGACGGAAACCGGGAGGCTGAAGGGTCCGTCCTTCTTTTCGGCCTGTCCCGGAGGCAGGATGGGGGGTCTCTTAAAATCGAGACCCTCCAGGCGGACGAGGTCCACCCGCAGGAGTCTTTGAAGGAGCTTCAAAGGCGAAAGTTTGAGAGACGCTTCGTCCGCCGTGAGGAAGACCCCCTCCTTGTCCGAAAGCGAGAGTCCCGTAAACGAGAGCTCCATCGGAAGGGGGCCTTCGACGCTTTCGTAGCGCAGGCTTATCCCTTTCGCCGCCAAGGCCGCCTCCGTTTTTTTCAAGACGAGGCTCAGCCCAGCGGAGCTTCCGAGGTAAAGCAGAGCCGCGGCCCCGAGGATGATTATCACCAGGGCGAGCCCTATGACTGCCTTGAGCCCTGATTTATACAGGGATCGGGTCTTTTCCTTTTCGAGGGCGACGGTTTTTTTACTTTCTTCTGTCATCGGAAAGTGAAAAAGGAGGCTCCGTTCGTCGGGTCTTTCGATCCGGTGGAGGAACGAAACGAAAGAAAGCTAAAAAAAGTTAAAAAAGCTACAAAAGCTAAGAAAGCTAAAAAAAACTACAAAAGCTAAAAAAAGCCACAAAAGCCGCGAAAACTAAGAAAGCTACAAAAACTACAAAAACTACAAAAGCTAAGAAAGCTACAAAAGCTAAAAAATCCGCGAACCTTTAAAAACGTGAAAAGAGGAGAGGGCTGGAAAACGTGAAAAGCGGTAAGCCAGGCTCCGGTTTCCGGCGCTGAAGCGGTTAAGGAGATTCAATAGCTCTGGCCCAGACTGATGTAGAACTGCAAATCGGGATCCCCGTCCCTGGGAGTGAGGGGGGTGGCGACGTCCACCCGGAAGGGTCCCACGGGAGTGTAGTAGCGGAAGCCCAGTCCGCCGCCCCAGAGCAGGTCTTTTCCCAGGCGGTCCGTTTCCGCCTCATCATAAAGCATTCCGCCGTCCACGAAAAGGGTCACTCCCATGGTCTCTTTGAAACGCCAGCGCAGCTCCCCGCTGGTTTCCGTTAAAAAGCCCCCTCCCGCGGGTTTGTCGCGGTCGTTTCTGGGGCCTATGGACTGGTAGCGGTAGCCGCGAACGGATCCGCCCCCGCCGCTGAAAAAACGCATGGTGGTGGGAAGCGAGGCGGCCCGGTCTCCGGTGATGGCGCCCACCGAAAGGCGGAAGGCCGCCACCAGGGCGCCTTCCGCCTTTAAAGGCAGATACTGGTAGGCGTCCAGGCGCGTCTTCACCACGGTGAATTCGCCCGTGTAGTAGCCGTTGTAGGGGCTGACGTTCAGTTTGATCCTGCTCCCCCGGGTGGGGTCCAGGAGATCGTCCGCCCAGTTCCAGTCCAAAGTCAGGGGGAAGCCGTAGATGACGTACTTCTCCCTGGGTTTCACGAACTCGTCTAGGTTCCCCCGCTCCACGTCCGCCATGAGGGTTCCGGTGAGATGCCTTGAAAGCTTCCGCTCGATTCCGGCGGAGACGGACATGGATTTGAGCCTGTAGGCGTCGGCGTTTTCGTCCAGAAAGGAGACGCTCGCGAGGAAATTCTGCCTCCGGCTGAAGAAATAGGGCCTGGCGTACTGTATTCCCAGCTGCCGCAGATCCTTCCAGACGGGAAGCTCCGCCCGGAAGCTGTCCCCCCGGCGGGTGAGGTTTCGGTGCTCCCAGGCGATGTTTATCCCCGCTCCGAAGTCGGAGTCGTAGTTCACCGACCCGCTCACCGTTCTCATGGGGGCGCTTTCCACGTGAAGGATCACGTCCCTTTCGCCGTCAGGCTGGGCGGTTTTTCCTATCTCCACCGTGAGTGGTTTGAAGAGCCCCGTCTGGAAGAGCGAATCCTTGAACTTCTCCACCAGATCCTGGTTCCAGGGATCGCCGCGCTCCCAGTTCACGCTGTTTTCTATGAAACCCTCCCGCACCGGGTTGTCGCCCGTGATCACGAGCTTTCCCATGCGCGCGAACTCCCCCGGATCGATGGTCGCCTCGATGTCCAAAACTTTCCGGCCCTTGTCCAGGGTGTAGCGGGTGCCGGCGACGGAGGCCCAGGGGTAGCCGGCGTTTCCCCAGAGCTCGGGAAGCTTCCCCACCGCGGCTAAAATCTTCGAGGCTTCCGCGGGGTCGCCCGTCTTCACTCCGGCCTCGGCGAGGCCGGGGCGCTTCCCGTCGGGATTTACGGGGCCCGTCCCGCTCTCCTTCACCACCAAGTTGGTCTCCCCCACCATGTAGCGCGGACCAGCCGTGAACTTGATCGCCACCTTGGTTCCCGGAGCCTCGGCGATCTTCATGATCTCCCCCGCGCAGACTCCGTCGTAATAACCAAGCGAGTTCAAAATGTCTTTTCCCAAGGCCTCGCCCTTCCTCAGCCGCGCCTCCAGTAGGAAGGGGGAGTAGATGGGCTTGTCTTTGAGGGTGGAAAGCTCGGCCGTCCGCAGGAAGATCTCTCCGGCCTCGGGAAGCTCTTCCGCGTCGACCTCGAGGGCGTACTCGATCCTTTCCGCCCTGTTCCGGCGCTCCCTGCCTCCGGCCGGGGGCATGTTTCTAAGATTTTCCGGTAAGTCGGGCGCGGGCACCGGTCCCCGGGGATCGCTGGATAAAAGCTGTTCGGCCCGGGCGTCCCTCTCCTCGTTGGGAGCGAGGGGCGCCATGCCTTCCATCTCCTTGCCGCAGCCGCCGCAAAGGAGGGAAAGGACCAAGAGGATGAGAGCCGCCGTGAAGGAGGCGGCGCCGGGGCGCGCCGGTATTTTTCCCAGGGCGGGGATGGCGTCCCGTCCCGGACCGGACGCGCTATTTTCGCGGGGGCTTTCCGCCCGGGCCTGGTCTGTTTTCGGGGCTGGACTCAAATCTCGTTCCTCGTCTCCGGCGGATAGATGGAAACTCTCAAGGTTTTCCGTTTCAAAAAGGCGTTTCGGGGAAACCCGGAAAAGACAGGCTTTACCGTTATCGGGTTGAAGGGTCGGGAAAATCGGCGTTCAAGGCTTTCCGTCCGGGAGGCTTTTTATAATGATCCGATCCGGACGCCCCGCGGGAGGGAAACGGGTGTAGGCCTCTTCAAAGTTTAAAAACAAAACATTCTAGCATATTGCGCGGCCCTTTGTCCCGAAGCCCGAAGTTTGGGGTTTGAAGGGCTTTTGTTTCCGGTCGCCCTCGGGATCCCTCGCGGACCGAGCCCGGCGGGGTGGTGAAAAAAAAGGGGGGGCGCCGATACAATATGTAAAATTAAAATACAGAATACCGTTTATTGGTGAAACTAAGGCCGTAAGTCTTCCGGGCGTCTCATAGGGGGTGGGTTCCGCTTCCATCGGGATTCAATTTCGGGGCGTTAAAAAATTAATTTTTAATTTAACGAGCGAAAATTATTGTTCCGTTCAGGCCAGCGCGGAAGTCGATGAGGTCCCTCCGCCGGAGAGGGGGGGGAAAGTCTTTCCTTCATCAATTAAACGGTTCCGGAGCCAAGGCGTTCAATCAAGATTGACGCGCGCGCGAAAAGTCCGTTATGAAAATTATTCAAGAGGCGGCGTACGAAATGCGGGATAAATCGTAACGCTATAAAGCTCATAAAGTATCTTGTCGCATAATCTTAAAAACAGGTGGGGATTTTTCGCAAACGCGTCAAGACTTTTAACCCGCCAGGCGGTCACCCTCGCGGGGTCATGAGTTTAAGAGGGGCTTCTAAACGCGGGCGCGATCAAAAGTTAGCGCTCGTCCGGGCGCCGCGCGTGAAATCAAAAGTTTAGGCCGGTCCGGGGAGCGCTTGGGAAAATAGGGAGTTTCCGCGGGGTCGGGGGAATTAGGGCGCCGCCGTTTTCCGGCCGGATTCCCCCTTTTCCGCCACCGATTTTAAGAGCCGGCTTTCAGCCGCTTTCCGGGCGATTGGCGGGAGGGCGATCTTTCGCCTCATGGTGGCGGGGAGACGGGTTATTTTCGAAAGAAAACGGGGATGAAGTCGTCCCCCTGGGAAGCGCTTGGGAGGGAAACGGCGAAACGCGCCCGAATGAGCCCGAACGATGGCCTTAAGCCGGGTTTCCGGAACGGGAAGGAAACCATGACCGCGGCTGGGAAATTTTTCCGGCCCGGGGAGGCCGGGAAATTTCCGGAAGCCTGGGCGTCGGCGGCCCCGCGAAAAGCGCGTCCGTCCGCCGGACGTTTCAGGCGTCCGTTCTCCGGCCCCGGGCCGGGCGATCCGAAACGAGGCGTTCGGAAGCGATCCGGCTTTTTCCAGGGAGCCGTCTTCCGGTTGATACGCCGATTTTTTATAAGGCGTTCTTTTCCCTGAAGGTTTTCCGCCGGGGTTCTTCGTCCGGGGTTGTTCGTCCGGGTTCCTTTCGCGGCTTTTTCCTTTAGGAGATCCGGCGGGAAGGCCGCGGCTTTCGACTCCATCTCCGGAAATTTCCGCCGGGGGAGGCTCGTCCTTCAAGGCCCCGGCGGGCGGGACGGGAGGCGTTCCCTGGAGGGATAAGGGAGAGCTCCAAGGAAAACGTAGAAGGCCGGAACGGGAGTTTCCGTTAAATCCGCCGGGAAGAAGGCTTCAGACGCGGAAGGCTGATTCGTTCGGCCATTTCGGAAAGGAGTCTTGAGCGCCTTCGCAATAAAATTTCCGGGGGTTCCGGCGTCCTTGAGTTGCGGGTCGAAAAGCCCCCCGCTTTTCGTCCGGGCGGAGGAACGCGGCCCTCCTTAAAGCCGCGGGCAGGGTTGGTCCGCGGGCCGGGTCGGGCTTGTCGGGCCGGGGATTTTATCCGCCGGAAGAAAATTTCACGCCGCCGCGCGTCCGGAAGGGATCTTTTTCGGTTTCCTTCTCGTCTAGGAAGCGCGGAGGCGTTCAATTCTTCCGGCGCGCCGGAGGGGGGGGGGGAAGCTCGTCCGGGCGGAAAAGGGATCCGGAACTAACCCTTTCGACCGTTTCGGAGCGGTCGCGGGGAGATTTCCCTCGGCGCTCTCTTTCTTGAGCGCCGCCCCGTTTTCCCGGCGCCGGCGCCTATTTCGGCCGGCTTCCCTCCGCGAGGGTCGCGCGCGCGCTTTGGGCGGAGCCTTCAAGAGGCGTCGCCCCCTACCGCCGGGGAGGGCCGTAAGCCCCGCCCCGCAGGGGCGGGGCGGGGCGCCGAGCCTTTTCAAATGAGTTGAAGGAGGGAGTTTTTTAAAAAAAATTTTCGGCTAAAAAATTGTTTCAATCGGCGGGTCGGGCGGCCGAAGGCTTTGGGTGGAAATTTTCAAAGGATATATCCCAGAGAAAACGCGGCTTTCAGGGCGTAAGGCCTGTTTCGAGGATGGCTCCGTCCGGGTTGTTGAAAGGTTAAACGCGAAAAAAAATTTATTTACTTCCCCCTTCGAAAACAAAAAAAAATGTTGTAATTTTGTTTAGCGGTGTTAGTATAAGAATGTTTTTAAATTTTTTTTTGGAGGTGCCATATGCCCACGAAGACCAAAACAGCCGACGCCAAACCCGGCGCCAAGACCGCGGCCAAGCCGTCCGTCAAGGAGAAGCCGGCCAAACCCAAAGCCGTGAAAACCGCTTCGACCGCCGCCGTCAAAGACCCTCCGTCCGCCAAGGCGGCGAAGGCCAAGCCCGCCGCGTCCAAGCGGCCCGAGGCCGCGGACGTCAAACCCGCCGTCCCCCGCGCCAGAGCGGCCTGCGGGGCTAAGAAGAAATAGGGGGCCCGGCCTTTTCCGGCCGGCCAAGGGCGGGGATCGAGCAATTCCGGGTTCGGTCCCGGAATTAATAAAGCGCGGGGCGGCGGCGAACGCCGGCGGTGAAACGGACGAGCCTGACCGCGCAAGGGGGCGGGGCGGACGATTCTTCGTTTCGGCGGAACCGGCCTCCCCCGGCGGGGAAGGACTCCTCTCGTTTCGGGCGGAGGACCCATCCCCGGGGGAGTTCGCGCTCTTCGCGGATCCGGGACGGCTTCCGGTTCCGTAAGGAGTCGCGCTCCCGAGTTCGACCCCCAGATCCCCGCCCGCGGCCCGGTCCGCCGGATCGGCGGACGGAACGCCGGAACTCACGGCCGTCAGGCGACAGCGCGAAAAGGACGGGCCCTCGGGCTGAAACGCTTCGGCGTTTCGCCTCGGGGCCCTTTGTTCGTCTCCCCTCTTCGCTTAAATTTCCCCTCCTCCGATAAGATCCCCCCGGCTCCGCGCCTTTTCCGGCTCGTCATTTGAAACCCCTCCCCTCCGTCGCTCCTCTTCCATCGTCTCCTCGAATTATTTTTTCAACCCGTCCCCTTCGTCCATCCCTCCGCCGCTTTCCGCCGGAGGGAAAGACGGTCGCTTCGGCGTTTCGTCCCGCGTCCGGACCGGCGGCGGGCCGTTTTTTTAATAGAGGGAGGCGAAAAAAGCCCGCCGGAAAAGCGGGTTTTCCCCCGATCGCTTTTCTCCGGTAGGCGGAGGATGGCGAAGCCCCGCCCGCGGGGGTCCGGAGACGGGGATGGGGGGAGCGCCGGCGGAAAGCCTCCGGGAGGGGGTCCGGCTGAAACGGAAGGGTTCTTGATCCCGACGCGCCCCGAGGGTATCATGAAAATCAGGCTGCGCGGGGGGCTTTCGGGTTCGAGCGCTCGCGGGCGCCCCGCGTGGGCCGGATTCCAATAATGTGGAGACGGATTATGAAGAGAGCGCTGATCCTGGCGACGGTTTTGATTTTTTTGGCGTTAAGCGCCCAGGCCCGGGCTCTGGATGGCGGGGAGCTGAAAAGGGTGGACGCGTTGCTTTCGCTTCTTTCCTCCAGGACGGACGTGACTTTCGTGCGCAACGAAAAGGAGTATCCCGTCGACAAAGCCGTGTCCCACCTCAGATCCAAGCTCAAAAGGGCCGGGAGCCGGATTAAAACGGCCGAGGAGTTCGTGGACCATCTGGCCTCCAAATCGTCGATGAGCGGAAAGCCCTACCAGGTGATACTCCCCGGCGGAGAGAAGGTGGACGCGGGAGTGTTTTTTCACGAACTTCTGCGGGAGGTCGACGGAAAGAGGAAGTGATTTGCCGTAAGCGCCCTTTCCGGAGCTCCTTTTCAGCCGGTTTCGAAGCCTTTATAGTTTTTACGGGCGAACTTCCGGCGGTCGATTTTGTATTTGGAGATTTTCCTGTACAGGGTGGAAAGGGGCATCCCTAGGAGCCTCGCGGCCGGAAACACGCGGCCGGCTGATTTTTCCAAGGCGCCCTCTATTATACGCCGCTCCGCGGGCAGGTCCGCCGGTTCGGCCGAAAGCCCCGCCTCCGGCGGGGCTTTTTCCGGAAAGGCCAGATGACGGCGGCTTATTTCGGGTCCGGGGGAGAGGAAATACGACTTGGCGACGACGTTTCTGAGTTCGCGGACGTTTCCCGGCCAATCGTAGGACCGCAAAATCTCCAGGATTTCCCCGGGAGCCCTCTTTTTTTCCAAGCGGGGGTTTTCGGCGTTTAAAAGATTCACGAAATAGGCCAAGAACAATTCCACGTCGTCCCGCCGCTCCCTTAAGGGGGGGATGTGCAGGCTTAAGACGTTCAGGCGGTAGAACAGATCGAGCCGGAAGTTGTTTTTCCGCACCTCGCCGTACAGGTCGCGGTTGGTGGCGGCGACCACCCTTATATCCAGCGGCTTCGCCCTGAGGCCCCCGATCCTGGCCACCTTGTAGTCGTCCAGGATCCTTAAGATTTTCGCCTGCAGATCCAGGGGGAGCTCGCCTATCTCGTCTAGGAAGATGGTCCCCCCGTCCGCCAGCTCGAATTTTCCGGGTTTTCCCTCATGGCCGGCGCCGGTGAAGGCCCCCTTGTCGTAGCCGAAAAGCTCGCTTTCGATGAGGTTTCCCGGCAAAGCCGCGCAGTTGACGGCGATGAAGGGATTGTCCTTACGCCGGGAGGCGCTGTGGATGGACTGGGCGAAGAGCTCCTTGCCCGTCCCGCTTTCGCCGGTGATTAACACCGGAACGTCCAGTTCGGCCATCCTTTTGGCGTCGCCGATGAGGCTCTCCATGGCGGGGTCCCGGGTTATTATGTCGCTGAAATTGTAATAACGCTCCCTTCCGTTCGTTTTTCCCGGCGCCGCGATCGAAGAGCGCGCCTCCCGAAAAATAATCGCGGCGCGGTCGCACGCGGCCCGGCTTTCGGCGCCAAGGAAGTGAAAAGACACCCGCCGGCGGCTGTTTCCGACGAACATGTCGACCTCCCCGGCCGCGGACGCGTCCGGGCCGCCAAGGAGGCTTGCAAAATCTATTTCCGGAAACATCTTTTTCACGTCGAGGCTTAAAAGATCGGTTTTCTTCGTCCCCGCGAACTCCTTAAATTTTCCGTTAGACGTTAAAATTTTCAAATTCGAATCCGTTACTAGCGCCGCTTCTTCCACATGTTCGAGCGCGTCATCCAGGATTTTGGAAAAACCGTGGAGCTCCATATCCTTTTCGATCATGGAGGCGCATAATTTTACCACGGCGGGGAGTCTTAAATCGAACATGGAGGAAGGAAACGCGAGGGTGACGGTTCCAACTATCTCGTTTGTTTTATTCCGGATAAGGGACGTGGCGCCGGCGGTTTCGTGCAGCCGGATTAAAAAATGCTCCGCCCCAAGCGCCAGAGCGTCTTTCCGGTGTGAAAGAGCCAAACACACCGAGTTCGTCCCGAAAAATATTTCCGCGCGCGATTGTCCCGGCCGCGGGGAGGCGTTTCCGGAGCCCTCTTCGAGGGCGCCGTCCATCACATGGAGGATGGTTCCGGATTCGTCTGAAAGGAAAAGAGCGTAACGGGGGTCGTCGAGGGCGTTGTACGCGGTTTCCAGCGCTCCGGAGGCGCGTTTTATCAAATCCTTGTTTCTTTTCAAAGTTCCCCGCGTTTCGAAAGCCCGGACGCTAATAAGAGGCGCCGCCGGATCCACCGTTTTTTTGGATCTTATCCACGACCTCGCCACTTCCGGCCGGACGGAGCGGCTTATTTCGCCCGTCTTGAGGAAGAGCGTTTTCGCCCGGAATATCTCCCCAAGATCCGTGAAAAAGTCGCTCCCGTCGCCGTGAAACGCCGAGCTCTCCCTTGCCGTATCATCTTTGGCGTCAGTTCCTATTCTAAAAGTTTTCATTATCACGCTTCCCCATGTTTGTTTCCCGTCCCGCCATCCGTTCGTTTCAGCGTCCATTCTTTTAAATCGTTTTTGGTCTTCTCCGTTTCCACCCCCCAAATTTTCCTCCGCGTTCCTCCCTTCGCTTTACCATCCTTATTTCCCGCGCTCATTTTTTTTCGCCATGCACGCGTCTAAAAACATTTTTTCAAATTTTTCACTTTTAAAAAACGTTTTTTTATTTTTTAAAAAAAAGAGCGTGGATTGATTTGGGAAAAATAATTTCAAGGTTAAATTTTTAACGATTGATTTCCGGCGGTTTATAAAATTTTCAGCATGTTACTCCTAAACTTGGATTTTACGCAAATATTGAATGTTAAATAAAAAGAAATTTTAATAAATATTTTAACTCCGAAACGTTTTTTACAATCTAAAACCAACGATTTTTACAACTTCTATTTTGATCCGTTAGCTCTTTGAAGCTGACGGTTTTTTTTCTCATTTTCTCGAATTTATAAGAAATTTTGAGAATTTTTTTAAGAAATCATCCAAATCGCCTCCTCTTTTTTGGGCTTTTCCGTAATCTCCAAGCCGTAATTTAAACGCTTAATCCACTTGGCAGATTATTTGCTTAAGCGGATTTTGAAAAATTTCGACTAATTCGGCGGGGCCGCGTGGAACACGGATCGAAAGATTTAAGCGCCCGTTTTCCAATCAGATTAATTAAAAAATTTTTTATTTCTTAAAAATTGTCAAAGACGCGCGCTTTGACCTGCATGTCCGCCTCGCTTAACCGGGCGGAACACTCGTGGGAGGTTTTATGACATCCACTTTTTCAATCTGCGCTCCCGCCCTCATGGGCTTCGGAGCCTCCCTGGCCATCGGCGAGAAATGCGCCGAACTCGGAGTTAAAAAGGCGATTCTCGTTTTCGACCAAGGCGTTGAAAACGCCGGCCTCACCAAAGGCGTGGAAAAGAGTTTAAAAGACGCCGGAATCGATTACGTCGTTTTCAAGGACGTGGCGGCCGACCCGACCGACGTCTCCATCGAGGCGGGCGGAAAGGTGGGCCGCGAGGCGAAAGTCGAGGCCGTCATCGGAGTGGGCGGAGGGAGCGTCCTGGACACCGCCAAGGGGATAAACGTCCTCATGGGCAACCCCTCGCCTCTCTCCGACTACTTTTTGGGCGGAAAACCCACCAACCCCGGTCTTCCCATCTTCCTCATCCCGACCACGGGCGGAACCGGCAGCGAGTGCACCCTCTCCTGCATCGTGACCGACGTCAAGGCCCGGAGAAAGACCACCATCCGCTCCAAAAACTGCAACCTCTCCACTTTGGCCATCGTGGATCCCGAACTCATGATGGGCCTTCCGCCGCTCCTCACGGCCATAACGGGAATCGACGCCTTCGCCCACGCGGCCGAGTGCGCGACCAACAATAAAACCAATCCGGTTTCCGACGCCCTGGCCAAGGAGGCCATCGGAAACCTCGTCCGCCACCTCCCCCGGGCCGTGGCCGACGGTTCCGACCGCGAGGCCAGGGAGAAGGTGGCCATCTCCGCCATGATGGCCGGTACCGCCTTCGCCAACTCGCTTCCCCATCTGGGCCACTGCTTCGGGCACTCCATCGGGGCGACCCTGCACCTCCCCCACGGGCTCGCGGTGGGCGCGGCCATCGCCCAGGCGCTCTGTTTCGTCTCCGACGCCGTTCCGGAAAAGATAAGGGCGGTGGGCTCCGCCATGGGCCTCGACATGTCTTCGGCGGGGGATCCCATCTCCATCGGCCGGAAGGTGGGCGAGGCGGTTTTGAAATTCAAAGAGGAAATCAAGCTTCCGGCCTTGAAAGATCAAAAGGGCGTGACCCGGGAGGCGGTCGTCTCCGCCCATCCGCTCGTGACCAAGGACGGCTGCTACCCCTTTTCGGCCAAGAAGCTTACCGAGGACCAAACGAAAGAGCTCCTGGGGAAGATGTACGACGGCGTTTTATAAGCCTTTTCCCATACGCTTTCAACTTCAAGGCGCCTCCCGCCGGCCGGACCGGTTGGGGGGCGCGGATAGGACGTGAATTTTCATGTTTAAGATTCTGGTCTTGAATCTCGGATCCACCTCCTCCAAGGTGGCGGTTTACGAGGATCTCGAACTTTTAGCCGACGCCACCCTCAGGCACTCCGAATCCGAGATGCGGGCCGCGCCCACCGCCGCGGATCAAATCGTCTACCGGAAGAAGCTCATCACGGACTGGCTTGGGGAGAATAATTTCCAAACGAGGGACTTCGCCGCCATCGCCGCCAGGGGGGCGACCATTCCCGAGGCCCACCGGGGGGGCACCTACCTCGTGGCGGGAAGGTACCGGGACCTTTTAATGGAGCTCTTCGTTCCGGACAAACCCTTAATCCACGGAAACCGGATCATAACCCCCATATCGCTCTCCCTCGCCTCCGAAACCGGCGCGCCCGTCTATATAACGGATCCGTCCTCCGTAAACGAGATGACGGAGGTCGCGAAAATCTCCGGCCTCAAGGGCAGCGAGCGCCGGGGCCGCTTCCACGCTTTAAATCAGAAGATGGTCGCGAGAAGGCACGCCGCCAACATGGGAAAGGCTTACAAGGACTGCCGCTTCGTGGTGGCCCACATGGGCGGCGGCATCTCCGTGGGGGCCCACAGGGACGGTCTGGTGGTGGACGCGAACGACGCGGGCGAGGGCTACGGCCCCTTCACCGCCGACCGCGCCGGCACGGTCGCGACCGAGGTCATGCTCGCTCTGTGCTACGAGCGGGGACTAAGCCAGGCCGAGGCCCACCGCGTCATCAGGGGCGACGCGGGCCTCATGTCGCATCTGGGCACGGCCGATCTAAGGGAGGCCGAGCGTATGGCCGACTCCGGAGACTCCTACGCCGCTTTGGTCATCGAGGCGCTTTTCTACCAGATAGCCAAGGAGGTCGGCCACTACGCGGCCTGCCTGAACTTCGATCTGGACGCCGTGATTTTAACCGGCGGCATGGCCCACAGCGAAAGGCTGGTGAAAAGGGTGGGGGACCGCGTCGGAAAACTCGCCCCCCTGGCCGTCTACCCCGGGGAGTTTGAAAACGAGGCCCTCGCCCGCGGCGCCTTGAGGGTGCTGACGGGAGAAGAGAAGCCCATCGTTTTATAAATTTCCAAGGTGGTTTTTAAATCCGTTTTTAAATCCGTTTTTAAATTCGTTTTTAAATTCGTTTTTAAATCCGCCCTCGAATTTTTTTAGAAACACGCCCCCGAAGAAGGATGGGTCCCGGAAACGGGGCGGCCGGAAAAGGGAGGGGGCTTCGTTAAAAATATGGGGCGGGGCCGAAATTTTCGCGGCCCCCCTCTTTTAAACGTCCGCCCCCGCCAAAAGGGAGGGGGCGGAAACAATCGAAAACGATGGAACGATTAGGAGGATGGCGCATGCCGAAGATGGAAAACGTGAAAGAAAACGGAGACGGGAAAACCCGTCTCGTGAAAGATTTGGTGGAAAGGGCCCGGGCGGCCCAGAGGGTGTTCCAGGATTTCACCCAGGAGGCCGTGGACGCCGCGGCCCGGGCCCTGGGGAAGGCCATTTTCGACAACGCCGAGTCCCTGGCCCGGGAGGCGGTGGCGGAGACGGGCATGGGCGACGTGGAGGCCAAGATCCGCAAGCAGCGGGGCGTCGCCATGAGCCACTGGGATTTCGTGAAGAACAAGCCCTCGGTGGGGATCATCGAAAACGACCCCGCCTCGCTTGTGGCCGTTTACGCGAAACCCATGGGCGTCATCGCCTGCATCAGCCCCACCACCAACCCCACCTCGACTGTCTGCGGGAACGGCGTCTACGCGCTCAAGGCCAGAAACGCCATCATCGTCGCCCCCCATCCCCGGGCCAAGAAGGTGACCGCCCGGGGCGTGGCTCTGATCCGTGAGGCCCTGGAAAAGGTCGGCGCCCCGCGGGATCTCGCGCAGGTGATAGACGAGCCCTCCATCGATCTCACCCAGGCCTTGATGGCGGAATGCGACGCAACCATCGCGACCGGCGGCCCGGGCATGGTCAAGAGCGCCTACTCCAGCGGCCGGCCCTCCTTCGGGGTGGGTCCAGGAAACGTGCAGAGCTTCGTGGATCGGGGCGCGCGGGAGCTTTACCCGGCCTACGCCGAGGGCACCATCCGCTGCCGCACGACGGACATCGGCGTCCAGTGCACGGCCGAGCAGACCATGCATCTCCCCGTCGAGGAAAAGGATCGGATCCTCTCCGAGTTCGTGAAAAGAGGCGCCGTCATAGTGGAAGACGAGGAAACGATCGAGCGGATCCGCCGTTCGCTTTTCATTCCCGAGAGCGGGGCCCTGAACGTCAAAATGGTGGGGAAACCGGTGGGCGTCCTCGCCAAAGAGTTCGGATTAAGCGTCCCGGAGGACGCCGCGGTCCTCGTCGTGAAGGGCAAAGGCCCCGCCCCAGAGGAGATCCTCTGCCGGGAGAAGCTGTGCCCGGTCGTGACCTACCTCACCTACGACGACTTCGAAGACGGCGCCCGGACGGCCTTGAAAAATTTGGAATGCGAGGGTTCCGGCCACTCCGCCGTGCTTTTCAGCAACGACGAGAAGCATATCGACTTCATAGCGAGGCTGTGGCCGGTCTCCCGTCTTTCGGTCAACACCGCGAACTCCATGGCCGGCGGGAACACGCCTTTAATCGGCCTCAAACCCACCATGTCCTTGGGCTGCGGGACCTGGGGCAACAACTCGGTTTCCGAGAACATCACCTACCGCCACCTCATGAACACCACCATGGTGGCCAGGGTCATTCCCGGGGCCGAATACTACGATCCGGAAAAGGTCTGGGCCTGATGGTTTGGGGGTTTTTCCCGAAGGGGGCCCCGAAGGGGCCCCCTTTAAAGGCCCCCGGGGCCTTCAAAGGTGAAAGCGATGGAAATCAAAGATTTTAAAGAGGTCCTGGAAAACGCCCGGAGGAAAAAGGCCTCGGTCCCCATGGCCGTGGCCGCGGCCGAGGATCTCCACACCCTGGAGGCGGCCCTGAAGGCCTATCGGGAGAAGATAGTGCTTCCGTATCTCGTGGGGGACAAAAAGAAGATCGTGGGCCGCCTTCGGGAGTTGGGGGGGGATTTGCCCGACGAGCTGATCGTGGAGGCCGACGACGGGGAGGACGCCGCCAGAGCGTCCATAAGGCTCATCCGGGAGGGCCGGGCCGCCTTCCTCATGAAGGGGAATTTGGAAACCTCCCAGATCTTGAAAGCCCTTTTGGATAAGGAGAACGGTCTCGGGATGGGGAGGACCCTCACCCACATGTCTTTAACCCATCTTCCCGGATACCGGAAGATTTTGGCCATAACGGACGCCGCCATCCTCATCTCCCCCACCCTGGAGCAGAAGAGGGACGTGGTCGCGAACGCCGTCCAGGCCTTCCGCGATCTGGGCTACGAGCGCCCCCAGGTGGCGGTCTTGGCCGCCGTGGAGAAGGTCAATCCCAAAATGCCCGAAACCGTGGACGCGGCCGAGCTCAAGAAGATGTGGGAGGCCGGAGAGATAGGCGGCTGCGATTTGGAGGGACCCATCTCCATGGATCTGGCCATGAACCGGGAGGCGGCGGAAATCAAGGGCTACAAGAGCTCCGTGACGGGAAGCCCCGACATCCTGGTCATGCCCAACCTGGTTTCCGGAAACATTTTAAGCAAGGCCTTAAGGGAGTTCGCCGACAGCACGACGGTGGGGGTGGTCATGGGCGCCAGCGTGCCCATGGTGCTTACTTCCAGGGGGGCCTCGGTGCGCTCCAAATACACCTCCATCGCCCTGGTCTCCCAGATGTCGGTGTACATGCACTAAAAAACGCTTCGGTCCGGCCCCGGGGCGCGGTCCCGGGCCCGCGCCCCGGGGCGGGGGCGGACGGGAACAAGGAGGCCCGTTCCAAGACGGGCCGGAGAGTCGGAAAAACACCCCCCGGGGGGCTTTTAAAACGAGAAGGACTCGGAAAAGGGAGCCGCGGATGGAAAACACCCAAAAATTCAAAGGCTGGTCGATACTGATCGGCTGCTTTATCGTCATGTTCTTTATCCAGGGAGGCCTGCAGACGTTCGCCGTCTTTCTCCCCGCCATCATGAAGGACACGGGCTTCTCCCTGGGGGCCGTGGCCATGATATCCACGGTCGCGACCGTGGCCGCCTTTCTGGCCAACATGTCCATAGGCCCGCTGTTAAAGCGGATCACCGCCAAGACCATCCTTCTTATAGGCGCGGCGGTGTGCGCGGCGCATTTCATCGTCTACAGCGTGGCCGACTCGTTGTTCGTCCTCTATCTGGGAGCCGCCGGCGGGGGGATCTCCATCGGATTGGGAACGGTCGCGCCGGTGAGCGTCGTCATGAACAACTGGTTCGTGAAGAAAAGGGCCACCTACATGAGCGTGGTCATCGCCGGCTCCATGTTCGGTGGCGCCGCCCTCATGCCCCTTTCGGGACAGCTCATACACCAGTTCGACTGGAGGGTGGCCTACAGGATTCTGGCGGCGGTCGTGGCCGTGGTGACCTTGATCACGATCCTCTTCGTCATAACCGACGATCCGGCCAGGAAAAAGCTGAAGGCCTACGGCGCGGACGAGAAGGATACGGAAGACGAGGCCGCCCGCGAAAGCGGAAGCCCCTCCGAAAAAAGCGGGGTGACTCCGGCCCAGGCAAGGGGATCGGCGTCCTTTTGGCTCCTTTTATTAGGCATCCTCCTAGTGGGCTGCTCCACCAACATCGAGAACTTCATGCCCGCCTTCTGGCAGAGCCAAGGCATGAGCGTCAAGACGTCGGCCAGCATCATGGGTTTCTACGCCCTCATAACCGGAATATGCACCATCCTCCTAGGGAGGGTGAGCGATCGGCTGGGAGCTCGGAGCTACATAATCTTGACCGCCATCCTCTTCATGATTGGAACGGCCCTCATTTACATGGTGGGCGCCGGCGCCACTCCGGTCGTGATCCTCTCCATCATCCCCTTCGCCGCCGGAGCGAAGAAAACCTCAACCCTCACGCCGCCTTTGGTGGTGGCCGATGCTTTCGGACGCAGGCATTACGGGGCCATCATCGGCTATTTCACCGGCATGCTGCAGCTAGGTATAGCCATCTCCAACCCGATAATAGGAGCGCTCCACCGGAGTTCGGGCGGATACAAGCTGCCCTTCACGGTCATGGCGGTTTTAAGCGCCGCGGCCCTCGTCTTAATCTTCACGGCCTTAAACGCGTCTCCCATGCGGAGGCTATCCTCGGGCGAGAAAACGGCCGAGACTTTCCGGAACTGAAGGGGGATCCCCCCACCCGGTTCGCGAACGAACCAGTTTGAAGCGTTCCGGCAGGTTAGCGGAGTTTTAAACCTGGCCGTCTTCCGCCATGATGGCGGAGGGCGGCTTGGTTTTTGTATTCGGGGGTGGTTCCCCATCATGGCGCGGAGGGATGATCAACGGAGATGTTGAAGAAGGCGTTGAAAAGGGCCGTTGAAGAGGGCCGTTGAAGAGGGACGGTGAAGAGGGCTGGTGAAGAGGAAGAAAAAGATAATAATGACGCGTGCGAAAAAAGTCTTGTTTTAAAAATGATTAGGGAAAACATAAACTATATGGAATAAATCAAAATATACTACAACTTATATAGTATGTTGTTTCAAAGCCATAAAACAACGGGGACTTTTTGCGCAAGGCTCGATATTACCCCGGCGGATAAAAGATAGAAAGGTAAAATTCAATAGTTCCCTTGAATTAAAGGACTTTTTTCCAATATTTAACCGCCGTGGTAATAATAAGGCGGCGGGGAAAGAATCGAGGCGCCTCGAAGTAAATTATTTCAGCGGTCCGGCGCGACGCGTTCTAAATATAAAGAACGAGAAAATCAGGCGTTTTTGTGAATATTTTTTGCAAAACATCTGTTATCATTTTGTCGCCCGTGACGAAGCCTCCGATGCGGCGCGGCCAATTCGGTGAAAGAATGGGTATCGTGGATAATCCGTGTCGCTTTATTCCAAGGCGTGCGTTTCGGGCGTGCGGGCGTTGTGGGATATAAACTGTTTATAACGAGGACGTATGAGCGCGCGACAAGGTGATTTAAGCTATTTACCGCGAATGAACTGCTTCAGCTGCCAGAGAGATCAACGTTTTTCCTATTTCATTTACGTTCCTAAAAATTGGAATTATCCAGAACGGGAGAGGCCGGAACGTTACAACCTGGCGGTGCTCGTTCACGGTAGCGAGAGAAGCGCCGAAATGTACCGAAACGCCGCGAGGCCGTTCGCGGAAATGACGGACACGGTTATTCTCGCTCCTTTATTTCCGGCAGGAATTACGGATTTTTACGAGATGGACAATTTTTGCCATCTGCGCCATTTGGGAGTTTCTTACGATTTGATCCTGCTTCACATGATCGAAGAGATTTCAGAAAGATTTCCCGTGGACTCAGGAAATATCCTTCTTCACGGCTTTTCAGCTGGATCCCAGTTTGCGCACAGGTTTTTTTACCTCCATCCTCAGAGCGTCCGTTCCCTGTCAATAGGCGCTTGCGCCCGAGTAACATTGATGGATGAAAATCTTCCTTGGCCATCGGGTATAAAGGACATGCATGATATTTTCGGAGTGAAACCGGACTATGAGTCCTATAAAAAAACTATGGTTCAGTTTGTGATAGGAAGTGAAGACAACTTTAAACTTCAAAGAGAAACTACGGTAACACGCCTAGAGCAACTTTCCAGACTGCGCGACAGTTACAATATAATGGGGCTGGAAACGGTTGTATCAGTTGTAGCCGGTGTGGGACACAAAGGTTTATTGCTAATAAACGATGTTTTTGAATTTTTTGTAAAAAATCTGGAGCGGCGGTGAAATTATAATTAGAAAAAATTGTTGACATCCGTTATAAAAATTATAATAATAGCGGGTTATTCAATAATTTTTTATTCGAGCTTAGGCAAATTATTGTGTTTAATCCGCATATGGAATAAACACAACAAATTACCTAAGGCCATACATTTTTAGCCCATATCTAACAGATTGCTTATTATTTCCAATTATTTTGGGGAGTTATCTCAAAAATTTTCGTGACCATAAATCTGTATTTTGCAAAATATGTGCCAAAATCCTAATTATCGGAATGCTTGGCGAGTAAAAATAGAGGTCACCGAAAAATCCGTTTTTTTGTTTCCGTCGGATGGGCAAAGCCGGTTTTGAAGGGAATAATCCCCTGGAAAGCATCACCGGGTGAGGGAGCTCGGGAGGTTTGAGTCTTCGAAGCGTATTTTGGCTTTAAAAAGACATCCTTTTAGTGTATCCTTAAGAAGATCAGGGCTATCTCCCAGAAAACCCTCTTTCCACAAGAATGTTTTAAAATGTTTATAACTTGCCAAAATACCCCAAAGCGCTTTTTGGCGACAGCAAAGGAAGTCATGGAGATAAAAAAAATAAAGGAATTTAACACCACCGGCCCCTGTAACCAGGATGATCATTACATGCTTCCTGCCTTGCCAAGGCTTCCTGATGTACGGAACCTGATAGACAGCAAAAAATATTATGTCCTCCACGCACCCCGGCAGTGCGGGAAGACAACGTCAGTAAAGGCTTGCGTGAAAAAAATTAATGAAGAGGGCGACTTTTATGCCCTGTACTGCTCCCTAGAAGAGTTCAAGGGGGCTACAGATAAGCTTCAGGCCATGGATACGCTTATTGGCAATCTTGTTGGTAGTTTGAAAGAATCGCCAGTTGAGGCCTTAAACAAGGCAGGCAGGAGTGGTTTTTGGAACAAATTAAAAACTGAAGATGATTATATCGCCTCCAAGCTCAAAGAATGGTTGAAGGCCCTGAGCAAAAGGCTCGACAAAGATTTTATTATTTTTTTCGATGAGTATGACTCCCTTTTTGGAGAAACGCTTTTGTCCTTTATGTCACAACTGAGAAACGGCTATGTGAAGAGAGACGAGACGCCTTTTCCCCGTTCCATAATCCTCATTGGCATGCGTAACATCAGAGATCTTAAAATCCATATAAGGTATGAAGTCCAGTCCCTTGGTTCGTCCAGCCCCTTTAACATTATTACGGAATAACTGAAGCTACCTGATTTCACTTTAAACGAGATAACTTCCCTTTATTCCCAGCATACCGAGGCCTCCGGACAGATATTTTTAGAAGAGGCGATTCAGAGGGCCTGGTACTGGTCCGAAGGCCAGCCTTGGCTGGTCAATGCTCTGGCCCGCGAAGCTGTGGAAAAAATTGCGGCTAACGATTACGGAGTTGTCATCACCCCTGAAATCATTAATCTGGCGGCCGACAACCTGATGAAGAGACGGGATACCCATATCGATTCCCTGCTTAAAATAATGTCGGATCCGGAGGTAAGATGCGTCATAGAAACCACGATTACTCTATCGACTACTCCATTTTCCGACGTTCTCTCCAAGGAAGAAAATAAGGAAGAAAGCAAGGCTCAAATAGAGGAATCGTATAATTATATGGTCCAGTACCTTCTCGATTTGGGACTTGTGAAAAAGGACGGAATCACCTTACGTCCGGCTAATTTGATTTATGCCAGCGTTATGATGCGGTATATTACACAGAACATTTTAGAGATTATTCCTGATGACGTAGTTGGAAAATGGATGGACAGAACTAAAATTGACATGAACGGGCTTTTGAAGGATTTTCAGAAATGGTGGCCTGAACGGGCGGAAAGGTGGGGTAATGACTATAAAGAAGCTGAACAGCAGGTGTTGCTGTCAGCGTACCTCTTGAGAGTAGTAAACGGTGGAGCTTCCATCACTATGGAGTATCCTTCTGGACGTGGTTTTGCGGATCTTGTTGTCGAATATAAGGGGAACAAATACGTGATAGAACTGAAACTTAAAGATAACGAGATAAACTGTGAAAAAAGCATAGCCAAGATTCTTGGCTATATGGATAAACTTTCGGCAGATGAAGGGTGGCTTCTGGTTTTTGACCGGAAATCAAATAAGAGCTGGGAGGAAAAAATCACCTGGGAGTCGCATGCTACGGAAAGTGGAAAGACAGTTCATGTGCTTGGATGCTGAAAATAATCCATAAAATTCCCAAATATTGTTGATTGAATAAATTTACCCCTATTTGATGTGAAATTATTTTTGAAGGTATTTTCAGGTGATAGTTATTTTGAAGGTATTTTCAGGTGATAGTTATTTTGATGGTATTTTCAGGTGATAGTTATTTTGATGGTAATTTCAGGGAGGCTAAGTCCCCAAAAATACTGAAAAACTTTCAAACGCTCGTTGGCGGAATGGTCTCGAATATTCCATTAGGGTTTCCTATGGAATGTACTCTGGACATTTCATGCGACTTAGCAGATAACATCGTAACTATTCATGAGCGTTTAAGCCACCGTTAAAATTACGATCTCTGCAACATGGCCCTGGATGATTACTCCTTATATGATATTACACCGACGGGTAAATATTCGAAACATCCAAGTGAAATGTCATGAATGCTGATCGGCATGATTCTAGCTTTTATCCGCCATGGTGATAGACAGAATTGATATAATCTACATATTTTTTAATTCCATAATTTGAGGAATAATAGGACAATTATGAATATTTGATATTTATCTATTATTTGATGTAACCATTCAGGACCCTATTTGCCCCTATTTGCCAGGGAGGGTAAATTTTCTGGTTCAGAGGTCATAATTTCAAAAAAAAAGTGCCTGGTTATAAACGTGATTATATTGATCTGTATATAATCAGTATAAATGCATCCGTAAATCTATGCGGCTTTTTTTAAGTCATTTATCTTGGCAGGTTCCAAAACTTCTGTTATGAACCATGGTTCTTCGTTCTTTATCAGCATTTTTATTGCC
>JAISMF010000093.1 GCA_031276865.1 Deltaproteobacteria bacterium | reverse complement strand
AAGGGCCGCGAGGTTTAAGACGTCGGCCCGGGCGGACTTGGGGCAGGACGGGTCCTCCAAGCCGGAAAGGGCGGAGGAAAGGGCCGCCTTGAAGGCCTCCCCGTCCCCCCGCTCGAAGGAGAGCCGCGCGAGACTCGCCAGGTAGGGGGCGGGGCTTTCCCCCCGCGTTTCGGCCTCGCGGCTGGCTTCGCTCCAGAAATCCCGGGCGTCTTCCGGTCTTCCGGCCTGATAGGCCAGGGTGCCCAGGTTTCCCAACAGGGCGGGAAGCTCCGGGCGCCCGGGTTCCGATGTGGTGAGTTCCAGGGCCTCGTTTAAGACCGCCGCCGCCCCGGATTTGTCGCCGGCGGCGAGGCGGCTCGCCCCTTTGGCGTTCAGGCTCATGACGATGTGAAGGACGCTGTCCGAGAGGCGGGCGTTCGTCAGGCTTTCGGAAAAGAAGCGTTCCGCCTCCCGGTAGCAGCCCACCTGGTACCAGTGGTGGCCCCGGGCGAGGGAGCTCTTGGCCTCGGCTAGGTAGAAGGGATCCTCTGGGGGGACGGCCCCGCAGGAAAGAAAAAGGGGGAAGGCGAGCGCCATGAAGACGAGCTTTAGGGCCCTCTTCCGGCGGATCTCTTTAAGCCGTCCCATTGGCGTCAGCGACCTCGGGCGGGAAGGGTGAGGCTCTCCGGCGGCGTGTCGGGGCTTAGGTTCATGCGGATGAGGAAGTTGCGCTTAGCCGAGTCCAGCACCTGATCCACGTCCCGCAGGCTCTCCCTCGCGCCTCGGGATATCTCGGGGAAGGACCTGGTGCCGGATTCCACCTGCTTTAAAACCGCGTCCGCCGTTCCGGTGAGCTTGGGGACGTCCCGCTTCAGGCCTCCCGCGGTTTGGTTCAGGTTTTCCGCGGTCTTCCGCACCTCCCGGGCCGAGGAGAGGATCTCCTGGTAGAGGTCGTCTTTGTAGACGAAGGAGCCGAAAGAGCCGCTCGCCTCGTTGAGCTTCTGGGAGAGGGTGTTTAGATTGGCGAAGGTTCCTATGATGGGTCCGTTTTTATCCTGCAGCTGGAAGGTGAGGGAGTTTAAGTCGGCCAGGATCTGGTTGAACTGGTTCAATTTGTCCTCCCACTGCAAGGCGTTCAACACCTGATCCACCGTTTTGGGATCGGTCGCCGGAATCTGTCCTCCCGGGGGTATGGGGAGGCTCTCCGCGGAGCCCGTCTGGATCTCTATGTATTCGGAACCGATGATGGTGGGGCTTTTGATGGTGGCCAGGGAGTCGCCCTTCACCCGGGAGCTGTACTCGGAAAGCACTCTAAGCTCCATGCGGATCTTGTTGTTGTCCATGAGATCCACCCGGGTGACCGAGCCTATGTCGATGCCCTTGAAGCGCACCTTGACTCCGGGGAGGAGGCCGTAGCCCTCTTGGAAGATCACGAAGAAGCTGTCGTAGCTGCGCAAAAAGTCGCGGCCCGCCCCGATGATGATGGCGCTTAAAATCAGGATGGTGAAGACCACGAAGAGGATGATGCCGGTGAAGCGCTCCAGGGCGGAATAGGCCTCCGGGACGGGTTCGCCCCCGCGGCCCTCGGCGCCCGCCCCCGGGCCGGAGGCGCTTTCCGTCCGTTCCGGAGAGGAGGCGCGGGACTTCGTCTCTGGTCTTTTCGGCGCCTCCGCTCCGAAAGGATCGTCATCCGGAAATCCGCCCCCTTTGGCGGCTTCGTTTTCCCCGAAATCCCCTAGGCGATCTTTTCCGGTCGCTCCGATATCCTCGTCTCCTTTCATGTGAGCCTCCCGCCCCGCCTTGGAAAAAGGCCGGGGCTTTTCCTTTTCAGCCGCCTAAAAGATCGATCGTCTTGTCGAAACCCAGATCCTGGTAGTCTTCCGACTGCAGGGCCAGAGCCAGGATGGCGCCGCCGCTGGCGGCGGAGCACTCGAGGATCCTCTCCCAGGAGCGGGGGAAGAAACGCCCCAGGCGGTATTTCGGGCGTTCCAAAAGCATGAGGGGCGGCTCCTTCGCGAGGGTCAGCGCGAGCGAGGCCAGGTTCTTCTGCACCTTGTGCAGCGAGGCGAAGGAGGCGTCCATGAGGGATTGGGAAAAACCCAAGCCGTGGAGAAGATCCCGGGTCCGCCGCTCCAGCTCCCTGGGGTTTTCCGGGCTGTGGTAGAGATAGTAGGCCAGGATGTTGTCATGGACGGTGAGGCGCGCGATGAGGCCCAGGAAATCGCAGACCAGGCCTATTTTTTTGTACAGTCCGGCGCGCTCCAGGGTGTCCAGGCGCGTCTCCATCCTTTTATTCTGGAAAAAGACCCGGCCCTCGAGGGGGCCGCGGGTCGCGAGGATCACCCGGATGAGGGCCGCGACCACGCTGGTGTTGTCCGTGCGGACGAGGACCTTTTCCCCCGGATCCAATGAGAGGTTCAAAGGGCCGTAGACCAGGCCTCCCTCGTCCGGGACCTTGATGTTTTCCAGCGCGAGCACGGGCGGCCGGGGCTTGTTTCGGGGAAAGTCCGGCGGGCTTTCCTTTTCCGAAGGCGTTTCAGGCATAGAAAACCGTCACCAGGACGCCCACCAGGGCGGAGACGACCGCGGCCTCTATGATGCCCCGTCGTAAAGCCCGCGGCGCCAAAGAGAGATCCCTGGAGTCGTAGGTCCAGGCGCTGTAGAGGGAGAAGAAGCCCATGGTGAAGGCCATAAGGACCCCCTGCAGCAAGAGCTTGAAAAGCTTGAAGACCTTGATCTTCAAATAAATCTCGTAGACGAAGTCCGTGACCGGCGCCCGCACGGCGAACCAGGAGCCGATGAGGGCGCCGGTTAAAACGCAGACGTTGGTGACCACGAGAAGCAGGGGAAAGGCCAAAACCGGCCCGATCACCCTAGGCCAGGCCACCACGTGGGCGGGGGGGATGCCCATCATGATCAAATTGTCGAACTGGCCGTTGGTCTTCATGAGGATGATCTCCAGGATCATGGGCCCCATGTAGGCGGCCAGGGCCACCATGAAGGTGAGGAAGGGGGAAACCTCCTGGAACTGCACGGTCACAAGGACGCTAACGAAGGACTCCACCCCGCCGATGTTGCGTAAAAGGGCGTACCAGATGACGGTCCAGAGCACGCCGGTGAGGAAGCCCAGAAGGATCACCGGGTAGATCGCGGTTTGAAAGGTTCTGGCTATCTGGAGGAGGATCTGCGACCAGACGAGCCTCCGGCGGTTGGCGTTTCCCCTTAGATCCCGAAAGGCCAGGATTAAAACCCGCCCGATCCAGGCCGTCTGGTTCAGGCGGCGGATGACGAGCTTGATAAAAAAACGCCCCGTTCTTCCCCAGATGTTGGAGAAGACCGGGGAGTTTTTAAGTTTGCCGGCCTCCGGGCCCCGTCCTAGGTCAGAAGGCAATCTGCAGCGTCCGGGCCGGACCGTCTCCGGCCAGGTTCAGCCGCAGGTTTTCGGGGGCCGCGCTTTCCGCCGGAAAGTACAAAAATCCGCTGGCCTCCTCCCCGGGGGCGATGGAGGCGTGATCGATGGACCGGGACGAGAAGTCCCGCACCACGTCTCCGGAGGTGTCCTCCTCCGGACCCATGCCGAGGATGGCCGTGGAGGCGCCCATGGCGCCACCCACCGCGGCCCCCTTGCCGGCGCCCTCGCCCACGCTGGTGCCCGTGGCGACGCCCACGGCGGCGCCCACCACGGCGCCGGCCAGACCCCAGAGCAGGGTCCTTTTAGCGCCTTGGCCCATGGACAGGCCGCCGGAGGTGTACTCGTCTATGCGCTGGAATACGACCGAAGAGGGCAGCACCTCCCAGGTGAGCCCTTTCGCGTCGGTGAGGGTGGAGCCCGGCTCCACCGTCACGGTCTTGGTTCCGGAGTTGCGGATCTTGATCTGCACCGGCACCACTCCGGCCTTTTTCAGATCGAAGCCGAAGAGCTCGGCCAGGCGGGCGGAATCGTAGAAGGCCTCGGCTCCCACCGTCACCCCGTCGGCGGAGGCCTTTCCCGGGTAATCCTCCAAGGCCTTCACGGGTATGGGCTTGTAGCGGTACTGGGGGGCGCAGGCCGGAGCGAAGACTAAGAAGAGCGCCGCCAGGAGGGCGGTGGCCGCCGAGCTTCGCCGGGGGCGGAAACGATGGTTGACGCGGGGCCGCATGGGATCTCCTACGGGCCGGACCCGGACGGGCCCGGGGCTGGCGGGGCGGAAAAGAAAGACCGGCGGGGAAATTCCCGCTGGACGGCCGGAGCGCGTCCGGCGGGCCGGGCCGAATTTAGAATAAACGCCGGTATGTTTGTAAAATTAAATTGATTTTATTTAAATTAAGAGGAGATTTAGGAAAATTAACAAAACATTTTAAAAAACCAGCGGGAGCTTAAAAAAATCCGCGCCGTCACATGGCGCCCAGCTCCTCGGCGGAGAGGACCAGATCGATATTGAGGAGGATCTTCACCCCGTCCGCGGTCTTGGCCATGCCTAGGATGAAGTTCATGTCTATGGTGGAGCCGAAGGCCGGGGCGGGCTCGATCTCGTGGGCCTGGATGTTTATCACCTCGGAGACGGTGTCCACCACTATGCCTATGGGGATGTTTCCGGCCAGGCCCTTGACCTCCACCACGATGATGCTGGTGCGCTCGGTGTACTCCTCCTCGGGGAGGTTGAACTTCAAGCGCAGATCCACCACCGGGATGACCTGGCCCCGGAGGTTTATCACCCCTTTGAGAAAGTGGGGGGTCTGGGGGACGGGGGTCACCGGGAGCATGCCGATGATCTCCCTCACCTTGAGGATGCCTATTCCGTAACCCTCCCCCGCCAGCTGGAAGGTGAGGTACTTGCCGTCGTTTTCCGTGTTCGGGGTGTTTACCGGTTCAGCTTTTTGGGTTGCTTCAGACATTAACCGCCTCGCGTTTTAATTTCAGGGGGATTCCGCGCCCGGAGGCCGCTCGGGGCCGGGTTCCGGCGGGGGGCCTGAAAACGGGATGAAAGGCCTCGTCCCCGAATTGTGAGCCATATAGTATCCCACTTTGGAGGGGGAGGCAAATTTTTTCAACAAAAATCAGGTAAAAGATAAGAAAAAATGTTTATTAAATCTAATTTAGTTTGAAATCAAATAAATTATAAAACTAGAGTTATTTTTAAAACACCGGTTCCCGCGTCCCCCGAAGGGAGCGACCGGGTTCCCCGGGTCAAAGCGTTTTTCCGGCGCCGGGGCGTCCGAAACGGGGGGGTGTTTTTTCCGGGTTCGAGGGCTTTCGCCGGGGGCCGCGGCGAAATTTTCTCCTCGCCGCGGCGATACGCCGAACGCGGTGCGACAATCCGAACGCGCCGGGCGCCAAAGCTTCGGTAAAATTTTTCGGCGGGCTTTCCGTATTCGGCGAAAGTTATTTCATCCCTTACGGAAAGAACGGGCGTCGTCCGGATCCGGCGGCGGCGAAAAAAAACGCCCGGAAGTTTTTCAAGAAAGTAAATTATTTTACAAATTTTTAACCCGGCGTTCAATATTTCCCCCCGGGATCCGGTTTGACGACCGGAAATATTTATCCGGGAAAGTAGCTCCTCACCTAAAAGCCCGGCCTTTTTAGAATTTAAAACGAACTACTTTCCGGGAAAAAATTTTTATATTTATTCCTTCGCATGAGACGGCTGAATAATAATCGACTTGGGGGCCTGTCGCCGTCCGTCGAAGCTTTAGTCTCGCGGTCGGCCGAAGAAAAAAACGGAAGCCGCCGACGCGTCTCCGGCGGGAAAAGTCGGGGAAGACGAGGCGCCCCCGGGCGGCGAAGCGAAATTCGCCGCGAAGTCGACGCGGCCTCGAGAGACGCTTCGCCGGAAAACACGAAAGGAAATTTTTTGACGGAATTTTTTTTTGGCCGCGCCCCGGGATGAAAAAATTTTCCAACCCGTTTCGAAACCGAAAGGAGAAATCCGCTTTAAAAAAGGACGGATTCCGGATCGCTTGACGGCTGGTTGTTCATCAAAGCCCCGCGGTTTTTGTTTTTCAAACCCTTGACGCCCCGGCGAAAAAAAAGTCCGGAATTGAAATCTTTTTAACAAATCCTTAAAAAATATGTGAAAAATACGGCGCGCGCGCCAAAAAATCGTAAAATTTCGGTTGTTTCGCGAACGTGAAAGCGCGGAAGGGTTCCGGGGCGAGCGTCAAATCCGTAAAAAGCGGGTCCGGACGGCTCCAGGGGAACGCCTGGCGCCTTTTCCGGCGCTTGGAGCGCTTCCTGGGCGTGAAGGCGCGGTTTTTCGGCCATTGGAGGGATCCCGGGAGGGGCTTTTCGAGGGAAAAATCCGGAATGGTCCGTAGGGAACGGCTTTTCGAGGGGGAAGGCCCGTTTTCGGGGGGGCGGGCGGGGGGATTTTCAGCCGGACGATTTTTTGCGGGAGAGGGGCGCCGGAAAAGGCGCCTCTTGGAGCCGCCGGAGGGATGGAGTCCGGCCAAGAGCGTTTAGGGGCCGCGAAAAAAGAAGGCCCGCGACGGAGGGGAGTCCGGGCGGGCTGGTGGCTGAAAGGAAGCGGCGAGGGCCCCGATCCGGCGAGGAGGGGGGGCGCGGTTTACCGGCGGAGGCTTATCCAGGCTTTTTCGGCGCGTCCGAAAAACGGGAGCCGGAAGAGGAAAGCCCCTCCGCCGGAGCGAAAAGGGCGGCCCGGCCGCCGGAGACGGTTGAAAAAGAGGCTTCGGGATATCCGGCGCCGCCGGATTTCCCGAAACCTTAAGGCTGAAGTTCCGTTTTTCCGGTATGACGCTAGTCGCGGTAGTGGGAGCCTCCGCGGCCGCCGCCTCCGCGGTCCTCGCGGTTCCTGGCCTCGTTCACCCTGAGGGAGCGGCCCCCCAGATCGGTGCCGTTCAAGGATTCGATGGCTTTGACGGCGGCGTCGGGATCCGCCATCTCCACGAAGGCGAAGCCCCTGGGGCGTCCGGTTTCCTTGTCGCTGATGACGTTGACCGAGTTCACGGTTCCGTACTTGCCGAAAAGATCGCTGATTTCGGCCTGAGTTGAGGTGAAAGGAAGATTGCCGACATAAATCGTTGTTTTCATATTGAATTAACCCGAGAAAAATCCCTGACGAGCGGTCGGGGGTGGAAAAAGGTTCAGATTCAGCTTCGAAGCGGAAACGCGAACCCAGGTGAAAAGTTAAGACCCCTCCGGGGTCTTTCCGGATCCCTTCCGGAACGTTTCCGTTCCGGGTGAAAAGAAGGCCGGCGCCGGAGAACGTTCAGCCGGACGCCTTCCCTTCGCGGCAAACCGAAGGCGGGAAAACATTCAGCAACCGTGAAAACGGCCGGCGGAAGGACCCTTCCGGCCGGAAAGAGGACGAAAAAAATCCGCTCCCGCTCGAAGGAGCGGGCGGCGGAGGGGTTGAAATTCCGAAGGCGCTGTGGGTTCCGCTGGGATTGAAGCCGGCGATGGCAAGCCTTGAGGAGCTCTTTGAGGCGGAAGAGGCCATAAGTCCGAATATTCGATGATCGCCGGTTTGACCGCGGCCCGCGGGTATGAAAGCGGAAGGAAAAACTAGGTTTTTTTCCGTCGGGGGGGGGAAAGATTTAAAAGCGGTCGGTTTTTTTTGTCCGCGGTGAAAAGAGGCGGCGAGGGTCCGTTTGAAAGCGCGGCTGAAAAACGTGGTTGAAAACGTGGTTAAAAAAAAGAGTTTCCCGAAAGCGGAACCCTCCGGGGTCCGGCCCGCATGGTCGGGGCCGCTCGGGGCGCCGGCGCTTTAGAGGCGGATAGCTAACTACTTACACTAAAAGAAGGCGGATTGCAAGAAAAAAAGACGGGCCGCTTTTTTTCTCGGCTTTCGCGGGAGGGCCGCTCACGGGGCGGAAAAGTTCCCCCCCCTTTTCCGGACGCCTAGGCGCGCGGCGAAGTTTTCCAAGACGGAGGCCGACTCCGGGGTGTCCGCGAGGGGAACCCCCAAATAGACGTCCCGAAAGCGCCTCTTTTTTCCATAGGCCGCGCGCTCGACGAAGGCCTTCGTGGTCCAATAGTCGAACTCGGGGTGGAACTGCACGGTGAGGACGTGGTTTCCGTAGGATAATATCTGGCAAGGGTCGAGCGAGCTTTCCCCCAGGACCTTCGCCCCGGCCGGGGCTTCCACCACCGACTGCGCGTGGCAGAGGTTGGCCGGAAAGGAGGGGGGGAGGCCTCTTAAAAGACTTATCCGCCGGGCCCCGGGCTTCAGGGCGACGGTGAAGGTGCCCAACTCGATCCCTTGGGGATTGTAGTCCACCCGGCCCCCCAGGGCGGAGGCCAGGAGCTGGTGGCCGTAGCAGACCCCCAGGAGGGGGAGCCCGGCGTCCAGGAGGCGCAGGAGGAAATCCCCCAGCTTGAGGCTCCAGAGCGGACGATCGGTCACCATGGAAAGCGAGCCCGTCACGATCGCTCCGAGGAAGGGGGAGAGATCCCCGGGAAGGGGGCGCCGGGGGGCGTCGACGATCAGGCATTTGGCCGGATCGATGCCGCCCAGGCGGAGGAATTGCCGGGGAAAGTCCTCTTTCAGGCCGTAGCGGGCGGGAATCCTCCCCGCGGCGAGGATGAGGAGCTTTTTTTCCCCAGCCATCCTCACACCAGGCGCACAGGGCAGCCGTGATCGTGGAGGTAGCGTTTAAGATCCGTTATGGTGTACTGCTTGTAGTGGACTATGGAGGCGAAGAGGGCGGCCGAGGCTTGGCCCTCGGTGAGGGCGTCCAAAAGATGCCTGGGGCTTCCGGCCCCGCCGGAGGCTATGACCGGCACCTCCACGTTCTCGGCGATGAGGCGGGTGAGCTCGAGCTCGTAGCCGTCCCGGGTGCCGTCGGCGTCGATGGAGTTGAGGCAGATCTCGCCTATCCCCAGCTTCTCGGCCTTCAAGGCCCAGGCCAGGGCGTCCAGCTTGGCGGGGCTGCGGCCCCCGTCCGTCACCACCTCGTAGCCCGAGGGCACGCGGGCGCTTTGGGGGACCTTTTTGGCGTCCAGGCCCAGGACCACGGCCTGGGACCCGAAGGCCTCGGCCGCCTCCGCGATCAGTCCGGGGTTTCGCACCGCGGCGCTGTTGAGGGAGACCTTCTCCGCCCCGCATAAAAGGACGTCGCGCATGCGCTTCACCGTGGAGACGCCCCCCCCCACGCTGAAGGGGATGAAGATCGCCTCCGCCACCCTCTCCACCACGTTGAGAAAGAGGGAGCGCCCCTCGGCCGAGGCCGTGATGTCGTAGAAGACTATCTCGTCCGCGCCCGCCTCGTAGTAGAGGCGGGCGGCCTCCACCGGATCGCCTAGGTCTTGATTGTTTTGAAATTTGACGCCCTTGGTGAGGAGGCCGTCTCTCACGTCCAGGCAGGGTATGAGTCTTTTACTTAGCATCCGGATCCGCCCCCCCTCCTCGCGTATTCGTAGAAGTTTCGCAGCATGCGAAGCCCCGGACGCCCGCTTTTTTCGGGATGGAACTGCACCGCCCAGGTGCCCTCCCGGCCGAAGACCGAGCAGAATTCGCCGCCGTGGTAGGTGGTGGCCAGGAGGTGTTTGAGTTCGGGGTTGGGGTAGTAGCTGTGCACGAAGTAGAACTGGTGGCCCTCCTCCACGCCGTCGAAGAGGGCGCTCGAGGATTTGACCCGGATGGTGTTCCAGCCCATGTGGGGGACGCGGATGGTCCGGCCGCTTTCGTCCCGGCTGTTTTTATCGAAGCGGAGGTTCTTTCCGGGAAAGAGGCCCAGGGTGCGGGTGTCGTTCTCCTCGCTGTAGTCCAGCATGATCTGGCAGCCAAGGCAGATGCCGAGAAAGGGCCGCCCCGCGCCCACGAGCTCCCGGATGGCGCAATCCAGGCCCGCCTCCTTTAAAGCGGCCATGGCCTGGCCGGCCGCGCCCACCCCGGGGAAGATGATGCCGGAGGCGTCTTTCAAGCGTTCCGGATCGGCGGTGACCTCCGCCGGGATCTTCAAATGCCGGAGGGCCCGGCGCACCGAGGTCTGGTTGCCCGCCTTGTAGTCGATGATGGCCAGAAATTCGCTTTTCATTTCGCTTCCGCACGTCCCCGGAGGGGCGGTCGACTCCGTTTCCGCCGGAGCGCGGCTGAAAAAAGGGGGAAACAAAAAAAAATCGACCGCCGCCCGGAAAAAGGGGGGGCGCGGCGGAAGAAAGCGGCGCGGTCCGAATTTGAAAGATGGCGGTGAAGGCTATTTTACAGCGGAAAAATTTTTCTTGTCAAGGATAAAACGCCTTTCCGCCTCGCGGGGATCCCCCGGGGTTTCGGCGTTTCGGGCGCGGAAAACGCGATCGTTTCTAAACGCCTGGGGACCCCGGGCCCCGACGCGTTGGGGGAAGGCGCCGCGGTTTAGCCGCGGGGGGCTTTTTCAGCTCCGTTCCCCTCCGTTTTTTTTCCGCTTTTATCGGTCTCTTCCTTTACTCCTCCTCCGGCTTCTTTCCCGGATCCTCCTCCGGCTTTCTTTAAAGCGAGCAGGTGGAACCAGGAGACGATCCCCGCCAGGCCGAGCACCGCCACCGCCGTGAGGCGGCTCAGGCCCTGGGCCAGGAGGGCCTCGGCGGGGCTGAAGTCCAGGATGCTTCCCGCGAAGACGCCCGCGGCCTCCACCACGCCTAGTCCGGCCGGGGTGAGGTTTATGATGAGCCCGTGGATCTGGAGGCTCGTGTAGAAAAAGACCTCCAAAGGACCCAGCCGCACCTGGAAGGCGCCCAGGGCCAGGTGGTTTGCCAGGCACCAGGCGAGGTAGTAGAGGAGGTTCCAGAAGACGAGCTCGCCCAGCAGGGCCGGGTTCCGGCGGTAGCGATCCCAGCTGGAGAGGAAGACCTTGATTTTGGCCGGAGCCAGATTCTGGAGCTTGCCGGAGAAGAGGGAGGCCAGGCACAAGGCGGGGACGAGGGCGAAGTAGAGGGCGCAGACGAAGGCCGCCCGGCCGCCATCTCGTCCGCCGGAGAGGAGCGCGAGCCCCGGAAGGGCCAAGAGGGAGGAGACCGTCAGGGTTGTAAACGAGATGACGAAGAGCTGGGAGAGGAAATCCGTCAGGGAAAGGGAGTGGCGGCGGCTCAGGTAGAGGGCCCGCAATCCCACCGCCCCCTTGAAGGGCAGAAAATAGTTGAGGGCGGTGGTGGCGTAGCTTAAAGAGAGGTTTTCGGCGAAGGGGAGGAAGACCCGGTGGGCCCGGAGGGCCTTCCGGAAGATCTCGGCGTTCACGAGGTAGACTGAAAACAGCGCGAGGGCCAAAAGGGAAAGGCGGGAGCGGGAAAGGGGGCGGCGGAGGAGCTCTTTAAACTCGTCTAGATGATTGGAAACGTAGCGGAGGAGGAGGAGGAGGAAGAGGAGGGTGAGGCAAAGGCTGAGGGCTATCCTGAGGCGGGAGAGGCCCCTCCGGCGGGGGGCGTCCCCGCCGGAGGGGGGGGTGGCGCCCGTTTCCGTATCCACTAGGAGGGTCTCCCGGCGAGGGGAAGGGGTTTTCGCATAAATCGCTTCCGGCTGGGGGAAGGGGGTAGCCGGAGGGCCGGGCCCCCCGGGCCCGGCCTTAGGCGTCCGGGGCTCACGACTCCAGGGAGACGGTGTGGGGGTTGTCGCTTAGCGCCTCCTCTTCCAAGAGGCGCGCGAACTCCAGGGCCACGGGCCCGCTTTTTCCGCTCCCCACGGGCGCGCCGTCCCAGCTCCTCACCGGCAGCACGTCGTAGGTGGTGGCCGTGAGGAAGACCTCTTGGGCGATTCCCGGCAGCTCCTCACGGCGCAGATCGCGGTTTCCGGCGCTTTTAAGGAGGCCTTTCTCAATTAGCTCCCCGGCCCTCTCCAGGACCCTCCCTAAAGTGATCCCCTTGAGGATGCGCTTCCACTCCGGAACCACGAGCTCCCCGTCCTTGGTGACCACCACGATGTTCTCCGTGGGGCCTTCGGTGAGGCATCCCTCCCGATCGAAGCTCGCGGCGTATTCCGCCCCCAGATCCAATGCCGCCTTCCTGGCCAGGGCGTTGTGCAGGTAGTCCACCGACTTGACGCCGGCGAACTCCGTTTTGGCGGGGAAGGGCGAGGTGGCCATGGTGACGCCTTGTAAAATGGTCTCCCGGGGGATTTTTTTCAGGCGCAAAGTGACCAGGTAGAGTTCCGGCCCCTTGGATTCGTAAGGGTTCACCGAAAAGCTCCCCGGACCGCGGGAGACGCAGATCCTTCCCTGGAAGTCCCTTTTGCCTCCCAGGACGTAGGCCTGCTTCAAGACGTCCAAAACGTCGTCCAGGACGGGGGGGAGTTTTAAACTCAGCGCCGCGGCCGAGCGCCGGAGCCTTTCCAAATGCTCGTTTAGGCAGTAGACGCGGCCCTTGACGCATTTGAAGGCCTCGAAGACGCCGTCGGCCCGGTGGACCATGTGGTCGTCCGCGGGAACGCCCCAGAGTTCCGGATTCGTGGAGAAGCCGTTCCACACGGAGGAGTACATGACGAAATAATTCTCGTGCCACTCGCGTTTAAGCTCCAGGGAGCGTTTCAGGAGCTCCTCGGGGGAGTAACAGGGCCAGGTTTTCATGGATGCCTCTTAAAAAAAGCGCCGGGGAGGAATTCGAAAAGAGCGGATTTCGCCGGAGTCGATGAAAAAGTCCCCGCGCGGGGGTCGAACGCCCTTTGGGAGGATGAAAAGAGCCGACGGAGGAAAAAAACGCGTCGGGCCGGGAAGGGAAAACCCTTCCAGGGGATCTAACGCCGCTTCAGAGCGGATGAAGGGGCTGTCGGCCGCGGCGGGGAATCCGGAAAGACCGGTTCCCTCACGGTTCCAGGGCCTTCCGTTTCAGAAAGGCGATGGTCTCCTCGTAGGAGCCGCGGCTGAACAGATACGAGCCGCTGACGAAGACGTGGGCTCCGGCCCGGGAAAGTTCGCCAATGTTCTCCCCCCCGACGCCTCCGTCCACCTCGACCAGGATCTTTTCGCTCAAACCCCGCTCCTTTAAAAGCTCCCGGACCTTTCCGACCTTCTCTCCGGTTTCGGGGATGTAGGGCTGTCCGGAGAAGCCCGGGTTCACGCCCATGACCACTATCATGTCCAGGTGGGGAAGGGCCGAGTCCAAGAGGCAGGGAGGGGTTCCGGGGTTGAGGGCGAGGCCGGCCTTGGCCCCCTTCTCTTTGACGGAATGGATGATCTTGTGGAGGTGGACGGCTCTCTCCACGTGGAAGGAGACGTAGTCGGCTCCGGCCCCGGCGAAGACGGGGGCCCAGTAAAGGGGATCCTCCACCATGAGGTGCACGTCCACCGGCGTTCGGGGCGCGGCCTTTTTGGCCAGCTTCAGCATCCAGGGGCCGAAGGTGATGTTGGGGACGAAGTTTCCGTCCATGACGTCCAGATGGATGAAATCCGCTCCGGCGGAGGCGAGGGCGCTCATTTCTTGAAAAAGGGATCCGAAGTCCGCGGAGAGGATGGAGGGGGCGATGTGGACAACCCGCATGCGTGGGGCCTTTCAAAGGAGTTTTAGCCCGGGGGTTCGGCTGTGAGGAGATTATAGAGGCTCAAGGCTCTTTTATCCAGCCCCGGCGGAAAAGAGCCTCTTTTCTTCGTTGTTTTTCGTTATTTTAGTTCTTCCGATTTTTCCGCCGGGAGGCCGCTTTATCCGGGGAGGCCCTTTAACCCGGGGCGTCCGCCCAAGGGCGGGGCCCTCTCGGCCGGCGGCCGGGCCCCGCCCGTATGTTGCGGATGGCGGCTTTTTAGGCTACTATACGGGTATGAACGTGCCCGCAGTCAGATTGCCCTTCGACGAGTCCGAAGCCTCTTCCATCGCCGGGGAAATAAGGGAGCTCCTCGTAAGCGGCCGCCTGGCCATGGGGGAGAAGACCCTGGCCTTTGAAAGGGAGTTCGCCCGCTTCGTCGGCTCCCGCCACGCCGTCGCGGTGGGAAGCGGCACCCAGGCCCTGGAGCTTATTTGCCGCTCCCTGGATCTCTCCGGCGCCTCCGTGATGATTCCCGATCTGACCTTCATGGCCACGGCCTTCGCCCCCGTCGCGGCCGGAGCCAAGGTGATCTTGGTGGACGTCGATTTGGAGACTTTGCAGATGGACCCCGGGGATCTGGAAGACAAGATGCGCCCGGACGTGCGGGCGGTGATCCTGGTCCATCTGGGCGGCTTCATAAGCCCCCGCCACGCCGAGATCAGGGAGATCGCCCGTAAAAACGGGGCCCGCTTCCTGGAGGACGCGGCCCACGCCCACGGAAGCGTCATCGACGGCCGTCCGGCCGGCTCCCTGGGGGACGCCGCGGCCTTCTCCTTTTACGCCACCAAGGTGTTGCCCACCGGGGAGGGGGGGATGGTCGCGACCTCCGACGGGGAGCTCAAAGATCTCATGCTGAAGATCCGCCAGCACGGGCAGAGCCGCCCCGGCTCCAACGTCCACGAATCCTTCGGCTTGAACTTCCGCCCCTCGGAAATCCACTCCGTCCTGGGTTTAAACGTCTTAAGAAGGGCGGAGCGTTTGATTTCCCAAAGGCGGGAGGCCGCCTCGCGCTACGACGATCTTTTATCCGGCTCGCCTTTCAAGATCGTACATCCGGCCCCGGGCGCGCGGCCGTCCTATTACAAGTACCCGTGCCTCCTCCCCCCGGAGGTTCCCCGAGACGAGTTCAAGGTCCTTCTGGGGAGAAAACACTCCCTTTCCCTCCCGGGCGAGGTTTACGCCACCCCCCTCCACTCGCAACCCTTCTGGAAAAAACACGGGGAGCTTTTAAACGGCCCGCGCCAGGGCTTTCCCGGATCCCTGGCGGCCTCCAGGCGGCAGATCTGCCTTCCCGTCTGGCCGGGAATCGCCAGGGAGGCGCAGGAGGAGGTGGTTGCGGCCCTAAAAGAGACCATCGGTTGTTTTTAAGCGCCTTTAGGCCGGGGAGGCGTTTTTTTAGCTTTTTTTCTTCCCGGGCGTCATCCGCCCGTTTATCTAAAAACAAGCAAAGTGGGAGACGTTATGAAAATAGCTTTGATTTTGGGATCGCCCCGGGCGACCTCGAATTCGGCGAAAATCGCCGAAAAGGCCGTCTCCGCCCTTCCGGGCGGAGACAAAGAGGTGCGGAAGTTCGTTATAAACCAGCTCGGCGCCAGGGGTTGTCAGGGCTGCGACAGCTGCAAGAAAAAAACCGAGACCTGCGTCGTCAAAGACGAGATGAACCAGGTTCTGGTCGCCTGTCAGGAATCCGACGTCCTCGTTGTCGCGAGCCCGGTCTACATCGGAGAGATAAGCGCCCAGCTGAAGCTCTTCGTGGACCGCAGCTACGCCTGGTACAAGCCGGATTTCATCACGAACCCCAACCCCTCGAGGCTTCCCGCGGGAAAAAAGCTCCTCTTCATCCTCACCCAGGGAAACCCCGATCCGGACTGCTACCGGAGCGGGATCACGGAGAAGTACGTGAACTACTTCTCCTCCCACGGTCTTAAGTGCGCCTCCCTCGCGGCCGTGATTCCGCACGACCCGGCCCTGGTGGAAGAAGCGCTGGAGAAGCACTACCGGGAGGTTTCCCGGATCGCGGCCTCCCTGTAGGAGACGACCCCCCGGGTCTTACGGTCTCTTCGGTCTTTTTCCAGGGGGCTCCGGCCCCCTGGAAAAGGGGCCCGGGCCTCCCGGCGATAGTTCCCCGCCCCGGGGCGGACGCGGAAAGCCCGCTTTTCCGGCCCGCCTTAGGCTAAGGCCTCCCTGGGAAGGGCCGGGACCTAAATAGTCTTTCCGCTCAAATAGCCCTCCGTGGCTTTCACCTAAAGAGGCGCTCCCCCTCGCCCTGTTCATGAGAGTTTTTTAAGGAGCCGAAAAACGCATGCCAAAGGAACCCCCGAAGATCTTTTTTCCGCCGGACGGCTGGAGGAGGATCGACATGATATTGGAGGAGCTAAACGGCCCGCGGGCCTCCTTCAGGAAGGCGGAGGGTCAGGACGCCCGCTTGGAGAGGCTTAAAGGCCTCGCGGCGGATCTAAGCCGGGTCGATTGGCAGTGGCTGAAAATAGAAAAACGCGCGGTTATGGGGGAATGCTACCTCTCCGCCGTCTCCCAGGCCTCGGACGCGGGCGACATCGAGCTCGCTTTGGAAATATACCGGGATCTGAAAAAACTTCCCTTCTCGCTTTTTCCCGACGTCTTCATCAAGGCCGCGGACAAGATTTTAAAGGATCTGGCCTACTGCCGCCGTTTCGAGGAGCTTCTTTCCACCTACGGGGAGTACGGGGAATTCACCGGCAAAGTGATGCGGGAGGAGGCCTTCCTCCAAACCGGCGCGGAGCTTCTATCCTCCCTGAAGGATTCCGGAGGCGGAAAACTCTCCGGCGCCGTCTTCGCCATGATGGAAAAAAGCCGGAACCGGGCCGCCAGGCAATTGTTTTTGCCGCGTTCCGTCAACCGCCATATGGCCGCCGGGGCCTACGAGTACTTGCGGGTTCTGAAAAATAACGGCGAAAGGGACGAGGCTTTGGCGCTCCTGAAAAGGGAGGATGTTTTCGGGCCTCCCGAATGCGCCCGCCACCGCTACCTTTCCGCTTTCAGCCTCTTGGGGCCCTTCTCCGGCGAGGGCGGCCATGACGGCTACCTTTATCTAACCTCCATTCTGTCCGAAAAAAAGAAGACGCCCGCGGAGGCGAGGATCCTCTCCGAAGCCGCCCTCGACTTCGCGCGGGAGGTCCTGAAGGAGGACGACGCGGTGGAGGCCGTGGGCTTCTACGATTTCCTCCGCGGACCCGGGCTTGGAAACCCCCGGCTCTTCAATCCCGTGGTCGTCAAAAGCGCCGCCTTGATCATGGACAAACTCTTGGAGCGCGAAATGACGGAGAAGGCCTGGAAGATCTTCACGGAGCTTCCCCGGGTCGGGGTCCGCGGCGCGGCTTACTCCTCTCTGTACAACGCCGCCTTGATCTTCCTTTTGAACTCCGCCGAGGAGGGGAAGCCCAAAAAAGGCGAGGAAGTCTACAAGATCATGTACGCCCTGGCGGCCTCCGAAAAAGAGGCCCTGGACTTCGCCCGGAGCATGTTCGCCGAGATGAGCGTCTGTTTGGAGGACGGCCTCTACGACGTGGTGGAGAACTTCTACGAATCCTTTCACCCCGAAAGGGAAAGCCCCGGCTTCGCCGAGCTTTACCTCGACATGACCTTGGCCCTCCTCTGCGCCAAATGCGAATCCGATCAGATCGAGGACGCTTTGGAAATCTACGCCGGCTTAACCGCCTCGCTTCCCATGTCGGAGGATGACTATCCCCTTCCCTTAGCCGAGGCCGAAACCCGGGTGCTCGAGTCCTTAATCGAGGATGGCGCCCTGGAAGCCGCCGAGCGGATATTTTTCACCCGGGCCGGGTTTTTCCTGAAAGGCAGGCTGAGCGGGGAGTGGGTCGAACTCGCCGGCGAACTCGTCCGGAGCCTTCGGCGGGAGAACAAGCTTTCCCGCATGGAGAAGGTCTACGAGAAGCTCAGGCGGGAGATCGCGAAAAAAAACCGGCACCGGGCGAAGCTCTACAAGATCGCCCGGGAGGCGCTCAAGGGTTTTCTGGAACACAAGCTCTGGGGAAAGGCCCTCTCCCTTTTCGCGAAGCTTCCGGATCCGGCCAAGAGCGCCAAGGAGGCGCGGGAGGCGGGACATTTAGGCTTCTTTTTAGCCGAGGGCCTGTCCAAGGCCGGCCGGGTGAAGGAGACTTTGGCCCTCTACCACGCCATTTCGGCGGCGGGGGATTCCCGGGGGGCCGCCGTCAGCAAGGCTAAAACCGGCGCCTGGATAGTGGCCGACTTCGCCGCCAAGGGGCACCTCAGGGAGGCCAGGGAGGTCTACGACTCCCTTTCCGCCTTGAAATCGGTGAAAGAGGTGGATCTCTACCGCGGGAAGGCCGGAATCAAGCTCATGCGCGGGCTCATCAAGCGGGAAAAGCCCGAAAAGGCGCTGGATCTCTTAAAGACCATTCCCCGGGTCTGCGACCCCAAGCTTTTGAAAAAATCCCTCCGGAGGGCGGCCGCCGCCCTGTCGCTGTTGATCGCTAAAAAAAACGACGAGAAGAAGGCCAGGGAGCTCAAGGTTTTTCTCAAAAAAAACAAGCTCTGAAGGCCGCGCGCGTCTTTTTCGGCGAAGGGGCCGGGGCCTTTCCGCTTCCCTCCGGCCCCAGGCGCTTTCATAAGGGCGGGGTTCGTCCGCCTTTCCCCAAAAAAACTCTGCGGAAATCCGTCAAAGCTTTTAATTTTTCCCGGCGACGCGTTCCCTAGGCCGTTATAAACAGCCGCGGCGCGCGCGGGCCGCGGGCCGCGGCCGGTTCGTACCCCGACGTGGCGACGGCGGAGGCGCGTCCGGCGACCCTGAGGATGATTCCAATTCGCGGCTCGACCCTCCGCCGGATTCACGGGGTTCCTCCGTCTTGACGGAGGGGCCGGATTCGAGGGTTGAGGGCGTCTTTCCGGGCGGATTCGGGGCGCCCGACGGGCCTTGGCCTTCACGCTCCGCCCCGGTTTTCGCCGGCGAAGGGGAGGGCGCGTCCGGTGAAAAAAAAAGCTCTTCGGATTCCCGAAGAGCTTTGAATTATTCCGGAGTCCCCGTTCCGGACGCCGTTATATTTTGTGGCGGTACATGAGGGTCACGACCGAGGCCGGTTCGTCCCCCGACGCGGTGACGGTGGGGGTGCGTCCGGTGACCGACACGATGATTCCCACTTCGAGGCTCGACCCTCCGCTGGAATCATGGGGTTCCCCCCCATCGATGGAGGCGCCGGGCGGTATAAGATTTTTAGTCTCCAAAGACACCACGGCCGTGGCCACGGTTTTGCCGTTGATCTTGAAGATGAGATGGGGATCCGCCGGTTCCGATCCCAGGCCGGTTTGGAGATAGCGGGCGGCGTAGTCGAAATTGTTGATGCCCATTTCCAAATCGTCGTCAAACCTGGACGTGGCCTCCACTTCCAAAGGAAACCGCGGGCTCGGATCGGGGAGAGTCGTGAGGACGTCCCTCCAGGAGGCGGATTTATTCTGGAGCTTGACCAGGGTCAGGTAGGTGGCTATCCTGGCGCAGGAGTCCGCCGAGTTGAAGGCGTCGCGGCCCAGACGCGAATTCGAGGTGATCTTAAGTTCGGTCTGGGTGCTGGAGAGGATTATTATCCCCATGAGGCTCATTAAAAGGAGGATGACCAGAGCGAAGGCCAGGATCATGCCGCTTCTGTTCCCCCGAGACGGGGCGGGTTCCAAATATTTCACGCTGTGTGTTTTCATCATGTTTTGGGAGGGTCGGGTTTAAAAGCCGCCCGTTTCAGAGCAGATCCGTGAACACGCTGCTGTAGACCACTTCGTGGGCGCCCACGTTGTCTTGCCAGTCCACCTTTATCTCCACCTGATGCGACCAGTTGGTGGGGAAGTTCTTAAAGTAGCTTGTCTCCATCTTGTACAGGTAATCGGGGCAGTCCGCGGGGGTGTCGTTGGGGCACTTCAAGAACTGGCGGTTAAGGTATTTCACCTTCTTGCCGTCGGTGACGGCCGCGTCGTCCACCTCCGCGGTCAGCTGCTCGAAGCTTAGCGAGTCCAATCGTTCCGCTTCCGATTCGGCCAGGAAGGTGGCGACGGTCAAGTTGTCGGCCAGGGTGTTCCCCTTCAAGGCGTTGGTCTGCATGACCATGGCCGCCAGGCAGCCGATGGAGATGATGAGCACGGTTATGATGACCTCCACCAGGGTGAACCCGGGTTTGACGGCGCCCGGACCGGGTGGGAGGGGTTTAAGCCCTATGTCGGAATGAAGAGGCATTTTATCCCCGTGGCGATCCCTTTAAGGGATTTTCAGCTGGTGGTGAGCTCGGTCCGTTTGGTGGCGACCCTTCCGGAATCCTTGGTGACGGAGATCCGCCAGCCCTCCTTGGGGTTGACGGCGGAATCCACCTGGTTGGAGAAGAGGAAGATGTCGAAAGGCCGGGGATCCGAGTAGACGCGGCCGTCCGGCATGTAGATGGCGTAGCGCACTCCGGGCACCTCGCGCGCCCCGTCGCGTCCGCCGGTGGTGGTGCTGTTGACCAACGACACCATGGTGTTGAAGTAGCGCCTGTCGCCCTCGGGCGTCCAGGAGTCCACGCTCGCCCCGTTGTAGACCGCCTTTTGGGACTCGATCCAGCAGGGGCTGGCGACGCAGTTTATCACCACCCTTATGGGCCTCTGTTTGGTGGAGGCGTTGACCCTGGCCTTTTGCAGAAAGCTCTCCACCCTCTTGGCCTCGTTTGAGACCTTCTGGTTGGGAACGAAGCGGCTCATAGCCGGGTAGGCCACCACGGCCAAAATGCCCAGGATGGATATGACCACGATCAGCTCCAAGAGGGTGAATCCCTTAAGGATATTCCCCTTGGCCGCGCCGGAAGTCCGTTTGTCAGGGCGGCTCATTAATAGTTCCTCAAGTTTATGGTCTGCACCAGCGTGCTGCGTTGGCGGTTGTCCTTGACGACGCCCGCGTGGCGGTTGAAGAGGGCGGGTCTGACCTTGTTGTTGGCGCCTTCCCCGTAGGGGGCGATGGCCGTCATGCCGATGGCCACGGCGTTCACGTCCTCGCCGTCTAAATGGGCGGAGCTGATGGCCGGATCGGAGCTCACCGTGGTCATATCGATGGAGTTGTTCGAGAAGAAGTAATAGACCTCCAGATCCTCGATGTTTCCGGAGACGACCACGGACTTCCTGGCCGCGTCGTCGTAGAGCGTCCGGCTGTTGTCGTGATAATCGGCCATGAGGGTGTTGGAGCCCTGATCCACGTAGTAGGTCACGAAGACTATGTCGCGGAAATTGTAGAGGGAGGCTCCGTTATAGGGGAAGTCGGTGGGCAGAGTGACGGGGGTGAAGCGTCCGCCGGTTTTAATGGGAATGTCTCTCTCGCCCGGGGTGTAGGAGGGGTCCACCTCCAGAACCATGGCCCTTTCGCCGTTGGACAGGGCGATGATGTCGCCGGGAAGCAGAGCCTTGGGGTCCACGTCTTTGTCTATGGTGACGACGTTCCCCGAGGGGTCTCCGTCCAAATGTCCCAGATAGCTTCCCGTTTCCAGCTCCGCCCGGAATATGGTGAGCGAATCGGGGTCGTTATCGCCCCCGTCGACGCCGAAGATGCCCCTCGCCCCGGTCTTTCCGGGCTCGGCGTCGGCGTGGGAGAATAAGGCCGGCGTGACGTTGGTGGCGGTGGGAGGCGAGATCCCCGTCAAAGTCTCCCGGGTGGGGGAGAAGACGTCTATGCGCTTGTTGCCGGTGTTAAGGACCGAAAAGCCGTTTCCCGCCATCCTCACGTCCCGGGACACGGTGTAGAGCGCGACTCTGAGGTTCTGGTACAGCTGGAGGTAGGCGTCCTCTTTGTAATAGTAGCTGGCGTTCACCCGGTAGACGGAAAAGGCCACTCCGGAAACGATGAGGGCGATGACCAGGACGACCAGGAGTTCCACCAGGGTGAGCCCGCTTTCGCAGCCGCGGGTCCTCTTCGGGGCGGAAACAATCGTTCGCGATTTAAAAATGTCCCAGGCGGTTGGTTTCACGGTTTTAATCCTTGCTGTCTGAGGCGCCGGAGCCGAAGGGATGAAAAGTTCCGGTAAAATCATCGAAAAAAGGCGGGCGGGAAGGGGCGGAAAGGGGTGTGACGAAATCCCCCGGGCGGCTGGAAACAGCCTCACCCGCCGCCCGCCCGGCCCGGACGGGGCAGCGGCAGATCCACTTCCAAGGGCCGCCCGGCGACCTTTATGGTGGCCGTCCCGACGTCCCAGTTCACCACCAAAGTCGCCGCCTCTTTTTTGGCGTCCAGGCAGGTGGCCACCATTTTGAAGCCCTCCGCGGTCCGAGGCGACCACAGGTGTAGGTTCGTTATGTCCTGGCAGAGGTCCGGGGCCAGGTTGCTCACGAAGTACTTGTAGATCCTTGATTCCCGGCCGCGGTAGTTTATGGTCCTGTCGACGTGGCGCAGGCGGAGGATGTCCCCCCTGAGACCCATCATGTCGAAAAGAAGCATGTCCTGGCCGTAATCCAGGGGCGGCGGCGTTCCGTCCGGAGGCGGCTGAACCTCGGCCGCGCCCGAGTGGTGGAAGATGAGCCCCAGGGCCACCAGCACCAGCGCCACCGAGAAGACGGTCACGGCCGTGTAGACGCGCGTCCTGGGCGGCGAGTCCGGTATGACCGGAATCGCGTCCAGGGAGAAGTCGACATCCTCCCGGCGCTCCCGATCCAGCTTGCCGAGATCCATGCGGCTCAGGAGGTCCTCCACGTCCTTCCGTCTCTGGGGGAAGGGGCAGGAATCCCCGGGCTTCGCGCTCGGTCGCAGGGTCAGATCCTCCGTCTGGGGCCTGAAGCGTTCGCCGCATTTAGGACATTTAATCCAAATTTCCTTCTTGTTCTGGTACTCGTCCGAGAGGCGCAATTTAGTTCTGCAGCCGGGACAGTGTAGCAACATATTCAGAAGGCTCCCTTGGCGGGCTCCATCCGCTCCGGAGCGAAGGGCGTTCCTCGTTTCGGAAATGAGGAGTCGCGGCGCCGGAGGCGGAATTTGGAGAATATTCCTTCCGGAATCTTCTCCCATAGGCCGGTTTTCGAGTTCCGGCTTTCAAGGACTTGGAGCGGCCCTGAATTTTTTTTCCGCCAACGGGGGGCGGAAAGCTTCCGCTTAAATCATAATGTCGGGAGGCCTGTTTGTCAAGTTTTTTCCACTCTATTAGGCGAAAAGTTTCAATAATTTAAGTAAATTAAAGATATTTGGCCTATTTTGAAGTAATTTCAGCGGAAAAACCGGACGGCCGTCAAAGCGGAAATCCTGCCAGGGGAAAGAGGCTGGAAGGCTGATTCTTTCAGACGCCCCAAAGCGGGGCCGGGAGAAGAGGGGCCGGGGAGGAAATTTTTAAGAAGTTCTGGTGAACTAAAAATATCCTAAACGGAAAAAATGAAACTTTCCGCCTCCCGGGGACGCCCTTCCGCCAAAAGCGCCGGACCGTGGAACATGGGCTTCCGTCTGAAAGACTCCGGCTCGCGGAGGACCGGGGCCAAGCCCCGGAAGACCCCCTCCAGGGGGCGGACATATCCGCCCCCGCGGAAGGAACCTTGACGAATATGACAGCAATTGCCGTGCCAAGGTCCGGACCGTTACGGAGCGTCGCGGACCGCGCCGGACCGCTCCGGAAAATCTTCCGCCCGGGAAGGTCCCTCCGGGCGGGGTCGCGGGGAAAACCGCGCTGAAGGGCGGACGAGCGGAAAACCTCCGGTCCGGTCGGCGGCGAAGGTGAAAATCCGGGGAAGGCGCGCGTCCACGGCGGCGGGGCCCTAAGGGACTCTTTTTTGTTCCGGAGGCCCCCGTCCCGGGTCCGGGCCTTCCCCGGGGCGCCGGGCGGAACCGGAAACGATTCGCCGTCCGAAACGGCCTTTTCGTCTTGATCCGGACCGCGGCTTTGGGGACTATCCGTCCGTCGTGAAACTATTGTTTAAGGCGGCGGGCGCGGCCCAAGGCGGCGGCGGGCCGTCATTTGGCGGAAAGACGCGGTCGTGGCCTTTCATGGACCAAGAAAGGCCCCGCTATACGCGTCCCTCGCCCCGGCGGGCCGTTTCGAAGCCCGCGCGCGTGGACGCCTTCCTTGGCCGGCGCGGGATCGTCCGGAAGGATTTGGGGGTGGTGAAAAAAACGCGCCGGATGAAAAAGAACGGGATTTCGTGAAAAAAAGGAAAAATTTCCGCGGCCGGCGCCTTTTTTTTCCGTCCCTCCGCCCGTCGTCTTTCGGGGGGGCGGGGCTGAAAAAAAAGAGCGGGGGCTTCCGCTCTTGAAAAAGTTTCAGGTTTTTTTTAACGGCTTCCGCCCGCGGCGGAGAGTTTTTTTCAGCTGCCCCGGGGATGGGCCGGCCCGCGAAACCGGGGCCGATCTTTCAGGCCGGGGGGCGGAAGTTTTTTATAATACGAGTCGTATATTTGGCCGTATTTCGTTCTCTTTTTAGCGAAAAATTTTCAAACGGAAATATTATGACTTTTAAACATTTAAATATGGTTAAATTATCTAAACAGACAAGGGAATTAAAAGAAGCCTTGGGAAATGCCCTGGCGATGGTTTAGACGTTCTCCCTCCGCCTTCTTATCTCTTCGCGCTGTTTCGTGAAGATCCACTGGACTATCTCGTTTTGGTCGGATCCGAGGATGTCGGTGAATTCGAAGCCGTACATGTAGCGCTCGAAGCTGGTGTTCTCGTCCTGGCCCAGGTTGCGCACCACCCGGCCGGCGATGTCCATCATGCGGGCCTCGGAGTAGGGAAGCACCAAGCCGATCTCCAAATAGGATCCGATGGCGAAGTCCGAGTAGTGACCGAAGGAGAGGCCGAACTCCGAGATATCCTGCACCATGGCCTGGTTCATGTAGGTCTTGCGGGTGCTGCTTTCGGCTAAGATGCTTAAGATTAAGGATAGTTTGCGGTCGATCCTGGAGAGGAGGATATGGGACTCCGTCTTGGGATTGGGGGTGGGCTCGGCGTCGAGGGCCGCCAGCCTCTTGACGGTGGAGTTCTGCCCCCGGATATAGTCGGCCGGGCTGTCAAGGACGTTGAACAGCATCTGGGTGGGCATCATGGCCCGCAGCCCCTTGCGGCGCTCTTCATTGGAAGACATAGCTGGTATCCTCGAATTTGGTCTTATCCCGCAGATCGGTGAGCAGGCGGATGGTGTTGCGTCCCTCCTTTTTGGAAAGGTACATCGCCTGGTCGGACCAGTATATCAAATCCTCCGGCGTTTTTATAAGAAAATGCTTCATGGTGGCTATACCCTGGGAGACGGTGGGGCGCGTGAGCGATTGGATCTTCACGCCTCCGTCCTCCATGAGGGCGCTCTTGAGCCGTTCGGCGAGTATTTTAGCCTGCTCCTCGTCGGCCCAGGGCAAAATCACGGCGAACTCCTCGCCGCCTATCCTGAAGGCCAGATCCCCCATCCGGATGTTCTGGTTGATCATCCGGGCGAGCCATTTGAGGATCTCGTCTCCGGCCTGGTGCCCGAAGGTGTCGTTGATGCTCTTGAAGTGGTCGATGTCCAGCATGAGGAGGCTCAAGGGGGTGTTGTGCCTCTCGGCCTTGGCGAACTCCCTGGCCAGGTTCTCCGAGAAGGCCCGGCGGTTTAAAAGCCCGGTCAGATGATCCAGGGAGGCGAGCCGCAGGGCGTCTTGGTACCTTTTCGCCTGGTAGAGGTGCAGCGAGGCCGCCCAGACCAGCTCGTCCAAGGTGTCCTGATCCAGGGGGGGCGTTTCGGAGCGCCCATCGGGAAAGGTGATGTTGAGGGAGCCCAAGGATTCCCCCTTCCAGGAGAACTTGTGGGTCTCCACCCCGGGATCGGGACGCTTGAGGCTCTCGAAACTGATGATGGGCTCATCCTGGGCCGCCGGCCGTTCTCCGGCTCCGGAGAGCCCGGGCGCCAGCTCCACCTCGATTTTCGCCCCCTCGCAGAGATGGGAGGCGGCCTGGCGGATGGTCTCCACCAGATACGGGATGTCCTCGTGGGAGGCCAGGCACTTGTAAATGGCCAGCTCCTTTTCGATGTCCAGGGGGCTCTTCGCGGTGATGCTGTGGAAGATGTCGTAGCTGTCCAGAATCTTCTTCAACACCACGCGCAGCTTCTCCATCGGAAAGGGCGTCTCGAGGACCATGAAGACGCCGTGAAGGACCATCCGCATGCCCCTTTCGAAGTCGGGGTTCCTGGTCAGGACCACGATCTGCGCCGGAAGGCGGTAGGTGTTGACCAGATCCACCAGCTCCTCGGGCCGGGAGAGGCCGGGGAGATCGTCCGCCGCGAGAATGACCTGGGGCCTGGCCTCGGCTATGAGCCTCTTGGCCTCGTTATAGTTCTCCGCCCACATTATCCTCGCGGAAAAGGGCCTCGCGGCCTGGGCTATCTTGGGCGCGTTGTCTCGCCAGGCGTCCAGGACCAGTATCGTCGATGTTCTCATTGTTTCCTCCATGAATACGGCGCGTGTGAACCGTTCTTCCCTAGCGAACCTGAAAGCACCTTTTGTGCCAAATTCGGAATTACCATCGAAAAGCCAATATATACGGGTCCGTAGGGAAAAAAAGTCCATCCCGCGGGAAAAGAGATACCTTTTTTTTCCCGCGTTCGAACCCGAGCCCGGGTTCGTGACGTGTTATTTGTCACCTTTGAAAGACCGCGTCCGGGGCGGCTCCGGGACAAGAGAGGCGGAAAGGCGCCTAAAAGGCGCTCCGGGGCCTTTTTGGGGAGACGGAGAAAAGTTCGTTAAAACGGAAGGAGAAAAAGAGGAAAAATGAGAGCGAAGAAATAACGAGGCCAGAGTAAGGAGGCGGGAAGGAGGCGAGGCGGAAACGAGGAGGAAGCGAGGAGGGTCGATGGAAGACGATGGTTATGGAGACGGAGACGGAGAAGCGGAAGAAAGGGGAAAGAGAGGGAAGGGAGGCGGGGGGAAGACAAGGGCCGGGAGGCGGCGGAGCCGAAGCGAAAAAGGGAGGCGAAAGCGGGGTCGAGGCCGACGCTTTCCGCGGGGGAATCGTTTTAGTTTTTTTGGCGCGTTTTAGGTTTTTTTAAGAGAGAGGGCGGCCCGGAAATAGGGCGGAGCTTCCGTTTCGGGGGATGGAATATTTTTTAGACGGCCTTCCGGAAAACCCGACGGCCTTCGGGCGGGCCTTTTGGCGATGAACGGAAAGCCGTTTCCGGAAGGGGACGCTGGGTTTTTCCGCTTGCCTACCTGGGGTCTTTCCACTACAATTCGGCATATTCGGCGTTTCCGGGCTTTTCCGGCGGAAAAGCCCTTTGATTATTCACGAGCAGATGTTTTTAACGGTTCCGGGTCCGTCCTATGAAGATCATTTCCGTAAAGCCTTTGGCGATACCCGACTGCAAAGTCGTGAGATACCAGCGCTACAGGGATCACAGAGGCTACTTCGCCGAACATTTTCGGGAAGAGGACTTTAAGAGGCTCTTTCAAGAGGAGCTGGGTTTTCCTTTCCCGGGATTTTTTCAGGCCAACGAGAGCCGCTCCCGAAAAGGGGTGATCCGCGGTCTGCATTTCCAGTGGAACCCCGTCATGGGAAAACTCGTGCGCACCGTGTACGGACGCATGGTGGACATCATGCTGGACGTTAGACCCGGCTCCCCCACCCTGGGGAAAGCCATCCTCTACGACATGCCCTTCGATCCGGAGGGCGATTTCGGGGAGTGGATCTGGATACCCCCGGGCTTCGCCCACGGCAACTTCTATCCGGCCGAAGCCTCCATAGAGTATTTCTGCACCGCCTCTTACAATCCCCAGGGGGAGTCCGGAATTTCGCCTCTAGCCGCGGACATAGACTTCTCGCTCGCGGAAGGATCCCCTTTGAAAGCCGAGTTCGACCGCCTGGTCTTAGGCGGCGCCGTCCTCTCCGAAAAGGACCGGACGGCCGAGAGCCTCGAAAACTGGCTCGCCCGCGAAGAGTCCGGGGTTTTTAAAACGGGGAGGTCTTCATGAGGGCTTTGATACAGAGGGTGAGGGAGGCGGAGGTTGTGACGGACGGGGAAAAGGTGGCCTCCATTGAACGGGGGATTCTGGTTTTTCTGGGCGTCAAAAAGGGGGACGCGGAAAATAACGCGGACTACCTGGCCGAAAAGATCGCGCGTCTGAGGATCTTCGAAGACCAAGGCGGGAAACTCAACCTCTCCCTTATGGACGTGTCCGGAGGCCTTTTGGTCGTGAGCCAGTTCACGCTCGTTTGCGACGCCCGCCACGGGAGGAGGCCCAGTTTCACGGAGGCGGCGGATCCGGAAACGGCCGAGGCGCTCTACCTCCGCTTCGTGAAAAGCGCGGAAAAGTTCATCCCCCGGGTGGAAAAGGGGCGCTTCCGCGCCGCCATGGCGGTGCGGCTCGTAAACGACGGTCCCTTGACCCTGATGCTGGAGGACCCTCCCGGCTGACCGCCGAAGACGCCCCGTCCCCCGAATCCTTCGGGACCTCAAACCCCGAAGCCGCCCCTCCCTTCGGTTTTCCGCAACCGGAGGGAGGGGCGGCTTCGGGGTTTTTTTTACATCTGCATCCGCTGGATCTCCTGGTAGGCGTTCAAAACCTTGTTTCTCACCTGCATGAGCATCTTAAACGAGGTCTCCGCCTTGCTCATGGAGATGAGGGTCTCGTGGATGTTTCCGCTGCGGCCGGTGGATAGCTCCTCCATGGCGCTTTTGGCCTGGAACTGCATGTCGTTGGTTTTGGCGAAGGTCGCCTTCAGGTGCTCCGCGAATCCCGGCCGCGTGTCGACGTTGCACTTGGCGGGCATGGCGAGCGTGAGGGGGGCGCCGAAGGTTTTGACGGGTCCTAACATTATTTCTTTCCTTTCCTGAAGCCGTTTCTTAGACCGCGGGGGTTTTTCCGGCTTTCCTTTTTTTCCCGAAGCCGCCTCCGGCGGGCGCCGCCCGACGCTCTTTTAACGATCGCTCGACTTTCGTAAAAAGCGATCGTCCGCGTTCCGGAAACGTTTAGGCGGACGGCCCAAGCGTTTGACGGAAGGACGCCTCGTTTCCGGATTCGTTTTTGGAAAACGGTTCCGGATGGGCTTCAAATCATCCGGGGGTCCCCGTTTCCGGAGGGCGCGCCAAGGGGGGGGCGGGGAGATTTCCGGCGCCTTCACGAGGGGGCTTTTGACAGCCTCGAAAAGCCCTTGAGCCTTATCTCAGAAGATCAAGAGATTTAAGGGCCATGTTCTGGGCGGCGGTGGCCGCCGTGATGTTGGCCTCGTAGGATCCCTTGGAGGATATCATGTCCACCATCTCCTGGACCACGTTTATATTGGGGGCCAGGGCGTAGCCGAACTCGTCGGCCTCGGGATGCGAGGGATCGAAGATGAGTTTGAAGTCCCGCCTATCCTCCATGATCTCCCGCACCTGCACGTCTTTCAGCTGGCCGTCCAGACGGGGCCGCTGTCCCATGGGTCCGCTGAAATAGGGGGCGGTCTCGAAGATGGGCACCTTGCGCCGGTAGGGTCCGCCGTCGGGGGTCCTGGTCGTGTTCATGTGGCTCAAGTTCATGGCCACCAGGTTCATGCGCTGACGCTGGCTGGTAAGTCCGGACTGGCTTATGTCCATTGAGTTGAGAAAATCCATCTGTTACCTCGATCCGCCTTCGCCGATGGCGTATTTAAGATTGTCGAATTCTTTGGCGAGCATCTGCACCGTGGTGTTGTAAATGAGCTGGTTTTTGGTGAGGAGGGTCATCTCCTTGTCGATGTCCAGCTTGTCGTCGTCGTATTCGTCGTAGCCGTAGGGAGACTTTTTCACGGCCTGGGCGGCCCGGCGGAAGGCTGAAAAGGTGTCCCTGGACGGTATGTGGCGCAGGTTGGTCTGGCGCACGTCCAGCTCCATCGCGTTTCCAGGAAGGTTCTGGGCCAGGACCTTTTCGAAGTTGAGGTGCCGGGCCCTGAAACCGGGAACGTCCTTGTTGGCCAGGTTGGTGGAGGTGAAGTCGTGGCGGGCCAGCCTAAGCCCCAGGGTCCCCTCCATTATTCCGAACTGGCCGGAAAACAGGTTGCTGTTGAAGTCTCTTATCACGGGAATTCTCCTTTTCCGCTCCCGCCGGCGGCGGGAACTGGAACCGACAGCGGAAAAGCAACTACCGTGCCAGCTTTTTTCCAAGTTTCCGCGGGCTTCCGGGCGGCTTCGGCTCAAGCTTTTCCTTAAGATCCGCCGGAGATGCGCCTCCATCGTTTTCCGCCCTCTCCCCTTTTTTTCTCTCCGGCCGCTTCGCCTCTTTAAGAGAATCGCCTAAGCCCGAAAACCCCGGGGCGGATCGTCTCGACAAGAGCGCCGGGGAGGCGTCCGGAGCTTTTCCTCCGGGGAAAACTTCGGCGCTTTTCCTTAATCGAGGCCGAACGCCGAAGGCCTAACGCCGGCGCTTAGACGCCGAAGCTGGAAGGCCGCGCGCCGAAGCTCGCGGGCGGATGTTCGCGGTCCGAAGTTTCAAGCATGGGGAAGGATGACGGCGGATGAAGGGACGGGGACGCCGGGAATTAAGGAGGGAGGGGTTCGAATTTTGAATGAAAGAGGGGTTGAAGGGGGGGGAAGACAGGGAATGAAGAAACGGAAAAATCTCGGCGGGATGACGAGGACCCGCGCTTTGAGGGGGCTTAAGGCCGCGTGAGGCGGAAATAATCACAAGGGGGGGAAATTAACCGCCAGCCAGTAGACCAAAAGGCCACCCAGGATGGTTAAAAGGTCCCTTCCCAGGGAAAAGGAGAGGAGGATGGCCGCGAGGGCGGCGAGGATTTTGGGAACCGGCTGGGCGGGTCCGTGGTGGAACTCCAGAAAGACCAGGGCGCCCAAAATGGAGACCGGAACGAACTCCATCGCGCCTTTTAGGAATTCCGGAGCCGGAACGGGCTCGCCGCGGCCGAGGAAGAAGAGCCGTAAAAACATGGTGCCGAGACAGCTGAGCGCCAAAGCGGGGAGGAAGTCAGACACCCCGCCTCCTTTTCGCCCTGGAGGAGGCCACTCCGGCCAGCACGCCGAGAAGGATGCTTAAAAGGAGTCCGAGGTTGTAGGGGAGGGAGTTTAAGAGCACCGCGGATATTCCGGCGGTGAAAAGGGAGCAGAGCCTGGGGGTGAGCGCGGTGCGGCCGGATTTGAGCATGGAGAGGAGGAGGGCGAGGAAGACCAGCGGCGCGGCCATCTCCAAAGGGACGCTTTCGGGAAGAAAGCTCCCCGAGAGATAGCCCGCCGCCCCGGAGGCCTGCCAGCCCAGCCAGGTGGGGAATCCCGCCCCCAGGTAGAAAAAGGCGGGGCGGTATTTGAAGGCGGGGCTCGCGAAGGCCGAGAGGCTCGCCGCGTAGCTCTCGTCGGTTAGGAGGTAGGAGCGGGCGAGACGCCAAAAAAGCCCCTGGTTCCGCTCCAGGAAGGGTCCGATGGACGAGCCGTAGACTAAGAGCCTGAGGTTCACCAGAACCACGGTGAGGGCCAGGGCCAGGGAGTTCACGCCCTCGTTCCAGAGGTTCACGAAAACCAGCTGGGCGGAGCCCGCGAAGACCAAAACGCTCATGAGGGCGGTCTGGGAAAAGGAGAGTCCGGCGTCCCTGGCCGCGGCCCCGTAGATCAGCCCGAAGGGTAGGAGCCCCATGAGTATGGGCGAGCCCCGGGCCAGGCCCGCTACGAAACTAGCCTCCTTGGAGGCGACGCCTTCTTCCACGCCGAAGCGGTTCAGCCCAAAACCAGGCGGTCGTTTAAGACGCCGCCGAGGCCGTTTTTGGACTCGTTGAAGTGATCCAGGAGATCGCCCACCGTGAGCCGCTCCTTTTCCGTCCGGCCGAGATCCAGGATGATCTCTCCGTTGTGTATCATGACGAGGCGGTCTCCGTAGTTTAGGGCCTGCTGCATGTTGTGGGTGATCATGAAGGTGGTGAGCTTGTCCCTTTCCACCAACTCGAGGGTGAGATCCATGATGAGCCCCGCGGTCTTGGGGTCCAGGGCCGCGGTGTGCTCGTCTAAAAGGAGCAGCGTGGGGCGCTGGAGGGTGGCCATCACCAGGGTCAGGGCCTGCCGCTGCCCTCCGGAGAGGAGTCCCGCCGGGTCGCCTAGGCGGACCTCCAACCCGAGATCCAGCTTTCCCAGGATCTGGGCGAAGAGGGCGCGTTCGGCGCTTTTGAGGCCCCGGGCCAGGGTGCGCCTCTTCCCCCGGCGGTTGGCCAAGGCCAGGTTCTCCTCTATGCTCATGGAGGCGCAGGTGCCCGAGAGCGGATCCTGGAAAACCCGGCCTATAAGCGCGGCCCGCTCGTGTTCCGGCCAGCGGGTGACGTCCCGGCCGTCTAAAAGCACCTCCCCCTCGTCCGGGATGATGGTGCCGGAGACGCAGTTTAAAAGGGTGGTCTTCCCCGCCCCGTTGGAGCCGATGACGCAGACGAACTCGCCCGGGCGCACCTCCAGGCTCAGATTCCTGATGGCGGCGACCTCGTTTACCGTCCCTTTGCCGAAGTATTTGGAGATTCGCCTGATTTTCAGCAAGACTTGTCCATTTCCTCCGGCCGGAGGCCACGGAGGCCTCCGGCCGGGCGATCCTTCCGTCCGGATTCGGGGCTGAATTTTAGCGGGATGAGAGAGCTTTTAGCGTGGCCGCCCCCGGCGGAGGCGGGAAGGCTCACTTCTTTTCGCCGAAACCGCGTTTGAGGCGGGGGAGGATGAGGGCGGCCACCACCAACGCGGCCGTTATGAGCTGCAGATCCGAGGCGGTTAAAGAGAAGCCTTTGAAGCGGACGTTTAAGGCCAGGGCTATCACCAGGCGGTAGAGAAAGGAGCCTAAGACGACCGCGACGATGGCGGCGCTCACCCGGCGGCTGGGAAAGAGGGTCTCCCCGATGACGATGGAGGCCAAGCCCGCCACGATGGTGCCGATGCCCGAGCCCACGTCGGCGGAGCCCTGATTCTGGGCGATCAAGGCTCCGGAGAGGGCCACCAGGGCGTTGGAGAGGCCCACGCCCGTGACGACGGTGAAGCTGGTGTTGACGCCCAGGCTGGTTATCATCTTCGGGTTGTCGCCGGTGGCGATGAGGGCCTGGCCGTACTCGGTCTTCATCAGCCAGATCAAAAGCGACGCGATGACGAGGATGAAGCCCAGGAAGACCAGATTCGAGGACAGCATGGGGCTGAGCCCCAGGCCCCTAAGGGGCAGGAAGACCGTGGGCTCGTTTATTAAGGAGACGTTGGGCCCGCCCATGACGCGGATGTTCACGCTGTAGAGCGCCGTCATGGTGATGATGGAGGCTAAAAGATTCAGGATCTTCAGCCTCGCGGACAAAAAGCCCGTCACCGTTCCCGCCAGAAAGCCGGCCAGGAAGGCCGGAAGGAGGGAGAGGAAGGGGTCGAGGCCGCGGCTTATCAAAACCGAGGAGACGGCGCCTCCCAAGGGGAGGCTGCCGTCGACGGTTAAATCGGGGAAATCCAAGACCCGAAAGGTTATGTAGACGCCGAGAACCATGAGCCCGTAGCCGAGCCCCAGGCTCACGGCCCCTTGGAAGGCGTAAAGGGACACGGAATAAGGCCTATTCCAATATCTCGTCCGCCCGGCTTAAAACGGATTCGGGCACGCTGAGGCCCAAGGCGTCGGCGAATTTCTTGTTGACTATCAGTTTGGGAGACTCCTGGCCCTCCACCGGAATGGATCCCGGAGGGGTCTTGTCTTTCAGGATCCTCTCGGCCATCCGGCCGGTCTGTTTTCCCAGCTGGTAGTAGTTGAGGGAGATGACCGCGACCCCGCCCTTCCGGATGGAGTCGTCCTCCGCCGGATAGAGGGGGATCTTCTGGTCTAGACACACGGCGATGACCGACTCCAAACTGGAAATCACGGTGTTGTCCGTGGGGAGGTAGATGGCCTGAACCTTTCCCACCAGGGACTGGGCCGCGGCGTTGACTCCGGCGGTGTTCACCGTGAGCGCCTTCACGAGCTCGATTCCCAGCTCCGCGGCCTTCTCCTCGGCCAGTTTCACCTGCACGGTCGAGTTGGCCTCGCCGCTGTTGTAGATTATCCCGAGGGTTTTAAGATCCGGCTGGATCTCTTTAATGAGCGCTATCTGATCCGCGACCGGATTCATATCCGAGGTGCCGGTGACGTTCGCCCCCGGTTTTTCCCATGAGGATACCAGTTTGGCGCCCACGGGATCGGTCACCGCGGTGAAGAGCACGGGAATGTCTTTCACGGCGTTCACCGTGGCCTGGGCCGAGGGGGTGGCCAAGACGAAGATCAGATCGGGCTTGTCGCCGATTATCTGGCTCACGATCTGGTTGGCGGCGTCGGCCCGGGCCTGGGCGGTGCGCAGTTTGTAGGTCGCGTTCAGTCCGGCTTCCTGTAAGTAGTTCTGGAAGCCTAGAACGGCCTGCTCCAGCGCGGGATGCTCCACGTAGAGGTGGATGGCGATTTCGTAGGCGGGAAGCTTCCCCGCCTGGAGGGTGAAGAGGAACGCGGCGGAAAGGAAGAGAATTTTTAATAATTTCATACTGCCGGAGCCTACGCGCCGGCGCCTCCTTTATGGCGATGTCGAGACGGGGGGAAAAAAACGAACGGGTTGGGCGGCCGAACCCCCTCGCTCCGCCGGAAACCCGGCGGAGCGAGGGATCTTAAATCCGCGGCTCTCCGGTGAGATTTCGGGGAGCCGTTCGCCCCGGCCTTTTCGGAATCGGTCGACGGGGCCGGATCGCGGCCGTCGGGTGGGGCGGGGGCGGATTAGTCCCTTAAGGAAATCGTCCGCCCATTATAGGCCCCCGGGTCTAAGGGATCAAGGCGATAAAGCGATGGGGCGATAAAGCGATAAGGCGATAAGGCGATAAGGCGATTCGGGAAAAGGGGGAGGCGAAGGTCCTCCGGCGAAGCCGGAAAGGGACCCCTCTCACTGCCGCACGTAGGAGAAGAGGTAGAGCCCCAAAAGGAAGAAAAAGCAGTTGGGGAGCCAGGCCGCGATGAAGGGGGGGAGGTAGCCGGCGTAGCCCACGCTGCGGGAGAGCTCCAGGGTCACCAGGTACAAAAAGGAGAGGAGGAGCCCGGGCACGAGGCCCATGGCGATGCTCCCCCCCTTCTCCCGCCAGAAGCCTATGGGGAGGCCCACGAAGATCATGATGAGGGTGGTGAAGGGCCGGGAGAACTTGAAGTTGAGATCCACCACCTGGCGCACCGGGTTGTAGCCCTCGGCCTCTAAAAGCTTCACGCTCTCCGCGAGCTCCCCCACGCTCTGCTCCTCCGGGTTCACGTTGGAGCGCCTTCCCAGGCCCGGCGGGGGGGAGGGGAAGCCGGGGCGGAAATATTTCGGGATCCTCTCGAAGGTGAAGCCGCGGGGGCCTTGCGGGGATGGGGCGCGGTAGCTTTTCACGGCCGCCTCGAAGAAGGTCGCCCCCTCCGGAGAGAAGAAGACCCTTTGGGCCTCCAGGCGGCTGGAAAGGCGCAGATTCTCGTCGAAGAAAAGAATCGAGACCTCCCCGGCCTCGCCTAGGGACTCGTCGTAAGTCCCGAAGTGCTCGATGAGCCTTAAATCCCGGCTCCAGACGTCTTTGACCTCCCGCTCCTTTTCCGTCGTCCCCCGCTTTTTCACCTCGACGTCCCAGATCCGGTTGGCCGTCTCCGCGGCCTTGGGGGTGACGGTGTTTCCCATGAGGAAGACCAAAAGCGAAAGGGCGGCGCCCACGCCGATGAAGGGCGCCGAGAGCTTCCAGAGGCTCACCCCCGATCCCTTGAAGGCCACGATCTCCGAGTTGCGGGCCAGGACCACCAAAGTTATCAAAACCGAGGCCAGGGTGGCGACGGGGAGGATTAAGGCCGCGACCGTGGGGATCTGGGCCAGGAAGTAGATTAAGACCGAGCCCAGGGGGGTGGCGTTCTCCATGAAGCCCGAGAACTTCTCGATGAAGTCCACCACGAAGTACAAAGCCAGGAAGCCCAAAAGGCAGAGCCCTAGGTTTTTGAGGAAGAGGCTTAAAAGGTAGCGGGAGATGACGCTCATGCTTTTCCGGTCGGACCCCTGAGGCTTCTTAAAAACCTCCGGCGGGAGGCCCCGATGTCGATGGAGGCCGCGCGGTCGATGTTTTTGAGAAAAAACAAACTCGCCAAGAGGACCAGGACGAAAGGCGTCCAGGCGGCCGCGAACGGAGGGATCACGAAGTTCCCCCCCAAAGTCCAGCCCAGGGTGAAGACCGAGTAGTAGAGGAGGAATACCAGAAGGCCGATCAAAAGCCCGAAGTTGCGGCCCCGGGCGCGGAAGCCGGCGCCTAGGGGCATGCCGATCAGGGGCATGAGGAAGGCCGTGAGCGGAAGGGAGAGCCGTCGGTGGTACTCCATCACGTAGTACACCCAGAGCTTCGAGCCGTCCCTTTTAAGCTCCTCCGCCCGGGAGGGGAGCCTCGAGGTGGGGAGCTCGTTGCGGCCGAAGCTTAGGCTCTCCTCTTCGCCCTCGAATTCGGCGCCGGGGGAGATTTTAAGCTCGTAGGTGTCGAAAAAGATGGAGTCGACGCTCTTTTTGTTCTGGTAAAAGCGGTCGATGACCCCGTCTTGGAGGCGGAAGAGGAGGAGCCCCTCGCTTAAGTCCAGATCCAGTATCCCCTTCTCCGCGGCGATGAAGGTGTTCTCGCCCGGCGAGCGCAGGTCGTTTATGACGATGTTGGACATGGCCTGGGCGCCTATGGGGATTTGGCCCACGTAGATGGTGAGCCCGGGAAAGTCCCGCACGAAGACCTGCTCCTTAATGGCCAGATCCGCCCGGGCCTTGGCCAGGGCCAGGGTCTCCTCCCGGAATCTGGCGTTCGAGATCGGGGTGAGGTAGACGGTGTGGAATCCGGTGAGGATGGCGGCCGCGGCGCCGAAGATCAGGACCGGGGGGAGGAGCCCCAAAAGGGAGACCCCGGAGGCCTTGAGCACCGTGAGCTCGCTGTCCGCGCTCATGCGCAGGAAGGTGGTGAGGGTGCTCAAAAGGGTGGCCATGGGGATGGACATGGACAGCATCTTGGGCATGATGAGCGCGAACACCCACAGGACCTCCCTCGAGGATACGCCGTTGGTTATCACCAAATCGGCGAAGGTCATGATCCTCGCCATGAGGAGGATGAAGGTGAAGACGGCCAGGTTCACCAGAAAGGAGGGAACCGTCTCCAGGAGTATGTTGCGGTGGATGATGGCCGGTCGCACTGGCTCGGGATTCCTTGGAGACCTATGGGGATGGGTTTTTTTTATTATTTATTTTATTATATATTAATTAATTTTTTATATATAAAAGCATTTAAAACTATTTAAACTACTTAAAAATATGTTAAAATATTTAATTATATATTAAATTACTTAAAATAATATTATAATACTATAATATATTAAAATTTTTAAAAGTATATTAGGTTATTAAAAATATTTCATACTTTTTTAAAAATATATTATTTTTTTTAAATATATATCAGGATACTTAAAAATATTTCAGACTTATTAAAATATATTAGATTAGTTAAAAATATATTAGACTTCTTAAAAATATATTAGACCTCTTAAAATTATATTAGACCGTTTAAAATTATATTAGACCGTTTAAAAGTATATTAGACCTCTTAAAAGTATATTAGACATCTTAAAAGTATATTAGACATCTTAAAGGTATATTAGACTTTTTAAAAGTATATTAGATTAATTAAATTTATATTAAAATATTTTAGTGCATATTGGTCTGAATAAGTATGCGATAAACCGTTTTAGATCGTATTAAAATATCTTGGCGCTCGTGAAAACGCGCTTAAAGCGCTTTAATAGCCTCGGGAAAGCCTGAAAAGGCCACAGGGTTCTTTTCCCGGCTCCGGGCCGCGTTTAGCCGTTTCCGCCCTTCTGGTAGCGCGCCACCATCTTGTTGTGCTCCGCCAAGGTGGTGGAGAAGTGGTGGGTGCCGTCGTTTTTGGAGACGAAGTAGAGGTACTTGGTCTTGGCCGGGTTCAGGACCGCCTTGATGGCGTCCTCGCCGGGGCTGGCTATGGGTCCCGGGGGAAGACCCTGGTGCACATAGGTGTTGTAGGGGTGCGGGTTCTCCAGATCGGCCCGGGTGATGTTGCCGTTGAAGTCCCTTAGGCCGTAAATGACGGTGGGATCCGTCTGGAGGCGCATCTTCTTGTCCAGGCGGTTGAAGAAGACGGCCGCGATGAGCGGCCTCTCCTGGGGGGCCCCGGTCTCCTTTTCCACGATGGAGGCCATGGTGAGCGCCTCGTTTAGGGTGAGGCCCCTCGCCGCGGCCAGGGTTTTGTATTTGTCCCAGACCTTGAAAAACTGGTCCGTCATGCTCTTGGCGATGGTCTTCAGGGGGGTGTTTTTGGGAAAGTTGTAGGTCTCGGGGAAGAGGTAGCCCTCCAGGGAATCGGCCTCTATCCCCAGGGATTTGATGAAGTCTCTATCGTAGCAGAGGTTCAGGAAATCCTGGGCCGAGCCGAGTCCGGCGTTCTCCACCGTCATGGCTATCTCCCTTAGGTTGCGGCCCTCGGGGATGGTGAAGGGGTAGAACTTGAAGTTGCCCTTGACCAGGGAGCTTATCACCTCCCAGGCGTTGAGGCTGGGGTCCAGGGTCTGCTCTCCGGCCTTGACGTCCACGGGCTGCCGGAGCTTGCTTTTAATCCGCACCGCCCAGAGGAAGGCCCCCTCGTCGCGGATGAGGCCCTTTTCCCTCAAGATCCGGGCGATCTCCGGATAGCCCGCCCCCTGGGGTATGGTAACCAGCACCTCGCGGCTCTCCGTCTCCGGGGCCGTGAACTTCTTGGCGTACTGGAGGAGGCCGAGGAAGGCGAAAAGGAGGGCCAGGGTGGCGGCTATCCCCAGAAACCCTATGATTCTGCCGGCCGCCCCGGGGCCGGTCTTGATCTTAACCGGGGCCTTCTTTTTTTCTACGAGTCTGGTCAAGGTGCCTTCCGGAAAACGGCGGCGCTTTTAGGAGCGCCGGAGGCCGAGGTGGCGTTCGAGGATGAGGGCGGCGGCTATCTTGTCTTTGGCGCCGGGGTCGCCGGCCCTCTTTTTCAGGGGTCCGCGCAAGAGCTCCTCCGCCTCGAGGGTGGTGTAGCTCTCGTCCACCGCGCGCACGGGGAGTTTCAGGCGTTTTTCGAGCTCGAAAGCCAAAGAGAGGGCCCGCTGGGCGGCTTTGCCCTTTTTTCCGTCCGTCTCCAAAGGGAGACCCAGGATGATCTCCTCCACCCCGTACTCTTCTAAATAGCTTGCGAGCCTCTCTAAAAAGGCCCCGTGGGGCCGCCTGGGGATGGCGGCCAAAGGCCGCGCGAGGGCGCCGGTGGGATCCGTCACGGCCAGGCCCACGGTGACGGTCCCGGGATCCAGGGCGAGGAGTCTCGGCATGATGTAGGCCTCCGCCATAATCGCTTATCTTAACATCTAATTCGCTACCTTTTCAATACGGGAAAAGGGCGAAAGGACGTTAAAGACCGGCCGGGGACGGCCGGCCGCGCCTGAAAGGGCCCGGGTCGACGCGTTTTACGGGCGCTCCCTTTTTCCGCCTTGGGGAGCTCCAGGGCGGGATGGTCCGCCCGGACGGGCGCGAAGTTCCCCGCGGGGCCGCCCTCCGTAGAAAGAAAAAACCTTTTCATGTATATTCGCGCCAAGGTCTTGATTTTTACCCGGGCGCGTCTTATATTTATATAAGCCGGGTTCCCGGCGCGGTTTTTTTCCCTCGATTCATTCCGAAAAGCCCCGGACGCTTCGCGCGGCGGGTTTTTCGGGGTCTTCATCCATCTCCGCCTTTTTCCGAGTCCCCAGAAATTTTCAGGCGAATCCCCCCTAGGGCGGCCGGAAAAGGCTGGGGTTTTCCCGCTCTTCTCCTTTCCGTTGATTTTTTTCGCGAGTTCAGGCCCGTAAAACGTCCCTAAGCGGACGCTTAGGCGCCAACATAATTTTTTATCGTTTTTCACGACTTTTTCCGCAACAGGAGTAAAAATGCAGGATCTCACCAAGCCACCCAAACCGCCGGCTCCGGGCCAACAGCAGCCCGGCCAGCAGCAGTACCAGCAGCCCGGCCAGCAGCAGTACCAGCAACCCTATCAGCAGCCCGGCCAGCAGCAGTATCAGCAGCCCAACCAGCAGTACCAGTACCAGCAGCCCAATCAGCAGCAGTACCAGTATCAGCAGTCCGGCCAGTACCAGCAGGCGGGCTATCAGAGCTTCGAGCAGACCGAGCTCCTGGCCCAGGAGCAGGAGAGGGTTTTCTTCCAGAAGATCTATTTCTGGATGTGCGGCGCCCTGGTGGTGACGGGCCTCACCGGCTATTTCCTGTCCAAGTCGTACGCCTGGTTCCACTTTCTGACCTACTCCAAGATCACCATCTTTTTGATCCTCGGAGTGCAGATCGGCCTGGTCATCGCGATTAACGCCCTGATGAACAAGGTCTCGAGCGCCGTCATCAAGGTGCTTTTCGGGGCCTTCGCCATCTCCATGGGGTTCACGACCTCGATCGTGCTCCTGGCCTACCCCTCGGGGGCCATAGCCAAGGCCTTCTTCACCACGGCCATAGTCTACGCCGCCATGGCGATCTTCGGGCTCGTCACGAAGAAGAGCCTGAAGGCCTGGGGGGCTTTCCTTTTCATGGGGCTGATAGGACTCATCGCGGCTTCCGTTATCAACCTGTTCCTCCACTCCCCGGCCATGGACTACGTCATCTGCTGGGTCGGAGTGATAGTCTTCGCCGGGCTCACCGCCTACGACCATCAGAAGCTGCGGGTGCTTTTCGCGAGCAACTTCCAGGATTCCTACAACTATCCCGCCGGCTCGGAGACGATCTACACCGAGCAGCAGGCGAATCTGGTAACCTACGGCGCCCTGACCCTCTATCTCGACTTCATCAACCTCTTCCTCTTTCTGGTCCGGCTCTTCGGCCGGGAGTAGGGGCCTCCTTCCTCTCCGCGGGTTGATTCCTGGCTGTTTTCTCCTTTTTTCCCGAACCGCGTTCTCCGGACGGCGGACGCCGCTCTCCGAAGAACGCGGTTTTTTTATCGGCGCCCGGTGTTTTAAAGCTTTAAAAGCGCCCGGAGGCGGTCCCCCCGCCTTCCTGGTTTTTTCCCCGGGGCGGAGGAAAACCCGTGGCCACAACCAAGAAGGACGTCTTTTTCGCCCTGGTTTACGGCCTTCTGGGGCTTTTTTTCATTGAAACTGGGATTTTGAGCCTCTACATGGCCCTGGCCCACGCCCACGCCAGGGGGAGCCCGGTCGCGGCCCTGGCCGGAGCGCTCCAGGTCTTCTTTGGCGCCGCTCTGGCCGTCCACGCGAAAAGAAGGCTTTTCCGCAAAGAGTAGAACCTCCCATCGTGGTAGAATCGTAAGAGAGGCCTGACTCCGGCTTCGCCGGGGGACGTTTTCAAGGGGTTTAGTCCATGTTCGTCACTGTGAACGGCGCTTCCATCTACTACGAGACCCGGGGAACCGGATCTCCCATGATCCTGATCCACGGAAACAGCGAGGATCACTCTATTTTCGACAAGCTCGCCCGGAAACTGGAAAAGGACTTCTCCCTTTACCTCCCCGACAGCCGCAACCACGGCCAAAGCGAGACGACGGAGCTCTACGACTACGAGATCATGGCCCAGGATCTGGAGGCCTTCATCACGCGTCTGGGCCTTTCCGGCGCCGACGTTCTGGGTTTTTCCGACGGGGCCATCCTCGCTTTGAAAGTGGCCTTGAAAAGGCCGGAGCTGATAGGAAGGATGGCCCTCCTGGGCCCGAATCTCAAACCCGCGGATCTGACCGCGGAGGGGCGGAAGCTAATCGAGGATCTCTACGAAAAAACCCCCACCCGCCTTTTGAAGCTCGTTTTCGAAGAGCCCCATATCGAGGCGGAGGAGCTTAAACGCGTGAAAATTCCCACCCTGGTGGCGGGAGGCGAAAACGACATCTTTTCTCCCGAGACCTTTCAAACCATCGCCGACGCCATCCCCAACTCCGAGCTCGAAATAGTTTCCGGTCACGATCACGTGAGCTACGTGGTGGACAGCGACTTCTTCCACCCCCGGCTGAAACGCTTTTTCAAGAAAAAGATATGATCGCTTTCAGCCGGAACAATTATTTTCCGGCCCGAAACGCACCGTCGAGGGCCCGCCCGAGTCTTCCCCGGGAAAGCGCCGGTTTTTTTCCGCGCCTTCCGAGTTTTCTTAAACGCCTTATTCGGTCTCGGGTTTTTAACGCCCCGTCGGGCGAAGAGATCCGTCCCCGAAGATTTTTGGCGCGGATTTTGGGGGGCGGAGGTCTGAAAACTCCGGAACGCGGCGGACGATACTCGACCCGGGATCGTGAAAAACGACCGCGGCGGAAGAAAAGCCGCGGTTTTTAAGCTTGAGGAGGAAATGGCGATGAAAAAATTTTTCCTTACGGCGCTTTGTTCCCTGCTGTTTTGTTCCGGCGCGCTCCACGCCGCCGCGGCGGGGACGACGGCGGAGGAGCGGAAAAAATACGTGGACTCCCTCACCGCGGACGAGCTCTACGAGCTTCACGTGGACAGATCCATGGCGTATCTTCTCAGCGCGAATCCGGGAAACGGATATTCCGATCGGGACCGCTTCATCGTCAAGCAGTGCCTCAACTCCGTCGTGCGGAGCCGGTTTTCCGAGCGTGAGATGCGGGAGCTGTTCGTCAAACCCGCGGGAATGGACGAGGCGTATTATTCCCGCAAACTTGATCAGGCCTCCAAAGACTCCCTCGCCTGCGTCGAAGAAGCTTTGAACGTTAATCCGGAGGATGAAAAATAGCGGGGAGGAAAGCCGGAGGGGCCAATCCCCTCCCGACCCAGCCCTTCCGGTCGTGCCGGCGGGGAGGCGAGTCGTTTCCCGCCTCTTTTTTCGTCCTGCCGACCGACCCTTACCGGACGGAAACCTTTTCCCGGCGTGAGGAAAAAAAGAAAGCCCGCCGGACTTTTCCCCGCGCCTCGAGGGAGCCGCGGGCGAAACCCTGGCGGCCAAGCGGAAGTCCGCCCGAAGCCTGAGCTCTAGGCCGGGGCGTTTCGGTAGGCGTAGAGGAGGATGGCGCCGGCGGCCGCGACGTTTAAGGAGTCTCCGGCCGCCATGGGAATGGAAACCAGAAAGTCGCAGAGCTCCTCCGTGAGTCTGGAGAGTCCGCGGGACTCCGATCCCAAAACGAGGATCGTTCGCCGCGGAAATTTGAAGGCGGGAAGGGGGAGGGCGCCGTCCTGGCGGGCGCCCGCCACCCAGTAGCCTCGGGATTTGAGGGTTTTGAGAGCGGAATTTAAATTCTTCGCCCGCAGGAAGGGCACGCGCTCCGCCGCCCCCTGGGAGGCCTTCACCGCCCCCGGGCTCAAAGACGCGCTGCGGTCGCCGGAGCTTACGACGGCGTCGGCCCCGAAGGCGTGAGCCGAGCGCAGGAGCGCCCCCAGGTTCCCCGGATCCTGGAGGTGATCCAGGGCCAGGATGAGGGAGTCCCCGTCCGCAGGGAGGCTTTCCAGAAGCTCGTCTAAGGACGGGGACCTTTGTTTTCTGAAGACGGCGGAGATTCCCTGGTGGTTCAAACCGGAGAGCTCCGGAAAGGAGGAGGCCGGAAGAAACGAGGGTTCGCGGCCCGCCCGGCGGGTCCGTTCCAGGATTTCCGGAATCAGGGGGCCCCGGCGTCTCTCTTTTAAAAAGAGTCTTACGAGAAGGCCGCCCCTGGCCTTTAAGGCCTCCAGGACTCCCACGGGTCCCAAGACCAGCTCCTCGCCCTCTCCGGTGAAAAAGGGGGAGGATGGATCCGTTTCCGAAAGGAGGAAGCCCTCCGGAAGGGACCCCTCCCTCTTTCCCCGGGCCCCCCCTCCGTCTTGGCGGGGGGGTCTTCTTTTTTCCGGCGGCCGCGTCTTTCCCGTCCCCCCCCTTTTCCCCGGCGGGCGTCCTCGATTCTCCTTCAAAGCTTCAGCCGAAGAATTCCCTCCGGAAGTCGGCGCCCTTCATGGGGGGGCCTTTTCCGGTGGTGATGATTTCGACGAGCTCTTTTTTGGCCTTGTGAAAGTCGTCGTTTATGACCAGGAAGTGGAACATGGGGCTTTGGGCGATCTCCTCTTCGGCCCTCTCCAGGCGCCGGCGGACGCTTTCCGGACTGTCGGTGTTGCGGGCCATGAGCCTCTCTTTTAAAATCGCGAAGTCCGGCGGCGCGATGAAGACCATGACGGCCTCGGGGAAGCGCTTTTTAATGTTGGAGGCCCCCAGGACGTCCACGTCGCAGACGACGTGGAGGCCGTTTTCGAGCATCTTCGCGATAAGCGTTCCGCTGGTGCCGTAAGAGGAGCCGAAGGCGCTGTTCCACTCCAGAAACTCGCCCTCGGCGACCATCCGGTCGAACTCCTCTTGGGAGACGAAGTGGTAGTCCTTCCCCTCGATTTCCCCGGGGCGGGGGGGGCGCGTGGTGTGGGAGACCGAGTAGGCCACCTTATCCTCCCCCAGCTCTTTCCTGACGGCGTTGATCAAAGAGGATTTGCCGGACCCCGAGGGTGCGCTGATGACTATTAGTCTGCCCTTTTCTTTCATGTGCGACTTCGTCCCGGGGCCGCTAATCCGGCCGGATCGCTTTTCCTTCCGGCGGAGGCGGGAAGGCCGCCTCCGCCGGAGCGCCGCCTCATTCCCTCGGGTCGGGGGCGCCGCGGCTGAAGGCCGTGTTGTACCTCTCGGTTAGGGTCTTTATGTCCGCGGCCGCCTCTATCACGTGGTTGGAGGAGGTGACGATGACCGCGCGCGTGCGGTGCCCCTGGCAGGCGTCGATGAGGCGTCCCGATTTGCGGGCCTCGTCGCGGAGCCGCTTCACCGGAGCGGATCCGGGGTTCACCACCGCCACCACCTGGCCCGCTTCGACGTAGTTGTTGAAGCCGATGTTCACGAGGCGGCGGGCGCCGCTATTCGACATTTAACACCTGTTCGCGGATTTTTTCCAGCTCCGATTTTAAAGAAAGAACCAGCTCGGTTATCTGCAGGGACTGGGACTTGGATCCCATGGTGTTGGCCTCCCTTAAAAGCTCCTGGAGGAGGAACTCCATGCGGCGCCCCACGGGCTCGGAGAGCTCCAAAAGGGCGCGGAAATTTTTCATGTGGCTCGCGAAACGGGTGATCTCCTCGGTTATGTCCAGCTTTTCCGCGAGGATGGCCGCCTCCTGGGCCAGGCGGGAGGGGTCCACGATGGTCTCGGCCAGCTCCTCCAACCTAGCCTGGTAGCGCTTGGTGACGGCGGCGGGCTGGCCGGTGGCGGCGGCCTTCAGCTCCTTGAGGCTGCGGGACATGTTGTCCAGGTGGAGGAAGATGTCGTCCTGGAGTAGCGAGCCCTCGTTTCCGCGCATGTTCCAGAGCTGCTCCAGGGCCTCCTCGGCTAGGACCTTCAGATCCTCCCAGAGGCTCCTGGGGTCGGCATCCTCCAAGACGTGGGGCGGTTCGGAGTTGAAGAAGAGCCGCTCAAGCCGAAGGAGGTTCTCCAAGGTGATCCCGCCGGAGAGGCCCAGCTCGCTTTGGAGGTTTTCCAAGATTTCCTTGAGTCTTTTGGCCAGAGTCAGGCTGAAATTTATTTCCGGCCCCTCCCGGCCGCTCGCCAGATCCAGATGCAGCCACAGTTCCACCCGCCCCCGGCTGATTTTGCGGTTGATGAGCTTTTTTAAGGGCTCCTCCTGCGCCCCGAGGAAGTGGGGCACGCGGACGATGAACTCCCGGTAGCGGTTGTTCAGGGTCTTGATTTCCAGCCTGGCGCGGTAACCCTTGATCTCGCCGGCGGCGCTGCCGAAGCCGGTCATGGATTTAATCATGTCTGTTTAGCTTTTCCTGTTTTTCCTTCTCGAAGTAGATCGCCCGCATCCGCGACAGCGTTTCCGTCACCTCCCGGGTCAGGTAGTCCTTGTAGCTCCAGGGAAGGGCGCGGAAGGATTTGTCGCGGTAAAGGAGGGTGAGCTCGCCCCAGACGCCCCGGCCCAGATAGAGGCGGTGTCCGGAGAACTTGCCGGTGGAGAGCACCAGCCCGCCGGAGAAGACGTAGCCCGGATCCAGATTGAGGCGCCTTTTTCCGTTCACCGCCCCCCGCCTCTCCTCCTCCATGGCCCAAAGCTTCAGATCCACCAAGGCCTCCGGCGGGAGGTGGTTGGGAAAGGAGAGATAGCGCTTCATGAGGCCAGGGCCCATTTCGGGGGTGTAGTAGTCGGTGTCCGTCATGGGGATGTCCCGGCTCTGGATGTCCGGCTCCCCCAGGATCCCCCCCTCGAAACCCCTGGCCAGGGCCAGCACGCCCTCGTCCATGAATCCGGGGTCGCCGCTGTAGGCGGCCAGGAAAAATTTCATGAGGGGTGGTTTTTTCAGGACGCTCAATTCTCTTCTCCGGGGAGTAAAGAGGGGTTTTTAATTTATAATATTTTATAGGCGTTGGGTGAAAAAATAATATATAATAACTTGTATTATTAAATAAGAGATAAAATTAAACCTAAAGAGCTTAATTTTAGTCGGCTTAAAATTTTTTCCGCGGATGTCTTGGCCGGAGGCGCCGGAAAGTCGTCTTTGGAAGCGGCAAGTGACGAGATTGTACCACATCCGGAGGGGGATTGAGGTGGAAAACGGGATTTTCGGATTTTTTTCCGGCCGGAAAATCGGGGCGCCCGGCTAAGGGAGCTTACGGATCCCGTCCGGCGGAAAAAAGCGCGCCGGAGCCTTTAAAAGCGCCGGAGCCTAACCGGAGGGGGGAAAGCCGCTGGGGATCCTTCGAGCTTTTTGGCGGGTCTTTCCGGCGGGGGTGGAAACTTCGAAAAGAGAAGAAGGGCTTTTGAGAAAAAAAGGCGGGAATTTCGGGAAATCTTGAAACGGAGGGTTGTCAAAGAGCTCTAAAGGCTTTGGGTGGAAGCGGGAAAAGATTAAAAAAAACTTCGGCGAGGCCCGCGTCTTTGTTTCGCCTCCGCCAAAAGTGTTTTTCCCGCGGCGCTCCGGCGCTCCGGCGCTCCGCTTTCCGCTTTCGGCGCCGCGCCGCCCTGGGGAAGTTGAACGCCGAAGCCGACGCGGGAAATTGAACGTTGAAGCCGATCCGGAAAGTAAGTACGGGAAGCCGAACAGCGATGCCGATCCGGAAGGCCGAACCGGTCGAACATTGGTCGAACAATTATCGAACATTGGTCGAACAATTATCGAACGTTTATCGAACGTTTATCGAACATTGGTCGAAGGCGCCTGAATTTCAACGAACGCTTGAAGCGTCGGAGGAGAGAAAGCCGTCAGGGCTCAAGGTCCGCGGGGCCGAAGTCGAGGGGGAGGGCGTGTCGCCTTCCCTCTTGGCGTAAGGATTTTTCCGGCGTCCCCTTTTTGCGGGGCTTTGTTTTTTCTCTGAAAAGCCTTCGGGGCTTTCACGCGGGCGGAGTGAACGCCCTCAAACTTTTCCGGCGAGTTTTTTGGGAGGCGTCGTTTACAAAACGCGTGCTTCCCGGTTTTATAAGGCGTCCGTCCGCTCGGGGGGGGCGGGCGCGGCCGGAAACGCCCGCCGCTTTCGGAAGTTTTTTTTCGCCGCCTCCGGCGCTTTTCGCTGGGCTTTCAGGCGAATTCGATCGATTAGCGTTTTTTAAAAAACGAAGGCGTCTTTTAGCTCGCGGCGCTTTTAAAAAACGAAGGCGTCTTTTAGCTAAACGCTGAAGAGGGAGAAAGGCGGATCTTCAAAACCGGACCAAAAGATCTTAGGCGGGGGCGCCTGGTTTTTTTTAGGATCCTAAAGCGAAGCGGAGGATGTTTTTTCCCGCGTCCGCCTCTTTTAAAACGAGGCTGATTAAAGTCCCCGGAGCGAGGGAGGGGTCCTGGAGCTCCACGTCCAGCATGTAATCCGGAAGGCAAATCTGCGCTTTGTCGCCCCGGCGCTCGTAGACCACGGCTTTGAAACTCTCCCCCTTCTTTCCCTGAAGGAGCCAGGTGAGCCAGTAGCGTTCCCGGGCCTGCTGGGCGCGGTGGACGGCCTTCAAGGTCTTTTCGGCGTAGAGGATCTCCGCCTCCATGGCGGCGCGGCCGTAGGCCGGGTGGCGGGAATCTTTTCCGGCCGCGAGGGAGCGCAGCTGGCGGTGCGTCAGCATGTCGAAGTAGCGGCGCATGGGGGAGCTGAAGTAGGTGTAGACCGGAAGTCCCAGGCCCCGGTGCCGGGAGGGCTCCAGGCTCACGCCCGAGCGGCCCAGGCGCCTCCTTAAGGAGAGGTTCCAGACGAAGCGCTCGAAGGGGTCCTCCGGGGCCTTTTCGGCGGCGTTGACGCTTTGGGATTTGAAGAGGCTCTGGAAGCGGTAGGGGCAGGGGAGGTTTTTATGCTTGAGGTTCAAGGCCGCGAGATTGTTCGCGAGGATCATGAGTTCGCCCAGCATGTTGTAGGAAAGGGAGTCGAAGGTTAAAAGGGAAAACTCCACGTCGCCCTTTTCGTCCACCCTTATCTGCCTTTGGGGGAGGTTGAAGAGGTAGCCGCCCTGGCCCAGGCGTTTTTTTAAGAAGCTTCGCGATATCTCCAAGAGCCCTTTAAGCTTTTCCGTGACGTGACCCGCCGAGGCCAAAGCCTCGTCCGCCTCCTGGAAGGTGAGGTGCGCGTCCACCCGGGTCAAACCCGGCAGGAAGGAGAAGTTTAAAAGCCTCATGTCCTCCCCCAGCTCGATTAAGAGGACGAGGCTGGGGCGGGGGGCGGAGTCCTTTTTGAGGCTCAAAAGACCCTCGGTTAAGACCCTGGGGAGCATGGGGTGGGACGTCTCGGGAAGATAGATGGAAGAGGTCCTAACCCTGGCGTGCCTGTCCAGGGCGCTTCCGGGGAGGATGAAGCCCGCCGGATCCGCGATGTGGATCCCCAAAATCCAGCCGCCGTGCTCCCGGGGCTCCAGGCTCAAGGCGTCGTCGTACTCCATGGCCCCGGGGGAGTCCACCGCGAGGGTGAAGACCCCGCTTAGATCCAGGCGCCGCTCTTCCAGGTAGCCCTGGTTTAGGGAAAGCTCCTCGGCCTCTTTCATAACCTCCGCCGGAAACTCCAAAGGAAGCCTCAGGCGCCGTAACTCGATGTTCTCGTGAGGCGAGAAGACGCCCGTCCTCTTCAAGAGATCCCGGGCCCCCCCGGGATCGGGCGGGAAGCCCATGGACTCCAAGAGGTCCCGGTATTTCAAAAACTCCTTTTTCTCCTGCTCGCTTAAGGCGAAATCGATGAGGTTTTTCAGGAAATGCTCCTCCACCCCCTTGGACGGGGCCGGAACGGCGGCCAAATCAGCGGGAGTTTCGGCCTTCAGAGAGAGCCGCAGCCATTTCTCGCCTTCGGAAAAGGAGCGTTGTTTCGCCTCCTCCGCCTCCCGGCGCGATTTCATCGCCTCCATCTCCTCTTGGGAGTTCCGGAGCGCCTCCCCCGGCGTGAAGCGGAAACGCGTCCCCTCCCGCGAAACCGCCCGCATGACGGCGGAGGTCTCGTCCGGACCGCTTCCGGCGCCGAAGGCGAGCTCGGCCAGGTAGGGGTAGGGGAAGCTTTCGCCCTCCCCTTCCAGGATGTCCCACAGGGTTTCCAGATCCACCATCTTAGCGAGGGCGTCCCGGCGTTTTCCCGTCTCTTCGATGAGTTTAAGCTTGTCCTCCCTTCCCGCCGGCTCCTCTTCCAAGCTTTCCACGAGGACGCGGTTCGGGCGCAGCCTCGTAAGCGTTCCGCCGTCCTCCACGAGGCAGCGGTTTTCGCCGTCCTCCGCCTTCCGGGCGAAGGAGAGGATGAAGTTTCCGTCTTTCAGGTATTCCACGAGCATGAATAATCCGGTTCTCCGGCGTCCTAAATAAATATCTGGAGTCCACCCGAAGGCGACATATGGATAATAACTTTAATCAGTATTGCTGGATGGTGGATGACGAGGTTAAACAAGTGCGACTTTAAAAATGGAGTTTCGGAGCGTTTTGGGGACGGGATGTCTGAAAGCCCGATTATACGGGGTTTTCGCCCTGGCCCGGACAAGTTGTTTCCGTATTTGGGACGCTTGATGAATCCGGTTAAAGCGTTTCGTCCCCCAGGTCCGAAGCTCCCTCCTCCTCCATGGCGTGCTGGGCGCTGTAGAGGCGGTAATACTCCCCCCGGCGGTTTAGGAGCTCCCGGTGGGAGCCCTCCTCCACGATCCTCCCCTCCTTTAAGACCAGGATGCGGTCGGCTTCGCGGATGGTGGAGAGGCGGTGGGCGATGACCAGGGTGCTGCGGCCTCGGGAGAGGTTGTCCAGGGCGGTTCGCACCTGTTTTTCGGACTCGGCGTCCAAAGCCGAGGTGGCCTCGTCTAAAACCAGAACCGGCGCGTTTTTCAAAATCGCCCGGGCTATGGCCAGGCGCTGGCGCTGTCCGCCGGAGAGCTTGGAGCCGTTCTCGCCAATCCTCGCGTCGTAGGCTCCCGGGAGCTCCTCTATGAAGAGATCGGAAAGGGAGGCCCGGGCCGCCTCCCTTATCTCGTCATCCGAGGCCTCCGGCCGCGGATACGAGATGTTCTCCTTGGCGGTCGCGTCGAAAAGGATGGTATCCTGGCTCACCAGGGCTATTTGGGAGCGCAGGAATTTCAGATCCAGGGTCTTCAAGTCCGCGCCGTCGAAAAGGATCTCTCCGGCGCTTGGATCGTAGAAGCGGCATAAAAGGTTGGCGAGGGAGGTTTTGCCGGCTCCGGATGGTCCGGCCAAGGCCACCGTCTCCCCCGGGGCGATTTTAAAATTTATCCCCGCGAGGGTCTCCTTTTCCGGACCGTAGGAAAAGGAGACGTTTTTAAACTCCACCTCGCCTTTGACCGGCGAAAAGGTCACGGGGTTTTCCGGGTTTTTGATTTCGGGCTCCAGGTCCAAAATTTCGAAGACGCGCCGGGCGGCGGAAAGACCGTTCTGGGCCTCGTTATGGAGCCTGGTTAAGCGCTTCAAGGGCTCGTAGATTAACAAAATGGCCGTCATGAAGGAAAAAAAAGTCCCGGGCGTGGAGCGTCCGGCTATCACCTCCCGGCCGCCGTACCAGATGACCGCGGTCACGCAGACGCCGCCCAGGATTTCCATCAAGGAGGACGAGAGGCTCCTAACGGTCACCGCGCGCATCAAGTTGTCCACGTTCTCCTTGCAGACCCGCGCGAAGCGGCGGATCTCCCGCTCCACCCGGTTGTTGGACTGCACCACCCGCACGCCCTGGAAGGCTTCGGTTAAAACCGAGACCAGCGCCCCCATGATCTCCTGGGAGCCGGTCGCGAGGCGCCGTAAACGCCGGCCGAAGCGGGCGATGGGGAAGACGGCGAAGGGGGCGGCCACGAGCCCGAAAAGGGAGAGCACGGGATCCCGCATGATCAAAACCGCCGCGAGGCCCAGGACCTTGCAGGTGTCCATGACGAGCGCGGTCACCACCTGGGTGACCGAGCTCTGCACCATGGTCACGTCGTTCACCACGCGGCTTATGAGCTCGCCCGAGGGGTGGCGGTGAAAAAAGACCAGGGATTGGCCCTCGATATGCGCGAAGAGCTCCACCCTGATGTCGTTCACCACGGTGTAGCCGCACTTGTTCATGAAATAGGACTGGAAAAAGGAGAAGACGCCGGTGGACGAGTAGACCAGGATGGTCAGAAAAGTGAGGGAGTTTAAAAGGGAGAGGTTCTTTTCAAAAAAGACGTGATCCAAAAGGGGTTTTATGAGCCAGGCCATGGCGGCGGTGGAGAGGGCGGCCAGGATCATGGACAAAACCGCGAGGGCCATGGTCCGCCAGTGCGGCTTAAGGTAGCTTAGGAGCCGGCGAACGTCCCCGCTTTTGTTCGACCTTCGGCCTTCCGGCTTTCCGTCTCGCGGCTTTTCGCCATCCGGCGCTCCTTTTGGCCGTCCGTTCGTTTCGGGCTTTCCCCCGCGCCCAGCGTCGCCCGCCCCTCCCTTGAGACTCATTTCTTTTTTTCCAGCTCCTCCAAGACGATGTCCGCGACCCGGGCCGCGGCCCCGGGGCCGCCCAGGGAGTTTTTGACCTTTTCCAGCTCGAAGAGGGCGAGCCTCCTCTCCGGGCCGTCTCCGAGAAGGGGGAAAAGCGCCCGGGCGAGCTTTACCGGAACGCAGTCCTCCTGGAGGAGCTCCGGGACTATCATCCTTCCCGCCACGAGGTTGGCCGGCGCCGCGAAGGGGACGCGCACCAGGGCCCGGGCGATGAGCCAGCTGAGGGCGCTGGCCTTGTAGCCCGCGACCATGGGGACGCCCAGGACCGCGGCCTCGATCGCCGCGGTGCCCGAGGCCAGAAGGGCCGCCTTTCCGGCCTGGAGGATCTCCCGGGAGCGGGAGACCCGGACGATCATCTTCTCTTTGAGGCGGGGGAAGGGTAGAAGGGCCTCGTCTAAGGCCTTTGGGCTTATCAGGGGCGAGAGGGCCAAAAGGGGGAGGGTTTCCGGAATCTCGTTTAGCACCATCTCCGCGGCGGCGAAGAAGACGGGCGCGAGCCTTTGAAAGAGCCTAAGGCGGCTTCCGGGAAGGATGGCCAGGGGAAGCGAGCCCGGGGGCGTTTCGAGCTTTTTTCGGCGCGGTTCTTTTTCCCCGCGGGCGATCTCGTCTAAAACCGGGTTTCCCACGAAGTCGCAGGAGAGACCCCTCTCCTCGTAGTAGCGCTTCTCGAAGGGGAAGATGAGGGCCCGGCGCCGGGTGTGGCGCCGTAAAAGCTCGATTCTACGGGGCCGCCAGGCCCATATCTGGGGGCAGACGTAGTAGATCACCGGAATTCCCGTTTCCGCCGCGGCCCGGGCCAACGGGAGGTTGAAGTCCGGAAAGTCCGTCAGTATGACCAGATCCGGTTTTAGAGCCCTCATGGCCTTTTTCAGGCCCCGCCGCGCTTTGAGGACGCGGCCTAAAGAGCCGAAAAGCTCGGTGAAGCCCATGACCGCGGTGTCCTGGAGGTGGTAAAGGAGCTCGCAGCCCCGCTCCCGCATCGAGTCTCCGCCCAGGCCCGTGAAACGGCAGTCCGGCGAGCGTTCCCTAACGCGCTCCAGGACCTCTCCCAAGTGGATGTCTCCCGAGATCTCCCCCGCGGAGCAGAACACCAAGGGGCCGCCCCCGCCTTTAGGCACCCTCTTCTTCCCGCTTCGGGGCGGGGGCTTCCCGCCAGCCTAACAGGGCGAGCCCGCCCTGGTCGGCTATCTCCACGCAGCGGGGCTCGTCTAGAATCAAAACGCCTCCGGCGTCCAAAACGAGGCCCCCCGCCTTCACCCGGGTCAAGAGCTCGAGGGTGGGGGGTCCCACCACCGGCAGATCGAAGCGGGTGTCTTGGCCGGGCTTCACGACCTTGGCCACGGCCACGGGCCTTTTGGACAGGGCCGCCCCCCGCAAAATGGTGGGATCCGTGCCGTCGGCGCCCTCCAGGGCCACGCAGATCTTGTCCGAGACCACGACCGTCTGACCCACGCCGAGCCGGCCCAGCTCTTTCGCCACTTTGAAGGCCAAGGCCAGATCCGCCTCGAGTTCGGGCGCGGGGGAATGGGCGCCCATCTGACCCGGACGGGCCATCAGCTCCGGGGCCAGTTCGCTCACCGAGATGAGGGCGAGGCCACGGGATTCCAAGTAGCCCGCCAAGGCCCTTAAAATGGTGTCCGTCTGAAAGTCCGAGAGGCTCTCCATGAGTTTCACCGCCGCCTCGTCCGGGCGGTAGTTCTCCAGGATGTTCGCCCGGCTCACGCCTCCGGCCATGGCCAGGGTTTTGACGCCCGCTTGGAGGAAAAAGTCGGCTATGGGCTTCAGCTGCCCCAAGGGGAGCTCGGTGTGGTGGTCCGCGAGCTTTCTCAGCTCGCTTTCGGTCTCCCCCGAAATGCCGCAGACCGCGAGGGAGCCCCCCCTCTTCTTCACCGCCCGGGCGGCGATCAGGGGGAGCTGGCGGTTTCCGGCGATGAGGCCCACGGGTTGGTCGTCCGTCACCTGTACACCCCCCTTTCCGAGGAGCGGTAGAACTCCACGATCCGTTCCGCCTCCTTCGAGGCGGGGTATCTTTCTTCTATTTCCCGCAAGACCTCCTCCAGGGGGCGGTGGTTGCGGAGCAGGCGGTGCGCTCCGGTGATGACCTCCAAGGCCTCCGGGGGAAATCCCCGGCGCTTCAAACCCACCAAATTGGGCGCGACCAGCATCTTGTCCCGCACTCCGGCCACGATCATGAAAGGCGGCACGTCTTTCACCACCCCGGACATGCCGCCGATGAAGGCGTAGGGGCCCACTTTCACGAACTGGTGCACGGCCGAGGAGCCGCTCACCACCGCCCCCTTCCCCAATTCCACGTGACCGGCCAGGACCGCGAAGCTGGAGAGGATCACCTCCTCCGCGATCTGGCAGTCGTGGGCCACGTGGCAGGTGGCCATGATGAGGCAGCCGTCGCCAATCCTGGTGACGCCGCCGCCTCCGGCGGTGCCCCGGTGCACGGTCGCAGACTCCCGCACGATCACCCGGTCGCCGATCTCCAGGCGGGTGGACTCCCCCTGGTACTTCATATCCTGGGGGTCCGCCCCCAGGGAGCTGAAGGGGTGTATTTTGCAGTTCCGGCCGATGGAGGTGTCCCTTTCGATCACCGCGTGACTCAGGATCACCGTGCCGTCCCCCACCGTCACCCCCGGGCCGATGACGGCGTAGGGTCCGACGGAGGCCGTTTTCGCTATCACGGCGGATTCGTCTATCACCGCGCTGGGGTGGATGCCCATGTCGCCTTTCCCCCCCCTTAAAAGGTGCCCGTGATCTCGGCCTCGGAGGCGGCGCGGCCCTCCACCGAGGCTTCGGCCCTCACCTTCCAGGCGCGGGTGCCCAGCCGCAGGATGGCGGAGCGCAAATCGAGGCGGTCCCCGGGAATCACCGGGCGCCGGAATTTGACTTTGTCGCAGCTGGCGAAGTAGGGGATCTTGCCCTCGAGGTTCACGTCTTTCAAGTCCCCGGGGCGGCTGTCGGCGTGCTCCCGAAACGAGACGCTTAAAAGGAGGGCGGCGTTCTGGGCCATGGCCTCCAGGATCAACACCCCGGGCATCACGGGATGGCCGGGGAAGTGTCCGGCGAAGAAGGGCTCGTTGAAGGTGACGTTTTTATAGGAGCTGATGCTCCGCCAGGGATCGAGTTCCAAGATCCGGTCCACCAAGAGGAAGGGATGGCGGTGGGGCAGGTATTCCTGGATCTGGGTGACGGTGTAGACGGTCATGGGAATCCGCCGCCCCGGGGGCTTGTTGGAAAACCCGGGGGGAGCTGTCCGGCGCCGACCCGAAAAGGCCGAAAGCCGCGGCCGGATGGCCGGAAAGGAAAAACCGGAGGCCGGAAAAAAAACGCGAACGAAAACTCGACGAAAGAAAAGCTCGAGAGGTAAAAGCGGAAGATAAAAGCCGGAAAATTAAAAAGCTGAGGAGCGGAAAAGACCCTCTTAGGCCCGGGCTCGCCTTTAGGCGCCTGGCGTCCCTTTCAGGGATCCGGTCTTCTTCTCTTTTCCGGCCTTCTCCCTTTCTTTCGCGAAAGCGTCTTTCAGCTCGCCGAAGCTTTGGGCTTTGAAAAAAAGCCGCAGGAACATGTTCCACAGGGGGAGCCCGCGGCGAACGTTTCCCTGCGAGCGCAGCTGCTCCTCCATGGGCCGGGCCGGCGTGCCGGCCCAGGCGCGGCGGCCCGGGGGTATCTTTCCCGTGACTCCGGACTGTCCGGTCACGATGGCGTCGTCCCCCACCTCCGCCCCGTGGGAGAGTCCGGCCTGGCCTAAAAGGAAGACCCGGTTTCCCACCTTGGAGTGGCCCGCCACCCCGGTTTGGGAAACCACGACGCAGTCGCGGCCGATTTGGGCGTTGTGTCCTATCTGCACCAGGTTGTCCAGGCGGCTGCCGGAGGCGATTATCGTGTCCTTGACCAGGCCCCGGTCGACGGCCGTGAGGGTTCCTATCTCCACGTCGTCCTCCACCACCACCGCGCCCAGGTGGGCGTTGCGGTAATGGAGGAGCCTGCCCGTTTCCGGAACCGGCGCCTGGGTGTAGCCGAAGCCGTCCCCGCCAATGACCGATCCGCCGTGGATCCTGACGCGGGAGCCGATCCGGACCCGCCACCTTAAGGACACCCCGGGGTGGATCACGGTGTCCTCCCCGATCTCGACTTCGTCTTCGATGAAGACGTGGGAACCGATAAGCGCGCGGGCCCCGATTTTCACTCCGGCGCCTATGTAGGTGAAGGGGCCGATGGAGACCCCCTGGCCCATCTCCACCGACTCCCGATCTTTAAAGACCGGCTCGCCTTGGGGCGGAGGCGGGCGCAGCTCTTTTTCCACCAGGTTCAAGACGGCCGCGAAAAGCAGCCTGGGCTCCCGGGTGAAGACGAGGGTCCGGTTTCTCCCTTTCGAAAGGGAATCTTTCAAGCCCTCGCCGGCGATGATTCCGGCGGAGCCGTTTTCCAGGGCCCGGGAGAGGTGCCTCTCCCCGTCCGCGAAGGTGAGGGACCCCGAATCCCCCTCCTCGTCCGCGGCTCTTAAGGAGCGCACCGGAAAATCCGGGCCGCTGAGTTCCCAGAGGCGCTCCGGAAGCCGGGCGAAACCGGCCGCGGTTAGGGACTTTTTGAGGTCCCGGGAGGCGTCTTCCAGGAGTTTTGAAAGCGGCGGGGCCGCGTCCAGGCGGAACAAGGGAGGCCTTTCAGGCCGCCCTCCGGCTTCGGCCGGAGGGCGGCGGGGTTTTTAGGCGGGGGTTGGGCCCCGATCCGTCACTTTCCGCTGTCCAGGCGTTTGGTGACTTCGGCGGTTATCTCGTATTGCGGCTCCACGAAGAGCACTCCGCCGGAGCCGGACTCGAGGACCAGGGAGAAGCCCTTCTCCCGGGCGATGGAGGCGATGATGGTTTCGGCCTTCTGGCCGATGGGGGCCATGGCGTCCTGATAGGCCTTCTGCATCTCGTCGGTGCTCTTCTGGGCCTGGACCTTGAAGTCCTCCACCTCTTTCATAAGATCCTGGTTTCTCTTGTCTAAGGCGTCCTGGGTGAGGGTGCTGGCCTGACGCCGCAGATCCTCGTTTTTCTTCTCCAGATCCGAGGACTTCTTCTCCAGGTCCTTTTTCAGGGCGTCGTATTTGGTCTGAAGTTTGGAGTTGGCCGCCTTGCCCTGCTTGGAGTCGGCTATGGCCTGCATGACGTTCACGACGCCCACGGTGTAGCCGCCGGCCGCTGGCGCCTGGGCGCCGGCGTCCCTCGGGCCGGAGAGGAGGAAGAGGCTTAAAATCGCCAGGGTGACAAGGCATGACTTGATCATGGAAAGGATACCTCCGTCGGATGGACAAAACTAATATTGTTAATTAAAGCCCGTACGATAATTAAAGCCCGGGGCTTTAAAAGCCGTTGATTTCAGGGCGCCCGGGGCCCGAATGGGCCCCCAGGCGTTAATTCTTTAATATAGCATAAGCGCGGGAGCGAAAGTTAGGAAAATCGGGGGCTGGGGGGATCCGGCGTCCCGGGTTTAAAGGAGCTTTCCCCCCCGGCGCTTTCTTCAGATCCGGGCTGTAAAAGCCCGAAAAGGGGGAGCCGGAACGTTTTAGCCCCGCCGGAAAGGGGGGCGGTCCCGGGGAAGGGGTGATTTTAGCGGAAATCGCGGAAAAAGGGAAAGGTTTCGGGCGCCGGATTTTCCGGAGCGGGAGGGGCGCGCGTTTCGGGGAGCGGCTTTCCGCCTTTCGCCTTCTCCGCTTTCGTTTCCTCCGCTATTCCCCCGCTTTTCCTCTTCTTTCGGTTCCTCTACTTTTTACCTACTTTTCCTCTCCTTTCGGTTCCTCTACTATTTACCTACTTTTCCTCTCCTTTCGTTTCCTCTACTTTTTCCCTACTTTGCCGCGACTTTTTCCTACTTATCCTCAACTTTTCCTCAACTTTTTCCTACTTATCCTCAACTTTTCCTCAACTTTTCCCTACTTTTCCTCAACTTTCGTTTCCTCTACTTGGATTTGGCGTTCAGGGCCTTGGTCACGTCTCCGGTGATGTCCACCACCGCTATGCGGGGTTCGGCGTAGATGATGGCGTTGGCCGAGCCGTTTTCCACCACGGCCGTGTATTTGTTGGTTTTGGCCAGATCGGACGCGATCTTCTCCGCCCGGTCGTAGAGGGGGCTCATGGCCTTCTCCACCTGGGATCTAAAATCGTCGCTGGCCTTCCTGGTCTCCTTTTCGAAGTCGCCTATCTCCTTTTCCAGGGCGGTTTTGGCCTTCTCCCGCTCGGATTCGGACAGGGCGCCCTGGGTCCGGTTGAACTCCTCCACCTTTTTTTCCAGATCCTTCCCCCGCTGGTTCATCTTTTCGGAGGTTTTGTCGAAATCGCTTTTAAACTTGGCCTGGAGCGACTTTCCCGTGGCGGATTCCTCTATGGCCTTGGTCATGTCGATGACCGCGATGGTCACGGACGCGGGGGGGGCCGCGTCCGCCTTGGGCGCCGCCGCCTCCCCCTCCAGGGGGGGGACCAGGGCGATGTCCTGGTCCCTCTTTTCTTTTTCCGGAGCCGGGGCCCCCTTCGCGGGCGGATTGGGGCTTTTCCCTTTTTCCTGGGCCTCGAGGGGGGCGGCGGAGAGGAAAAGGGCCAGGATTACGAAAAGGACCCAGAGGGGCCGGGAGGGGTTGGTTCCGTAAAATCTCATCGACTGGCCTCCGTGGGCGGCGGAAAAGCGGAAAAGCCGGAGCTCCGGCTTTCAAAGGACGCCTTTCCAAGTCTATTTTCGGGGGTGACTTTACCATATTTGGAAATGTTTGTTCAAGTGTCGCCGGAGCCGCCGGACAAGGCCCCTCCCCCCTCCGGTTTTGGAAAAAGCCCCGGCGCCGTTTTCTCCTTTCCGAATCGGGTTTGCGGCCGGATTTCCCCGAAAAAGGCTTTCGCCGGGATTTTTCGCCGCGTTTGATTGGCGTCCGGGCGCGCCGGTGTTATAAATATGATATCGCAGTTATAATATAGACTATGTTTTACAAAATAGATTTAAATTAGACGGAAGAAGTCCGGCCGCCCCCCCCGTAGTCCTGGAAAAAGGGAAAAAGAGTTTCGGGCCGGCCAGCCGCCCGGGAAGGCGGAGGGGATTGAATTTTCCCCCGCGCGGGAGGAATCCTCTCCCAGGGGATTGAATTCGCCCCGCGGCGCCTCCGGCCGGTCGACCGGCCGCGGGCTCCTGTTGCTAATCCGCGTCAAAATGATAAGATCCGAAAAGGGTTCGCTTTAGATCGTCAAAAGATTTTGACGGCGTGAAAAAAAGCGGGCGCCCGGGCGGGTCTTTTTCCGAAAGGTTTCGGTTTTCGTGAAAATTCCCGCGATTAATAAAAATTTTTAGAATCCCGCCGCCACCGGTAGATAATTATCTTTCTCCCGCGCGGGAACGCGCGTCCCCGGGAGGGTTCGGTTAGGGGCTTTTTCGCCCCAAGTCGAATGGACGCGGCGGCGCGCCGGAGAATTCCGGCTTTCGCGCCGCTCAACCCGGATAAGGATTTAGCCATGCGGAAAGTGTTCTTCGGCCTCGCTCTTTGGGGAATCCTCCCCGTTTTGCTTCTGGCCAACCCTTTCGCCTCCGTCGCGGCCGCCCAGGACGGCCAGGCGAACGGGGCGCAAAACGGGACCTTCAATCTGGAGCCGCTGGACGGGGACGCCCCGGACATCCTCCAGTACAAGGCCGCCCTGCGCATTTTCGGGGGCGTCCAGGCCGTCTACCAGATAACGAGCCGCTGCGGCGGAAACAAATCCTGGACCGGCTACGAGAAAAGGAACGGAAACACCCTGGCCCGGGTGGTGAAGAAGTTCGAGCTGGGCGGAGGCTTCGGGGTGCCGCAGAAGACGGCCGTGGACGCCTACGCCGAGGGGCAGGTGAAAGAGGCCCTGTCCTCTAAAAACTGCCAGGGGCTCCTTCGGGACATAGATTCCCAGGAATGGGACATCTACAAAGGCGCGCGTTTCAGCGAGGACTACACCCTCATCAAGGGCAAATAAGGCTTCCGCCGGAAGGGTGGGCGTCCGCCTCCGCCGGGGCCGTCTTTCCGGCGGACGCCCCCGTCCGTCGGGGAGGCGGGGGAGGCGTCTTTCCCGCGCCCCCCGGGGCGCGGGTTTCAGCGCCGGGGCGAGGGGCGCGCGTTTCCCGGTCTTCCGTGACGCCGCTTCCGGCCTTGACTTGACGCTCTTTCGGGAAGGCCCGCCCGCGCGGGGGCCGGGATAGATTTTTCTTGAAAAGGAAGCCGCCTCTGTGCTAAAGTTCCAGGGGATCGGTTAAAAGGGGATTTATTTTCTCCGCGCCGATTCGGCGGATAAGGTTTTTTCGCGGGACGCCCCGGCGCTTTTCCCGTTCTTAAGCGCCAAACGGGCTTAACCGTTTCCGCGAAAAGGCGTTCCGGAGCCTTTCCCCTCGAAGGGGTTTTCCGGCGCCGCCGGCGTCTTTCTTGGCGCCCGGGGCCGGATCGGAAAACGACGCTAGTCAGCGGGGCCTTTTTCCTGCGATTCTTCTGGAGACATCTATGGCTTACGACAAAAACATGAAAGTGCTGGTCGTGGACGACTTTCTGACCATGCGGCGCATCGTTAAAAACATCCTTAGGCAGCTCGGCATAAACAACATAAGCGAGGCCGAGGACGGGGTGAAGGCGTCGGCCATCCTGGAGAACAACAAGTTCGATCTCATCATATCCGACTGGAACATGCCGAACATGACGGGCATCGAGCTTTTAAGGCACGTGCGGGGCACCGAGCACCTCAAGGACATCCCCTTTTTAATGGTGACGGCCGAGGCGCAGCAGGAGAACATAATCGAGGCCGTCAAGGCCAAGGTTTCCAATTACATCGTCAAGCCCTTCACGGCGGACACCCTAAACGAGAAGATGGAGAAGATCTTCTCCTCGTAAACGCCCCGGGGCGCTTCGGCGCCTTAAGGAAACAATTTCTTTATGAGCTTTTCCGGGGCCGCCGGCGTGATTTTCGGGGCTTTCGTCTTTTTCCTCGGGCTCTCCGTGGGCAGCTTCCTGAACGTGGTCGTCTACCGCCTGCCGCGGGAGGGGCTCTCCGTCTGGCGGCCCCGGCGCTCCTTTTGTCCGGCTTGCCAAAACCAGCTCGTCTGGCGCGACAACATCCCCTGCCTCAGCTACATCCTCTTAAAAGGCCGCTGCCGCTACTGCGGCGCCCCCATCTCCGCCCGCTACCCCTTAGTCGAGCTGCTTTCGGGCGTTCTAGCCTTGAGCCTTTACGGAGTCTACGGCTTCACGCTCCAGTTTTTTTTCTACTGGTATTTCGCGTGCGCGCTGACGGCCGTGGCCTTCATCGACTCCGAGCTCATGGTCATCCCCGATCTCCTGATCCTCCCCACCATCCTCTTGGGGCTGGTAATCGCGGTCCTCTGCCCCAACCCCATCCTCACCGGCAGTTTCCTTTGGGACAAGCTCCTTTTGAAAGGCTGGAACCCCAGGCTCGTAAGCCTTTCCGGGGCCGTCTTGGGCTTCTTCTGCGGTTTTTTAAGCCTCTTCGCGGCCTCGCTTTGCTACAAGCTCTGGCGCCGCAAGGACGGACTCGGAGCCGGGGATCCCCCCCTTTTAGGCCTCATCGGGGTTTACCTAGGCTGGCGCTCCATCTTCCCCATCCTTTTTTTATCCTCCGTCATCGGACTTTTATCGGTCATCCTCACCCTGGCCGCGGGAAGGATCCCCGCCCGGGGGCGTATGGGATCCATGCGCGTCCCCTTCGGGCCCTTCCTGGTTTTGGCCGCCCTTTTCTGGCTCTTCTACGGGGAGGCCATCATAAACTGGTACCTCTCCCTTGTCACGGTCGCCTAAATATTCGCCGGAAAACCTATTTTAAAAGCCGCCCGGCTTCCCCTGAAAATCCTCCGCCTCTCCTCGGCGAAAAAATTTCCTCGGAGGGGCGTTTTTTTCCCGTTTTCCTCCCCGTTTTGTTGGCACGTCTTATGCAATGTTCAGCGGCGGACCCGGCGCGCGGCGGAAAATTCCCCCGGGCGAAAAAACAGGGTTCCGGAGAGCGAAGATGAGCATAAATTCCATTCTGTTCACCCAGCCCGCGGCGCGGGAGCCGATCCTTTTAAATATAGGATCCAAGGATAAGAACTACGAGAACCTGGCCGACTATCTTTCGGCCGACGACTCGCTCGCCTCGCCCGCATCCTCGGCTTACGGAACCGACACGGTGGACATCTCCCTTGGCAAGGTGGCCTCCAAACTCATAAGCGATCTGGCCGGACTCACGGCGGAAACCATCGCCGATTATCCCGAATTCCAAGACGACTACGTTTTAGTCATAATCGATAACGGCGACGGAAAGAGGGAGGCCAGGGTCTACAGCCGGGACGATATTATTGAAGCCTCCGGCGGGACCGACGAGGAAAAGGAGAAGATGCGGGAGGCCCTGAAAAAAGATCCCCTCCTGGTCTACGACTCGGCCGATGGCCTTCCCGAGAGTTCCACGGGAGAGGCCGCGCGGGATCTTCTAAGCAAGGTGGGCAACTTCCTTTCGACCAACGAAAAACTTTTGAATCTTCTAGACTCGTATGGCTACAATCCGCTTTCGAAATTGAAAGCCTAGTTTACAAGCCAGTTTCGATATAGTTTTTTTTCCGGCGTATTTTTCCGGTGCTAATATTTCCGCCTTTTTTCGTCCGGCTTTGATGTTGTTTCCTTTCGTGTTTTTTCCCTTATTGTTTTCGTCTCGCGTTATTTTTGTCTCGCATTGTTGTATTGTTGTTTTTCCCATTGTATCTGTATTTTTCCTCCTATTTGTTATTGTTATTCCTCCATTGTTTTCTTCCCTGAAACCCCGGCGCTCCAACGCCGGGGTTTTTTTCGATCCGTTCAGGGCGGAAACGATGGCGCTTTGTTTCCTTTTTTTTAGCCGGGCAGGTTTTATTCCTCCGGCGGTTGAATATGGAAAGAGTCGAGTATGAGGACGAAGACGCCGATGGACGTTTTATCGACTTTATTCGCCGGGGCGATAAGCCGCGGCTCTTTTTCCCTCCGTTTTCAGCGGATGTTTTTTATTTCCACCCGGGGAAAATCATATAAGGCGATCCCCGGGGGGGCGTTCGTCCGGGGGCGAAAAAAGCGAGGTTTTCCACGTTCCGGCGGATTCGTTCCGGCTCGTCCGGTCGCGGACGCCTCCCCGGACACTTAGTTCCGGGCGTCCGTTCAGGGAGGGGAAAAATTAGCCGGTTCGGGTCTCCTTTGGAAAACTATTCAGGACTTCCGCTTCCCGGGACGATTAAGATTAACGTCTCTTCGGACTTTCGCGCATGTCATGATGGATATTATTACTCCGGCGGTTAAATATTGGAAACAGCCCCGTTTAAGGACAGGGTTTCTGACCAACGTTGTTATAACTTTTATCCGTCGGGGTAATATATATAGTGGTATTGAAAAAATATGTTGTATATTACCCCGGCGATTAAATATTGGGAAAAAGTCACGTATTCAAGGAAATCTCTTCCTTTTACGTTTCTAACTTTTATCCGTCTGGGTAATATTATAAACATAATTCATCGATACGATTGCAAAAAGTCCGGCGTTAACCGAAAGATAGAGAAAACATACAATATATGGACTATTGCTTTGAATAATTAAAACTTGTAGTAGATAATTTCAGATATCAAAAATACGTTGTGGTTTTTGAGTCGCATCAATTCATTGAATATGCTCAATTTACGTTAACTCTGAAATCGTGAAAGTTTGAAGTGTCAACTTATATCATTTAAGGGTAAATGTTCATGATACGTGATTCATCAAAAATTGTGTGAATCATTGTAATTTTTCACCGTATTTTCGGCTGATATCGTTTCACGGTGAAAAATAATTTAAAAAACGACCATGGTCAGCGGGCGTATTTTCTGACCCTCATGAGTACTCTGACTTTTGAGCGGCCGAAAATTCCTAAACCGAGTTCAATAATTTTTTTCGCTTGCAAAGCATAATGATTTGAGCACTCTTTTTTAGTAATCTGTTCTAGGGCCATTTTGGCTAAGCTATGGGCCTTTTCGCGCTTATCCTCGATTGTCATTGTAGATGATTTTTCAGGTTCATTTTCAAATTTAACTTCAATAATTACGTAAACATTGTCGGAAAAAACCAAATCAAGATCCGATTTACCCATGGATGATGAAACTTGAGATCTGGCATCGATACCCATTCCGTTAATAAAAGCTTGAATTACAGAATGATAGTATTTTTCCATTGGAATATTTTGTTCGGAAGATAATTTAGCCAGGGCGGTTTCAAGGATTACCTCAATTGCGGCGGCGTCGCAATTGAGGATGGCGGTCTTAAATGATTTCCCGTTTAAAAATAATACACTAATATCCTCATAGCCGAAATACGCCTGGTAGAAAGACCATGGATAGCCGCGCTCCACTTCCATATTAGGTATTTTAAGCGAAAAAGTAGTCTCGTTGCCTTCCAGGAAAACATTGTTTAAGGTCAGATAGCCTGTTTGAAATAAAATAGGAATAGGCGAGTCACTGACGGGGATAAATGATCTTAAGCTTCGTTTTGAAGCTATGGGCGGCATTTTCAACTTAAAAGATTCAGGGTCGTTTGCGATGAGATTCGCCAGAAAAGAGGCGGGGCCCGCTTGGAACCAGAAGTCGTCAAATGATTTTTCTTCGAAAAATTGAACAATGGAAAAAGGGTTTAAAACTCTGATCGGTTTGTCCGATGCGGTTTCTTCCCGCATTGTTTTCCCATCAAAAACATAACCATCGTACCAATGTAATATTTTCTTCCTAAGATCGGCGACCGTGGAACTTGGTTGCATCTGTTTCGCCGCTATGAGTTCGTTAAGAGTTTCTTCATAACGATCAGCGAAGAGAGAGTCCAATTCCTGGAGAGTGAAGCCGCAAATTCCGGCATACTCCGGTCTAAGGGATATGTCAACAATGTTGTTGGTGGTCTGACCTAGAGACGCTCTACCAGCTTGCGTGATACCGGTTACTAAGATAAAATGTATAAATTTGTCAAGTTTTTTAAATTCGCGGTAAAAATTATGGAGAGTTATCTGGTTGGCCTTGGCCACTGAAGATTTGTCAAGATTGTCAATGATAGGCGCGTCATACTCGTCAATCAAAATGACAACTTTCTGAACCGATTCTTGTCTATCCCTGTCTTTCGGCGCGGTTGACTGAAAATTATTGTATTTATCGAACAGACCTTCTACAAGGTCGCTAAGCGCGGCGTCTAGAGTCAAATCCGAAATCGAAATACCTTCAGACTTGCCTATTTTCTGAAGACTATGTAATAATTGTTTTTTTAGTAAGCTTGGTTTTGAGGTGTCGGTGAAATCCATACTGAGAAGGATGACGGGATGCTTTTGAAACGTGTAATCCGAGGAATCAATCCATAATCCTTTAAAAAGGTCCCTTTCTCCGGAAAACAGCGACTCGATAGTGCTAAGGAGGAGAGATTTACCGAAACGCCTAGGACGGCAAAGAAAACACACTTTAAATTTTTTAATTAGATTATATATATACTCGGTTTTATCAGCGTAAAGCATGTTATCGCTGATAATTTCAGAAAAAGTTTGGATAATTTTTGGTATTTCTTTTCGCATGTTTGACTTCCGGAACGGTGAGTTGACGCCTATGGCTACTTGGCATCATACTTGAGATTTAGGCTTTCGTCCAGAAGAAGTTTGCCTCCAAAAAAAGCGTGGGATGATATTTTTGATGCGACTGGATGCGACTGGATAAACCCAGGTATCGTAGGAAGGGAGGAACTTCCATGACTAAGACCTAGCTAGTCGGTCAGCCCCGAGTCTTGCGTGGCCACCCGTGAGGATGG
>JAISMF010000032.1 GCA_031276865.1 Deltaproteobacteria bacterium | reverse complement strand
AAGGGAGAAACGGAGATCTCACCGTTCTCGTGAACATTCTTGGACAACATGCCAGGTTCTCCGACACCGTGGGATTCCAGGGCGGCTCGCTAAAACGCCGCCCCGGATGTAGTCTTCCGCTCAGTCGACGGCATGGGTCGCGGTAGGGAACGCCCTTTCGGGCGCCCCCCCGCGCGGATCCCAGCGGACACGTCTAATGCACTGGGATCCTCTTTGGATAATGACATGACATTGACCGAGTAAAACAGGAGGCACGCTTCAGAGAACGTTTCGCCTCTTTCCGCCTGTACGCTCCGGATGTTTCGTCAACTAATAGAGTATATAGAATTCCATGACACCACATATAGTCATCAGCAACTTGCTAGCCCGCGTTACCGCTTCCTAACTCCCGCGCCCGCGCGCCATTCGAACGCGGTGCCCGTCAAGTGACGACTTTCAGAGCTGATAATTCAGACTACGTCCACCTACAATACTATATCTTCTCCGCCAATTATGAGCATGTCGTCACCATTACTCCGGTGGAGGAATCTGGGAGGATTTAAAAGACTGATCATGAATCACGATTTTCTCCCGGGGGATATCTCACCCAAACGCGGTTTAGGTGGCCGTTACCTCAAGCTTTTCTTCCCAAACTTCGGACTTCCCCATGATCATGGCGGGTCGTCTTCCACAACTTTCTTTCGAAGCCTGCCTAGTGTTCACTCGCGTTACAACCCGCTCATTCGCGGCCCCCCTATAGAGGACTTTACGCCTTGAGCTTAATTCATATCGTCACCTCCATGACTTTCAAGGTTACTACCGGCCGGACCAGCCCAGTCGCCGGGCGGGCATCTCAGCCCGCTAGGTGCACGCACCTTTTCACGGCGCACAAAATCAGTCAACAGAGAGTTGATATAAACGCCATGATATATATTGAGTTAAAATAATGCATGATGATTAAGTTGTAAGGAAACGCTAATTCACCAGCGTGGATAATTTTTTTAAAAAATTTTATCAGAAAGTTTATTTTTGTCTATTTATTTCCAATGGTGTAATTCTGCTGATGTTAAAAGGGCATCTAAATACCGAGTAATGATCTAACTAATATATTTCAGCAAGTATATTTTTTTTTAAAATAGTCATTTATTTCGATAAAATATATTGATCTTTAGCTCATAATCATGTATATTTTATACATGAAATAACAACATGCTCTTCGAGAAAACCATGATAATTCTCGTCTTATTAAGGAAACTGCTTTCGAGCATTTCAAAAAATATTGAGCATGTCTTATATCTCTTCATTTCTATTTATCGCTCTCTCAACTTTATATGCTTGGAATAAATCTTTTGTGGAAAAGGGAAAAAGCGCCTTGATACCGAGAAAAAGAGGCAGAAAAGTTGGAGAAGGAAGAATTTTAACACCTGAAGAGGAGGTAAAACCGCAAGAGGAAATCATCTGATCCGAACCTAAGGACCGTGATTTAAATTACAGTACTTGGACTCGAAAAGCAGTGGCAGAATTAGCCTATAAACTATATAATAAGGTGATTAAGGAAAGAACCTCTGGAGATTATTTGAAACGTTGGGGCTTTACCCCACAAAACCAGTGAAAAAGGCATGGCAGCAGGATCCTGAAAAAGTAAAAAATTGGCTATATAAAATATATCCTGAGATAGCTAAAAAAGCTGCGAAAGAAGGAGCGCTAATATTATGGGGAGATGAGGCAGGGCAGCATTCTGAAAACTTTAACACGAAGTCATATGCTCCCAAAGGCGTAACTCCTGAAATCAAAACAACTAGATCCAGACTGAAATTGAATATGACGTCTGCTGTTTCAAATACGGGTACACTAAGATATAAAACTTACTCAGGCTGAATGAATTGCAAGTTGTTTATAAAATTTTTAAATACTCTTATAAGGACTACAAATAACAAAATTTTCCTTATACTTGACAATCTTAGGGTTCAACACGGGAAACTTGTACAGGAATGGCTAAATGAGCACGGAAAGGAAGTCGATATTTTCTTTCTTCCTCCGTACAGCCCAGAGTTAAATCCTGATGAGTACTTTAACCATATTGTGAAGAATAAGTTACACTCAGAACCACAAGCTGCTGATAAGGATGAATTTGAAAGGAAGATAGGCGGAATTCTTCGGAGTTTTCAAAAAAACAAGCCGTTAATCAAAAATCTTTTTCTAAATAAACATATTCAATATGCATTAGAATGGAGTCGCGCAATTAACAAATTAGCAAATTTAGAATTTTATAATTTTAGAAGTTGCGATTTATAAAATTTTTTGCATTATTTTTCTAATATTTATCCGCAGGGGTAACACCCAATTATTACCTTTCGCCGCGAAAAGGCGAGCCCTCGCGGCCATTCCCCCGGCCTCGGGGAGCCAAGCCCCGGGGGGCCTGGCGGCCCCCCGGGGTTAGAGGTCCAGTGGAAGGGAGCTTAGCCCCCGGTAAAGGGAGCAGACCAGATCCTCCTCGCCTCGGTTGAAGCGGAGGCGGGTGGGGCACTCCCCGGGGCATCTCCCGTGAAGGGGGCAGAGGAGGCATTTGGCGGTGGAAAGCTCGTAGGCTCCCGGGCTTTTTCGGGGCGCCCGGGGCCTTTCCAGGCCGCCCAAAGAGAACTCCTCCTCCCCCGCCGCCTGGGCGCAGGGGTAGAGCTCGCCCTCCGGGGTCACGGCCAAGGTGGTCCCCCGGCAGGCCCCGCAAAAGGAGCCTCCCCCCCCTTTTTCGGCTTTTCGCAGCATCTCCAGCTCCCTTAAGCGGAAGGGCCGAAAACGGAAACGGTTCACAAGGGCGAGGCTTTCCCGAATTTTACCAGCCGCCTCGTTTAAGGCCGGCGCCCGCGGGGGGCTTAAGCCCCTCCGGCCCTTTTTAACCAGGAGATCGAGGCCCAGGCCCCGGGCCTCCTTGAAGCCGCCTAAAAAAAGAACCAGGGCGCCCAAATGGGCGCAGTTTTCCCGGGTGACCACCGCGGTCGCGCTGAAGGGAAAGGCGCTTTGGCGCAAAAGCTCCAGGGAGCGGAAGAGCTCCCGGCTTTTCCCCCTCTGCCTCTCGTTAATCTCCGGCGGCCCGTCCAGGCTCACCCCCAGATCCACCCGATATTTGCGGAAAAGATCGAGCCAGTCTTCGTTTAACAGCGTGAGGTTGGTCTGCAGGGAAAGCGCGCCCGGTCTTTTTTCCCCGGCCTTTTTAAACAAGGCGCAGGCCCGCTCCACAAGTTCCGGAACCAAAAGCGGCTCGCCGCCGGTTAGCTGCACGCCGAAGGGACCCTCCCCCTCCGCCAAAAGGGCGAAGGCCCGCTCGAGGGTCTCCCGACTCATGAGGCTTTCGTCCGCCTCCCCGTTGTAGCAGTAGCCGCAACCAAGGTTGCAGCGCCGGGTGAGGATCAAGACCAGCCGCGACGGGGCTGGAAGGGAAAAAAGGCGGCGCTTTTCCGGTGCCTGGGGCATTTTTCGGTTTTTCCGGAGCCGGAGGGCGGGCGGGGTTTACGGGCGCCCCGGGCGGCGAGGGGGAAAGGGCCCCTACCATTTCTCCTCGAAACCCAAAGCGAAGGCCCGGGCCACGAGCTTGGTGAAGGCCCGGTTGGAGGAGTCCGCGGGTATTTCGCCCAAAAGTTTCCGGTACTCCTCGACGCGGTGGGGTTTGCCGCTCACCGCGGCGGCCAGGACGGCCGCCTGGAGGCTCATGACCTCGGGAAAGAGCAGCGGGGGGAGCACCCCCCAGGAGAACTGGTCTTTGAGGTGGACCATGCTCATGACGGCCGCGGCGTTGAGGGGATCGTAAAAAAGGGCCAGACGGTTCAGCCGCAGGGTCTCTTTCATGTCCGGATCCTCGAGCTCGGCCGCGAACAACTCCGCCAGATCCGTCCCCTTGATCCCGAAGTGTTTTTCGCCCTTTTTAAAAAAGCGCTCCAGCAGGATCTTCACCGAGCACTGCCTTTCGGGGTTCATGCCGTTTTGGCGCGCCAAAACGGCCTTGGTGGCCTCCTTCACCGCCCGGGCGATGAGTTCCCCCAGCTTGCAGTGCTTGCCGGCGTTGGTCAGGGGCGGGAAGTCCGGATCTTTGAGCGCGGCCACCCCTATCTGATCGGTTCCGGTGCCCGTGGCCCGGCCGTCGGAGTAGCGGGAGTTCACGTTCAACTCCTCCAAGGCCGCGGTCTTGGCCTCGGTCGCGGTCATGACGGAGCGCACCAAAGCGCCCCGGGTGAGGGGGCGGTTGATGAAGATCATGGTGTTGATGGTGCCGGGCCCCTCGTCCGCCTCCCCCGGGCTCACGGGCTCCCAGCCGTTCCGGCCCTCGTAGCCCGTGGCCGGATCCCCCGCCCTCCCGGCGTTCCCCTCCACCCCGCCGGTCACGGCCGCGGCCACGCTTATCTCCCGAAAGGAAAACTCCCTAATCTCGATTAAGCGCATGTTGGCGGCGGTGGAGAGCTGCGCCGACTCCTTGACCGCGATGCCGTGCTCCCGGCAGACATCCTCCATGTAGCCCTCGGGGTCGTGGTGGGCCTTATGCAGAAGGCCGTGGCCGTGGCCGCCGCCGTGTCCGGCCGGCTCGCAGGATTGGTGGTTGAAGAGGACCGAGACGTCGTCCCGGAGCCCCCCCCCTATCCTGGAGGTGGAGATCACCGCGTGGGGGCTTAAAAAGCGGGCGAAGACGATCTTGTCCTCGCGGTGGAGTTCCACCTGGTCGTAAAAGCGGCCTAAAAGCATCTTAAGCTCCTTTAGGGCTTCAAGGCCCGGGGCTCGGGGGAGGGGGGGGTTAAAGGGGCGGGTTTTTTTCAGGGGCCTTCGGAAAGCCGGAGGCTTTCCGGAAAGGGGCGTCCGCGGCGGGACGGGCCCGAGGGACGGGGCTTTCCGCCGGCGGGCCGGAAAAGCTTTCGCCGGGGGCGGGTGAAAGCTATCCGCGGGAAAACAGCCTGGCCGCGGCCTCGGGGTTGGAGGGGAAGTAGAAGTGCAGATACGAGGCCGTGCACCTCCCCACCTGGAAGACGTCCTCGCTTTCCCGGCGCCTTTTATCCAGCCGCTCGGCCTTGACGACGCTCTTCACGCGCATGTCCAGACTGGAGTGGTGGAAGGAGTGGCCCCGAAGGCGACCTTCGGGGAGGTCCGCCCCCATGAGCCCCAGCCCCCTGAGGCCCCCCGTCAGGGCGGCCTTCCCGGGGAGGATCCCCGCCAGGGGGGCGGAGCGCCCCTGGTAGGCCAGCTCTTCGAGTAAATAAAGCATGCCGCCGCACTCCCCCAGGATGGGTTTGCCCGCCTTATGGTGGGCCCTTACTCCCTCGAGAACCCCGAAGTTTCGGGACAGCCTTTCCAGATGCAGCTCCGGGTAGCCGCCGGGGAGGTAGAGGGCGTCCGATTCCGGAAGAAAGGGATCGTTCACCGGCGAGAAGAAGACCAGCTCGGCCCCCATGACGTTTAAAAGATCCAGATTGGCCTGGTAGATGAAGCTGAAGGCGTCGTCCCGGGCCACGGCCACCCGGGTGCCGAAAAGGCGGCCCTTCCAGGGAGCGAAGTCGGCGCCCGGGCGGGTGAAGGCGACCACGGGCGGAGAGGCCGCGATCTTTTGCGCGCTTAAAAGCTCGGCCGCCCTATTCAGCCTTTGATCCAAATCGGCGAGCTCGGAGGCCTGCACCAGACCCAGATGGCGGCTGGGAAGCTCCACGTCTTCCCCCCGATACAAGGCCCCGAACCAGGGCATGTCCGGAGGGAGGGAATCCTTGAGCAGATTGGCGTGCCCCTCCCCCGCCACCCGGTTGGCCAAAACCCCGGCCCAGGGGAGCTCGGGGCGCCAGCGGGAGAGTCCGAAGGCGATGGCCGGAAAGGTCTGGGCCATGGCCTGGGCGTTGATCACGGCCAAAACGGGGATGTTGAAGCGCTGGGCCAGATCCGCGGCCGAGGGCTCGCCGTCGAAGAGGCCCATGACGCCCTCCACGATGATGAGATCCGCCTGTCCGGCCGCGTCGTAGAGGAGGGCGTCGCAGTTGTCCTCCCCCACCATCCAAAGATCCAGCTGGTAGACCGGGTGGCCGCTCGCGCGGGCCAGAATCATGGGATCCAGAAAGTCCGGACCGCACTTGAAGACTCGGACCTTTTTGCCGGCGTTGCGATGGTGGCGGGCCAGGGCGGCCGTCACGGTGGTTTTGCCCTGGCCGGAGGACGGGGCGGAGATGAGCAGGGCGGGACAGTGGCGCTCGATAGCGGACAAGGAGCCCTCCAAGGGATCCGGAGGCCCGGCGCCCCGAAAAGGGGCGCGGGGCCGCTTGGGGAAAAAATCCCCCCCAAAGGGAGGGGTTTTCAGCCTGCGAGCTTCGCGAGGGCGTTCACGGCGGCCGCGGCCACGTTGGAGCCGCCCTTGCGGCTGAGGTTGGTGATGAAGTGGGGGGTCTGGGAAAGGGAGAGTTCCTTTTTGGACTCGTAGGCGTTCACGAAGCCCACGGGGAATCCCAAGACCAAGGCCGGGCGTTTCAAGGCGGGATCCTTCTCCAGCCTCTCCAAAAGGCGGTAGAGGGCCGTGGGGGCGTTGCCGAAGACGAAAATAAGGTCCCTTCCCTCTTTCACGCGCTCCTCGTAGGCCAGATCCACCGCCACCTGGGAGCGGGTTCGCGACGTCTCCCTCGCCCGGGAGAGGACCCGGGGGTCGTCCACCAGGCAGAGGACCTCGACATGGTGGGGGGCCAGGACGCTTTTGTTCACGCCGTTTAGGGCCATCTTGGTGTCGGTTAGGACGAGGGCGCCGTTTTTAAGGGCCCTCACCCCGCTCTCGATGGCGCCGGGGCTGATCACGGTGTCTTTGACGTAGTCGAAGTCCGCCGTGGTGTGAACGAGCCTGCGCACGACCGTCCAGGCCTCCGGATCCCAGTCGTGCGGACCCGCCTCGCTATCGATGATGGCGAAACTCCTCCTCTCGATCTCCTGGGGGGGGATCTTCCAGGCCTCTGTCTCCATTTATGGCACCTGTAAAAATTTTTTCGCGGCCGAAAAAGGTCGGCCGGGGTTTAGTCCGCGAAGGAAGATTATGCAAACCGTCCGCTGTTTTCGGATGGAAACGCGGTAAAAATTCGGATGATAATTCGATTTCAAACCTCGGGGATGAAAATTCGATTTCAAAATTCGACGAAGGAAACGAGCGACGCTGGAAAGATACGGCGTTCACCGATTCGAAAAAAGACGAGCGCCCGAAGCGGACGGGGGAAAAGGCCAAGGGGGCCTTTAAAAAGGCCGATTCATCATAGATTCCGACCCCCGGCCCTGTCAACATGAATTTTCCCGTTCCCGCCGGGGTGGAAAAAAACGAAAGGGGGGGCGGGGAAAAAAGGGGGCGCGGCTTTCCCGGAAAACGGGGAGGGGGAAAAAACGAAAACGCGCCCGCCCTTCGCCGGGGCCGGGGCGCCCTTCCGGCGCCCCGGCGGGAAAGAGAGGGATTCGGGGGGGGCGCGCGAAAAAAGACGCGGAAAGGCGCCCGGCCGGAAACGGACTTCGGGCGTTTGAAAAAAACGGAGGGCGTCCGGAAACTTCGGAAAGGCGCGCCCCGAAAGGACGCCTCCTCACTCCCCCCCCCCCTCCCCCCTCGGGTCGCTCTCGTCCGCGGCCGCTTTTTCCGGCGCCGCCTCCGCGGCCGCTTTGTCCGCCGGGGAGGGGCCGGGGCGCCCGCCGGTCTTTTTCGGGGCGGCGGGGATTTCCCGGGAACCCTCCCTCAAGGGCCTGGCCTTGAGGGGGACGGGGGAAGCGGGGGCCGGGGAGAGCTCGGGAGGCGAAGCGTCCTCCGAGGCGCCTAGAGGGAGCGGAGGGCGAGCGGCCTTTTCCGCCGGAGGGGGCGGGCCGCTTTCGCGCAGGCGCTCGATCACGCTCCGCACCCTCCGTTCGCTCACGTTCAAAAACCGCGCCACGTTGGAAAGGGGCATGTAATGGCTGAGGAGCGCGACGCGCTCCTCCATGAGGTAGGTGAAATGGCTGTGATCCCGGGCCCAGCCCACCTTCACGGTTTTCACCCCGCAGTCCGGGCACTTGGTGCGGGGCACCGCCAGATGGATGATGGTCTGATAGGATCCTATGTCCAAAGCCCGCCACTCCCGCAGGACGCGGTCGTGGATCTTCAAAGACTCCCTCCCGCAGGAGCAGGGAAAGGTGGCCTTCCGATGGTAGTCCACGAAGATGTCCACCTTCCGGTTCTCCTCGTCGAAAAGCATGTCCCGGATGAAAAGCGGGAACTCTATCCAGTAGAGCTTTTCAAAGCGCGGAAACAGAGAATTGAGATCGGGCTTCATGACCTTGAGGGTTACGGGATCCGGCGGTAAAAGCAAAAGATGGCTCCATAAATAGGGCGCCGACTCCGGCGAAAAGGGTCTAAAAGGCGGCCGGGCCTTCGCCTAGGAAGGCCCAGGGGCCTAGCCGGAGACGGGCGGTGAAAAAAGAGGGGGGGGAACCGAAGGCGCCCCGCGGCTTATTTAGCGGCCGGGGCGGGAGACTTGGGCGCGGCCGGATCCGGGCTCGGGAAGGCCGGATCTTCTTTGGCCGAAGAGGCCTTGGTCCCCGAAGCCGGATGGGCGGCGGTGGCGGGGTCCGAAGAGGCTTCGCCCACGTGGAGGGTGAAGTTATGGAGGTAGACCACGTCGTCGGACTCTTTCTTATCTTCGTTGGGGACGCTGTGCCGGACGGAAAGGAACCAGAGCCCCCCCTTGAGGGGGGTGAACTCGAACTTCCCTTGGTCGTCGGTGGGGGAGTAAAAGGCCCGGGCGTGGAGCTTCGAGCCTTTGGGGTTGTATCCCTTGGGTTCGCCCAGGACGACCGCCCTGGGCAGGGGCGCTCCGTTTAAAAGCACCCGGAGGGAGACCCGATCGCCCGCCTTGATTTGGAGGGGGTTTGTCGAGGGGACTATCTCCAGGGGGATTTTTCCGGTGGGCTTGGTCACCAGATCGTCCGCGGCCGAACCGATGTTGAAAACGTGGGCGGCCGTCAAGACGTATTTGTTTTTCGGCCGCCCGACTTGTCCGGAAATCCAGGGTTTGTACGAGCTGTAGACGACGTAGGAGCCTGGCGGCGCCGCCCCCTTGGTCACGAAGGCGTAGCTGGGAGCGACCTCCTTGATGGTGGGCGTTTCTCCGGATTTTCCCAAAATGACGGGAAAGACGATGTTGGCGATGTTGTTGGGGCCGAGTTCCACCAAATCGAAATCATCGGCGAAGCCGGCGTTGAATTCAATCAGGGCGTTCTCTTTCAAATCTTCCGGCGAAGTCTCCAACCACAGCGTGACGGCGGAGGCCGGAACGCTGAAAATTAAAAGCGAGCTTAAAATCGGCGCGAAAATAAACAAAAAAACGTGAACATCGGAGCGGAAATTTATTTTTAGCATTTTCGGCGTCACCTCGCGTGTTTAACGACGGGCTGAAGTCCTTGGAGATATTCGCAAGCGCGTGATAAACGAGAAAAAAACGTTTAACGATCTTAAGCGGCGTTTTAACGGAAATACGGAGAATTGAAAAAATAATGGCGATTCACGGAAAAAATATTTTATAAAAGAAAACGGAAAGCCGATTGAATTATAAGATGTTTTCGCGTAAGCCGAAGGTCGGCGGGAAAAAATTAAAATCGGGAAAAGCGGATGAGGATTTAAAACGGGATCCGAAAAACATCGTCGGCTCTCAAATGTCACGTCAAAGCGCCCAAGGCGCCTTGAGAGGATGCTGGAGTTTTTCAAGGAATCGGCGGGCGTTCGTAATTTCAACGCCGAAAATTTCCCCCGCGCCTTGTATTTTTAGACCGCGTGTCCACGAAACGCATGGATTTTATAACACAAAGAAAAATCTCTGGCAATGGAATAAAGGGAGGCGGGCGCGCCGAAAAATTTTCATGCAAAAATGTGTTTTTATATTAAAATTTAATATCTAAATTTGCATCGATGAATGATAGATGAATGATAAATGAGCGTCAATAATTGAAACTACCGCTTACCTTTTCTTGAGCGCTCTACGAAGCAAAAAAGCCGACTGAAGAAAGCTGAAGAATTTATCTATATATTGATATAATTTGATATTAAGCATAATACACAGTACGCCAAACCCTTGGTTTAACATATTCCGCGCGAAGAGGATCCGCCACGCCTCTCTTCCGGAGATTATTTTTCCCTTTCGCCATCAAACTCTCAGGGAAGGCCCGAGCGCCATCCGCCAGCGAGCTCAGGAAAGTCATTTCGCGTTTTCGGGGGCTTGGTTCCCTCGAAAACACTCCCGAAACAACTTTCACGTTAAGCGTCCGAAGTTCGTCAACGCCCCGGCGCGCGGCTCCCGGTTAAACGCGGCTAAAATTGAAATAGGTCGGCTAAAGCTCCGGTCTTCAGAAAACGTCCTCGAACAAAAAAGAATTATTCAAACAGGTCGAAGCTTTGGCAAAAAAAGGTAATGACGATGGAAAAAGATCGACTGGGGATTCACCGTCGAAGACGCGGGAACTAAACTGAAGAGGCCGCGCCAATAAATTCACACGCGGCCGAATACTGGACGTAAGCGGAAAATCCGCCTACGGGCTTTGGGGCGGAGGGGAGCGGACGCGGGGCGGATTCGGACGACGAAGCCGCCAAGCCAAAGCTCCACCCCGCCGGTTAAATTGAAGACGCGCTGAAAATCGTCCCCGCGGCGTCCGGAAAACTTGAACCCCTTCTTTTCAGCGGATTTCGGCCGCGGCGAAACATGGAAGGGACGGCCTTCTTTTCGGGGCCGGATCTAAAAATTTCCGCCCTTCTCTTTAAACTTCAACAGCAGAGCGTCGATCCCTCCGTTATTTTGAAAAAGACCTCCGCCGCCCTCGCCGCATCCCGCGGCCAGATACGCCCCGTCGCCCGCCGCCGCTATGGACAGCCCCAGGCCGAGTCCGCCAAGGGTTTCGCGCCACAAGGGAAGGCCCATGGAGTCAAGCTTCATCACGAGCATGCCGCCTTTCTCCGAGGCGTCGTCCCGCGAGCCGGAAGGGCGGGCGAAACCGACGGCCAAAAGGGATCCGTCCGGGGTTTCGACCAGGGAGCGCAGGGCCTCCCTTCCGCCATCTTTCAAGGTCCTGTCCCACAGCGAGGAACCGGACGGATCCAGTTTCAGGATCCTGATTCGGGATCCGCCGCCCTCTTTTTCCGGGCCGCCCTCCAGGCGCTCGGAGCTTCCGGCCAAAACGTACGACCCGTCGGAGGCGCTGATTAGCGAGTAGGCGCAGTCATCCCCGCTTCCGGGGATGGTCTTTTCCCACTCCTTTCCCCCCCGGGCGTTCAGTTTCAGGAACCAAAAATCGTATCCTCCGTCCCCACCCCCCTCCTCGCCCCCATCGGAGCAGCCGGCCGCCGCGTAACCCCCGTCCGGGGTGGCCGCGAGCGCCCGGAGCGTGTCTTCGCCGGCTCCGCCGTAAATCCTTTTCCACAGGACATTTCCGGAGGCGTCCAGCTTCGCTAGAAAGGCGTCGCTTTCGCCGTGGCGTCCAATTAGATCGCCGTCGCCGGAGTATGAATCGCCCAGAACGACGAAGCCGCCGTCCGCCGCGTTCACTACGGAGCGGCCCATATCCTGATCGCTCCCGCCCAAAGCGCGGCTCCATTGGAGAGCCCCCTCCGGACTGAGTTCGACCGCCCACATGTCGCCTTCCCCAAGGGAAACGGAAAGGTCGCCGTCCGAAGAGTCGCTCCCGCCTAAGAGGACGAAAGCTCCGTCCGGAGCCTGGACGGCGGAGAGCGCCAGATCGTCCCCGCTCCCTCCGAGGCCGCGCTCCCACTCCCCAACGCCCTTGGAATCGAGTTTGAGCGCCCAGAAGTCGCCCCGGCCGCGGGCTTCCGGAAGAGGTCCCCCGACGGAGTCCGTCCAGCCGGTAAGGAAAACTCCGCCGTCCCGGGTTTGGAGGACGGAGGCGAAGCACTCGTCCCCCTCTCCCCCGAAGTTCCAGAATCCTAAGATTTCCGCCCCGATCCCCGGGGAGGCGGGGGCGGCGCCCAAGGGGGCCGGAAGCGAAACCCCGAGGAACAGCAGAGCCGCGGCCATGAGGAAAAGCGGACCTTTCGCGGCCGGGGCGCCCGCCTCGAAAGCGGGCTCTTCTCTTCCAGGGGGGAAATTATCAAAGGCGTCCCCGGGGTGGGGCGGAAATTTTTTAAAAAATTTTCCGCGGAAAAATTTAAGCGTCTTTGAAATAATCATGCTGTTTATGTTCTTTGCCGTTCTTATGGGCGTAAAAATAGCCAAACGCGTGGAGAGTACGATCATTAGATTGAATTATACGAAATTTTTTTAATTTTTTCCGCGGCCGTCTTTCTCAGGCTCCGCTGAATTATATTGACGTTTCCGGCCTTGACTTTAAAGAGATTCTTTCATGAAAACGCTCCCTAAAGGCGCGGCGCCGCGCCCGTGAAATCCGCGGCCGCCAGGGGTCAGGGCGGGGCGAAGCGATCCTTTTTTTCTCTAAAGACCTTGATTGTACCCGCGTTTCCCCCATGCGGGAAGCTTCCGCCTTGCCGCCGTCCCCGAAGAAGCGGGCGAACTTTCGCCGAATGTAAAAAAAATAGCTTGCGTTTTCCGCCCCGTCCCGTTATATTGCCGACAGCGGACGATGCGAGCGGCGCGCGCTTTCATCCGAAGCCGAACGGAGGGCCGCCTCCCCCAAAGACGTCAAGGCGGCGGCCTTCCCCAAAGAGGGCCTCTCTTATATATCATAGTGGAACAGAGAGTCCCGTTCGCCTTCTCTTTTTCCCGGCCTTCCGTTTTCGTCCTCGCTCCAATCTCACCTCACTCCTCCCGAAAAATCCGTTATTCCACCCTCTCCGCCCCCCGTCCGGGAGCGGACAAGGGAATTTTTCCGTCCGCCGCCCTCCCCTTTTTGGAGGACGGCGGCGGGGCGGGCGCGGCTCCTTTTAAAAGCGCGTCCCATGACGCCCGCCTCATCCGGCCGGGGCCGCCATCCTCCACCTAAGAAGGAGACCCGACCCCGGCCGCGTTCTTTAATATTTCACGACGCTTCCAAAAAAGGATCCGCCAAGGGATCCGTACGGGAGCCTAAAAGGGGTTTTTTCGCATGCGGGCGGAGCTCAGCTTGGAAAGCGCTTTGATCGCCAGGCGCCACGCCGGGCGCCGCTATCTGGTTTTCATCGTCCTTTCGGCCTCGGTCTTGATCCTCACGTTCGCGAACCTCATGATCGGCGCGGTGAGCCACCCGGTCGGGGACGTCTTGCGGGAGCTCGTTCGCCCCTTTACGGATTCCGGTACCGACCTAAGCTTCATCGTCTGGAAGATAAGGCTCCCCCGGGCGCTCGCGACCGTCATGGGGGGGGCCTACCTCGCGGCCTCGGGGCTCCTGCTCCAGGTCTACTTTCGAAACCCCGTGGTGGGCCCCTACATCCTCGGGATCTCCTCCGGGGCCACCCTCGCGGTCTCTTTAGCGATGCTCACGCCCCTGGGCCTGAGGCTCGCCTACCTGACCCCCTTCCTCACCACTTTGGCGGGTTTGGCCGGGGCCTACCTGGTCATGACCCTGGTGGTGGCCGTCGCGGCCCGGGTGAGCTCCGGGGCCACGCTTTTAATCGTGGGGCTCATGACGGGCTACATCTGCTCTTCGGTCACCGCCATCCTCACGGCCCTGGCCGAAAAGGAGAAGATCAAGGGCTTCGTCCTTTGGGGGCTCGGGTCCTTTTCGGGCTTCAAGTGGCTGGAAATCTGGATCATGCTCGCGTTCGGAGGCCTTTTGGTCCTTTCCATCTTCCTCCTTAGCAAGCCCTTGAACGCCTTTTTATTGGGAGAGGAGTACGCGGCCTCCATGGGGGTGTCCATTAGGCGCTTCAGGCTCTTCATCCTTTTGGCGGCCTCGTCTTTGGCCGGGCTGGTGACCGCCATGGCCGGACCCGTGGCCTTCGTGGGGCTCGCGGTCCCCCACATGGCGAGGCTCTCCCTCGCCACCTCGGACAACCGCGTTTTAATCCCCGGGGCCTGCCTCATGGGGGCGATAGTCACCGGAGCGTGCGACTTGATCGCCCGAACGTGGCTCAGCCCCGTGGAGCTTCCCATTTCGGCCATCACGGCCTTCTTCGGGGCGCCGGTGGTTATCGGCCTTCTTTTGAAGCGGGGGGTGAAGATGTGACGGCGGAAGCTTCGCGCCCGCGGGAGCCCGATCCCCGCGGCCTCCCCCGGGAAGAGGTCGTCCTGCGGGCGGAAAACTTATCCGTGGGCTACAAAAAGCCCGTTTTAAGCGGGCTCTCCTTTTCCTTTCCGCAAGGGTCCTTCGTCTCCGTCCTGGGCTCCAACGGCGTGGGCAAGAGCACCCTTTTGCGAACCCTCTCCCGGCACCTCCCCCCTCTCGGAGGCGAGATCAAGATTAGGGAAAGGCCCCTTTCCGGCTACTCGGCTTCCGAGTTCGCGAAGGTGGTCTCGGTCGTGATGACGGATCGGGCGAGTCCGCCGCTTTTACGGGTCCTGGAGTACGTCGGGTTGGGGCGCCACCCCCACACGGGTTTCCTGGGAAAGCTGCGGGAGACGGACGTGGAGGTGGTTTTACGCTGCCTCGCCGACGTGAAGGCCCGGCATCTATCCGACCGCTTCGTCGATCAGCTCTCGGACGGGGAGCGCCAGAAGGTCTCCCTGGCCCGGGCCCTGGCCCAGGAGCCCCGGCTCATGCTTTTAGACGAGCCCACGGCGCATCTGGACTTAAAGCACCGGGTGGAGCTCATGGGCATCTTGCGGGGCCTCTGCCGGGAAAAGAGTTTAAGCGTCCTCGCGGCCGTCCACGACGTGGACGTGGCGGCCAAGGTCTCCGATCAGGTTCTGGCCTTGAAGGACGGAGGATTGACAAGCTTCGGCCCCCCCCAGGAGGTCTTGAGCTCCCGCTTCGTGTCCAAGCTCTACGACTTCGAGAAGGCCGGCTACTCCAGCCACCTGGGCGGAATAGAGATTAGGGGGGACGGCTCCCGGGGCCGGGTCTTCGTCTTGACGGAAAAGGACCGGGGCGCCCAGAGCCTGCGCCACCTCTCCAAACACGGCTACGCCCTCAAGGTGGGGGTGCCGGAGCGCCATGATCTGGACGCCTACGTGGCCGGAGCCCTGGGGGCCGAGGTTTTGACCCGGGACTCCCGCGGCGGGAAACCGGAGGAGATCCTGCGCAAGGCCTTCCGGAGCCTCGAAGACTGCGACTTCCTGGTGGACGCCCTGGGGCCGGAGGCCCCGAATCCCCCGGGAGGGGAAGAGGCCCCGGGGCGCGAAAAGGGAAACGACGCCCCCTTTTCGGGCGGGGGACGCCCGGACGGCGGCTTTTACCGCCGGGAGCTTTTACGGGAGGCGTCCAGGCTGGGTCTCACAATAATCTCCCTGGGCCCCGGGGGGGACGCCGCCCCCCTGGCCAGGGAGCTGGAGGAGCGGGGGACGGCCCTTTCCGGAACTTACGGGAAGGCCCTTTCCGGATCTTGACGGCGCTTTCCGATTCTTTACGCCGCTTTCCGGATCTTAAGAGACGGCTTCTCCGGAACTTCGCGGAAGGGTTAAAGCGAGAAGGCTCCGGCGGTTAAAAGCGATCCGCCGACCCGCCGCCGCCTTCGGCGGCGGCCCTCCAACGCCCCCGCGACCAAGGCCCTGGACCCGGCCGGAGCCCTGGACGCGAACCGCCTCAAGCGGGCGCCTCCTTCAAAGGAGACGCCCCCCCGAAAAGGCGCCTTTTCACATAAGCGCCCTCCAGGAGGCCTCCTTTCCACCCCGAAGGCCTCCCCCCCCCGGTGAAAGGACTTGGGACCATCATGGATGAAAACACCGCCAAACACGCGAAAGACAAAAACTTTCTGGATCTGGTCTACTTCAGCGCGACCGGCATGGAGACCGGCCAGCTCTCGGCGGGCCTGACGGAGCTAAGGAAAAGGCGTCCGGACTTGGACGTTCGGGTCTCGGCCCGCACGGCGCCCCAGCTCTTCGACGAATCACGGATAAGGGAGTTTTTACGCCGGGCCTTTTCAGCGGACGTCTTGGTGATCGCCCTCCACGGACCCGCGGAGTCCTTTCCCGGGCGCAGGGAGTTCGAAGAGGAGATGGCGAAGGAGGGGGGGAAACCCCTCGTCCACGTCCAGGCCTCGGCCTCGGACGCCGACGGCCTCGCCTGGGCGGCGAAACACTCCACCCTCTTTGGAAGCGGGGAGTACTCCCGGGCCCACTTCTTTCTAAACGCCGGCGGCAGGGAGAACTTCGGCGAGCTCCTCCTCTTTTTCCACAACCAGGTTCTCGGAACCAAGTTTCCGGTGAAGGATCCGGTGGTTCCGCCCTTCGACGGGATCCACCACCCCTCCCTCGCCTCCCCCCCGGACAAAGAGGAGTATTTAAAGAGCCTGGATCCGGAAAAACCCGTGGTGGGGATCTGGTTCCATCAGGTCTACTGGCTGAACGGCAACATGGCCCACATCGACAGTCTGATTCGGGAGATCGAAAACCAGGGCGCCCAGGCGCTGCCCGTCTTCCACCTGCGCTTCAAGGACAAGGATCTTCAGAACCTGGGCGCCGACGCCGCGGCCCGAAAGTATTTCATGGACGAATCCGGAAAGAGCCTGATCGACTGCCTCCTTTCCACCATGAGCTTCTCCCTGACCCTGACCTCGCCGGACGCGAGGGGGCTCTTTAAAGATTTAAACGTGCCGGTGATCCAGGCCATGTGCTCTTTCCAGCCCCGGGAGAGCTGGAGGGAGTCCCTCCAGGGGCTCCCGGCCGCGGAGGTCTCCATGTCGGCGGCCCAGCCGGAGTTCGACGGCAACATCATCGCCTTTCCCTTCGCCTTCAGGGAGCAGAGGGAGACGGACCCCCTCACGCGGGCCCTCGTCACCGTATACGAGGCGGATCCGGAAAGGACCGCGAAGATGGCCCGCTTCGCCGTCAACTGGGCCAGGCTCCGGCGCGCTCCGGCGTCGGAAAGAAAAATAGCCGTGATTTTCCACCACCACCCCCCCCGAAACGACAGGATCGGCTGCGCGGCGGGCCTGGACAGCTTCCGCTCGGTCACGAAGCTCTTGAAGGCCTTAAAGGACGAGGGCTACAAGGTGGACGACCTCTACGAGGGGGAAGACGAGCTGGCCCGCGCGCTTTTAAGCCGCCTGACCGCGGACAGAAGTTTTTTAACCCCGGAACTCATGAGCCAAAGGGCCGAGGCCCGGGCCGGACGTAAGGACTATGTGAAATGGCATATGGAACTCCCCGAGGAGGCGAGGGAGAAGACCCTAAACGACTGGGGGGAGCTCCCCGGCGAGCTTTTCACGCACCAAGGCGAGATGCTCTTTCCCGGGATCCCGAACGGCAACGTCTTCATCGGGATCCAGCCGCCCCGGGGGCGCCTCGAAAACATCGAGAAGATCTACCACGACGACGCCTTAAGCCCCCCCCACCACTACCTGGCCCAGTACCGCTGGTACCGGGACGTCTGGGGGGCCCAGGCTTTAGTCCACGTGGGGAAGCACGGATCCTTGGAGTGGCTTCCCGGAAAGGCTTTGGGCCTTTCCGGGAGCTGCTTTCCGGACCTCGCGATCATGGATCTCCCCAACGTCTACCCCTACATAATTAACGATCCGGGGGAAGGCGCCCAGGCCAAGCGCCGCTCCTACGCCTGCGTGGTCGACCACCTCCCTCCGGCCATGACCGTCTCCGGCCTCTACGGGGATTTGGAGAAGATCGACGCCCTTTTGGCCGAACGCCGCCTCGCGGAAACGGAGGATCCCAAAAAACTTCCCATAATCGAAGAACAGATCCTCCAGGCGGTGAAAGAGGCCGATCTGGGTCCGGAAACCGCGCTTAGGGAAACGGAGGAGGATTTTCCGGCCTATCTGGAGCGCCTTCACGGCTACCTGGACGAGCTCTCCGACACGGCCGTGGGGGACGGGCTGCATGTTTTGGGCGAGCCCCCCGAGGGGCCGCGCCTTTCGGAGTATCTCGCGGAGCTCACCCGGGTGGAGGGGCCCGGGGCCCCCTCGTTACGGGAGAATTTTTTAAAGAGCCTGGGGCTCGACTACGAGCTGGTTTTGGAAAACCGGGGAAAAATCCACCCCGGCTTCGGCGGCCGGACGGGCGCCGAGATTCTACGTTCCGCGAGGGAAAGCTCTTTGAAACTCCTGGAGGGGCTCCGGGAGGAGGGCTTCGACCCGGCGGCGGTCCCCCGGGCGGTGGCGGATTTGAAAAACCGGGGCGGTCTCGAAATTTTAAACCCCGGCCCCCTCGAAGAGGCCCTTTTCCACGTCTGCCGAACCCTGGTTCCCAACCTGGAAAGAACCACCGGGGAGATCGACTCCGCCTTGAAGGCCCTAAGGGGCGGCTTCGTGGAGCCCGGACCCTCCGGGGCCCCCAGCCGGGGCCAGACGGACATCCTCCCCACGGGCCGCAACTTCTACTCCGTCGACCCCAACAAGATCCCCTCCCCCGCCGCCTGGAAGATCGGGGTCGCCCTGGGGGACGCCTTAATCGAGCGCTCCTTACAAGAGAACGGAAAATACCCGGAAAACGTGGGCATCCTCCTCTACGGCGCCTCCACCATGCGCACGAGGGGGGACGACGTGGCCGAGGTCTACCACCTTATGGGTTTGAAACCCGTATGGCGGGAGGGGGGGACGGTCTCCGGGCTCGAGGTGGTTCCGCTTGGCGAACTGGGCCGCCCGCGTTTGGACGTCACCCCCAGGATATCGGGTTTTTTCCGAGACTCCTTTCCCAACCTCGTGGAGACCCTGGACAAGGCCGTGGACATGACGGCGAGGCTCAAAGAGGACCCGGGGAAGAACTTCGTGAAAAGGCACGCCGAGGCGGACTACAAGGAGTATCTGGCCCAGGGCCTGAAAGAAGGGGAGGCCTGGCGGGAGGCCACCTTCCGGATCTTCGGCTGCCCCCCCGGCACCTACGGCGCCGGGGTGGCGGAGCTGGTGGAATCCAAAAAATGGGAGAAAAGGGAGGATCTGGGCGAAATCTACGTCCGCTACTCGGGCCACGCCTATGGAAAGGGATCCTACGGGCTCGTCCGTCCCCGAAGCTTCCGGCGGAACCTGGCGCGGATGGACGTGACCGTGAAAAACGAGGACTCCCGGGAATACGACATGATGAGCTGCACCGACTACTACAACTACTACGGGGGCCTCATCGCCGCGGTCGAGACGGTTAGGGGGGCGAAGCCCCTCTCTTTCATGGGGGACGCGGCCGACCCCAAGAGGGTGAGGATCCGGACCACCCAAGAGGAGGCCAAGCACGTTTTGCGCTCCCGGCTCATAAACCCCAAGTGGCTTTCCGGGATGAAACGCCACGGCTACAAGGGGGCGGGGGACGTCTCCCACATGATGGACGCGATGTTCGGGTGGGACGCCACCGCGGACGTCATGGAGGACTGGATGTACCAAAAGGTGGCCGAGGCCTACGCCCTGGATCCGGAGACGAGGGAGTGGATGGAGAGGGTGAACCCCTTCGCCCGCCGGAACATCCTGGACAAGCTCCTGGAGGCCAGCGCCCGGGGCATGTGGCGGGCGGACGAATCCACCCTGGAGAGCCTGAAAGAGGAGTACCTGGAGCTCGAGGGCAGGCTCGAGGAGTGGAACGACGAGACGCCCCGAAAGGACGTCGCCCTCTAACCCGGGGTTCCCCCCCCATCCGCCCGCCCCGGCGGCGGCGCCCGCCAGGACCGCTATTTATGCCCCAGCACCTCTACCCCTTCGCGGCCGTCCAGGGCCAAGACGGCCTGAAAGAGGCCCTCCTTTTAAACGCCGTGAACCCCTTGGCGGGAGGCGTTCTGGCCCGCGGCGAGAAGGGCACCGCCAAGTCCACGATCGCCCGGGCCCTTTCCGAAATCCTCCCCCCCATCCGGGTTTTCCCGGGCTGCCCCTTCAACTGCGATCCCGAAGAGGGCGGCTCTTTGTGCCCCTTCTGCCAAGAGCGGGCGGGGAGAGGGGAGCCGGAGCTTCGTCCGGCTCCCTTCCGCACGCTCCCCTTGAACGCGACCGAGGACCGGATCTGCGGGGGTATGGACTTTTCCCGGGCGATCAAAACGGGCGAAAGGGTTCCGGATCCGGGGCTTTTGGCCTCCGTCCACCGGGGCGTCCTCTACATAGACGAGGTGAACCTTTTAGACGACCACGTCGTGGATCTGATCCTGGACGCCGCCGGCTCGGGACGGAACATAGTCGAGCGGGAGGGGGTGTCCTTCAGGCACCCCGCCCGCTTCATCCTGGTGGGCACCATGAACCCGGAGGAGGGGGAGCTGAGGCCCCAGTTCTTGGACCGTTTCGGCCTCTCGGTCCAGGTGACCGGGGCCGGGGATCCGGAAACCCGGGTGGATCTCATGCTTTCACGAGAAGAGTTCGACCGCGATCCCGTCTCTTTTAGGGAAAGGTTCCGCGCGAAAACCGAGGCCTTGAAAAAAAACATCCTGGAGGCCCGCCGCCTCCTTCCCGCGGTGTCCGTCTCCGGAAGGACGCGAAAATTCATCGCGGGGCTGTGCCGGGACCATTTCGTGGCCGGACACCGGGCGGACCTCTTTTTGATGGAGGCCGCCCGGGCGGCGGCCGCCCTGGCGGGATCCTTCGAGGCGGACGAGGATACGGTCTTACGGATCTCCCCTTTGGTTTTGGCCCACCGGACGCGGGAGGCCGCCCCGCCGCCTCCGCCGCCGCCCCCCGAACCCGGGACGGAAAAAGGGGAGGGGAAGGATGGGGGGGAAGGGGCGGAGGAAAAAGAAGCGGATAAGCCCGAAGAGGAAAAAGGGCCGGAGACGCCCCCCCCTCCCCCCGAGGAGCGGAAAAACGCCGAAACGAGAGACCAGGGGGAGCCCCCGGACGAAGGGGAAAAGGAGAGCCAGCGGGAGGGGCCCGACAGGTCCCCGGAGGAGGATCGGGTCTTCACGGTGGGGGAGACCTTTCGGCCGCGGCGTTTCGAGAGCCCCAAGGACCGCTTGAAAAGAAGGGGCTCGGGGCGGCGCTCACGGTCACGGGCGGCTTTAAAGGAGGGGCGCTACGTGAAAAGCGCTCCGGACAGGGGCTCGGGCGACATCGCCCTGGACGCGACCATCCGGGCCGCGGCCCCCCACCAGATCCGCCGGGAAAAGCCCCCGGGGCTCGTGGTGGCCTTGGCCGAGAGCGACTTTCGGGAGCGGATCCGGGAAAAGAAGATCGGAAACCACCTTTTCTTTTTGGTGGACGCCTCCGGCTCCATGGGGGCCCGGGGGCGCATGACCGCCTCCAAGGGGGCGGTCATGTCGCTGCTTTTGGACGCCTACCAGAAAAGGGATCAGGTCGCTTTAATCAGCTTCCGGCGAAAAGAGGCCTATCTGAACCTCCCCCTCACCGGATCGGTGGATCTCGCGGGCAAACTCTTAGCCGAGCTCCCGGTGGGGGGCCGCACCCCCCTTTCCGCCGGGCTCGCGCTCTTGTGGCGGGAACTGCGGAACCTCCTGTTGAAAAACCCCTCGGCCCGGCCCATCGCCCTCCTCATCACCGACGGCCGGGCCAACGTCCCCCTCGACGAGGGTCAGGGGAACCTTAAACCGCTAGACGAGGCCCTGCGCCTCGCCGCCGCCATGGCCTTGGAGGAGAGGGTGAAATACGTGGTGGTGGACACCGAGGAGCCCGGGGTCGTCGCCTTCAACCTGGCCGGGCGCCTGGCCCTCGCCCTCGAGGCCGAGTGCTTCAAAACCGGGGATCTGGCGGCCGCGACATTGGTGGACATCGTGAAGGAGTCCGTCTAAACAGGCGCTCGTCTTCCGGCGAGGCGCTTCGCGGCCTTGGGGGGGGAAACCCCGCCCAAGCTTCCCTGGAAGCTTGGGTCCGGCGGAAAGGACCTAGTCGAATATCCGGAAAAAGATCGCGTGAAAAGAACCGGCGCGTCTTTTATTTCATTTATTTTCTTCATTTTCGCCATTTTTCCCATTTTTCCTAATTTGCCGCGCCGCGCCGTTTTTCCGTTTTTCCGTTTTTCCGTTCTTCCGTTTCCGCGTTTTAAACTCCGATTTCGTTTCTCGTTTCCACTATTTAAATATTTTCTTCATTTTTAATTTTTCACTTTTAAAAGCGTCGTTTACTTTTACTTTTACTTTTCTTTTACTTTTTCATTTCAAATATTTTCTTCATTTTTTCCTTTTTTCCTTTTTTCCTTTTTTCCTTTCCGCCTTCCGCCTCGTTTTCCCGGAGTTTTTTCCCCGCGCGAATATTTTCCTCATTCATCCGCCTTTTCCGGGCGCGACCCGGCTCCCGCGTTTAAAACCCCGCCTTTGGCGAAGCGCTCCGCCGGAAACGGCGCTCCACGCCGCCGGAGTCCCTCCGCTTCCGGTGGCGGATAACGTATTACGAAAAGCACCGGTGCCTAAATGTCCGAAAACGCCATCCTCTACCCCTTCGCGGCCATCGTGGGCCAGGACCGCATGAAGCTGGGACTGATTTTAAACGTCGTAAACCCCACCCTCTCCGGAATCCTCGTCCGGGGCGAGAAGGGCACGGCCAAGTCCACGGCCGTGCGGGCCTTGGCCGACATCCTGCCGGAAATAGAGGTCGTCAAGGGAAACCCCTTCCAACTCTCCCCCCAAGACGATCTTTCCCTCTACGCCGAGCTCGAAAGGGCCCTGGGCCGGGAGCCGGCCGAAGAGGTGGAAAGCGAGCGGCGCAAGGTGCGGGTGGTGGAGCTCCCCGTGGGGGCGACCGAGGATAGGGTGGTGGGATCCCTGGATCTGGAGCGGGCCCTTAAATCCGGCGAGAAGCGCATGGAGCCCGGGCTTTTGGCCTCCGCCCACCGCGGCATCCTCTACGTGGACGAGGTGAACCTTTTAGACGACCACGTGGTGGACGTGCTGTTGGACTCCGCCGCCATGGGGGTGAGCACCATCGAGCGGGAGGGGGTCTCCTTTTCGCACCCCGCCCGCTTCACCCTGGTGGGCACCATGAACCCCGAGGAGGGGGAGCTCAGGCCCCAGCTCCTCGACCGTTTCGGCCTCTGCGTGAATATCGAGGGGGTGAGGGATTTGGAGAGCCGGGTCCTGGTGATGGAGCGCCGGGCCCGCTTCGAGGCGGATCCCCTCGCCTTCCAGGCGGAGTACGCGAAAGAGTCGGAGGAGCTCGCCCGCCGGGTGACGGCCGCGAGGGAGCTCCTCCCCGAGGTGGAGATCGAGCGCGGGCTTCTTTTCCAAATCGCCCAAAAATGCCTGGAGGTGGGCGTGGACGGCCACCGGGGGGACATCGTCATCCTCAAGACCGCGAAGACCATCGCCGCCTGGAACGGAAGGCGGAAGACCGAGCCGGGGGACGTGACCGAAGCCGCCCGGCTGGCGCTTCCCCATAGGGTGCGGAGACAGCCTTTAATGGCCGTCGCGGACAGTTTGGACAGGATAAAATCCTCCCGCGGCGAGGGCGCCGCCGGGGCCTAAATTAGGGGCCTTAGATTCGGATTCTTAGATTCGGGGCCAGCTCCGGAACTAAAGTTCCGGCGCCGAGACGCCTCCGGCCAACGCGTTCGGGGTCCGCGCCTTCGCCTCGTCCGGGCCCCCCGAAAAAGCCCGCCCGAAATATTTCCGACCCCGAAAGGGCGGGCGGAGGCCCGGAGGAAAACCACGGGAAGAAAACCCCGGAAAGAAAACCCAAGGGTTCGCCGGATCTCTTTATGATAGAATCATGACGCCCGCCGTTTTCCGCGGCCGGGCGGAAAAAACCGCTAAAAGCCGGGGGGCGCGGGGCTCCGCGCGCCTCCCTTCAGCTCCGCCAAGTCCGCGGATCCCCCCCGGATCCGTCTCCCGATCCCCTGAACGGTTTCAACCGGACCGCCTTCCCGCGGGAAGGTCCGCGTAAAGGAAGTTTTAGCGCCTTGACCCTCATGATTAAAACCGAGAGCCTGAAAAAATCCTTCGGCCGGACCCGGGCTTTGGACTCTTTGGACCTGGAGGTGCCGGAAGGCGAGCTCTTCGCCTTCCTGGGCCCCAACGGGGCGGGCAAGACCACGGCCATCAGGATTTTAACCGGACTCTCCTTTAAGGATTCCGGCAAGGCCTTCGTCGCCGGGGTGGACATCGACAAGGACCCCTTGAAGGCCAAAAGGCTCTGCGGGCTCGCGACCCAGAACGTGAATCTGGACTCGGAGCTGAGCGTCCGGGAGAACATGGACATCCACGGAAGGCTCTTTTCCATGAGCGCGAAGGAGCGGAGGGAGAGGACCAGGGAGCTTTTGGAGCTGGTGGAGCTTTGGGATCGGGCGGACAGCCTGGTGAAAAGCCTCTCCGGGGGTCTAAAGAGGAGGCTCATGATCGCCCGGGCCCTCTCCCACGGCCCTCGGCTTCTTTTTTTAGACGAGCCCACGGTGGGCCTGGATCCGGCCATCCGGCGCCGGGTGTGGTCGCTTATCAAAACCGTGAACCAAAAGGGGGTGACCGTCCTCCTCACCACCCACTACATCGAGGAGGCGGAGTTTCTGGCCGGGCGGGTGGCCTTCATCCACGAGGGAAGAATCGTTCGGGAGGGAACCCCCGGGGAAATCGCCCTCGAGGTGGGGAAATGGGCCGCCGACACCTTCCAGGACGGGGTTTTAAAGAGCTCCTTTTTCGCCGATAAAAGGGAGGCCACGGAGTTTTTAGCCGCGGCCCCGGGAGGCGGGACTCTAAGGAAGGTGAACCTCGAGGACGCCTTCATCCACCTCACGGGAAAGAGGGTTTTATGACGAGCGCCTTTTGGGCGGTTTATCTGCGGGAAATTTTGATCATGAAGCGCCGGATCCTGCGGCAGAGCGCCTCCATGGCCGTCTCCCCGCTTCTCTACGTCGTCGCCTTCGGCTGCGCCCTGGGGGCCGCCGTGAAGGTGGGGGATCGGAGTTATTTGGAGTTTTTGATCCCGGGCCTCGCGGCCATGGCCTCCATGACCCAGGCCTTCGCCATCGCGACCGAGATCAACGTCGCCCGCTTCTACTTCTTCGCCTTCGAGGAGTTCCAGGCCGCCCCGGTGAGCCCCTTCTCCTACGTCCTGGCCGAGACCCTGGCCGGCGTCACCAAGGCGCTCTACGCCGTTTTAATCGTCCTAATCATCGCCCTCCTCTTCGGGACGCGGCTGAACTACGGCCCCGCCTTTTGGGGGGCGCTCTTGTTAAACTCCTTTTCCTTCGCCGCCCTGGCGGTGGCGCTGGCCATGCTGGTCAAATCCCACGCCGACCAATCCCTGTTAACCGCCTTCGTCATCACCCCCATGGCCTTTCTGGGCGGAACCTTCTTTCCGGTGGACGCCCTCCCCGCCTGGGCCTCCGCCATCCTCAGGTTCCTCCCCCTCACCCACGCCGCGGACGCCGCCCGGGCCGGGGCCTTCGGGCTCCCCCCCTCCCCCCTTCCCTTTATAATCCTCGCCTGCTGCTCCCTCGTCTTCTTCTCCCTCGCCCTTTCGACCGTGAAAAAGGCCCGAAACTAAAAAAATGCCCCCCGTCTTGAAAACCGCCCTCCTGCACATGGAGGTCCTTCACGGAAAACCCGCCGAAAACCGGAAGCTCCTCTTGTCTTTGTGCGCCGAGGCCGCCGCCCGGGGCGCGAAGATGATCCTGGGCCCCGAAATGTGCCTCTCGGGCTACTCCTTTAAAAACCGGGAAGCGATGGCCCCCTTCGCGGAGCCCGCCCTGGGCCCCACGGGAAAGGCTTTGGCCAAATTGGCCCGGGAAAAGGGCGTCTACGTGATCTCCGCCTGGGCGGAGGAGGACGAGGAGAGCGGGATCTTCTTCAACTCCGCCTTCGCCTTCACGCCCAAAGGCGATCTCGCCGCCCGCTACCGCAAGATGAACGCCGAGTCCCGCTGGGCCTGCCCGGGGCCCCCCCGGCAAAAAAACGTCTTCGAAACCCCCTGGGGGACGGCGGGGCTTTTAATCTGCTCGGACTCCTACCACTCGCTGCCCATGCGGATAACGGCCTTGCGGGGGGCTAACCTCGTCTTCCTCCCCTCCAACTGGCCGCCCACCCGCTCCTTTCCCCGGGACGTCTGGCGTTTCAGGGCCATGGAAAACAAGACATACCTCCTGGCCGTGAACCGGGGCGGGGTGGAAAAAGGCCTCGACTGCTCCGGGGCCCGCAGCCACGTCTTCGGCCCGGAGGGGGAAAGCCTCCTGGACGCCGGAAACCCCCGCACCGAAATCTTTTACGCGGACATACCCCTGGACGAAAACGGGAAGTTTGGAAACATTCCCGCGCAAAAAGAGTTTTTCGCCTCCCGAAGGCCTAGGGAGCATTACCGCCTCTACTCCAATCTGCTCTTTTTCAAAAACCTCTCGAGCTTTCTGGAGCTCCCCCCTCCCGGGCCCCAGGACACCCATTTCATCGCCCCCGGGGCCGGGGTGAACCCGGCGGACTTTCTGGAGGGCCGCCTCGCGCTCTATCTCCCGGGCCAACTCCTCCTCCTTCCCGAGTTTCCCTACCGCTCCGGCGACAAGGACCGCCTTTTCAACCTGGCGGCGGAAAAGAAGCTCAAAATCCTCACCCTCAAAGGAGGCGGCGGCCTCAAGGGCGGAGGCTACTGGATCTTCGACGAAAAGTTCGCCGAAATCCCCCAAGACTCCGACGCCCCCATCCCCCCGCGGCATCTGGGCTCCCTGGTGGTCGGCCTAACCGACGTCCCCTCCATGCTGCACCCGGAAAGGGCGGTCGCCGCCGCCAAGAACGGCTGCGACCTCTATCTGGCCCTGGGGGCGAAGATGAATCCGGAAGACCGCTTCATCGCGGCCATGCGCACCATCGACCAGCTGGCCGCGGCGGTGGTGACCCAGACCGGGGCCGCGGTCTCCCTCATCCCCGAGGGCCACTCCCCGCCCCGGGGCGCCGTCGCGGGGGAGGGCTCCGGCGTCTGCTACAATTTGGACTCCCGGGAGCTGAGGGACAAGCATTTCCAGGATCGTTTGGACTTCGAGGTCCTCTTCCAATCCCGGGAGACGATTTTAAAAGGCCTGGAGGCCGAAAGGCCTCTTTGACGCTTCGGCCGGAAAGCCGAAGCCTTTCCGGCCGGAAAAGAGCTCCGGACCCCGAACCGGGGGAAATCGCGGCGCGGCCGTCCGGCCCCGCGCCCCGGGGCCGGTCCGGCGCCGGGCGGGACGCCTTAAAGGCGAGCTTCCGCTAAATTGCGAATTTTCGGGACGCGAAGTTCCGGATCAAGGGGCGGCTTCCCCGGCTTCGCGCCCCCGGCTTCGCGCGAAGGAAAATAATTAGCGCTTCCGTTATCAAAATTCACTCCAAATTATTTCAAAACTCAAATAAGATATAAAAATCATCCTCAAATTGTTTCCAGGCCTCCCCCCCCTTTCCGGAGGGACCGGAGGATTGGAAAAAGCCGCTCCTCGCTCCCTCAAAAAAATAAATGCCATCCATCCACAGCGCCGCCGGGCGAAGCCTCAGGCGATCCGGCCGGCGCCGCTCCTTTCCGAAGGCGGCGGGGCGGAGTCTTTCGCTCCTGCTCCTTTCCCTCGCGCTTTTGGCGCTTTTTCCGGACAATCTCTTTTCCCAGGAGCCTCCGGGAAGTTCGGATAACGGGGCGGAGGCGGCGGATTTTTCCCTGGCTCCGCCAAACGAGTCCAACCAAGCGCCGGAAAACGAAGGCGGAAAGGGAGGGGCCGCGGACGAGAACGAAATAGTCATAAGCGCCGAAGATATCGAGGCGCTCAAGGCGAATAAGCTGGAGGACGTCCTGAACCAGGTGCCGGGCGTCTCCGCCTCGAGCTCCTCGGTCGCGATCCACGGCTCCTACAAGGTGCGGGTCTTTCTGGACGGAACGCCCTTAAACGATCCCACCTCCAGCTACGGGGCGGTGAACTTCGCCCACATCCCCTTAAGCTCCATTGAGAAAATAGTCGTCATAAAAGACGCCGGGGGCCTCCGCCACGGCCAGGACGCCACCGCCGGGGTCGTGACCATCCACTCCAAAAACCTCGCCCGGAAAAAAGCCGGAGGGTTCCTGAGGCTGTTTTCCGGCAACCGTGAATTTTTCAAAAGCGACGTCGATCTCGCCTTCAACCACGGGAAGCTGGGCCTGGGCGTCCGGGCGGCCTTTGAAAGGGATCGGGGCTTCAAGATCAATAACGATTCCGAAAAGAAGTCCGGAGGCTTCAGGGCGCTCTACGCCTTCGCTCCGGAAAGGACCCTGAACTTCGCGATCGATCGCGTTCACGAGGAGTACGGCCTTTCCGGTCTTCCGGACTTCCCCACCCCAAATTCCCGGGGCCTCTCCGACTATCTCTCCTCGTCGTTTTCCCTCGCCTGGGGAAAAATCGAAAACAACCTCTATGTCAACCGGGGGAAGGTGGAAAACCGCGACCGCTTCCGGGGCCTTCTCAGCGCGCTCACGGTTACGGAAATCGGGGACTTTCTCGCCTGGGAGGGAGATTCGAGCTTCGGAAAGATCGCTTTGGGGACGGGATACGCCCGAGTCCAGGCCGACTCCTCGGATTTCGGGCGCCAATCCGAATACACGATCCACGCCTTCGCCGATCTATCCTTCAAGATCCCCCCCCTCCCCTTCGCCTTCAAGGCCGGAGCGCGCTTCAACTACAATTCCGGCTTCGAAAACTCCCTCAACCCGGAGCTGGGCGTCGTCTGGCGCTCCGATCCCTTCGAGATCTCCTATAAGCTCAGCTACGGCGTGAACACCCCCACCTTTCAGCAGCGCTACACCCGCACGAGCTCCATGCTCCCCAATCCGTCCCTGGGGGTGGAGAAGGCTTTGAACCAGAATATCGCGGTCCAAATCCAGGCCAAAAAGAACCTCTCCTTAAGCTTGGGCCTCTTCCGCAACAGCCTGGACGGAAGAATCAGCTACGTGCGGCCCTTAAACACGGGCGCGGGATCTTACCGCAATTTGGGGAAGACCGTCTTCACGGGCCTCGATCTGGGAGGCGACTACAGCCCCGTGGAAGCCTTGGATCTCAAATTCAGGTACTCGTATCTGGTCGCGAAAGACAAGGATCTCGGCCGTTTCCTAACCGCCATCTCCCGCGACCGGGCTTCGATCGAGGCCATGATCCGCCCCCTGGACGATTTCAGCCTGGCTTTGAAGGCGGAGCACACGGGAAGGAGTTTCCTCGACCGCGAGAACACCCGCTCGCTTGGTTCCAGAACCCTCTACGGACTGAGGGCCGAGTACGTCCTATTTCAGTTCGCGCTTTCCTTGAACGTCGAAAACATGTTCGACAAAAAGTACCACTACATAGACGGACTCCTAGGTCCCCCCAGGACCTATCGCGCGTCCGTGAAATGGAGCTTCTAGGGCGGAAACGATCTTTTTAAAGGTTATGGTTAAGAAAAAAAAGGATCTAAAAACCACGGTTACGAGCGACTGTTTCCAAGAAGCGCGGGGAGCGTGGAAAAGATGGGCGGAAAGGCCTTCGCCTCATTGACTAACGGAAATCTTTTCGCCCGCGGTCAAACGCGCGCCGAAAGCGGCCTGGAGGAGGAAGTCGTCAAAAGGTAGGTGATTTTTTTTCCTTGACAAAATCCTAAATTTTAGCTAAAAAAAATCAACAGAAACTTATGTAAAAAAGAAAAAATATGACATGCAAATAATTATCAAAAATTCAACTAATGTGGCTTTTTTTAAAAAAAATAGTATATTATATCAAAAATTGATGCAACCGCAAAAAGTCCCCGCTGTTTTCAAAATTAGAAACACTATGCTTTATAAACAATAGAATATTATAATTTATCCTATACTTTGTACGCGGTCGATAAATATTTTTCAACCCCGGACTTTTTACACATGCATCAAAATTAAGGTTAAATATATGACTCTCTTATGGGCTGAAATCGAAAGTAGAGCTATTTCATTCTCAAAACGTTGGGAAACAGCTCATAATGAAGAAGCCCAAGCACAGAGATTCGTGACAGATTTGCTCAAAGTATTCGGTGTGGACAATCCCGAGATAAATGGTGGTTTTGAGTATAAAGTACAACTGACGCATGATACTACAGGATACATTGATTATCTATGGAAAAAAAATATTGCCATGGAGATGAAATCAAAAGGAAAAGATTTAGAACATGCTTATTTACAACTTAAAAATTACATCCTAAATCTTCCAGTAGAAGATATACCAGATATTTGGCTTGTATGCGATTTTGAAAATATGTGGCTTTATCGACGTTCAACAAATCAAAAATGGAAATTTAAAACCAAGTATCTCCATAAATACATTAAACGCTTTGCGAATATAGCAGGGTACGCAACTGAACATATACGAGAGGATCTAATTGAAGTCAACGTTAAAGCTGCGGAAAAAATGGCTTTGTTGCATGATCAATTAAAAAGTCATGGCTACGAAACGCATGATTTAGAAATATATCTCGTTAGATTATTGTTCTGTTTATTTGCCGAACATACGGGAATCTTTCCAGAAGGTAATTTTTATAAATACCTAGAAAATTCCAAACCTGATGGTTCAGATTTTTCATTTAGGATTGAACAGTTATTTCGAGTATTAAATCTATCTGAAGAAGCTCGTATAAGTCACACGCTTCTGTCTGATGAATTGAAGTCATTTAAATATATCAATGGCAACCTTTTTAAAGATGTATTGCATCTAGCTGATTTTGACGCGAAAATGCGGAAATTGTTACTTGATTGCGCTAGTTTCGATTGGAGTAAGATAAGTCCAGCTATTTTCGGAGCCATGTTTCAGGGCGTAATGGATAAGCAGATGCGGCGTGAACATGGCGCTCATTATACATCCGAGGAAAATATCTTTAAACTCATAAATCCACTATTTATGGATGAGTTATGGAATGAGTTCGAGCACGTAAAAACATCTCCAAAAGCTCTTAATCAGTTCCATGATAAAATTAGTAAATTAAAATTTCTCGACCCTGCTTGTGGTTGTGGTAATTTTCTTATAATTGCATATCGAGAACTGCGACGTTTGGAACTAGAAGTACTAAAGATGGAAAATACTTCATATGTACAAACACTTGATATTCATCTCAAACTTAAAGTAGGTGTGGAACAGTTTTATGGTATAGAACTAGAGGAATTTCCATGCCAAATCGCGCAAGTAGGTATGTGGCTGATGGATCACCAAATGAATATGTTGGTATCTGAAGAATTTGGGCATTACTATGCACGACTTCCACTGACAAAGAGTGCTACGATTATTTGTGGCAACGCGCTTCGGATGGACTGGAATGACATTATCGCAAATAGTGAGTTGTCATATATATTAGGCAATCCGCCGTTTATTGGATACTCTAATCAAAATTCAAAGCAAAAAGAGGATATACAACTTGTTTGCAAACTTGGTAAAGTTGACTATGTGGCAGCATGGTATTTCAAAGCGATAAAATTTATTAAAAACACCCAAATTAAATGCGCTTTTGTTTCAACAAATTCCATTACACAGGGCGAACAAGTAGCGGCTATATGGAACCCATTAATAGCTCAAGGTGGTCATATCAATTTTGGCGTGCCAACATTTAAATGGAGTAATGAAGCAAAAGGAAAAGCCGCTGTACATTGCATTATTGTAGGTTTTAGTCTTATACAATCCGAACCGAATATTAACCCTTATCTTATTGAAGCTCCTAACATTTTGATCGAAAAGAGATGTAAGCCAATCTGTGACGTACCAAACATGGTTTGGGGTAATAAACCAGTAGACGGTGGTAATTTAATTCTTGATCTAGAAGAAAAACACGCTTTAATTAGTCAAAATCCGCTAGCTGAAAAATACATTAAACGGTTATATGGCGCAGAGGAATTTATTAATAACATAGAACGTTATTGTTTATGGCTAATTGACGCTAACCCATTAGAACTACGGCAAATTCCACAGATTATGGACCGCGTATCAAAAGTTAAACAATTTCGTCTGTCAAGTAAAAAATATGCCACTCAAAGATTTGCTAATTATCCAACGCGTTTTATGGAAATTCGCCAACCAGATAAGGATTATATCCTAATCCCAAGCGTCTCTTCAGAGAATAGGATCTACATACCTATGGGTTTTGTTACGCCTGATATAATAGTTAGCAACGCTGTGCATATTATACCTGACGCAACCTATTACCATTTTGGCATACTTACATCGATTGTTCATATGGCGTGGGTGAGGGCTATTTGTGGACGTCTTAAAAGCGACTACCGTTACTCGAAAGATATTGTCTACAATAATTTTTTATGGCCTAAAACAACTGATAAACAAAAACTGGAAATAGAAACAGCGGCAAAAACAATTCTAGCCGTACGAAAACTTTTTCCAAATAATTCCTTAGCGGATCTATATGATCCATTGACAATGCCAGAAGATCTATTAAAAGCCCATCAAAACCTTGATAGATATGTACTAAAAGCATATAAATTTGAAATAAAAGAACTTTCGGAAGCGAAAATAGTTGCGAAATTGATGGAACTGTATAAGTCAGTTTCAACTTAAAAAATATATATAGTTCATAAAATTATGTTCATTGCATTATTTCTTTTGTATATTATTTGGGTTAAATACGGAATTAGTTTACTCAAAATTACTATTTTAAACCAAGTACGCTATTGAATTTGAAAACCAGTACGCGGCAATTATTTCATAACAGGCGTCAGAAAACTTAACGAAATCTTAAGGCCGCAAACGCTTCAAGACTTGTTCTGGAACTTGCCCTGGCCGAGCCTTAATAACCTCAACCGAAAAATAACGCGTATTCCAAAAGCGCCGTCCTGAGCGGGAAGCTGAAGCCGGGGCTTTCGGGAAGTGTGGAGTCAGAAAGCGGAGAGCATCCTGAAACTTCAGGGACTCATGGCCTCATGGCTCCGCCCTGACGGAATAAACCCATCCCGAAACTTTTTTCGAAGGATAAATAGGGAAATCCGCCACACTTTTACAGGCCGCCGGAGAGGTTTGCGGTAAAACCAGCCTAAAAGACCCGCGCATTCTTGAGCGCTCAGCCAGTAATCCGCGCCCCTCGGCCTGATTCCAAGGGGCTCTTCTTTGGCTTAATCTCACAGCCCCGACCCCGGGTCGGGGTCAATCCCCTATGGCGGACGTCAGGCGGGGTTGCCAATGAACGTATGGCTGCCGCGGAAAAGCCATGCCTCTATTTATTAGCCTTAATTAGATTAAATATAATAAAAATAATATTATTAATTTATATTTAAATTATTTTACATATTAAAATACAGTCAGCTCCCCACGCGCCCGATTCCCTGGCGGAGCTACAACTTCCTCTTAACATTTTTTATTGCCAAATGGCGTGATTTGTGCCATAGTGATAAAGAAGTTTAGCGTATTTTCCTTCAGCGTCGTTTCGAAACTGTTTCACGCGCGATTCCCCGGTTGGAAACGATCCCCGATATTTACAATTTTACGAAACGGAGGCGAGGACATATGACCCTTAAAGAACTTTCCGCGGCCGAACTTCCTTTCGCCGACATAATCGACCGGGGCTTTTTATACGCCGATAAGACCAAATACATTTATGAACTGCTAAAGGGACCTGAAAAGGATTTTTTTCTGTCGCGCCCGCGGCGTTTCGGCAAAAGTCTCCTAATTTCCACTTTTATTGAACTTTTTACGGGAAACCGCGACCGTTTTAAAGATCTCTGGATAGACGGATCCGATTACGAATTCCCGAGGCACCCGGTCATCCATTTAAGCCTTTCGATAGATTCGCGAACAACAGAAAACCTTAACGCCGATCTCATCACCAAGCTCAAATGGACGTGCGAGAATGCTGAAATATCTCCCGAAGAGGTTCCTGGCGCGGATATTTTTTTGGGAAACGTTATTCGGGCGCTTTATCGGAAATACAACGCCAAAATAGCGTTGCTCATTGACGATTACGACGCCCCTGTAACCAGATACATGGACGACATGAAACTCGCCCAGACCAACGCCAACGCGCTTCACAACATTTTCGCTATTTTAAAAGACTATGAACTGAATTCAAAAATACGTTTCTCCCTCGTCGCCGGCGTCGCCAAATACGCCCTCGCCTTCATGGACTCCGGACCCAACCATCTTACCGACATATCCCTTAATCAAAAATACTCCGGCATATGCGGGTTCACCCTGGAAGAATTCGATTCCCTTTTCTCCGATAGGTTGGAGGAAACACTCATAAAATTAAAAAACTCCGGGAAAATGAACGCGTCGGCCACGGTGGAAACTTTAAAAGAGGAAATTTTTAAATGGTATGACGGCTATAACTGGGGGGGGCCCCTCAGAATCCTCAATCCTTATTCCATACTCAATTTTTTTAAAAACAACGCCTTCTCCCGCTACTGGATCCAAAGCGGGAGACCAAGTCGTCCGACCGCGTTAATTAAGAGGCGTCCTTTGGATTTCCTTCAACCGGCCCTGAAATCACACATAGGCTCCAACTTACGAGCGTACGATCTTAATCGACTAGAAGACGTCCCGGTTCTCTTTCACGACGGCCATCTTACCGTGGACGAGGCGGCTTATTTTCCGAAATTCAATTCGGACGATACGGAGGAGCGCTATTCTTTCCGGCTTCCTAATTATGAGGATTATTCTTACTACTTTAGGGAGCGTTTTCGGGAGGTGTTAAACGACCGCGCGGATGAGCGGTTGGAAAACATCGCGGATACGCTCAAAAACGCGATGCTCACCCGAAATCCCGATGAAATCGACGACGTTTTTAGTAATTTTATCACCTCTTTATCCTTTTACGAGCGTCCCAGAGATGAAAAAACTTTCCATTCCTTAATCCACATGATTTTACTTGGCATGGGATTCGACCTGCGAAGCGAACCTCCGGATTACCGGGGACGCTTAAATTTACATGTCAAACTGGAAAACGATGTCTTCGTCATTTTTGAATTGAAGTATCGTCCCTTTAAAGTCTATTTGTCTCCCGAAGAAGAAAACAAACTTTTGGCCGCCCTGGCTCTAGACCGCGTGCCATCATCGCGGTTGAACGAAAGCGTGGCCGATAAGGCGGCCATGAAACTTGACACCGATCTGGTAACGCCAATTTTACTTAATTACAATCTGGGCGGCATAAGCAAAGATGAAAGAGATAAAACTCTGGCCCAGGCCGCGCTTAATTCGCTGCCTGATCCAGTCATTCAACCAATCCTGGCCGACATCGCCAGAGAACGCCTGCCTCATAAAGAGATCGACCTCGTCTTATCGGAACAGGCCAATTCTAAAATCCCTCCCGCGCGAATCGATTACGTGCTGACCAAAGCCTCTAACAAAGCTCTAAGCGACATGCGTCAAAGGGACTACCGAGCGCCGTCGCGGCTAAAAGCGAAAAAAATCATTGAAATAGGACTTTCCGCCTACGGCGACTGCGCGCGCGTGAAGACTCTCTTCGGCCCGGAAACGGCGCCCGATTCCCCTTGATTCCACCCAACCCCGATACGAATATTTCACCCGCCCGTTCGAGGCGGCCGTAAGACGAAGTAGTTTTTCCGCCGCCGCCTCCAGACGCGCGTCGTGGTTTTTCCGCGGCCGTAAACAAGTCCTCACTCCGCTTGAATACGGCTGAACAACCAGCCCCCGGAAACGTTTTTCCGCGCGGCTCTTTACCGTTACCGTTTATCCAAGGGAGTGAGGATGCTAATCACCATACTTTCAAGCTCGGGTTTCCACGCCCGTTTAAGCGACGCCCTCGCGCGCTTTTCCGCGGCCGAGGTTAAAATCTATCCCGGAAAACTTTTAAGCGACCCCGAGGTCCGCCGGGACGCCGTCGGCCATTTAAAAGAATCCCGGGTGAGGCTCGTCCACTCCGGAGAGGAGCCCTTCTGGGAGGATATCCGCCGACAGACCGAGGGTCTCGAGGGCCACCAGATCTGGCTCTCCATGCGTGATGGCGCCGATTTCGCCGGCGGCACCGTGGAGCCGCGGCGGGCGGCCGAGGCCAGCGCCTACATGGAGCGGGGCGGATCGGACAACGCCCTCCGCCTGTTGGAGTACTTGGCGGCCCTGGACGGGGGCGATCTCGAAAAGGTTCCGCCCCCCGCGCTTTCGCCCTCCTTCGGCTTGTGGCACCCTCAGGGAGACAGAGACTTCTACCCCGAGCTCTCCGATTATCTGGACTTCTACCGCTCCCGCTTTCCCGAGCTTCCCCGCCTCTTCGCGGGGCTCATACTGCACCGGCATTTCTGGTGCGTGGACAAGCCCCTGGTGGAGGCGGAGATTGTAAAAGCTTTGGAGGATGAGGGTCTGGGAACGATTCCCGTCTTCATTTCCGGAGACGACGCCGGAGCGTCCGTGGAGTCGCGGGACTTTCTGCGGCGGACCTTTTCTCCTCCGGAGGGGCCGCACTCCGTCCGCCCCTCGGCCATCGTCAAACTCACGAGCGTCTTCCAGCCGGCGCCCGAGAACCCGGAGCCGCTCTTCGTCGGAGACGACTCCCCCGCCCGGGGATCCGTCCACTTGTTTCGGGAATTGAACGTCCCAATCTTCCAGCCGGTAGCGAGCCACCGCCAGTCGCTTAAAGAGTGGGAGGAGAACCCCCGGGGGATTTTAAACGAGCTCTCCTGGTCGGTGGCCATGCCCGAGTTCGAGGGGGCGGTGGAGCCCATCTTCATCGCCGGTTCCGAAAAAACGCGGGAAAACATGTACGAGGGAACCTTAAGGAGGCCGCATCCCGAAAGAATCCGCCGCCTGGCCGCGAGGGTGAAAAAGTGGGCGGATCTGAAAATCAAGCCCCCTTCCGAGCGGAAGGTGGCCTTCATCCTGCACAACGCCCCCTGCGCCTCCGTCGAGGCCACGGTGGGCGCGGCCTCCCGACTCGATCCCTTCATGTCTTTGAAAAACATCCTAGGCGACCTCAAAGAGCGGGGCTACCGGGTGGACGTTCCGGACTCCCCGGAGGCTATAATCAAGGACATCATGGACCACAAGGCCGTGGCGGATTTCCGCTGGACCACGGTGGAGGAGATCGTGGGGAAGGGCGGCGCGCTGAAGAGGCTTCCCCTTTCCGACTACCTCAAGTGGTTCGATCGCTACCCGGAAGACGTCAAGGCCCGGATAACCGAGGCCTGGGGAAAGCCTCCGGGAGAGGAGATCGAGGGCGTCCCTCCGGCCATGGTTTTGGACGGCGACATCGTCATCACCGGCCGGAAATTGGGCGAGAACGCCTTGGTCATGCTCCAGCCCAAAAGGGGCTGCGCCGGGGCGCGCTGCGACGGGAGGGTCTGCGTGATCCTCCAGGACCCGTTGGTCCCCCCGCCGCACCAGTACCTGGCGAGCTACCGCTGGCTCCAGGAGAAGGACGGCTTCGGGGCGGACGTGATCGTGCACGTGGGCGCCCACGGAAACCTGGAGTGCCTCCCCGGGAAAAGCGCCGGCCTCTCGGAGTCCTGCTACCCCGATCTCGCCCTCCACGAGGCCCCCAACGTCTACATCTACAACGCGGACGTCACCTCCGACGGGATGATCGCGAAACGGCGCTCCTACGCGGCCTTGGTGGATCACCGCCAGACGGTCTTTAAAGAGTCCGGCCTCTACGGCGAGCTCGCCGAGATTCGGGAGCTCCTGGGCGAAAGGGAGCGGATCGTCCGCGACGGGGGAAGAAAAAGGGAGTTGGAGGAGATGATCCGCGAAAAGGCTGGAAAATCCTCCCTTTCCGGCATCCTCGAAGGCTTCCAGGGCGATTTCGACTCCCTCGCCCCGCTCATCCGGAGGGCCTTGAACGACTGCGCCTCGTCTTTGATCGAAACCGGCCTCCACGCCTTCGGAAAAAACCCCGCGCCAGACGAGATCGCGCCCTTCGTCTACTCCATCCTCCGCTTCGAGAGCCCGGAGGAGCCCTCGATTAGGGGGAGGCTTTGTCGGGCGAAGGGCCTCGACTACGCTGAACTCGTGAAACGCTCCGACGAGATAATCGGAGACGGCTTTCTTTCCGGCGGAGAGATCCTGGAGGAGATCGCCCGACTCGCCATAAAATTCATCCAGGGCCTGGTGGACGGATCGGATCTGGAAAGCGTCCTGAAGGATCTGGACCTCCTCGACCGGATTAGGGAAAGGGGGGATTCCCAGGACATTCTCGCGGGCCTTGAAAAAAGCCGGGAGCGGATTTTAGGAATCCTGGAGCGCCTTGGGGCCACTGACGAGCTGGGGTCCCTGGCCGGCGCCCTGGGCGCCGGCTACCTGACCCCCGGCCCCTCGGCCTTGATCTTCAAGGGACGGGAGGATGTGCTCCCCACCGGGCGCAACTTCTACTCGCGGGATCCCTCGCTCGTTCCCACCCGAGCGGCCTGGAAGGTGGGAAAACAGCTTTCCGAGGCCACCTTGGCGAGGTTTCTCTCCGAGGAGGGGCGCTACCCCTTGAGCGTCTCCTTTTTCTGGATAAGCTCGGATCTCGTCAACTGCGACGGGGAGGAGTTCTCCGAGATGCTCCACCTCGTGGGGGCCGAACCCGTGTGGTCGGAAAGCGGCAAGGTCGTGGACTTCGCCGTGATCCCCCGGGAAGAGTTGAAGCGCCCGCGTATCGATTTAACCGTGCGCATGAGCGGAATCATCCGCGACTCCTTTCCCGAGGCCGTGAGCCTTTTGGATAGGGCCGTCAAGGCCGTGGCCGCGTTAGACGAGGAGGACAACTACGTGCGCCTCCACACGTTGGAGAACATGGAAATGGAGAAAAGCCCGGAGGCCCGAAGCGAGACGGAGGAGGACGACCAGGCTCGCTTCAAAAGGGCGGCGTCGCGGATCTACTCCAACGCCCCCGGCTCCTACTCCGGCGGGGTCTACTACGCGGTCATGGCCTCGGCTTGGGAAACCGAAAAGGACCTGGCCGACGTCTTCATCCTCCACAACAGCTTCGTCTACGGCGCGGACGACTACGGCCGCGCGGCCCCCGGATCCTTCAAGGCGACCTTGAAGAGGGTGGACATAAACAGCCAGAAGCTCAACTCCGACGAGCAGGACTTTTTAAACTGCGGCGGCTTCTTCTCCGCCGCGGGGGGCATGTCTTTGGCGGTGGAGGGCCTCAAGGGGAAAAAGGCCAGAAACTACCTGGCCGACGCCCGGGAGCCCGGGGCCCTTTCGGTGCGCTCCCTCTCCGAGGAGCTGGGCCGCTCGCTTAGGGCCAGGCTGTTAAACCCCGGCTGGATAAACGACATGAAGAAGCACGGCTACAAGGGAGCGGCGGACATATCCAGACGCGTCTCCAACGTCTTCGGCTGGCAGGCCACCACCGGGGAGCTGGACGCCAAGGTCTTCGACGAGCTGGCCCGAACCTATTACCTCAACCCCGAGAACCGGGAGTTCTTCGAGAAGACGAACCCCTGGGCCTTGGAGGAGATCGGAAGGCGCCTTTTGGAGGCCCAAAGCCGCGGCCTCTGGGAGGCGGATCCGGAGATCCTCGAGGGCCTGAAGGAGAACTACCTCTCCTTGGAGGGCGTCCTGGAGGAGTCCACCGAGGCCTTCGGAGGGGACCTCCAGGGGGGCTCGGTGGACATAGTGACCGCGAAGGACGTCCTCCGCTGGAAGGAGAAGATGGACTCCTTTCTGGGACGCTGAAGAAGTGACCGAGAGACCCGGCCCTTCCGGCCGCCCAAACGCCGCCCCCCTCCCCGGGATCCCCGGAATCTTTTTCCCCGGGATCCCCGGGACTCTTTTCCCCGGGATCCCCGGGACCCTTTTCCCCGGGCTCCGCCGCCTCCCCCTCCTCTTCCTCCTCCTCCTCTTCTGCGCCTGCTCCGGCGAAGGGGGGGGAATCCCCCCCTTCGCCTTCGAGGATCGGGACGGCTGGACGCTCACTTCCGATCAGTTGAACAGAAAACTGGCCCTGGTCCCCCAAGGGGAGGCCCTCCCGGCGGGGCTCAAGGGCTTCGAGCCTTCGGAAATCGTGAGGATTCCGGCGGAAAGGGTGATCATAGCCTCCGGCACCTACGACTTCTCCATCATCCGGAGCCTGGGAAAAGGGGACAGCGTCGTAGGCGTTTCGTACAACGAAATCGAATGGTTCGATCCGGACATGAAAGAGAGGCTTGAAAGCGGTAGGGTGGCCTACGTGGGGGAGTGGAACGCCCTGGATTTCGAGAACATCCTTTTAATGAAACCGGGGCTGGTCCTCCTTTCCAGCGTCGAGAGCCTGGGAAAACTGCGAGATCTGGGCATCCCCGCGGCCGCCACCTACGCCCACGACGACAACGGGCTGGAAAACCGCCTAGAACTCATCAACTTCATGGGGGGCCTCTTCGGCGAAAGGGAGAAGGCCCGGGGGATCGTTGAAAGGATCGAAGGCGAGGTCGACGCCATCAGGCGCGCCACTCGGGGGAAAAGCCGCCCGACCGTCTCCTGGGGGATCTATTACCACAAGAAGATCTTCACCCTCGCGGGCGACTTCTGGTTTTCCGAGCTCATCGACGCCTGCGGAGGCGACTTCGTCTTCCGCGACCAACGCCACGGCACCACGGAAGTGGGAATTGAGGAATTCATCCATCGCTCGAAGGACGCCTCCGTCTTCTTCGCCAACATCCTCTTCGAAAGCGGAGTGGCAAACAAGGCGGACTACGTGAGGCTGCATCCCGATCTCGCAGGCTTCAGGGCCTTTCAAAAGGGCGGAATCGTCCTGGTTCCCCAGGGCAAACTCTTCGAGGACTCCGCCAACCTGGACCGGGTGGCGCGGGAACTCTGCTCGGTCTTGCGCCCCGACGTCTGCCGCCCCGAGACCCTCACCTATTTTCAGCGCCTGCCGGATTAAAACGGCTAAAAGATCCGGCGGGTGGGAACGGGCGGATCCGCTCCGCCCGCCGCGTTTTTTACGCGATCTCTTCGGCGTTATCGCTCCATCCCCCTGAAGCGCCTAAAACTTAACGCTTCCCGATTCGCTTTTGTTTTTATTTTTGGCGTCTAAATTTGTGAAATTCAATACGTTTTGTGATTCTGTCTGCATCCTCTTTTGTGAAGGTTGAATATAAATATTTCATGGAGCGCGAGTTAAGGTTATCACATACAATGATAAATTTTTTTGCTTCAGGGAAGTCGATATCTACTAATTTTTTAATCTTAAAGGCCCAATCCATTTTTGTTCTACGCTCTAGAACATCAACCCTTCGCCAAGAATTCCAAGGGGAGTGGAACATAAAGAGAGCGGCTGTGCCGCGCTTTTAATATTCGGTATCGTATTTTTCGGAAACACCAGGTTTCATTGGCGCTTTTCGCGCTTAAATCCCTCCAACCATCGAAATTTATAGAGGATTTCCACGATATACGGCTTTATTCTAATAATTAACCGTCGAAGCAACAAATTCATTTCCTAAACGCCAAAGCGCTTAAACCCCGCTTTACGCGACCTTACGGGAAACATCCACAAGCGTTTCGAATTATCAATTTCAAAAAGGACCAACCGAAGTGATCGAAAAAATTAAAAGGAAAACCGGGGCCGCCCCCTCCCTGGCGCTCATCCTCTTTCTTTTAGCCGCCCTCCCCTCCATCCTTCGCGCCGCCACGTTCACGGACGATCTGGGTCGAACGTTAAACGCGTCCCAGGCGCCCTCGCGGGTGGCGTCCCTCGCTCCCGGGGCCTCGGAGACGCTCTGCTCGCTCGAGATCGGCTCCGCTTTAAAAGGGATAACGACCGAGGACAGCTACTTCGAGTGCCTGGCGGGCGTCCCGGCGGTGGGCCCCAAGGATGCTCCCGACTGGAAGAGGGTTCTGGATCTTGAACCCGATCTGATCGTGGTGGAAACGGGAAATTACGAAAAGGCCCTAAGCGCCTTGGAGGGAAAAAAGATTCCGCTTTTAGCCTGGAGCGACACGCTCCTTCCGGAGGAAAGCGAGGATAGGATCCTGCGCCTCGCGGCTTTCTTTCATAAAGAAAAAGAGGGACGGGAGGCCGTGGCCGAATCTCGGGACTTTTTGGAAACCATAAAGCTCAAAGTGGAAAAAATCCCCCCAGGCGAGCGCCGGAGGGTCCTAAGGCTCAGGGACCTGGGAGACGGAAGGGTCGGGACGCCGGGGAAGGACTCCTATGAAACCGTCATGATAAGAAGCGCCGGAGGGATCCCCTTCGAAACGGAGGGGGACGGCTTGAAGCCGTTAAGCGGCGACGAGTTCGCCCGCTTCGATCCCCAGTTCGTCTACGGCTGCCAGAAAGACCGGGCGGCGGTGGATCGGCTGAAAAAGACGTCGCCCTGGTCCCGAAACGAGGCCCTGAAAAACATCCATTACTACCCCTGCGCCCTCACCAACCTCACCAGCGCCCACACGGGCTACTTCACGGCCTGGCTCTCGGCGGACCTCTACTTCGATCTCTACGGGGATCCGGAAAACTTCGTGAGGGACTCCTCCATCGTCAAAACCACCCCGATCCCCCTCCCCGGGATCCCCTACGTGAAGGAGGCCAGGGTGGTGGAGTACCACCTCTTCGATTTCCCCCACCGGACCCTTCTTATCGACTTCGTCTCGCCCCAGAACGTGATCAGCTCCGGAGACGGGGCCTGGAACGCGGTCTCGACCGTGGGCAACTCGGGCTCGCCTCCCATGACCTGGAGCATCAGGCACCGGGACGGCTGGGAGAAGGCCCAGGACGCCCTCTTCGCGGCCCTGAAGCTCGAGCGGAGCCGGAGCTCCATCCTCTTCACCGGAGCGGATCTAAGGGCCCTCTCCGTACAAAGCCGGACTTATCGGGATCTGCGGGTGACGGCCCTGGTCACCGCCGGGGTGGACGGAAACGCCCTTAGGACCTCCAAAGACACGGGAGGCTGGTACCAGGGCACCATAAACATCATCCTCCTTTCCAACCGCGCCCTAAGCCCCGGCGGAGCCGCCTCGGCCGCGATAGTCGCGACCGAGGCCAAGACCGCGGCCCTCTGGGACATGGACGTGCGAAGCGCCCAGACTCCCCGGGAAAATCCGGCGACGGGCACGGGCACGGACGACGTCATCGTGGTGACGGGGGGAAACGGAGCGCCCCTGGACTACACCGGGGGGCACTCCAAAATAGGGGAGCTCATAGCCTCCGCGGTCTACGACGGGGTGGTCGAGGCTTTAAGGAAGCAGAACGGGAAGGCGCCGGTGAGGCCGGCGTGGCTGAGGATAGCCGAAAGGGGGATCCTCCTGGAGGATCTGGGGCCGGATTTTTCCGGGAAAGGAAAGATGCCGGACTTTAAAAACGGCTTCCTCGCGCTCCTTTTGGATCCCCGGGCCCGGGCCCTCGTGGAGACGGCCTTCGCCCTGGACGACGCTAAAACAATGGGGGAACTCTCCTCTTTGGATCCCTTCGAGGCCGCGCTGGCGAACGAGGCGTCCCTCATCGCGGGGAAAAAAGTCGAAGCGGTGAGAAATCTGGTGGAGAACCCCTCCGTCCCTCCGGCCCTCCGCTCCGCCTTGAACGCCCTGGGGACGGCCCTCCTGGTGAAAAACGGCTTCTAGCGGAAAAAAAAACCACGGGCGGGGAAAAACGGCTTCCGGAGGCTTAAAACAGCCTTTCCGTACGCCTTCGGGGGTCCGGCGGGACGAAAAAGGACGAAAGGCTCCGCCGGAAACGCCTGGCCCCCCCGGTTTTAAGCGGGGTCGCGTCTAGCGAGGATGGAATCGGCCTGGGCTTTGGAGAGGGCCTCGAGCTTCACGACGGTGGTCTCCTTCATTTTGTCGTTTTTGCCGCCGCCGGGCGTCTTCATCTCCAAGGTGGCGTAAGCCTCGTACGAATCCGGGGAGGTGTAGAGAGTGAGAAGAAAGCAGGGACTCTCCGAGCGAGGTTCCAAATTCATGGGGGCGGTAAGAAAATAACTGAAGTCCCCGTTGGAAAAGTTCCGCAGGGCGGTTTCCAGCTCCTCCGAAGAGGGGGGGAGTTCGAACGCGCCGCCTTTGGGCTTACGCTTCTCGAACCACTTTCCGGACGTCTCGTCGAAGGGCTCGCCGGCCGGACCGTTGACGCCGTGAATCAGGGTCCAGAGGTATAGGACGAATTCCACGATCCAGACGATCAAAAGAGGCGTTCCGTTCACGACCCGCCAGCTTTTACCAATTCCCCAGGTTCCCTCCTCGTTTATCTCCCTTATCAACTGGATCATGAAACCGGGGTCTTTGAGATATTCGCCCACGGAGAATCCCAAGTCCAGGGAGCGGAGCCAGAAGGCCCAGTGGACGTAATAGCCGACAAGGCCGCCCAGGACGCCCAAAAAACCGGCGACGAAGGGGTTTCTGGCCTTGGTCCCGCGGATGACGAGCTTGGCGATCGCCATGGACGCGGCCCCCCAAGCGAACAGGGTGACGATGTTTATGTATATGAACGGAATATGTCTCACGCCCAAAACGTAGAGATAGCCCAAAACGACGCTCGCCAGGGCCGCGGTCAGGGGGATGAACAATATCGAAGACGGGGAGACGTGGTTGGAAGGCTTGTACGCGTTGGCCATGATTGATTCTCGCTTTTGGGAAAAAAAGGCGCGGCCTCATTCGTGGGCGGCCGGCGTTTAAACGACGGGTAAAATTTTTTCAAGCGCCGCCGAAGTTCGGCCGATTTTCGCGAAACGGCCGGGGATTCGGCTCCGGAAAACGCGCCCGGGAGCGTTCAGCCCGCGAAAGGCCCGCAGGGCGCCGGAGGCCCGCGTCGCTCGCGGTCGATAGCGGATTATAGATGAAAGTCGAAGAAAAATACATAATCTGGTAATGAAAAAAAACGGAAGTTCGAGCTTACCGCGTCCGTCCGGGGGCGCCGGTCCGCCGGCGTTATCCCGGCGGGAACCGAAAATAGCGAACGGGGAGAGTATGAATCTTGATTCTCCTTTAGACGCGGCGGTTGTTAAGGACGACTCGGAAAGACGCCTCGTCCGCCGGAAAGGGGCGGAGCCCCCCAGCCCAACCCGCGGGAATTTCCCGAAAAGAAGATCGAAGACGGCGAGCCCCCCGGAGAGGGCCTCCGTCGGGAGCTTACGGAGGAGCCGGGGGCGGGTGGCGGAAGTCGGGGGACCCCTCTTCGAGGATCGCCTGGTCGCCGCCGGCGCGGAAATGAGAATCCTCTTCCGCCGGGTCCGGCCGGTCAAGGGATTCCCCCTGAAGCTCGAGCGCCTGGAAATCCGGTGGCCGGCGCCGGAGTGGCTTCTTAACATGGACTTCTCCCCGCCGGATTGGAAACCCGCCCTGAAACTCCGCGGGAGGGACCGAAAAACCCCTTCCCCCGGCCCTTCCCAAGGCGAGCGGAGGGAAACCCCGCTTCCCGCGGATGTCGGGGCGGGTGGCCTGAATAAGCCTAGCGGATGTGGAATTAATACTATGTAGATCCTTTAATAATAAAAATATTATTAATTTATTGTATTATAGTTTAATATTTAATAATATTATTATTTTTAATTATTTTATATATAATTTTTCATAAATGAATTTCCATTAACAGGGCGTTAATTTGTCATAATTAAAAATTATTTTTAACAAATATAGCGAAATATAGCCAACCCGCGTTTTTTCCCCTAGCAAGACCGGTGTTTTTCCACTAAGATGATTAAGGCCGCCGTTCCCAATCTCCCTTTTTACGGGTCCATCGCCCGCGAATCTCCAAAAATATTCCGCCGCGCGCGCCCCTCTCCCTTCCGGCGGGGCTTTTTTCCGCATGAAGCTTTTTCGTAAAGAAAATTTGACGACGCCCCTCTTTTTCCTGTCGTCGATCATCATGCTTCTTATAGCCATCTATATAAGCATTCTGATGCACGACACCTCAAATTTTCTTAAATCCAACATAGAGAGCCGTCTCCTCGCGATAAGCCGCCTCGCCGCCGTGCTCGTGACCCCGGAGGAGCTAGACGAGATACAGAAACCGGAGGATATGGAAAAACCGGCGGCGAAGGAGCTCAAACAGCGTCTCATCAAGTTCGCCGAGGACATAGACGTCCTCTTCGTCTACTACTTACGCCTGACGGAGGACGGGCGATGCCAGTTCATCCTGGATAACGACCTCACCGAGGATACGGTGGGGATCTTCTCCGAGCCCATAGCCATGGAGGAGGGCCCGCGAAAGGCCTTCGACGGCGTCGCCACGAGCGCCGGTCTGGGGAACTACTCCGTGGGCTACGACGGGCTCCTTTCGGCCTACGCCCCCGTCTACTACGAGGACGGCCGGGTCGCGGCCATCGCCGGGGTGGACATAACCGACGAGCAGGTGATCCTCATGCAGGCCCGCGTCCGCTCCATGGCCATACTCCTGGTGAGCGCCATGCTGGTGGTCCTCGGAAGCGGACTTTTAGGCCTCCACCTCTACCGCCGCAAGGCCAGGCAGTCGGACATCGCCAACCAGTCCAAAAGCCGCTTCCTCGCCAACATGAGCCACGAGATAAGAACCCCCTTGAACGCCATCATCGGGCTTTCGGATATAGAGCTCCAAAAGAAGCTTCCCTCCGACACCCTGTCGGATCTGGTGAAGATCCACAACTCCGGCACCACCCTCCTGGCCATAATCAACGACATCCTGGACATCTCCAAAATCGAGGCGGGGGCCTTCAAGATAGAGGAGAACGACTTCAACACCCCCGAGTTCATAAACGACGTGGTGCAGCAGAATTTAGTCCGGGTGGGCTCCAAACCCATAAAATTCATCCTCACGGTCGACGCCGATTTTCCCGCTATTTTGCGGGGTGACGAGCTTAGAATTAGACAAATTCTTACCAATATTTTATCTAATTCAATTAAATATACAAAAAAAGGCGAAATTAAAATGAATATCGCCAGCCAGCCGCGGCCCGCCGGAGGGGGATCGGGGCCCCCGCTGGTGAACTGCGTTTTCAGCATCGGCGACACGGGCGTCGGCATAAAACCGGAGGATCTGCCCAAGCTTTTCAGCGACTACATCCAGCTGGACTCCAAGGCCAACCGCAACATCGAGGGCACGGGCCTGGGTCTTTCCATCACCAAACGCCTGCTCGAGCTCATGAACGGAACCATCGCCGTGGAAAGCGTCTACGCCAAGGGCAGCACTTTCACCGTAACCATCCCGCTTTCCGCCATGTCCTTCGATAGCATCGGGGCGAAGACCAAAGAGGAGCTTGAGAACTTCTCCTTCGGGCTCAAAAAGAGCGACGAGAAGGCCAAATTCGTCCGCTCCGTCGTCCCCTCGGGAAGGGTTCTGGTGGTGGACGATCTCGAAGTGAATCTTTTGGTGGCCAAAGGGCTCCTTAGAAATTACGGCCTCAGGGTGGACACCGCCGCGAGCGGCCAGGAGGCCATCGATAAAATCCGCCAGAGCGGCCGGGAGGATCCCGAGAACAGATACGTTCTGGTGTTCATGGACCACATGATGCCCATTATGGACGGAATCGAGGCCACGAAGATAATTAGAAACGAAATCGACACGGAGTACAGCCGCAATCTTCCCATCGTGGCCCTCACGGCCAACGCCCTGGCCGGAGCCAGGGAAATGTTTTTGCAAAACGGCTTCAACTCCTTTCTCTCCAAACCCATAAACATTCTGGATCTGGATTCCGAACTGAAAAAGTGGATAACGGATAAAAGCGCCGCCGCGCCCAAAAGCGTCCCCGACTCCAAGGTCCTCAATTGAGGTTCCCATCCCCGGGGCCGAAGGGCGCCCGGTCCGACGAACCGCGCCCGGGCCACGCCGGGATGAAAAAACGCCCGCCCGAAATACTCCCGCCCGAGGAGGTGGCGCAAATGAGAGCCGAAACGGATAAGATCAAACGCGACACCCTCTTTAAAGTTAAAACGGCGGCGGAGGCCATCGCGGGAGATAAAAACATAACGGAGATAGCGAAAGCCACGGGCGTTCATCCCTCGACCATCCGCCGATGGAAGAAGAAAGCCCAGTCCGCTTTACTAAACGGTTTTTCATCCAAGAACGATCCCGACGGAAAAAAACGGATTCCGGACGCGGACGAGCACCAAAAGATCGCGGATCAACTAAACGAGGAAATCAATTTTTTAAAGAGAGCGCTCGAGCGGACCCGAAAAGCCGGCGCTGACGGACGGACGAATCACCCCCCCGGGAAATAAGCGCCCGACGGAGGCGGGGATCCTTCGCCGCTTTTTGGCAAAACTTCTTTTTTAAAGGCCCGCGGGCTAAACTCGAATCGATCTGATTTTAACGAGTCCGACTCTTGACGATCCTAAATCCGTCCATCTTACGGCGGAAGGAGCGCGAGATCCGTCTTAGCGCCAGGGCGAAACCGCTTGGGGGGGGTGACGCCGACGGAGCGGTTGGGTTTTTCACGTCAAAAAAATTGAGTTTTTTCTCTTTTGAAAAACGCGTCCCTTAAAACACGCGTCTATTCGAAAAATAGCGAATAACGCCGCCAGGGAATTGACCCGGCGGACGACATCGGTTCAAACGCTTAAATAGCGCCGATTCCTAATCAGCCCGGCGCGGCGGGAAATGTATTTTAGCCTGAAGACGCCGAAGAGCACGCCCTGGAAATTGCGACGCTCGGTTTCACGCTCAAACAAGACCGAGTCGCGCCCCGCCTTTTTAACAGCTTCCAAGACGTCGAACCGCGGCCGCGCGTCTCGTTTGCGGATCAGTCAAGATCACGGAAGGACGAAGATAACCCGCCTGGGAAAACGAAATATCGTCCGATGACGGACGGATGACGGACGGATGACGGACGTTTGTTTTCCGGTAAAAGGAACGGCGCGTCCGGGCGTTTAACGGCGTTCGTCCGCGCTTTCGGTCAAGGTGGTTTTTTCCAGGAAAAATAACACGGCGTATCTCCGTGTTATGGGAAATATAAGGCGCCGCCTAAAATTACATTACCATAAACATTACCCTTTTTGAAAAAAAAGAAAATAAATCTTTTTACATCTTAAACTCGATCCCGGCCCCCTTGTAATCGTTTTCCAAGATCGCCAGACGGGTGGAACGGGTGGTATCGACGTATTTCGCCCTAAACTCCACGGCCTCCTTCCTAGCGGAGGCTAGAGAATCGTTTAAGGTGCGATTCTCAAACTTCAGAGACTGAAGCTTGCCTTTTAGCTCGGCGTTTTCCGAAAGCTGGGCGGCTAACTTGGTCTTGACGTCGTCCGCCTGGGCCTTGAACTGGTTCATCTCATCGGTCAGAGTCTGAAGAGTCAAATCCCTGGCGCCGGCGGATTCGGTTTTAGGTACGTTTTCAGTGGACATGTCTATCTCCTTCAAATTAAACACGTTAGCTACGGTTTTACGGTCGGCCGCCAGGGCGCAAAAGCTCACTTCCCTGATATTGCAGTCCCGCAAAACGGCTATCGGCCCCTTGTGTGTGGAACCATTGACAAGAACTTTATCCCCTTCGCCTACAAAAGAGACGGTATCGTGGTATATGCGAACCGACAACTGCCAGGGAAAACCCTCGTCGGCCATAGACGCCACTTTGCGGCCCGTTTCCTGGTCGGACACTATTCCGGCCACCTTGATATTTTTGGCGTTAATTTCTACCTTCTCTGTGAACCCAACAATTTCTTTTGATTCGTGTTCCAAAAGCACGGGCATTTTGTCCGGCGCCTTCGTGGTCGATAAGTCGAAAACAACTCTATCTCACCATTGGTGGTCGGTAATGACTCCACCACTATAGGCTAGGCCCTTGAACGTGCGCTTTTCGTCTTGTGTGGTGAATTGAGGGGCCGCGGCGAAAATATAATCGTGTTTTTTGTTCCGAGTCATGGTATAATGCCTGACAAACGCCCTCGCGCGGGCGGGAAAGGAGAGTTAAGATGCCGTACGATAAAAATCACAAATGGACGCCCGATCCTGAAGATGCGATTTACACCGATCCGGACGAAAGCAAATATCTGACCGAAGACGGGCATGACTGGAGGTTCGAAGTGAAGCTTGGCGATCATTGGCGACCTGAACCTCCGAAAATCGTAGAACTAAAAAAATCCGGTAAATGGGCTAAAATTCCACCTTTACACAGACGCTGGCGTTATGAAGTTAATTTACGTCCATCCGAATTTGCCAGTAAAAGATTACAGCAATTACAGGATAAGCATGAAGAAATACGTAGACTTCTTCGTGAAGGAAAGTTATAATGAAAATTCATAATCTACCTTTTTTATAAATGGAACTGGTTCTATGGTTATTTTGTATCCTTGTTCATTTTGTATTTTTATTTGTTCCACATTCAATATTTTATATTTTTCTTTAGGAAGCATTAGATGTTCTATTTCACTTGAATAGTAACTAACTGATGTTATAGGAACACCTCGATTTGTTACAGTTTCCAAAACAATGGGCGTACCCTCGTCAGGATCAATAAAAAGACTTGCTTGTTCATAAGATTCGCTAAAAGAATTTTGCAATTCAATTCTTAACGTTATATCATCTCCATAATTCCACTGCGCTACTCTGTCTGCTAAAGTTGCCTTCCCTGCAGGATCATTTTTATCAACCCATTCTGGACTTGCCGTTGTACCCTTATATAAAAGCTTAGGTTTTCTATCTATTGAAGAATCTAAACCATTGTAAACGCTGTTGATAGCATCAAAATATTTCTCTGTATTTTTATACACTGAAGTTAATTTTTCTTCTGTTATATCATGTTTTGTAAATTTATCACCTTGATATGTATAGAAAGAAAATTAAATCCTATCTTCAGGCTCTAAGTATCTCATAGTAAGAGCACTGTATGTTTCATATTCTGGATATCCATCTTTTAGATAAGCATCGACGCCTGTAGTAAGATTTAAGTAAAAATCCCATCTATCTTCAGGTGCTTTATAATAAAATAAATTCTCATTCGGTTTTTTGGGATTTTTAACAATATTCATATCATTAAACATATCAAGCATAATCTGTTTAATAGCTTCATTTTTCTCAGTGACGGTTGAAACATTAATCCCTGATTTTATAAAACTGCTAACGATATCCTGTTGAACTTTCGCTTTAATCTTTTTATCTTCATTTGTCATCTTAATCGGACTGGCAAGTTTCTCGTAAAGGCTGTTCATATACTTGTCCAGGTTAAACTTCATCTGTTTCTTCTTCTCTTTAGTCACATCCTCGATAATTTTATTGGTAGCGGCTTTGATCTGCTCGGACGTAGCATCGGCTCCGGCTTTTTCAAGCACATCCATGAAAATCTTATAATTATCCTTTGTCGCCACATTGTCTGTATTTATAAACTGCAGGAGTTGCTCTTCCGTCATTTTCGGGGGCATCAGCATACCTTCTGGTATTTCACCATAAAACGGAGGCCCTTCAAATCCACTATCCGGAGGATGTGCGTCAATTTTCGATCTCATTACATTATCTGAATATATTTTTTCCCTTTTAGCTTGACTGTCGGTTAAGGATATCATTGTGCATCTGCAATTATATCCGTTAGGTGGATATATTCTGTTATAATCGTCCGATCCCACCCTTACTATCACTCCATCCAGTTTGCGATGCGCGGGACGCGTGGCCGAATCAAGAATGGCCGTGTATTTACCCCAGGGAAACACTTCAGCGGACGCCGCCTGCTCCAAATACGATCCCCTGGCGTAGGCCGTCATGATATTAGTTCGGAATATATTCTCCAGATGCCTGTCAGGAAGAGCCAGAGATATCTCACCCTCCCGAACTAATTTTTTGAAATCACGAAACGTGCCTCCTGTACGAAAAACATTTACCAGCTGATTCTGAACATAACGCACTTGGGTAACGCTGGCGGCATGTGCGAAACTGAACGAAATCATTTTCTCGTAATGCCTGAGGTTGTTATAACGCTTAGGTAACAGACTAAACCTTTTAAAAAAATGATTCCAATCAAACACTCTTCCGGTTTTCCTTCCCGCCCATCGCCACGGCCGACTCGTTCACGTCTAACAAGTACCCGGCGAAGTCCGGTCTGGTTTCCAGTTTAGCCAGCCTATCCATCAGCTCCATCGCGCTGTCCGATTCCAGTATCGCCGCCTTAATCTCCCGAGGGTCGGTGGGCGAACCGGATTTACGGATGGCCCATAACGCCAGCGCTTCGATTTCAAGGTCTTTAGGATGCTTCCTCGCGGCGAAGGCGCCGGCTGACGCCTTTACTTCTTTACCGGGGGCGTCTTCTGTTCTTCTTCCTCTTTCCCATCTTCTTCCACCTCAATTCCAGGCGTAAAGGGTTTAGGTTCAACCGGCATAGTGAATTCGCCGGGCCTGAACCCGTAGTTGTCCATCAAATAATCTTCCGAAAAACCGCCGACTATTCCGTGCTGGATTAGTATGGCGTCCCGCTTCGCCCGTTCAATGGCCAGCTCACGGTCGTCGTCGAAAATCACTTCCGGCGGATCGCCTCTAAAGCCGTTCAAGAAAAAACAGGCGTTGACGAAATTCTGAACCGTGCTCTTGACAAGCTCGATGTCCGACTTAACCTTGTCTTCACGGACGATGTTGTGCACCTGCCCCAGAGCTCTATTTCCCGAACCACCGTCAGTGCCGCTGGTGAGCGTCTGTCCGAGAATCAGCTTTTCAATCCGGCGAACGAGCATGTCCTCGGCTTCTTGATACAGACTATGTCAGTAACTGTTGACGTTCACCGCCTCGATTGTATCTTCCATACCAACGGCCACAACCGAATCCTGCTGCGCTCGCGCCAAAACTTCGGCCAGTCTAGCAGGTTCTTCCGCATGACCGACCAGTAAGGGGATGGCGTATCGTTCCAGGTACTGCCCGTAAAAATTCCAAGTCTTCTGCCGGAAAAACCAGGGCCACCACAATCGGGAAAGAAGGGCCTCGCCGTATGGATTCTCCCAAGTGGGCGAATTCCTGGTTAAAAGAAATTTAAACTTCGTGTCCATAACGATAGCCGTGTACATCGCTCCGGAAACGTCTTCCAGCTTTCTCTGTAAGATAGGGTCGACCGTTATGTTCACGCCCGGCACGCCGGCTAAAAGCATCTGAACAAGCGTTCCGTCCGGCCGCAC
>JAISMF010000022.1 GCA_031276865.1 Deltaproteobacteria bacterium | reverse complement strand
GGCCATCGACTACAAATTGAGAAAGGAGTTCAGAATGTTTATCACGGATGACAAAGAGATAGAGCTTTTGCTCACCCGGCAGGAAGGCCAGCTGGAAGGCCTGCAGAAAGGCCTGCAGGAAGGGGATATCAAGGCGCGCCGGGAGATCGCCATGAACCTAGTGGAACTGGGGCTGTCGGCGGACGCCATCGCCAAGGCCAGCGGGCTTTCGGAGCTGGAAATTATCGCCCTCCGCGACGGTCCGCGGACAAATTAGGCCGTGTAGGCCCGGCCCTTTTCAGGGTTCAGAAGGGAAGCGACGCCGGGTTGCGGCCAAACCGCGGCAGCGAACATTTTCAGAATCACACGCGCCTTCGCGTATCGCTAGCACCTCCGGCGGGGTACGCTCGTCATGAAGGCACGCCCGTCTCCCTTGTCCGTTAACGGGCTCGGACAGTCCGGGGCGCAACTTGCGGACGGCCCCTCAGCTTCGGCTTCCGGCGCGACCTATGACAGTCCGGAAGCGGTAAAAATTGCGGCGACTTTCGGGATACGGCCTGAAAAAGAACCATTGCAAGCTGCCTGTGGCGTTCCTGGAGTTTTCCCTCCCTAAAACGGCCGAAAAGATGAACCGCGCGCTTCGATCGGGCGCGACATCGATAAGTCGCTTCCCCCGCGGTGAACGACTTCGTCCCGGGGCCCGCGGCGCCCGGACGTTGTGGTAACCGTCCCGATACCGATGATGGAAGCATCGTTTTCAATACTAATAGAGCGGCGGCAGATTAATGACAGGCACCTGATAGACAGGCGCGCAAATTGTATCCCTCCAGAGCGAGCGCCCCGGCCAAATAATCAGCGGCGTCATCATCCGCGACGGACACGCCAATGAGAGAGGTTTTCTGACTATGATGGTCAGAACTTAGGCATCCTTCATCACATTATTTTAACGGATATAAGTTAGAATATTATCGGTCTATCTTCCCGACCTCGTACTTGGATCTGATATTTAACCGCCGGAATAACAGTATCCAGCTTTTCCGTTTCAATGTTTTTCCATCAAAGAACAGTATCGATTATCCTGCTCTTCCGGAAAAGCTAGCTTCGGAAGAAAGATTTCACAGGGGAAAGCCGCGTTTAAATTTCTCAAACCCGGGCCGCTTAAAACCGCTTGGAATCTTGAAACGCGCTTCTTCCGCTTTTTAAACTTTTGCTGTAAAATAACCAAAAATTACCTCCGCCGGGCGTTTCACAGTACCTCCAGCGTAAGGTGATAATACATGGTGCCTTTCATGAAGTACACGAGTATAAGCGAGATTGAAGGATTTTTAGCGGGCCACCGCGAAAATAAAGAGATGAAAACCGGCTGCACGGTCATCCTCGCCCCCGACGGGGCGGTGGCCTCCGCGTACGGCCCCGGCTTCGCTCCCGGCACCAGGGAGATCGAGCTCCTCAATCCCAAAAACCTGGTCTCCTCCCTGCACGCCCTGGTTCTTTCCGGAGGCTCGGCCTTCGGGCTGGCCAGCGCCACGGGGGTGATGAGGTATCTAAAGGAAAAGAACCTAGGCTTCGACACCGGATCCATAAGAGTCCCCATAGTGAGCGCCGCGGTCATCTACGACTACCCGAAAAACCTCTCCCAGGGAACCCTTCCGGACGAGGATATGGGCTACGCCGCCGCCGTGGCCGCGTCAAAGGCTCCTTTGAAAAGCGGCCCCTTCGGGGCCGGCTTTTCCGCCGAGACGGGGAAGATTTCCGACACCCTCTCCAGTCCCTCGGGAATAGGGTCCAGCGGAATAGAACTCGCCGGAGGGCTTAAAATCGCCGCCCTGGCCGTGGTGAACGCCGTGGGGAGCGTGGTGGATCCCCGCAGCGGGGAAATCATTTCGGGGGTGAGGCATCCGGACGGAACCTTCCTCAGCCGCCAGGAGATACTAAAAATCCTCTCCGGAACGGAGCCGGAAAAGGAGAACACCAACACCGTACTCATAGCGGTCGCCACCAACGCGAAAATGGACAAGCTGGGGGCCCACCGCCTGGCCAGAATGGCCGCGGCCGGAATACCCCGGGCTATTTATCCGGCCCACCTTCTCTGGGACGGGGACATGGTGTTCGCGCTTAGCTCCGGAACCGGAGGGGAGTTCGACGCGTCTTACCTGGGAGCCCTGGCCGCGGAGCTGGTGAGCCAGGCCATCGTTAATTCCGTTCCCCCGAAAAAGCGAGCGTAGCGTCTCTTCCGCGCCGGACTCCCTTCCCGCCTCCCTGGCGAGTCCCCGGCCCTTTTCAGGGCCGGGGATATTTTTCATCCACCCCGAACGTAGTCGTCCTCCGTTCCCCTCCCCCTTTCCCCGTTCTCCTCCTCCTTTCCTCATTCCCATCCTTCTTTTTGCGTGCTCCTTCTTTTCTCATTCCCTCCTCCTTTACTCATTCTCCTCCTCCTTTACTAATTCTCCTCCTCCTTTACTCATTCTCCTCCTCCTTAACTCCCACTCTCCCACTCTCCTCCGCCTTATCCCCGGTCTCCTTCTCCTCTTCCCCCATCTCCCCAGCCCCTCAGCCTCAATCGTTCTCTTGAAGAAAATACGCCGATCTGTCAAAATGCTTTTCATTCAGCCGAAAATTTCCGCTGAAAACAATCTCCCCGCCGTCCCGGCGCCCGGCGTCGGGACGCCTCCTTCTCTTTTTCCCGGCTCTTTTTCCCGGCCCTTTTTACCCGCCCTCCGGTTTTAGGATTTCACCGTGCCCTTCGACTTCAAACCCGTCCTCAACGCGCCGCTCAAGTACGTCATTAAGCGCGTGGACTTCGTTAAGCTGGTGGAGTGGCTGGGGAAGTTCGACCCGGGGAAGACCTATTTAAACGAGCACCCCATGGACAAGCCGGCCTTCGGCGATCAAGCGAAGATAGTCGGCTTGGCTGCGGATCTGACCGAAAGGGCCCTGGAGGGGAAGGGCGGCGTGAGCCGCCAGGAGATTCAGAGCCACATGGACGTGATCTCCTGCCGCTACGATTTAGACCTGCACCGGAGCGCGAGGGCCGCCATCTTAAACATCGTGACGACCCTCTTCGAGACACGGAGCCTTTCCGATCTCTACGTATCCAAAGACCAAAGGGAACTAAGACACCTCCCCAAGCTCAAAGCCGCCCAGGAGGAGGGCATAGGGGTGGTGTATCTGGTGAACCACACCTCGCACTTCGACGAGTTCATCCTGGACATCTTCCTGGACTCCTTAGGGCTCTCGCTTCCCTTATTCGCGGCCGGCCTCAACATGATGTTCACCCCCAGCCTCACCCGCCTCTTTCGGCTGGGCTCCTACGTCATCATCCGCAAGGGGGCCTCCCGCTCGTATCTCTCTTCTTTGCACCACTACTGCCAGGCCTTGGCCGAGATGGGAAAGCCCCAGGGCATCTTTCTGGAGGCCTGGTCCGGAGGCGCCCGCACTAGGGACGGTTCCCTAAGGATCCCCCGGAGGCTCGTCACCATCCAAGGCGCCCTGTCCGCCCGGGGGGACGTCCTGGTGCAGCCGGTCTCCCTCAGCTATTCCCGGGTGCCGGAGGATCTGGAGCTCTCGGAGGGCCGCTCCCTGGCCTCCTGGGCCGGCGGGAACCATCTTTTCAGGAGCCTCTTGAAAAACCCCCTCCACCCCCTCAGGGCCCTGGCCGGAGGCTTCAAGGGGATCTACGGCCGCACCTTCGTCTCCTTTTCCGAGGGGAGGCTTTTAAGCGAGCTTAAAAGCGAGTGGAGCCGGGACTCCCAGGGCCTCGAGCTGGACGAGTACGCCGCCCAGTACGCGATCAGGGAGATAGCCCGGGATAAAAAAATCATGTCCGCGAACCTCACCGCCCTGGCTTTGCAGACGGCGCTGAAAAACGGGAGCGGGGATCTGGAGGCCGCGGCCGAAGAGGCCGCGGCCGAGATCCGGGACTACCACCGGAGGGTCTTCGACGCCGAGCCCGACTTCGAGGACTTCATCCGCGACCAGCCCTTGAAGGCGGCCGTGGACGACGGCCTCAAATCCCTGATCTCCCGGGGGATCCTGGGGGGGCGGCCCCGTTTTTCCAACAAAATTCCCAAAATCCGCCACCCCCACGCCCTCTCCTACTACGCCACCCACAGCGACCGCCGCCTCTACAGCCCCTCGGCGCGGGAGAACATCGTGGTCTGCTCCGAAGGGGCCTGGGGCTACGCCCTGGCCTGGTTTTTGGGACGCCGCACCTTAAACGACCGGAGGTTCCACAACTCCAGCCTCTCGGTCTACAACCCCTCCGAGGAGGACACCCAGTCTCTGGGGGAGACCCGGGTGCACGGGGACTTCCCTCAGGTGCGGCTCCCTAAAAACGTCTTCCCCACCTCCGACGCCGTGGAGGCCTTCCGCAAGGCCAACCAGGTGGTGGTGGCGACGCCCCCCGCCTCGGTTTCCGCCACCCTCTCCGCCATCTTCAACTCAGCCTTGGCTTTAAAAAGCGTCATCCTCGCGAGCCGCGGCTTCGACCCCCTTTCCCACAGGCTCCCCATTCAGATAGCCTGGGAGGCCTCGGTCGCGGCCGGACGTCCGGAACTGGAGATCATGGCCTTAAGCGGCCCCTTCCTTCCGGAGGAGCTCATTGGCGAGAAGGGGGGGCTCTGGATTCTGGCCGCCCCCGAGCGGGTGGGGAAGCTCCACGAGGCCTCGCTCTTTAAAAACGGCTCTTTCAAGGTCTTCGTCTCGGACGACCCCGTGGGGGTGCAGACAGCGGCCGCCCTCGCGGACGCCTACGCCCTCTACGGGGCCTACCTCAAATCCCATAGGGAGCTAAAGGATCCCAGGGACATGGCCGGCTTCGTGAGGGAGGCGAGCGGCGAGGCCAAAAGGCTGGCCATGGCCCTGGGGGCCAGGCCGAGAACCTTCGACTCCGACAACCCCGCCTGGAACTCCGAGTTCCTTCAGGCCGCCCTCTCCTGGTCCGCCAGCCCCTCCCTCAAGCAGGCGGCCCTGGGGGGGAGGGAGGCCGCCATGAACCTAGGGCTCACGGACGAGAAGAAGCCCCAGGTGGTCTGGCCCGACCGGGCCTTCCAGGGCTACAGCTCCATCCGCTCCGCCTACCTCATCGGAAAAAACCTGTCCTTAAGCCTCCCGCACCTGGAAAGGGCCCACGAGATCTTTCTGGGGCCGGAAAACTAAGAGAGGAAAGACCGGCTATTCCGCCTAAAATCCCCACCGCCACCCCCCCCTTTTTTTCTCTTGAAGCCGCCGCCATCCCTCTTGTTTTCCACCTTGTTTTCCGCCCTTCGCGGATTTATCAGCCCCGCTCCTTCGCGGAACGGCCTTTTCTTTGGCCGTTTCGTGACGTTTTTTTCCGTCTCCGCGTCCCTCCCGCGATCGCCAGGCGGCCCGCGCGGATACGCGCCCCCCCTTTTTGTCGACGCGTTCCAGTTTCGGGAACATCCCCAACGACATCTTCCAAGATCCGCGGCGAAAAAGCGTCCCTCGGGCTCAATCCGGACGAATTCTACTCCCTTTTTTTTTGGAGCGGATGGAGTACGCTTTAAAAAAGCCTCAAACAAAAAGCGGCGACGGGAAGATATGAGGAATTTCGAAACCGCGGGCCGAAAACCTCAGCTTTTATCAAGGCCGCTCCCGAAACGCGCCCCCTCCGGAAATCTAAAACAATTTCCATTTGCGATTTTTTTCAATCTAAAACGTTTCAACTCCGCTTAAATCCGCTAAGACTTTCCGGCGGCGCTTTCCTACGGCGGATAGATCCGCTCCAGGCCGTTCGGAAAAAACTCTTAAAAAAATGTTTCAAACGGCGATTTTCCGGCTAACTTCCGCGCGCCCTGAAGAAGGCGTTGAACTCGCTTTTCATTATATGGGGAAGAAAAACCGGGCGGCGGAAATAACTTTCATGAAAAACGATTGAGCGCGCCCCGCCGCATGAAAGCCCCGAAGGCTTTTCACGCGAAAAACGCCTTTATTACCGGCCATCCGCGGGAAATTCACAAGAGGCGAAAGGGACGCGCGGCTAAACCCAACCGTTGAAAATCGTCCTTACCGACGCCGGGCGAAAGAGAGAATCCGCTTCGCCTGGAACGCCTGGGGGGGCTGGACAACGTCCGCCTGGGGGCGGCCACTAAAATACACAAATTTCAAACTCCCCGCGGTTAAAGAGGGAGCCGTCCCCAAATCGGCCTTCGGGGCGCCGACGGCGCCGCGGAGGGCGGGAAAGCGCCCGCCGACTCGCCCGGGGCGGCCTAAAGCGAGGCGGCGGTTTATTTCCGCGGTCCCCGCTTTCCCGAGCGGCGGGGCGCCGCCCCCCCCGCCCTTCCCCGGACGCGGGGCGTCATTCCCTCTTTAAAACGACCGTCCAGTTATGATAAAATACCCGAGAGCGTTGACAATAGCTTCCAGGCCCGCTTAAAAACCGCGGGACGCCGCGCCCAAGCGCTCCCGTTTTTCGTTGACGCCGTTTCCTTCCCGCGCCGGACGGCGCGGGAAGCGCGTTATGTTTTATACGATGTATTATTTTATTTTATTATAACATAGGTTATATTTAATTATATCTATTAAATATTAAATACATATCAAAGCCGTCTCCAATGATTCCCCACCCTTCCCGAAAGCTTTTCTCCCCGCCTCGAAACGTCCGTCGCCCAGGCGCGTCCCAGGCGTGGTTGTCAAGCCCCGGAAATATTGACATCACCCGCTTTTTTTCCGCGGCGCCGGCAACCGTCCGGATTGAGCGAAGGATTGACGATGAACAGGCCAAAACAATCAAAGGAGAGGAATTATGACCGTAAAAGAACTTCCGCTGGGCAATCAGTCGTTCGCGGAATTAATCAATCTAAACCGTCTTTACTCCGATAAAACAGGATACATCCTCAGCCTGCTTGAGAGCGCCGAACGGAACTATTTTCTGTCCCGTCTCCGCCGTTTCGGGAAGACGCTCTTACTCCACACGATGAAAGAAATTCTCACCGGAAACCGCGGTCTTTTTAAAGGTCTTTTGATTGACGAATCCGGCTATGATTTCCCCAGGCATCCAGTTCTCTTTCTAAGTCTTTCAACGCGGTCGAACAGAACGAAAACTCTTAGCGGCAACCTCATGGACATGCTGGAGAAGATAGCGAATAAAGCTGAATTAAACGTTAAAGGACTAACCCCTGATAGATATTTCGGAACCATTATAGAATCTCTAAGTGAAAAACATAGATCCCAAGCCGCGGCGTTTATTAACGAATACGACCACCCGGTCGCGAGACACATGGCCAACCGTAAGCTGGCCGAGGCCAACGCCGGCGCGCTTCACGATTTCTTCGCCATTCTAAAAGAGTCGAAGACGGCGCCACGCGTCCGCTTCACCTTTGTCACGGGTTTAACCAGACAAGCCCTCGCGTCAATGGATTTCAGGCCCAATCACCTAAACTACACCTCCCTAGATCCGCTATACGCCGGTATTCGCTGGTTCACTCTGGATGAATTCTACTCCCTCATCTCGAACCGGATGGAGGATGCTCTAACAAGTCTCAAAAAAAAGGGAGCTATGTTTCCGACTGACGATGTTTCGGAATTGAAAGCCGAAATCCTCCGCTGGGATGTTGGAAAATCGCGAAAAGACGTTCAGGTGTCGTTTTCTTTCAAACTACCCAACCCCGATGTTTCCACCGCTTACTATGACGAATGTTTTAAACTCTTTTTTGAACTTCCAAAACGAGATCTGGCGACGGAGAAGGAAAAACCGCGAAAAGCGCCCTTCGCGGGAAATTCACGAGAGGTGAGCCGGATATTTAGAGTTTTTTTTGCCAAAATAAGCTATTTTCAAAAGCCGAAGGATGAAATAACTTTCCATTCCCTGGTTCGTTTTAACATCCTAGGCATGGGTTTTGACACCGCGTCCGAACTATCGGGTTCCACGGGTCGTCCGGATTCGCGCGTTAAATTTAGCGAAATAATCTTTGTCATTATTGAATTTAAATACTGTCCGGCTGAAATAAAAATTTCGATCGAGAGGGAAAACGAGATTTTAGCCAAACTCGCGTTAGATTCGTTTACGATTGACGAGGTTGACGAGATTATCGCCGCGTTGGCGATAACCAAATTCAACGTCGATGAATACCATCAATTTTTGTCTCAAAAAAGGAAAGAGATAACAAATACAGCCGATCAAAACTGGTTTTCATCCGAAGAGGCTCTTAAAAAGCTTCCAAAGGCGGAGAGGGAACTCGCCCTGGCGGAGGCCTGTAAAAAGAAACCGCCTCCAAACGAACTTGAAAAAGCCATTCTAATTGAAGCGGCTGGAACGATAAACAACGCTGTAAAAATTGACAACATCCTCGCCAAAGCTTCAAGGAAGGCTCTAAACGACATAATTAAAGGGAAATATCGCGGCTTTTTCGAAAAAGACGCTAACGACTTTATCGATCTGGGGCTCTCGCTCCATGGAAACGGAAGGGATGTCAAAGCCCTTTTCGTCCCCCTGGAGGTCTAGAGATGGATTCTTCCCCGTCTCCGCTCATCGCCATCCTGGGCCGGCATGGAATTCTTCGGCCCGCGGATCTCTCTTTCCAAGGGAGAACGGGAGGATGAAACCCGCTTAGGTCCGCCTTTCACGGCGGATGGAAGTTTTTTTTAGATAACGGCGGAATCGGATTTCCGCGTCTTATTTTTTTATTCGCCTCTAATTCGTTTCTTAATTCCGACCAACCCCGGCTTTCCCGAGCCGATGATCACACTAATTTATCCCTAAATTACACGGTTATCCATCATGACCCTTTTTCCGCGTCTTCCGGTTTGCCTCCTGCTCCTCTCCGTTTTAACCCTCGCGGGCTGCGGCGTCGTCACCGACTTCGTCAAGGATCACGAGCTCAGCGTGCCCTTCCTGGGTCCCGAATTCATCTCTCCGGTCAAGCTCCGGATAGGGGTCATCCCCTTCGAGGATCAGGCCCTTCTGGGAAACTCCGAAGCCGGCCCCAACATGGCCAGGCTGGTGGCCGAGACCTACCAGGAAAACTCCAACTTCCTGGTGGTGGACACCGAAGAGGTGAGACGATACGTGGAATCCAGGGGGATAAAATACCCCATGACCCCGGAGGAGGCGAGCGAGATAGGCCGCGCCCTCAACCTCAACGTGGTCTTCGAGGGGGCCATCTCCCACGTGGGCGAGCATCAGCAGCGCACCGGCTGGCGCAAACTCGTCCGCTGGTTCACCTCGAAGAGCCAGTTCGTGGACGGCATCCTCCTCATAAGGGCTTACGATCCGTCGGACGGCTCGGTCATCACCTCCCGCTCCTCCGAATCCAACGTCAGAGTGGGCGCGGCGGAGGCGCCCGGGATGGACGGCGCCGTCGACGTCTTCAAACCCAACCAGGAGGAGATAGAGGAGACCTTGGACGAGGCCCTGGATATGATCTACTACCGCTCCCTGGACGGACTAAGGGCCCTCCCCTTCAAGGCCGTGGTGACCAACACCGAGGGCGACGATTTGGTGACCATAAACTTCGGAGACAACGTGGGCATGAAAAGGGGCCTGAAATTCGTCCTTTTAAGCTATCCGGAGACCATCACCTCGGATATCGGCTACGTCTACAACATCCCCGGAGCCCCCATAGCCCGTCTGAGGGTGGAAAGCGTCTCCGAGAGGAGTTCGGTGCTTAAGGTGGAGGAGGGAATGGTGGGTCCGGGCGACGTGATCCAGACCTGGACTCGGGACTAAAGGCCGGAAACGACGCTTCCCGGCCGGGCGAGGCCCCGTGAGGACGGTTTTTTTCCCGGGGAAAAAAAACTGGGCTTTTTTCCGAATTTTTCCATTCCGTCCATTTTTTCCCGCTTTTTTTTAAAATCACCGCGCTTTTTTCCGCTTTTTCCGCCTCCCGTCCCTTTTCGGTCGGAAAGAGTCAAAAGGGCGATCTTGCGCTTCCGGAAAAAAAGTCGCAGGATCGTTTTCAGAGCCGGGATAATGCGAATGTTCCCTTCCAGCCGGTCCGGCGCCCGAAACGACACCCGCCCGGCGCCTGGAAGCGTGAGGCCAGGCCTTCCCTTCCGAAGGGCCTTTCACCCGGCGAAGGGGCCGCGGCCTCGTTTTTTCAAGACTTTCCGGTCTTTCAACCCATTCAAGCCTTTCCGGTCTTTCACCGCCACGCTTTTTTAAGGAGACGACATGAGCCGACGCCTTCCCGACCAGTTTGAATTCTGGCTCCCCCCGCAGATAATGGAGAAGCTGAAAAACGAGGAGACCGCGCTGCGGTTTTTCCAAGACATCTCCATGGACTCCCCCTTTTTCGACAAGCTCATATCCCGCTACCGAAAACTCGCTTCGGGAAACGGCGGCGGGGAAAACATCTTCGAGCTCACCCGAGAAGAGCTTAAAAAAAACATCCAGGCCCTGCGTTCCCGGGTGGCCGAAACGGCTCTGGGAAACGAAGAACATCTAAAAATACTCGCGCACCTCTGGTACAGATCGGTCACCTCGCCGCCCTTTTTTTTAAACGGGCCGCTGGCGGACGGTGGGTTGCGCCAGCTCTTCTACATCTACTACCGCCAAAGGCTCAAAAAGAAAAAATATCCCCTCATTTCGACATCCGCCATGCTTTCGACCCTGGAAGGCCGGGAACCGAGATATCCCCGCCGTTTCATGGAAAAGTGCGATAAATTCATCAATCTTTCTGAAATCAGGGGAATTATTGAAAACGTTTTCCACGACGATTTGAAAAAAATTAACCGCGAGGCCCGCCGCTGCGGGACGGTGTTTAAACAAATCGCAGAAACGCCCCGTTTAACTTACGAGCGCCTCGCGCTTCTTCCCGAGAAAAGCTCGGAGTTCCGGGGCCTTTTACACGCCACCTTGAAAAAGACGCGCCTCGCCCTCGGTAGCTACCGGGACGACCTTCCCGAACTGAAATTTTTAAAAAACCTCAAAGACTTGGATATCAAGGATTTCGCCTCGGCTTTTCTGGAAAACTCCGAAAACTGGCTAGGCGAGGTGAAAAGGGTCGCGGGTCTGGCCTTCGACCGGCCGCGCTTGGAGCACGTCTTCATAGAGCTCTTCGAAAAACTCCTCTCCGAGGGAAACCTCGGGGAGGGGGACGCCGCTAAAATCTCCTCCTTCATAAGGGATCTAAACAACCTCCCTCCCGGAGCCGAACCGGAAAAAAGGCTTCCCATCCCCGCGGAAGCCGCGCGGATCCTTCTGTCCCCCAAGCCCATGAGGGCGGACGATTTCGACACCCTCTCCTACGACTTCTCCCCGGAATTCGTCTCCCGGGCGGAAAAAGGGGAATTCGACAAGATCCTCGAAGGCTTCCCCGCGCGACCCCTGATCCGCGGCTTCATCGACCCCGACTGGATTCCGGAAGAAGAGCCGGAAAGCCCCGCCGGCGCTTCCGCCGCCCAGCCGAAAAGGGTCGAGGAGACAGGCTCTTCGGGGAAGACGGAGGCGGAAAAAGAGGAGGATAGAAAAAGGAGAAGGGACAAAAAGGATAGGGAAAAGCAGGAAAAGCGGGATAAGAGGGAAAGTGAGGCGGAGGAGGCCGCCCACGAAAAAGAGGAGAAGGCTAAAGAGAGGCGGGAGCCCCACCCCCGGACCCAGGCCGCGGGGGAGAATCAGAAATACGGCGCCCAGGAGGCCTTTCCGGCGGGAGATAGGGAGCGCGCCCCGGGCTTTAAGGAGGACTCCTCCCTTCCGGAGGGCGAGCCCGCCGGAAAACCGCCCGCCCAGCTCGCCCTGGAGGCCCTCGAGGCTTTGCGCGGGGTGGAGGACCGGAGCGCCCCCTCCTTTTTCATCTACTCCGAGAATCTTTTAAGCCGTCTCGAGACCCTTTCCGACAGACTCCTGGAGCTGGGGGACACGGGCGCGCTCTACTGGCTCTCCAAGGCCACGGACGATTTCGTGTTCCCCGCGGATCTGGCCAGGCTCCTGCATCTGGGTTTGAACTTCCACCCCTCCTTCACCCGCGCCCGGCGAGAGCTGGAGGAGCTTTTGGAGCGTCTTTCCGAAGGCGCCGTCTTCGAAAGCGCGGGCAAAGGGCGCCTGGCCCCCCTTTTGGCCGCGGCCGCTTTGCGGCCGGCGGTTTTGGCTCCCGGACATTTCATCTACGGGTTAGTCGTGAAGCTCGCGGAAAGCTTCGAGGATGTTCCGCCTTTAAAGGAGCTCTTCGCCTGCTTCCAGGAGAACATCCTCTCCGCCTCCGACGACGCGTACAACTTAAGCGTGCGGGAGCTGTTCTACAAGGAGGACGCCTCTCTGATCCGCAAAAACCTCGAAGAGAGGACCCGGCAATTCGAATACCAGGCCCCCCGGCGCTCCATAGGCTACCAAAAGGCCCACGTCCTCTGGCAGGAGATCATAAAGGGACCCTCGGAACTTAGGAGCCTCTTGAACGCCGCTTACCTAGGCGAGGACATTCCGGAGCTGGTGGAAAAGATCGAGCACTACCGTGACGAGGCCAACATCAGATCCGAGATAAGCGCGCTCACGAAAAAGCAGAAGATGAGGGAGATAGTCTCCAGCGCCAAAAACAGCCTGGTGAACCGCTACACCGAGTGTTTGGACATGGCGGAGGAATGGGTGAAGTTCCATCAGAGCGTGGGCCGGAAGGACGGCTCCCGCAACCTCTACTTCCACGACGTTTTGAAAGAGTACTCCGCCCGGGCCGCCCGGGCGCTTAAGAGCCTCTCCTCTTTCGCCCCTTCGGGAAGCTCGCTTTTGCAGGAGAAGCTCGAGGAGCTCGCCACCTTCAACTTAAAGCCGGCCGACCTCCCGCCGGACGACTCGCGTCCTTTGGACTTCACGCCGGGCACGCTCTTTTCCGGAGTCTACTCCTACGACCCCATGGCGGATCTGCGCTACCGCTTAACGGCGGTGGAGGACGTGGCCCACGGCAGGGACGGGCACAAGCCGGAGCTCGAAAAGCTTTTGGAGACCCTCTCCCTCGAAAAGCCCGACCTTTTAAAGGGCTTCACCCTGCATCTGGAAAAAGAGGAGCTTTTGATCCCCCACGCCTTCCTCTCCATCCACCCCCACTACCTGGGTTTCGAGCATCCCGAAAAGATCATGACCTTGAAGGACCTCTTCGAGGACGCCCTGGAGCGCTACCCCCGCTCGTCATCGAACCTGCTGGAATCTTTGGAGGACAAGTTGGAAAACCTCAGGCTTTCCGGAGCGCTCCCGCCGGACTACTCCCGGGACGCGGCCCAAAAGCTTAAAAGGATTAGAAACTCCCTTTCCGAGCTTGGCGAGGCGGAGGAGGCGGAGGAGGCGGACGTCTCCGACGCCCCGGTGGAAAGCGACCGGGACAAATCCTTGGGGGATTTCACCGCCGCCGTTCTGGAAGCCCCCTTTCTCGAGCGCTACGCCTCGATAAGGGTCGCCTTGAAAGAGATCGGATCGGAAATGGAGATCCGCGCGGCCTTGTCGCGGGCCGCCATGGAGACCCGGCTCCTCGCTTTGGACAAGCACCTGGCCGCGGCCGAGCTGGAGCCCTACCGGGAATACGCCTCCTCCCTGGCGCGGGATCTGGAGATAAAGGCCGCCGAAAACCTCCTCTCGGCCATGGAACGCTTCGTTTCCGATGGACTGGAGCTTCCGCCGGTTCCCGAGCGGATCGACCTTTCCAGCCGCCTGGAGCTTTTCCACGAATTCCTCACCGAGAGCCGGAAAAAGGGCTCCCCCTTCGAGCGCCAGAGGGATCAGGGCGCCACCGGATTCGATTTCGAGGCCCTGGAGAAGAGCGAGAACGACTGGCTCAGGCTGGAACGATCGCCGGGAGACAATGGGAGGAACCTCGACAAGACCTTGTCCTCCCTTTTCGAGCGCCTGGGCTTCCCCCAGGATCAAATGGAGATCCGCGCCGCCCGCTTCCGGGGCGGCGCGCCCCATTTCCTGCGGGTCTACCGCGCGCAGCTCTCCTTCAACTCCCCCCTCCCCCTCTACGGGGACGGGGAGAGGCGGGCCTGCGTTTTGGCGGCGAGCTGGGCCGAGAACCCGGGACCGAGGGATTTTCTGGAATACTTCAAGTCGGCGGAGACGGCGGCCAAAGACGAGCCCTCCCTTTTCAGCCCCCCCTCCGGATCCCCCCTCGCCGGGGCGGCCTTGGCTCCGGCGGTCGTGCTCATAACCCCGGCGGTCCTCTCCCCGGGCACCCGGGAGAAGATCCTCACGCTGGCCAAAGAGGAGGGGGCCAACTTCCTGCTTCTGGATCGGGGCCTCTCCGCCTTCGCGGCCGCGCTGCCCGGCCGGAACCCGGCCGAGCTCAGGGAGGCCTTCCTCCAGTGCGCCCCGATCTTCGGAAACTGCAACCCCTTCCTCCCTCCGGATTCCTCGGGGGATTCCGGAGGGCCGTCGCGGGAATCCGGCGATTCCCCGCGGCCCCTTTTCAGGGGCCGCGGCGCCCATCTCCGGCGCCTCTGGGACTCCCGGGGCCCGGCCCTCTTCTACGGCGGCCGGGGTTACGGCCGAAGCGCCGTGCTCCGGCGCCTCGCCGGCGACCCCTCCCGGCACCGTCCCCGGGACGGGCAGTACATCCTCTATAAAAACGGCCGCGACCACGCCTCCATCGCCGAACTCCTGGCCGACGCCCTGGGGCCCCTGGGGCTTGAGGCGGAGGAGTCCTCCGGGGATCTGAAAACCGACGTTTTACGGCTCTTCTCGGGGAAGGGCGCCTCCAAGCTCAAAAGGGTGCTGCTGTTGGTGGACGACGCCGACTCCCTCGCGGAAAGGGACGTCCTTTTAAGCCATCCGGGGGGGAGGCTTTTAAGCGCGCTGGTGGAGGAGAGCGGGTCGGCCTTTCGGGCGATCTTAGCCGGAGGGAGGGCGGTGTACCGCCTGGCCGAGCTCTCGGACTCCCCTCTTTCCGCCTTGGCGGCTCCGGCGCGCCTCGGGCCTTTGGAAAGCGGCGACGCCTCCGACATCCTCTTGAAACCCCTGGTGGCCCTGGGGCTCCTTCCCGCCAACGCCTCGCTGCCGGAGAGGGTTTTAAACATCTCCGGCGGCCGCCCCGGTCCCCTGGCGGATTTCGGGGCCGAGCTGGTGGACTCCGCCCTGAGCCGCCCCGGCTCCTTTCCGCCCGTCCTCTTGGGAGACCGGGATTACGTCCGCGCCTTCAAACTGGGAAACACGGCGGGGCGGGCCCGCGAGCTCTTCCAGGCCTCCCTAAACGAGCACCCCCTCCACCGGGTCCTCGCCTACATCGTTTACACTTTGGGCTACCGTGAAAACGAGTCGGGGGGCCGCCACGCCGTGAACTCCCTTCCCGCGTCCTCGATCCTCCCCGAGCTTCTGGAAAACCGCCCCGGCCTATCTTTGGATTTAGACGAGCTCGCCGAGATTTTAGACGAGATGACGGCCCTTTCCATCCTGGCCAAGGATTCCGCGGGCTACCGCCTCGGCGTCCCGGACCCGAAGGATCTCCTGCCGGAAGACGACAACGAGATAATCGAGGTTTTAACCGGCGAGGCGGAGGATGAAACGCGGCCACCCCTTTTAAACCGCCGCTCCCGGCGCCTCGCCTCCCCCTTCTCCTCTTCCCTGGAGTTCGAGGAGGCCGGAAAACGCCTCCTGCGGCCGGATCCCTCCCTCGTTTCGGAGGGGCTGAATTTCGCCTTCCCCGAACCCGCGCCCGCGCTAGACGGCCTCTCCCTTAAAGGCGCCTTTCCGGCGGTCTTAAGCTTCCACGACGAGGAGAGGCTTTTTTCCGGCGAGGCCCCGCTCCGTTACGTCTTCGGCACCCTCATGACGGGGATCGGACGGGCGGCGCCGCTTCTCGCCACCCTGGCCCTCGCCCGGGGCTTCCGGGCGGCTCTCCTCGGCTTCCTCCCCGAAAGCTCGCTCCACCCCGAGGGAGCGGAGAGGATCCTCCGCGCCCTGACGCCGGCCGCGGCCAAAGCCGGAGAGCCGGAGGGCTCTCCGGCCGCGCCCCTCTGGCTCGTGGCCGAAATCGAGGGGGATCCGGGGGAGGCCGGCGACCTCCTCCTCGACGGGCTCCGGCGCCGCTTTCCGGAAAGCCCGGTCCGGGCGATATTGGTCGTCCGCTCCCGGGAGGACCTCGACTTCTTCCGCCTCCCTTCCGGCTGTCCGCCGGAAACTTCCGTAGTATTGGAAAAATGGGACCGCGCCCTCACGGAGTCTTTGAAGCATCTGGAGCGGCCGGGATTTCCGCCGCCGAATCCGGAAAGGCTTTTTAAAGAAAGCCGGGGCTGGGATTTCATTTTATCCGGCCTCTTGGAGGATCCCGGCTTTTCCGGCCGCTACCGGGAGCTTTTGGAAAACGGCAGGCTCTTGAAAGGCCTCTTTCCCGCGGACGGAAGCGGCCTAAGCCGCGGTTCCCTCAACTCTGGCCGCTCCGACGGGCTCCTTGATTTGGACGGAAGGTTCCAGAGCCTGGAAAAGGCCGGCCTCCTAGTCTATCGGGGGGGCTCCCCCGGGGCTCCGGCCTTCTTCGATCCGGACTTTTTAGTCGAGCTGGGGGACTAAAAAGGCCCCGGTCCAAGGTCCCGGCGCGGAGCCGCGGATCTTTCGGTCCCAGGCCGGAGGGCTTTTCCGGCCTCCCTCCCCCCTCTGCCTCCGGCGACGGGTGTTTTTTTCGCCGTTTCACGCGTTTATCGAAGTTCCTCCCGCTTTTTTTCAAAGCTATCATTTCCGCCGTTATTTTGCTATTTTCTTACTCGGCCGCCGCGGCCGAAAATCCGCCCCCCGGGCGCGTCTAAAGAAGGATTCGCGCATGCCAGTTAGATCGTTTCACCTTCAACCGGAAAACCAGACCCCCTACGGAGCCTCCCGCATGTACTCATACGACGCCTACACGCCTAGAAGCATAGAACGTTTCATAATAACCATATCCTCCGAACTCAAAAACGGAAACAACGTGATTTTACGCGTTCCGTTCCCGAATCTAAACCGCGAGTTCATTTCGATGATTCAGAAGGTGGTGAGGGACAACGCCGGACCTGAACTTGATTTTTTGGACGCCTCTCTTAAAACGGACTATAAAAGCCTTCTCTCTTTCCTAAACGACAACGACTCTTTAAACAGACACTCCCAACGCCGAAAAAACATTCAATCCTTCTTCTCTCCGGAAAACGGCCACTACTCGGTTATCTGCGTTACCGGCCTGGACTCATGGAGCGAGGCCGCCCAGAAGAACGCGGCCAGGGAGCTCTCGGAGCTTGTGAACTACACCAGGGAGCAGAACAGAAAAAACCGCCGCGCCGAGGGCCGGCGCTTTTTAGTCATGGTTTCCCCGCTCTTCCCCCTCCCCCCCGAAGGGGACGGACTTTCCGTCATGAACTGGTGGGGGGTGACGAGCCCGGCCGACCACGAGTACTTCTTCGAAGAGTGCGTAAACGAATCCAAGCGCGAACACACTCAAGATGTCTACTGGTGGCTTAAAAGCATCTGTTTCGCCGTCGGCGGCGACGACCCAGATCTCATCCGAAACATCGTGGAGACGGTTCCGCTCACCTTAAACGATATAGAGAAGATACTCTTAAACCATCCCCTGGCCAAAAACAAGAAACTCCAGGACAGCTACTTTCGGCACCTCCTGTTCCGCACGCTCTCGCCGGATCCGGGGAAACCCCCCTCCGCTCTCAGGGAGCGCCAGCTCTGGAGCCAGGGACTCCTGGCCCCCAACCGCTACGGCCTCTACCACCCCGTCATGCTCACCTGCGACGTGGTCGCTTTGGAAAAAACCCTGGCCATGGGCCAAAGGGAGGTGTTCTTCCCCCTGGTGGATCAGGTGCACGCCTTCATAAGCTTCATAGTGGAGGAGAAGATCGGAACTCTAGACTACCTCTTGAGAAACGATCCCAATCAGGAGAGCAACCGAGAGAAGATGCAGATGGAGATCTCCGTTTTGAACTACATCCTCATCCATCAGCTGCGCTACACCCCCCAGGACTTTCCGGAACTGCAAAACCTCATCAACCTGGGAACGCTCTGGACCAGGATCAGGCACATAAACGCCCACGTGCGCATGCTCCCCTACGAGGAGCTGAAAAACGCCATCAGCTCCTACGATCACATGTACCAAAGCCTCATCGGCTACAGGCAGAGTCATAATGGCTACAAGGCCTGACGGGGCGGGGGAACCGACGATCCGTTGAAACGACGATCCGTCGATCCTTTGGATCGCCGAAGAGCCCGCGGGAAGCGTTTATTAGCTCCCTTCGGGCTTTTTTCCCCAAAGCGCCATGAACTACTTGCCTTTTCCCTTAAAAGGGAGCGATTTCGCGAAAGAGGCGCGCCTTGAGAATCGAAGTTAAAACGGCTAAAAAAAAGGGGGCGTTGTAAGATGTAAGTTGTATGATATAATACTCCGGCGAATAAAAATTAGAATAATGTCGACCAGTGTCCCTGTCCATATAATTTGGTATTTCTAACATTTAACCGCCGCGGTAACAAGGAGCGGGCCGCCATCTTAAAAGCGGCCGGAGCCGGACGTTAAACCCGGACCCCAGGAAGAGAGAAAAGCCGTGGGAAAGAGTTTCGCCGGCTTCAGGCGAGCGATGAAACCCCCGATCAATTTATCCTCCCCCGAAAAATATGACGGGGAAATTTGTCTATCCTCGAACCTCGTTAAACAGGGGACTCTTTAGTCCGTAATTCGTTTCGATTTCAATTCCAGCGGTAATTCAAACGATAGCTCGACGCTCCGTTTAGCGTAAGAGAGATGAAACGCGTGATTATCCATTCTGGTTTTTTAATTTCAATCGCTCTCTCCAAACAAGGCGAGGACGTCCCCTCTGCCGCATACTCCAACGCCGATTGTTATTACGTTATTCCATGGTAATTTGTAACTTTCTCCGTATTTTTTTTTCTTTATTACTTCTAAAGCCTTTGTGGCCAGCTTGTTTAGATCTTTGTCTAAATCCTCTTCGTCCGCTGTTTTGCTATATTTTATTTCAATAACGATAATGGTCGTCTTGTTCAGAGGTACGACTAAATCAGGAGTTCCCAATGCGCCTGGCTCTTCGGCCCTAGTTTTCTGGGTTACCGCCCAGAAAAGCGACCATAACAGCTGATGAAAGAAATGTTCATTGTAGTTCAGTTTTGAACCCAACGAAATCAAACCTGGGTCGGAATATTTTGATTGCAGAACGGGCGGTAGTCCAGCGAAATATGCCGATAATATTCCACTAAGCGCCTTCCCGTCTTTTTTAAACAAGGATTTTTTCAATTCCTTAATCAACTGAAAACCATCGCTATCACCGGACAGTTTCTGGAATAAAGCGTTATTCAGCATACCGTAATACTGTTTTTTTATTTCCAGGTTTGGTACTTTAAAGGAATAGTAAAGCTCTCCGTCTTTTTTTGTAATTTTATCTACGGTCAAATACCCTGTTTGAAAGAAGAGTGGAATCGGTTTATGATCACCAACATCCTCGGCTGAAATGTCATCCAGGGGGACGAATTTCAGTTTATCTTCGGTGAATTCAAACGGAATCTTTTCAAGAAGTTTAATTATTATATTTTTTGAAGCGCTGGTTTTACTCCAATAACGCGCGAAATCCGCTTCTTCAAAAAATTTAAGAATGGAAATGGGATTTAACACATAGTTTTTTCCATCCCATGAATATCCGTCATACCAGTTCAGTATTTCATTTTTTAAATCTTCAACTGTTATTAAATCGGACTCCGGTCGAACCGCTTGTTCGTGAAAATCTTCATAATCTAGGGATTCTTCGGATTCAGACGGCGCATACGTGGACCATAATTTTGTTGAGATGTAACCCTTCTCTTTTAGGATTTTAAGAATCCGAGGATAACGTTCGCTGAAATATAAATCCATTTCATCAAGAGTAAAACCACATATGGTGGCGTATGATGGATCCAATGTTATGTCTGTTAATTGATTAAAACCCGTTGATATGCCCATCAAGGCGTAACGTGTAACTCCGGTCACAAAAGCGAAACGAAGCATTGGACCGCACGTTTTGAATCCAGAGTAGAAAGTGCGGAGAACTGAAGATATTTCTTCAGCCAGATCTAGTTTATTCAATTTGGAACTAACAGGATCATCATATTCGTCAATTAAAATAACAACCTTCTCTTGGTACTTATCACATACAGCATGGATAAGGTCGGAAAGTCCAGTTACGTAGCTATTGATCCTCAGATTTAATTTTTCTAAATCGGCTAAGGATTTCAGACACTCGACTAATTCTTTTTCAAGCTGTTTAGGTGTACGGCTGGGCAAATTCATATTAAATCTTATCACTGGATGTTTCTTAAAATCGTAATCAGTCTGACATATTTTCAAATCTTTAAAAATTTCCTTGTCTCCGTTAAAAATTTCAGCTACGGTGTCTAAAAGCATTGTTTTTCCAAAGCGCCTAGGCCGAGAGAGAAAAAAAGATTTTTTCAAATTTTCGTTAGTGATGAGTCTATGCAGCAAATCTGTTTTGTCCGCATAGACAAATCCTTTTTCAATCATTTCTCTAAAAGTATATACCTCTACAGGAATAAGTTTATTTTTGTTTAACATATTCACCTTAGTAATCTTAAGCGCTACATTGTTTCACAATCCGGTGGGTAAAATATTTTTCATGATTAAAACGCTTTAAGGGCGGTTTATATTCTCGGGTTGGTCGGTCAACTTTAGGGCCTTTAACGCTAACCAAATTACATCTTACAGCGATTTCCCAAGATTTACCACTAAAAAACTAGATACACTTTTTTCCAGTTAAATTTCCGACTCCCCGGAGTGTCCAGAACTCGCTTTAGATTCGGGAAAAAAATTGATAAGAACGCGAAAAGTCCCTGCTATCTTGAAATTTTGGGGTTTGTCAGCGATATAATGTATTAGAAAAAATTCAATATTAAAATTCATGTTTTAACCTATATCTCACATAAGACTAAATGTTTAATCAATATGACCTAAAGACTAAAATTTCGATATAAATAGAAGCATAGAATTTTAAAAAATTTATTTACCTTTTAAATAATAATACTTTGCATAAATTAGCCTATATTATATTGCGGAAAAACTTAAATTTTGAAACACTATGGTTTATGTCCTTATAATGTTATTATTTGTCCCATTATTCTGTATTTTTTCTCACTAGCGTCCTAAATAAAATTCCGCATTTTTCTAACCCAATATATAGGTCATTAGTTACATAAATTTCTATAAATAGTATGAAGTCAGATAATATCGCTGCCAATTCTCAGATAGGGTCTTTCTGAGTAGTTTTGGTGCAGACCCTCTAAAAACTTGAAGATATGCCGGCTTTAGCCAATACATTGAAGAGCTGATCCCTTGTTTAGGACGCTAGTGATTTTTTCTAATCAATTTCATAGCTAGATTTTTATCGCGCTCGCGTCAAACAAAAAAATTTAGGCGGATTTTCGTATAGTAAAACCCGTTCGTCAAGGAATTCCTTCCAAACGAAACGGCGCCGAAAGTCGGTTTGACTTTGTCGCCGTACGCTCCAGAAATATAATAGGCGCGCCGCGCTTTCCATCGCGAGCGCTTTTAAATCGCTTTGAGCCCGAAACCGATTCCAGCCTAAGAGGAAAGCGCCTCAACACACGTGTTTCGAAAAGCGCGCCCTACGCTTTGACGTTCCAGTCATAGCGGCTTTCCGCCGTCGAAGCGGCTGGGAAGGGCGCCTGGTTCGTAAATAAGGACGATCCGGAAAACGATCCCGGACAGCCTTTTTCGGGCCCTCACTCCTCGGCGCCGGGAAGCCTGGTCACGGCCTTGTCGCCCTTGGCGAGCTCGATTAGGTGATCCATGTCCTTATTGAGGACCTCCACCTGCTGGGTGAGCCCGGAGGCGGCGAGCGAGGTTTCCTGGGCGGCCTGGGCGTTATTTTGGGTCACGGCGTCCATCTCGAGGACGGCGTGGTTTAAAAGGGAGACGTTCTGGGCCTGCTCTTTAGAAGACGAGGCCACCTTGGAGAAGATGTCGGCCGCCATGGTGATGTTCTCCACCATCATCTGAAAGGATCCGGCCGTGGATTTGACCAGCCCGGTTCCGGACTCGATGTTGTGGATGGTGCTGTTGATGAGGGTGGCCGTGTTTTTGGCGGCCTCGGCGCTCCTCACCGCCAGGTTCCTGACCTCTCCCGCCACCACGGCGAAGCCGGCTCCGGCCTCGCCCGCCCGGGCGGCCTCGACCGCGGCGTTAAGGGCCAGAAGGTTGGTTTGGAAGGCTATCTCGTCTATGACTTTGAGGATCTTCTCGATCTCCTTTCCCGAGGCGGCGATGTCCTCCATGGCCGTGGAGAGCTCCAGCATGGCCGTCTCGGCCTCCCTGGCGTTGGAGGCGGTCTCCTGGATAACCCGGTCGGCCTCCTTGGTGTTTTGGGTGTTCTCCGTGATGATCTTGGAGAGGCCCTCCAAGGTCTGGCGGGTGTCCGCCAAGGACGAGGCGTTTTCCGTGGCCCCTTCGGCCAGGCTGTTGGACGAGGAGGCCAGCTGGCAGGAGGCCGCGTCTATCTGGATGGAGATGCTTCCCAGCTCGCTCGCGACGAGCTGGAGGGAGCGGTTCAGCTTTGTCGTGAATATCACCGCGAAGACCACGCCCACCAGGATCCCGACGCCGGTCAAAACGTACATGAGGATCAAAGCCGTCTTGATGGAGCGCAGGGAGTTATCCCTGGCCACGGCCATCTCGCCTTCCGAGACGTCCACCATGGAGTAGATGGAGGCCACCAGCCTGGTGATGAGCGGACGGCACTGCTGATCCAAAATGTTGAAGGCCTTGTAGTTGGAGTCCGCCTCCGCGAGCTCCTCCACCTGTTTAAAGATCTCGGTTCCGCCGCCCCGCATGGGTTTCACGTTGCGCCAGTAGAAGGCGCTGATCTCCTCCAACTCGGGATTGATGAAGTGGGGGGGGAGTTCGAACTCGGTCTTGGTCCAGGAGAGCTTGCCCTTTCCCTCGAAGACGATCTTCCCTTTGGCGGCCCGCGTGAAATGATCCGAAAAGGCCTTGAACTCGTCCGCCTTCACCTTGGGGTTCAATAAAATGCCCTCGATTTTGTTCAAGGTGGCGGAGACCCGGGCGAGGTCCTCCTCCCCCACGACGAAGGCCGCGCTCCGGGCCTGGGGGGTCACCGCGGCGAGGCCCAGCTTCTCTTGGAGCTGCAAACCCTTGATGGCCTCCAGGCAGGTCTGGAGCTGAAAGGACAATTCGTCGGCCTTGGGGGAGTTTACGCTCCGGGCCATGTTGACCATCTTGAGGATGGGGGGCTCGTAGCCCATCCAGTACTCGAGCGAGGCGCCGGAGCTCATCACCCGGGCGTAGTAGCCGGAGTTTATGAGGCTGTTTTCCATCACCCCGTTCAAAAGCTCGGTGTACTGCCGCCAGGTCTCGATCATGGAGTTCCAGCCCTGCTCCTCCCGGGGGGTGGGCTTGAAGGCGGCTATGAGGGGGTTTATCTCCTCGTTTATGATTTTCTCGATATCGCCTTTGATCCGCAGCTTGTCCGCCTCCTCGTCTAAAAGGAGCAAATCCCTGGCCTTGGCCGCCACCTCCTCCATGCAGAAGGCCAGAGATTTAAGATAAGAGAGGTTGTCGACGGTCTGGAAAGTCTCGCGGATGGTTCTTTCCTGGGTCCTAAGCGCCACCGTTCCGGCGATTCCGATGCAGAGCGCCACCACCACGAACAGACCGACGACTACCGCTATTTTCGCTTTAAATGACATGGGAACCACCTGGGATGTTTTTCCGCCGCGGCGCCGTAAAGGTAGGCTCGGCGCCTTGGAGGGCGTTTCCGGAAAAGGCGGAGGCGGCGGCCGATTTTAAGACCGGGCCGTCCGGCCGCTGGAATAAGGCGCTAGGAGGATAAATAACTATAAACAACTATAATTAATTTTAGAACGCTTTAAAAAAATATAATAACTGTAAATAATTTATAATATGTAAATACAAATTCAGCCCGAAGGCTGGAACCCCTGTCTCGGCCGCCGACGGCTCCAGACGCCCTCTGAAAAGGTCGCTTACGGATTTTTACGGAAAAAGGACGTTCCCGCCCCGAGGGGGGGCCGAAAAAGGCCGCTTCCGGCGAAAAACGCCGTGAAAGGCGGACATTCGCCTGAATTTTATCAAATATAGATCGCCTTGATAAGATATTTTTTTTAAGTTTTTTCCGGCCGCCTTCTTCAATTTTTCCAGCGCGCGAATCCTCCCGGCGGAGAAACGGAGAAACGGAGAAACGGAGAAAGTCCGGATTCTTGGGTTTTTTCACCAGGGCGTCCCGGATTCATTCCGGATCGCTCCTATTTCCGTCCGGAGGGTCTCCTTTTCCGTCCGGAGGGCCCCCTTTTCCCTCCGGCTCGCCTCCTTTTCCGGCCGCGTCCCGCCTTTTTCCGCCCCGCCGGACGCCCGGGGCGGGAGCGCCCCCTTTGGCCGCGGGGTAGATTTGGATGTTGCGCAAAACCCCGCCCCCCAGGGCGCGGACGCCCACCCCCTCGATTAGCGCCGCCACCGTCCTGGCGAGCGTCCTTTCCAGGGAGGTGAGCTGGGGGATGGAGCGGGGCTTCCAGCGCTCGAGGCACTCGTCCGCGAGGATCAGGGTCTTCAAAATGACGCCCAGATGCCTCCGGGCCCGGTAGTCCAAGGCGTCCACGACGATTTTCGGGGACCCCCCCCTTTCGGGGAAGCTCTTTTCCAGGATGGCGGAAACCGCGATCTCCAAGGCGTCCAGGCCGACCCCCCGGCGGCCGATGAGCCGCGGGCCCGCGGAGCCCAGGATGTTCAAAACGACGAGGTTGGGGAAAAGTTTCAGCTCGGCCTCGGTTTCGAAACCCATGAGGCCGGTTATTTCCAAAAGGATCTCCCGGGCCCTGGCCCCCCGGGCCGCGAGCCCCGCGTCCGGAACTACCTCTTCCGCGAGAGGGCGGCTCGGGGGAGGCGGAAAAACGACGGGAGCGCTTTTGAAACGGAGACGCGAAAGATTTAGGAAGTCCGCGGGGGAAAAACCCTCCCGGGGCCATTTTCCGAAGAGGGCGGGAACGATCTTTTCGCCGGCGGAAAAGCCCCGCGCGATTTCGTCCCGGGGGGAGGGCTCCGGAAAAGAATCAAGGCCCCGGGCGTTTTCCCCGAAGCCCGCCTCTCCCAAAGCTCCGGCCTTTTCCCAGCCTTTCGGGCGCGCCGGGGGATCCGCCGGATCCGGGCGATCCGTAAGATCCGGGCGATCCCCATGATCCGGGCCATCCGTGGAATCCGGACGTTTCGCCCCCTCCGACAACCGGCCGAGGGGGTCGAAAGCGGAAAGACACTCCTCCGCGCGGCTCTTCTCGGAGTCCACGCGGATCCGCGCCCCCCGGGAGCCTATCCCGAGAATCCCCTTGGAGCCGGCCTGGAGGATGACGAAGCGCAAGCGCTCCGGAGGCACGTTTAAGGCCGCCGAGGCGTTGTTGATGGCCTCTTCCGTGGTTCTGCCGGAGAATTCCAGTAAAGCCATGGGTTTTTCCGGATGCGGGAGGAGGGGCCCTAAGGGGCTGGGGGAGGGGGGGCTACTTTTCGGGGCGGTTTATGAGCTTCTGCTGGACGATGGAGAGGATGTTGTTCACCAGCCAATAGAGGACCAGGCCGGCGGGCATGTTCAAAAGAGCCACGATGAAGATCAAGGGCAGCATCATCATGATCTTCGCCTGCATGGGATCCCCCATGACCGGGGTCATCTTCTGCTGCCAGATCATGGTCGCGCCCATTAAAAGGGTCAGAACCGGTATGCCCGTGGGCTGGGCCACGAAGGGGATGGAGAAATCGAAATGGAAGAGCCGGTCGGGGGAGGATAGATCGTATATCCACAAGGCGAAGGGCGCCCCCCGCAGTTCCAGGGCGTAGTCCAAGACCCGGTAGAAGGCGATGAAGAAGGGGATCTGGAGGATCATGGGGAGGCACCCCCCCAAGGGGCTCACCTTGAAGGTCTTGTAGAGATGGAGCATCTCCCTGTTCATGCCCTGGGGGTCGCCTTTGTACTTCTCCCTTAGATCCTTCATCAGGGGCTGCAATTTCTGCATCTGCTTCATGGAGCGGTAGCTTTTGGCGGTGAGCGGCCAGAGCACGATCTTTATGAGGATGGTGACCAGGATGATGGCCACTCCGTAGTTCCCCACGAAGCCGTAGAAACTCCGCAAGAGCCAGGCCAGAGGTTTGGCCAGGAAGGCGAACCAGCCCAGATCGATCGTCCGGCTCAGCTCGTGACCGGCGAGATCCAGGGCCTTTTGATCCTTGGGACCGTAGTAGAGGTCGAAGGCGTAGGAGGCCGAGGCCCCGGGGGCGAGATCCAGCGTCCGGAAGGCCTCCAGGCGCACGCCCGTCGTGCCCCGGGCCTCCCGCGCGGCCAAAGCGAGGGTCCGTGGGTCATCCTCCGGGACGAGGGCGGCGGCGGCGCCCTCGGGAAAGAGGAAGGCCGAGAGGAAGTATTGGTCCATGTAGCCCAGAAAGCTCGCCTGCCGCAGCTCGCCTAGATCCTTCAGCTCGTCTTCGGCGTCGTCCACCGACTCGGTTAAAAAGCCGTTGTCGAGCCGGGCGGCCACGACGTTGTAGCGGTTCTCGCGCTTGGAGAAGGGGAAGCCCAGAAGCTCCATCCCCACCGAGCCTTTCACGGGCGCCCCCCCGCGGTTTTCCAAAAGCACCCTCTGCTCCAGAAGGTAGCTGCCCGCCCGGAAGGTGAAGACCCTTTTCACCATGAGTCCGGAAGAGTCCGCGCCGGAAAAGGTCAAAGAGGCGCTCCCGCCCTCGGAAACCAGAACGGAAGTTTTATCGGCGCCGAAGCGGAAGTGGCTGAAGTTCAGCCGCGCCCCGCCGTTCGCGACCAGGAGCCGCAAGGGCAGATCGTCGTCGAGCCCCCGGCCCGGGGGGATGTTCACGAGCTCCTGGAAGACGTCCGGATCCTCGCTATCCATCTTCCAGGACATGTATTTTTTGAGTTTGAAGGATTTAAGCCTGGCCCCGTCCTCGGTGAAGACGGCCAGGTACTCGGGGGTGTCCACCAAAATATCCGCCGGCGGACTCGTCCAGACGACCTCCGGGGGCGCCGGAGCGCCGCCCTCCGCGTCCGCGGCCGGGGCGGCGGAGGCGCCCGGCGCCGCGGATGGCGCCGGCTCCGCCGGAATCTCCCGGGACGCGGCCTCGCCGGAGGGGCCGGAAAGCCCCGGGCCGGCCCCGGGGGCCTTCGCCGGGGGCGGGAAAATCAGGGGGTAGAGATAGCTCACGGCCATGAAGAAAGCCATCATCACCAGCATGGTGACCACTACGCGACGGTCCATCTAACCTTCCTTTATCCGTGAGCCTGTTTCCCGCCCGGACGCGCGGGCCCGGGCGTCCCCCGGGCGTCCTTCCGCGGCCGTAAGCCTTGGCGGGAGCCCCCCCGGGGAGAGCCGCGTCCCGCGGGGGGAAAGCGCCCCCCCCAGCCCGTTTCGGGCCGCCGGAGCCCAACCGCGGGCGAGCGGCGCCGGAAAGATCCGCCCCGGGAGGGAAAGCCTCCTTCGCGAGCCCTCCGCCGGGCTTTTTCCCCGCCGGAGGCACGGGGTCGTAGCCCCCGCGGCAGAAGGGGTTGCAGCGCAGGACGCGCCAGAGAGCCAAAAGGGAGCCCTTGAGAACCCCGTGGACGCCGACGGCCTCCAGGGCGTAGGCCGAGCAGCTGGGCGTGAAGCGGCAGACCGGCGGCTTCAAAGGGGAGAGGAAGCGCCGATAGAAGCGTATGAGCCCCGTGAGGACCTCCCGGGGGAGGGCCCCGAGCGTCGGAAGCCGCATAAGGCCGGGCCTTGGAATCCGGGGCGGAAAATAAAAAAACCCCGGGGACTTGGGAGACTTTAGATCCGGCGGCCCGCGGGGGCGCCCTTAAAGGGAGGGCGCCCCCGCGGGCCGCCGCTCCCTTAAGCTCACGGGGTTGGCCGAAGATTCCCCCCGGAAAGACGGAGGCGGCGGACCTCCTTTTTCCGGATGGCCTTTCCGGCGGCCCCATCCTCTTGGCGGGGCTGGGCGATGAAGAGGTAGTCCCTGTGGGGGGGCCGATCTTTGAGCTCCCGGCGGAAATACTCCCGGGCCAGCCTTTTGAGGCGGCTCCGCACCACCGCGCCGCCGGATTTCCTTCCCACGGCCAAGCCCAGGCGGCTCCGATCCAGGCCGTTTTCCGCCGCCAATATTGAAAAAGGACCGAGCGCGGTCCTATTTTTCCCGGGAAGCCTCCGGAAGTCCCGATAATCCCGGGCGGATCTTAAGCGCGCCGTTTTCGGAAAGGAGGCGTCCCGCCTCCCTTCATCCCTGGATCCGCCGGGCAAAATCCACCATCCTCAAGATCCGCCGAGGCCCTCCGGGGCGCGGGCGGAAAAGACCCGCTCCGAACGCCGGACGGATTCCCGAAATCAGACCGAAAGACGTCTGCGGCCCTTGGCCCGGCGGCGGCGGATGACCGCCCTCCCCGCCTTGGTGCGCATGCGGACGAGAAAGCCGTGGGTTCTCTTGCGGCTGGTGTTGTGCGGCTGGAAGGTTCTTTTCATAACAATCCCGGCCCGAAAGCTTTCCGGGCCCTCCTAAACTTGATTCATGGATCTGGACGGATTATCCAAAGGGCGTTGCGACCACCGGCCCCTCAGGGTCGCCCCGCCGGGGCCGCCTCCAAAAAGACCGATCCGCCGATTTTAGGGCCTCGGAGGGCCTTTGTCAACGGATAAAAAAAGCGGCGCTGAAAGCGGCTCTCAGCGCCGTGGAGGGGTGATAATCCCGTCGCCTCCCCTCATGGAAAGGCGAAGACTCGTCTTTCCTCTCCGGAAAACGCCGGAGAAGGGCCGGGTAAAGGGCGGAGGCTGAATGGGCGGCCGGAAACGCGGGCGGGCGGAGTTTACCAGGGGAAGGCTAGTCCCCCCGCACCTTCTCCAGCTCCTCCTGGGCGGTCTTGCAGCGGATGCAGAGGGTGGAAACCGGCCTGGCCTCCAGCCTGGCGGGGGAGATGTCCTCCCCGCAGTGCTCGCAGACCCCGAAGCTGCCGTTCGTGATGCGCTCCAGGGCGGCGTCGATCTTCTTTAATAGATGCCGCTCCCGCTCTCTGAGCCGGAGGTTGAAGCTCCGGTCGGTCTCCATGGAGGCGCGGTCGGTGGGGTCGGGATAGTTTTCCGCCTGGGAGAGCATGTCGGTGACCGTGGCCTCGGCGTTGTCGATTATCTCCTGCCTCTGGGCGAGGAGGAGCTGTTTGTACTTGTCCAGCGATGCCTGTTCCATTCTTCACCCCCGGTCTTCACCCCCGGCGGGGCCCCGACCCCGAGAAAGGGTCCGGAGAAAAATTGAGGGGATGTTAGCAAAAAAAAGCCGAAAATTCCACCGGACGAAAACTTTTTCCCGGAACTTCGCTTTGACGCGCGTATCCGGCGTCCCCTCGCGTCCGCTCCGAAAAAAACGCGTCCCTCCGGGCGGAAAACACCCGCCTTTTAATCATAAAAGCGCGACGCTGTCAAATTTCTTTTCCGGAGCGCGAGCCTTCGCGCCCCTTCGGGGGGAAGCCCTTGCCTTTAAGGGGATTCTCCTCTAAATTGTCCCTCGAACGCGATCAATCCGATTCCGCCTTTTAAGGGGGATTTCCGGCCGTAATAAAGGAGAAGGCTCCCGGCTTCGCGGGAAGGCGTCCTCCGCGAAGGGACGCCTCCGCCCCGGAAGGCCCGCCTCGGGACCCCCCTTGAGGCCGCCCTAGCGGCCGGGGCCCGGGGCCCCGGCCGCTGGACCCCTCGAGCCTGTACTTTTCCGCGGTCTCAGGGGAATGGTTTTTCCCCTTTACGTGGGATCTTTTTGGTTTTTTCCCACATTCGCGTGCGTTTTTCCGCGCCCCCGGGGCCGCCCGGCCCGGGGGTGGATCCCCTCCGGGCCCCTAAACAAGCCATTTCAGGCGCCGGGAGGAAAAATTTCCTTTTGCGCGCACTTGTTGCAAAGACGAAAACGCGTCAAAAACAGCGCCGCGCCCCCGATCCCCCGTCCGCGGCCCATCCTCCGGTTCCGCCCGGGCCCTCCTTCGCCCTTTTTCCGTCCTCCGCCGGCCTCCGCCGGCCTTTTTCCGTCCCCTCTCTTGAGGATGAAAGCGCCCCGGAAAACGCCTTTCCAGACCCGGGAGGGAAAATTTACGCAGCCGATGTTTTAAGCGGCCGATGTTTTAAGCGGCCCGAAAGCGAGCGTTTAAAGCGCCCGAAAGCGAGCGTTTAAAGCGGCCCGGCCTTTCGACAAGGATCCCCCTCCCCCGGGGAGCTTCCCCCCGGCGGAGAGGGGCTTCAAGGACGGCGGGAAAGACGGCGAAAAAGAAAAAAACACCTCGATTCAACAACCCCTTAACCTTAAATAAACGGCGTTTCAGCCATAATAAACGGCATTCACCGGACAGTTCAGGGTGAATGGACAAAGCACATCATAAGTAAGGAGAAAACATGACCAAAAGCATCCCCCGCACTTCGGTGAAGGCCCACATCGCCCAGGCCCCGGGAGGCTATCCCGAGTCCGAGAAGATTCCGGCCCAGGAGCTCTTCGGGCGCGACGTCTTCAGCCTGAAGCTTATGCGGGACCGCCTCCCCAAAAGCGTCTTCACCCGCCTCCTGGACACCATCGACAACGACTCCCCCATCAGCCCGGCGGACGCGGACGTCATCGCCAGCGCCATGAAGGACTGGGCCACCGAGAGGGGGGCCACCCATTTCACCCACTGGTTCCAGCCGCTCACCGGGGTGACGGCGGAAAAGCACGACGCCTTCCTCACCCCCGCCCCGGACGGGGAGATCATAAACGAGTTTTCCGGAAAGCTCCTCATCAAGGGCGAGCCCGACGCCTCCAGCTTCCCCTCGGGGGGCATCCGCTCAACCTTCGAGGCCCGGGGCTACACCGCCTGGGATCCCACCTCGCCCGTCTTCCTCATGAAGTCCGGCGGGCATCTGACCCTCTACGTGCCCAGCATCTTCATCTCCCACACCGGAGAGGCCCTGGACGCGAAGACCCCGCTTTTAAGATCCCAGGAGGCGGTCTCCAAACAGGCCTTAAGGGTCCTGCGCTTCTTCGGAGACGATCAGGCCACCCGGGTGCGGGCCAACGTGGGTCCCGAGCAGGAGTACTTCCTGGTGGACCGGCGCCTGTACTCCCTTAGACCCGATCTGATCCTCAGCGGGCGCACCGTCTTCGGGGCGCCCGCTCCCAAGGGCCAGGAGCTGGAGGACCACTACTTCGGCGCCATCGCCCCCCGCAATTTGGCCTTCATGGACGCCGTGGACCACCGCCTCTGGGCCCTGGGCATCCCCGCCCGCACCCGCCACAACGAGGTGGCTCCGGCCCAGTTCGAGCTCGCTCCCATGTACGAGCACGTGAATCTGGGGGTGGACCACAACATGCTGGTGCTGAAAGTGTTAAGGGAGACCGCGGCCGAGTTCGGCCTGGCCTGCCTCCTCCACGAGAAGCCCTTCGCCGGGGTGAACGGCTCGGGCAAGCACAACAACTGGTCCCTTTCCGACTCCCTGGGCCGCAACCTGACCGACCCCGGACCCACCCCCTGGACCAACAGCCAGTTCATGGTATTTTTGGCGGCCGTCCTCAGGGCCACGCACAAGTACAGCATCCCCCTGCGCATCGGGGTGGTGGGGGCCGGAAACGACCACCGCCTGGGCGCGAACGAGGCCCCGCCGGCCATCCTCTCGGTCTTTTTGGGGGATCAGCTCACCGACGTCATCAAGGCCTTCATCGACGGCACCGCCACCACCAGCTGGCAGGGCGGGGCCATGGCGACGGGCGTCTCGGCCTTGGCGCCTCTGGCCAGGGACATAACCGACCGCAACCGCACGAGCCCCTTCGCCTTCACCGGCAACAAGTTCGAGTTCCGGGCCGTGGGGAGCTCCCAGTCCATCGCCCCGGCCAACACGGCCTTGAACGCGGCCGTGGCCTGCGCCCTGGACGACATCTGCGCCGAGCTGGAGAAGGCCCATAAATCGGGCCTCGACCCCGTCAAAAGCGCCCACCAGGTGCTCCCCAAGTTCTTCAACGAGCACCTCCCCGTGGTCTTCAACGGCAACAACTACGACCCCGAATGGGAAATCGAGGCCCAAAAGCGCGGGCTCTGGAACCTCAAGGACACGGTGAGCGCCCTTTCCCACTACGGCGACAAGGACGTGATGGAGGTCTTCACCCGCTTCGGCATCCTCTCGGAAAGGGAGCTCCATTCCCGCCAGGAGATCCTCTTGGAGAAATACATCAAGTCCTGCCTGGTGGAAACCAAGCTGGTCAAGACCCTGGGCCGCTCGTCCATCCTTCCGGTGGCCCTGGACTCCTTGAAAAAGGCCGCGGACGTCCTCAATTCCGTCAAGAACGCCGGAAAAGAGGGCGGCCCGGCCCAGACGAACTTCGATCGGATCTACAAGCACGCCTCCGATTTGAGCGCCGGTTTGGACCTTCTGGACGAAAAAACCGCCCAGGTGGAGAAAATCGAGGACGTCTTGAAGCTCGCGGAAGGCGTGCGGGACGTGCTCCTTCCCCAGCTTTTGGTCATCCGGGAGGCCGTGGACTCCCTGGAGCTCCTGGTGGACGACAACCGCTGGCCGCTCCCCAAATACTCCGAGCTTTTATGGCAGTGAAAGAGCGGGGAGGGGCCGGCCGCCCGGCCCCTCCCCGCTCCGGATGATTCCGGCTCAAGCCGGCGGAGGAATCCCCCAGGGAAGAAACTCCGCCGGCTTTTTTTCCCTCCGTTTCCCCCGCCCTCGGGGCCTCCCTTCCGGCGTTCCGCCCCTCCCCGCCCCCTCCCCGGATCCTTATGGGGAAGGCGCGGCGCCCCCGGTCCTTGACGGCCCCCCTTTTCGCGGGGCCCGAAAAGGAGGGGCCGTTTTTTGTGGCGGATTCGTCAATAATTTGTTATTATTTCCTAAAATGGGTTAAAATCCGCTAAAATCGAGTTCCCCCCTCCCGGATCCCCGAAACCGCTTTTGGTTCCGGACGGGGATCTCCGGATCCGCTTCCGGCCGTTTTTCGGCCTTTCCGGCGGACCCCGCCTCTTTCAGCCTTCCCCCGCCCCTCCTTTCGCGAAGGGCCGCCCCGGGGCGCCGCCCCGGGCTTCGCGGCGCCCATCTCGCGCCTAACCCGGTTCCGCCATGAAAAAAATCGCCCTCTACGATCCAGCCTACGAGCATGACTCCTGCGGAGTCGGCTGTCTCTGCCGCCTGGACGGCGCCTCCACCCACGAACTCGTGGCCGACTCCTTGAAACTCCTGGTGAACCTCACCCACCGGGGGGCCGCCGGAGCCGACGCCGACTCCGGCGACGGGGCCGGACTCATCATCCGCGTTCCCGACAAGTTCTTCCGCCGGGAGTTCCCGGCGGGGCTCCCCCCCTACGGGAGCTACGGACTGGGGATGTTTTTTCTGCCCCGGGACCCCTCCTCCGCGGCCCGGGCCCGGGAGCTCACGGAAAACCAGGCCGGGCTTTTAGGCTGGCGGATCCACGCCTGGCGGGAGGTGCCCACCGATCACGCCAAGGTCGGGCGCTACGCCGCCCTGAACCGCCCCTCGGTGTGGCAGGCGGCCTTCTACCAGCCGGGAAAGGAGGGGATCGATCAAGACGACTTGGAGCGCGCCCTCTACGTCTTGCGCAAATCCGTCGAGAAGAAGGCCCTTTCGGCGGGATTCTCCCTCGACGACTTCTACGTCCCCTCTCTATCGTCCCGGACCATCGTCTACAAGGGCATGATGTACGCGGCCCAATTGGAGGGCTTCTATCCGGAGTTGACGGACCCCTTGATCGAGAGCCCCTTGACGGTCATCCACCAGCGCTACTCCACCAACACCTTCCCCTCCTGGCGGCTGGCCCAGCCTTTCCGGCTTTTGGGACACAACGGGGAGATCAACACCATTAGAGGAAACCGCGCCTGGCTTTCGGCCCGGGAGTCCAAACTGCGCTCGCCTTTGTTCGGAGACGACATTAAAAAGCTCTTCCCCTTGATCGAGGCCCACGCCTCGGACTCCGCCTCGCTCGACAACACTTTGGAATTCCTCACCCGGGGGGGGAGGTCTTTGGAGCACTCCTTGAGCATGCTCCTTCCCCAGGCCTGGGGGAAGAAGTACCCCATGTCCTCGAACCTCAGGGGCTTCTTCGAGTACCACGCCGGGTTGATGGAGCCCTGGGACGGCCCGGCCGCGGTCTGCGTCACCGACGGCTTGAAGGTCGCGGCCGCCCTCGACCGCAACGGGCTCCGGCCCGCCCGCTACACCCTCTCCGCGGACGGGCTCTTCGTCTTCTCGTCGGAGGCCGGCGCCTTGGAAATGGAGCCGGAAAGGATCATAGAGAAGGGATCCTTAAGGCCCGGGGAGATGATCCTGGCCGAGGCCGGAGCCGGCGTCCTCATGAAGAACACCGAGATAAAGAGCATCCTGGCTCGCAGGAGGCCCTACCGCCGCTGGGTGAGCGAGAACCGCATCGACATTCCCGGCTTCTACGCGGCGGCCTCGGACTTCGAGACCAGCCTCTCGGATTTAAAGTTCCGGCAAAGCCTCTCGGGATACACCAGAGACGACACCGAGGTGCTTTTAAAACCCATGGCCTCCACCGGCCAAGAGCCCGTGGGCTCCATGGGCGCGGACGTGCCCCTGGCGGTCCTGGACGATAAGCCCGGATCGCTCTTTTCCTTTTTCCGCCAACAGTTCGCGCAGATAACCAACCCCCCCATCGACCCCATCCGGGAGGAGCTGGTGATGTCCGTGATGACCTTCATCGGCTACGACCCCAACATCCTGGCCGAGGAGCCGGGACAGGCCCGGCTCGTCAAACTCGCCCACCCCTTCCTCTCCAATTCGGATTTAAGGCGTCTGGAGAAAGACCTCTCTTACGCGGACTTCCACGCGGCCAAACTCGACTCCACCTTCATCCCGCCCGGCCCCGGAGCCGAGCCCGGATCCGCCATGGAGGCCGCCTTGGATCGTTTGGAGGACGAGGCCCAAAAAGCGGCCGAAAACGGGGCCAGGATCATCATCCTCTCCGACCGGTTGGCCGGAACGCCGGCCGCGGCGTCCGAGTCCGCCGGCTCCGCCGGCGGGGGGGACGCCCTAAACCCCCCCGTCAAGCTGCCGCTGCCCTCGCCTCTGGCCGTCGCGGCGGTGAACCGCCGGCTGTTGGAAACCGGCTTTCGGGTCTCCGTGGGGATAGTCTGCGAGATAGCCGACGCCTTGGAGGTCTCGCACATGGCCATGCTCTTAAGCCTCGGCGCCTCGGCCGTGAACCCCTATCTCGCCTACGAGACGGTCGCGGACATGGCCAAAAGGGACGCCTTGGCCGCCCCCATGTCGGCCACCCGGGCGGTGGAGAACTACGTGAACGCGCTCCGGAAGGGCCTCCTCAAGATCATGAGCAAAATGGGCATCTCCACCTTAAGGGGCTACCGGGGGGCCAGGATCTTCGAGGCCGTGGGCCTCGGACCCGAAATCATGCGCAAGTACTTCCAGGGCGTCCCCTCCGGCGTGGGGGGCCTGGGGCTGCGGCACTTCGAAAAGACGGCGGTGGATCTGTGGAAGGGCTCGGATTTTTACCGGACGATCCCGAAAAAGTCCCCCCTTGGCGACCCCGCGCGGGGGCTCCTCCCCGTGGGGGGGAGCTACCGCCTCCGCCAAGGGGGCGCGAGGCACCTCTGGACGGCGGAGTCGGTCACCACCCTCCAGGAGGCGGTGCGGAAGGGCGACTACGGCCTCTACGAAAAGTACGCCGAGATGATAAACGACCAGAGCCGAAAGGCCTTCACCTTAAGGGGGCAGTTGGAGTTTAAAAAGGGCGATCCGGTGGATTTGTCCGAGGTGGAGGAGGTCGCCTCCATCGTCAAACGCTTCGCGACCGGCGCCATGTCCTTCGGGTCCCTTTCCAAGGAGGCGCACGAGACCATGGCCCTCGCCATGAACTCCCTGGGCGCCCGGTCCAACTCGGGTGAGGGCGGGGAAGACCCCGCCCGCTACCTCCCCCGTCCGGACGGCCGCTCGGCCGTCTCCAAGGTGAAGCAGGTGGCCTCCGGCCGCTTCGGGGTGACGGCCGAGTATTTGGCCCACGCCGAGGAATTGCAGATAAAGATAGCCCAGGGGGCCAAACCCGGAGAGGGCGGACAGCTCCCCGGACACAAGGTGGACACGGAAATCGCCCGGGTGCGCCACAGCACCCCGGGGGTCACCCTCATCAGCCCGCCGCCGCATCACGACATCTACTCCATCGAGGATATCGCCCAGCTCATCTACGATTTGCACCAGGCCGCGGACCAGGCCACGGTCTGCGTGAAGCTGGTCTCCGAGGCGGGGGTGGGCACCATCGCCGCGGGCGTGGCCAAGGCCATGGCCGAGTCCATTTTAATCTCCGGCTTCGACGGCGGCACCGGGGCCTCGCCGCTCTCCTCCATCCGCCACGCGGGCTCCCCGTGGGAGCTCGGCCTCGCCGAAACCCAGCAGACCCTGGTTTTGAACAATCTGCGCTCCCGGGTGCGCCTTCAGTGCGACGGCCAGATGAAGACGGGCCGCGACGTGGCCGTGGCCGCCCTTTTGGGCGCGGACGAGTTCGGGTTCGCGACCGCCGTTTTAATCTCCATGGGCTGCCTCATGATGCGCAAATGCCACACCAACGGCTGCCCGGTGGGGGTGGCCACCCAGGATCCCCTGCTCCGGGCCCGCTTCAAGGGAAAGGTCGAGCACGTGGAGAACTACTTCAAGTTCGTGGCCCGGGAGCTTAGGGAGCACATGGCCTATCTAGGCTTCCGGACGGTGGACGAGATGATCGGCCGTTCCGACAGGCTGCGGCCCCGGGCCGACTCGCCCCTGATCGCCGAAAGGGGCCTGGACTTCGCCGCCATCCTCCACAAGCCCGAAACAAACGAGCTCGGCTTTAAAAAGTACGCGGTCGTAAGGGACCAAAACACCCTGGACGACCGCCTGCTCCCGCGAATCGCCCCGGCCCTGGAGAGGGGCCAAAAGGTCGTGGTGGAGAGCCGGGTCTTGAACACCGACCGCACGGTGGGGGCGAAGATAAGTTCCCGCGTCGTGCGGCGCCTGGGGCCCTTGGGACTCCCTCCGGACACCATCACCGTGAAGCTCAAGGGCATCGCCGGCCAGAGCTTCGGGGCCTTCGCGGCCCGGGGGCTCACCTTGGATCTGGAAGGCGAGGCCAACGACTACGTCGGTAAAGGCCTCTCCGGCGGAAAACTCATCATCCGCCCGCCCCGAAACTCGCATCCGGACTTCGTGCCGTCCAAAAACGCCGTCGCCGGCAACGTCACCCTCTACGGCGCCACCTCCGGGGAGCTCTACATGTCGGGTTTGGCCGGCGAGCGCTTCGCGGTGCGCAACTCCGGCGCCCTGGCCGTGGTGGAGGGCGTGGGCGACCACGGCTGCGAGTACATGACCGGAGGAAGGGCCGTGATCCTGGGCTCCACCGGCGTGAACTTCGCCGCGGGCATGAGCGGGGGCCTGGCCTACGTCTACGATCCGGACGGCTTCTTCGACGTCCACTGCAACTTGGAGATGGTGGATCTGGATCTCTTGGACGAGCAGGACCAAGAGGAGCTCTTCGCCTTGATCTCCCGGCACCGGCACTTCACCGGCTCGGCCGTGGCGGCCGCCATCCTCCTCGGCTGGAACAAGGAGAGGGATCGCTTCGTGAAAGTCTTCCCCCTGGAGTACCGCCGGGGCATCACCTTGGAGCGGCGGCGCATCCCCCTTCCGGAAGAGGAGAGCTCCGCCATTCCCTTCGCCGGCGAAGAGGCGAAGGCCTTGGGAATCTGAAAAAAACCCGCCCGCCCCCCGGGCGTCGATTGTCCGGAACTCCCGGTTTTTTCGAGCCTCCGAAATCCCTCCTCTTTTAAACCTCGTCAATCAACCTGTTTTAAAACTCCCGCCAAGGGGCCTCCGGCCCCTTGGCGGGGGAAACAAGACGATAAGGGCGCCGAAAAAAGCGCCTTGTGGAAAAATTTCATGACCAGCTACAGACCCGTCCAGGAAAGAATCAAAGACTTCCGGCCCGTGGAGATCCCCCCGGAGGAAAGCCGCGTCCGGGAGGAGCTGAAACGCTGCCAGGACTGCGGCGTACCCTTCTGCCACATGGCGGGCTGCTCGCTTAAAAACGTCATTCCGGAAATCAACACCGAGGCTTTGAACGGCCGCGTGGAGACGGCGCTTACGAAGCTTCTGGAGACCAGCCCCTTTCCGGAGTTCACCGCCCGAATATGTCCGGCCCTCTGCGAGGGATCCTGCGTCCAGGGCTTAAACGACGTCCCGGTGCCCATTCGGGAAACCGAGTTTCGGGTCATAGAGGAGGGTTTTAAAAGAGGCCTCGTGCGGCCCGTCGTTCCGGAATTCAGGCTCCCCTTCAGCGTTGGCGTCGTGGGCTCCGGCCCCGCCGGACTTTCCGCGGCCTTCTATCTCAACCGCGCCGGCGTTCCCGTCACCGTCTACGAAAAGGATCTACGCCCCGGCGGATTCCTGCGCTACGGCATCCCGGATTTCAAGCTGGAAAAAAGCGTCATCGACCGCCGGATCAAACTCATGGAAGACGAGGGGGTCCGCTTCCGCTTCGGGGTGCTCGCGGGCGAGGACATCTCCCTAAGGCTCCTTTCGCGGGAGCACCGGGCGCTGATCTTGGCCATAGGCTCCCGAAGGAAAAGGGATCTAGACATTCCGGGGAGGGGCTTGAAAGGGATCCTTTTCGCGACCGATTTCCTCTCCGCCCAGAACCGGGCGGTTTCCGGCGAGATCGAAGCCGTTCCCGCGGAACTCTCCGCTCTGGGGAAGAAGGTGATAGTCATCGGCGGAGGCGACACCGGCTCCGACTGCGTGGGCACCTCCTGGCGCCAGGGGGCGAAGGAGGTGCACCAATACGAGATCCTCCCCGAACCGCCCAAAAGCCGCTCCGACTCCAATCCCTGGCCCCAGTGGCCCAAAGTCTTCCGCAGCTCGTCTAGCCACGAGGAGGGGGGGATCCGGCGCTGGAACATCGAAAGCCTGGAGTTTCTGCCGCGGGACGCCGACCAAAGCCGCCTGGGGGCCCTCAGGTTTCGGGAGGTGGAATGGGTGGAGGATCAAAAGGGCGGATTTAAACCCGTTCCCAAAGCGGGAAGCGAAACCCGGGAATCGGCGGACCTCGTCCTTTTGGCTTTGGGCTTCACCGGAGCCGAGCCGGGAAAGCTCGCCCAAGCGGAATCTTTCAAAAGCTTCAGACCCGGCGGCCGGATAGGACCCGGCCAATACGTCTGCGGCGACGCCGCGACCGGACCCTCGCTCGTGGTCAGGGCCATGGCGGACGCTTTGAGGGTCGCGGAAGAGCTCTTAAGGGATCTGTTCCGGGAAGACCGCGCCCTAGGAGATCCGGACGGCGCCGGGAAAATCCTTTCCCCGGCGCCGTGAGGAAAAGGGGAAAGATTTCTTAAAAACCCGGGCCAAGCCCCCCGACGGACGGCCGGGAAAGGCCCTTTTAGCTTGGCGGCTTCGCAACTTAATAACTTCATCGCCTTAAAACTTCGCAACTTCGCAACTTCGCCCCGCGCTTTTCCTTCAGGCCTTAAGGAAAAGCGCGGCGCCTCCAACTTCCGGGCCCGCGCCCGGAAAACGTTTCCGGTTTTTCCGGAAGCTTGAAAAGCGCCCCGGCATGACCGACCTCCCCGAGGAGCCCCAAGGCTTGGAACGAAAGCTCAGAGGCTTCGACCCCGTTAAAATCGCCCGGCCCTCCGTGCTCCTTTTGGGAGGGGGCGGGCAGCTGGGGAGGGTTTTAGCCGCGCCCCTCTCCGCCTTGGGGGAGCTCACCGTGACGACCAGAGACGATCTCGACTTGGCGGCGGACGACTTCGAGGAGAGGCTCCGGTCGCTCGCGCCGAAAAAACTCAAACTCATCGTGAACGCCGCGGCCTACACCAAAGTGGACCAGGCCGAAAGCGACCGGGAGAAGGCCTTTCGGGTGAACGCCCGGGCGCCCGCTCTTTTAGCCAAGCTCGCCCGGGAGAGGGACGCGGCCCTCGTCCACTATTCCACCGATTACGTCTATTCCGGAGACAAGGACTCGCCCTATCAGGAGGACGACCCCACGGGACCCCTCAACCACTACGGAAAGACCAAGCTGGAGGGCGACCTCCAGGTGATGGATTCCGGGGCCCGTTTCGTGATTTTAAGGACATCCTGGGTCTACGGCCTCATCGGAAACAACTTCCCGCACACCGTCCTCAGACTCGCCCGGGAAAAAGAGACTCTCGAAATGGACGCCTCCCAGAGGGGCGCCCCGACGAGCGTGGAGCTCTTAAACGACTTCACGGCCTTCATAAGCGCCGGGATCCTCCATCACGGAAAAGATTACCGGGGACTCTTCCATCTAAGCTCCAGCGGGGAGTGCACCTGGCTGGAGTTCGCGCGCTTTTTGGTCCAGAAGGCCGCGGACGAGGGAATCGAACTTAAACTCAAACCGGAAAAGATCCTTCCTAGAAAAGGCCCGGAACCCTTCCGGGCGGCGAAAAGGCCGATAAACTCCCGACTCTCCCTCCGGAAATTCAGCTCCCACTTCAAGCTTTACCCCCCCCACTGGATCCATTACGCCTCCCGCTTCATCCGGGGATACAAAGCGTTCGCGGACGTTTTGAAAAAATCCTGACGCCCTGGGGGCCCTTTGGGAAGCTTTGAGGGCGCCTTCCCGGGAGGAATGGATTCCGCAACGGAAAAAACCGCCTAAAACGTGGCTTTCGGGGACGGCCCGGGCCCAAGACGCGGGACGTCGGGAAAGCGAAGGAAATCCTTTTCAAAAGCCGCGCCCAGCCTTTCACGCCTAAGGCGCGGGAACCAAGGCGCTTAAGGCGGGGAATTATTTTTTTTGCGGCGCCTCTCCATTTAAGCGTCTTGGCGTTAGCGTCCCCGCGGGCGCCCTGAATCAAGGAGAAAGTGGTTAAAATCATGAAGACGAGGGAGTTGACGGAATCAATCATGATGAAGGAAAACAGCGCTCCGGCTCTAGGACCTTTTGAGCCTTCGCTGGGTTTCGGCGGCGGAAAGATTAATCGCGTATCCGCTTTTACCCCCCCCCGGTATGAGAGCGGCCGCGCCC
>JAISMF010000110.1 GCA_031276865.1 Deltaproteobacteria bacterium | reverse complement strand
ATCCGGTGAACCGGGAGAGGGTCGCCCGAGGCAAGCCCCCCGCCAACTCCATCTGGCTCTGGGGACAAGGATCCGCCCCGCGGGTGAAAAGCTATCGGGAGCGTTGGGGCGTAAGCGGGGCCACCGTCTCCGCCGTGGACATCATAAGGGGCCTGGGCGTCGTGACCGGCCTTTCCTCGGCGAAGGTGGAAGGGGCCACCGGGGACCTTCGCACCAACTACGCCGGCAAAACCGAGGCGGGATTGAAGGTGTTGGAGGATAAGGACCTGGCCGTGGTGCACCTGGAGGCGCCGGACGAGTGCTCCCACCAGGGGGATCTCCAGGGAAAGCTCGAGGCCATAGAAAACTACGACCGCCTCATGGTGGGGCCCTTCCTGAAGGAGCTTCCCCGCTTCGGAGACTACCGCCTCTTGTGCTCCTGCGATCACTACACCCCGGTGGCCCTGAAGACCCACACCCCGGATCCCGTCCCCTTCGTCTTCTACGACTCGAAAAACCCCAGGCGATCCGGAGCCCCCGGCTACTCGGAGAAAAACGCCCTCGAAACCGGCGAACTCGTTCCGGACGGGCCCTCCCTGGGCCGCCTCCTCTTCGGAGAGGAGAAATAAAAGCGCGACCCGACGGAGGATTTCCCCAAATGAGCCTTTCCAAGCCGGCCCCCGGCGTCTTCGTGAGCCGCTCCCTCTACCGGGTGCTCTACGTGGACACCGACGTCATGGGCATAGTCAACAACGCCAACTATTTCCGCTTCTTCGAGCAGGGAAGGGGCGACTACCTAAGGGCCAGGGGCGTGCCCTACGCTGAAATCGAGAACCGGGGCGTGCGCTCCCCCTTGACCGAGGCCTGGGCCCACTTTTACAAGCCCTTCCGCTACGACGACCTCATCCGCGTCGAGAGCTGGATATCCCAAATCAAGCAGGCCAGCTTCCAGTTCGACTACCGCCTCCACCTGGAGGACGATCCGGAGGTGAGGGTCGCGGGGCGGACCCTCCACGCCATCTTGAACTTCGACAACCGGGTGGTGAAGCTCCCCGACTGGCTTTTGGAGATACTCAAGTCCTGAAATTTTCCGAAGCTTCCGGCCCCGCCTCGCCCCCGCCTCCGCCGTGGAAACCCGGTCGGGGGCGCCGAGGCGCCCCCGACCGGGTTCGCCTTTTCCCCCAACGGGTCTTCGGCCTTCCGGGCTTTCCGCCCTTCCCGGGACCCCAAAAGCGTTCGTCTTGACAGCCCCCCCCCGCTTATGCTAATTTCTTCGGGCCGTTCCGGAGAACGCCGGACGCCCGGGAGAGCCCGCTTGAGGGTCCCGACGGGGACGCGGCCCCTTTCGAGGCTCCCCCTAAAGTCCGCCCGGAGCCTTTCATCCAAGGGCCTTCGCCCTTGTTTTTGTTTCACGGAGAGATTTTCGCCATGCCAAAAATGAAAAGCAACCGTTCGGCCATGAAACGCTTCCGCTTCACGGCCACGGGTAAAATCCGCCGCAACAAGGCCTACGCCAGGCACATCCTCACCTCCAAGACCACCAAGCGGAAGAGGGGCCTGAGGGCCAAATCCCTGGTGGTTTCCGCCAACGCCGGATCCATCAAAAAACTCCTCCCCTATCTGGGGTCGTGAACCCGAGCCCGGAAGCCTTTTAAAAACGCTCCCGGGCGCTCTTTTTCCGTTCCGGAGTTAAAAAAGCCCCGTGGCTTTCCGTATCGTCCCTTCCGAGGCCCACCCCCGCGGTCGCTTATTTTTCGCCTCTTAAGAATTTTAAACGCGTCCCCCCGAAGGGACCCGTTTCCGCCCCCCCCCAGAGGAGTTCCGACAATGCGCGTCAAAGGCGGCATCCAGACCAAGAAGACCCATAAGAAATACCTGAAGATGGCCAAGGGCTACCGCGGCGGACGCCGTGTGCTCTTCCGCTCGGCCAAAGGCGGAGTGGAGCGGGGCCTGAAATTCGCCTACCGCGACCGCAAGGCCCGCAAAAGGGAGATGCGCTCCTTGTGGATCGTGCGCATCGGCGCCGCCGCGAAGGAGCTGGGCGTCTCCTACTCCCGACTGATGGACGCCTTGAAGAAGGCGGAGATCACCCTCAACCGCAAGGTTCTCTCCAACATCGCGGCCGAGGATCCGGGTTCCTTCAAGGGCATCGTGGACAATCTCAAGGCGTCCTCCCTTCTTTAGCCCCCCCAAGGGCTTTTCCGGCCCCCGGGGCGGAGGGCGCCCCGCTCGCCAAACAGGGCGGGGCTTTCGGCCGGAAATCGCCCCCGCCTTCCAAAAGGGCCGCCCGACTTGAAACAAGTTCCGGCGGCCTTTTTTTCGCCTGGAAAAGCGCTCCCCGCCAAAGGGCCGAAACCGGCGTTCGGAACGGGCCGTCCGCCTTCGCCGCGGGCGGCCGACAGCCCCGAAGGACATCCATGGAAAAAAACGAATTTTTAGCGGAGCTCGGAAACCTGGAAGAGGAGGCCCTCCGGGCCATAAGCTCTTCCGGAACCCTAGACGAGCTGGAGAACGCCAGGATTAAGTTTCTGGGGAGCAAGGGCGGCTTAAACGAGTTCTCCAAAAAGATGGGGACGCTTAAAAAGGAAGACCGCCCCGAGACGGGGCGGGTCTTAAACGAGGCCCGCGGAAAAATCACGTCCTCCTTTTCCGAGCGGGCCTCCCTTTTAAAAGAGGAGGCGGAGGAAAAGGAGCAGATAGACGTAACCCTTCCCGGCAGGCGCCGAAAGATGGGCAGCCGCCACCTCATCCCCAAAACCTCCGCCGAGATCTGCTCCATCTTCGAGCGCATGGGTTTCACCATAACCGAGGGCCCCGAGGTGGAGACGGATTACTACAATTTCGAGGCCTTGAACTTCCCCCCCGACCACCCCTCCCGGGACATGCAGCAGAGCCTCTTCGTGGGGGACGGTTTGCTCCTTCGCACCCACACCTCCTGCGTGCAGATACGCACCATGGAGAAAAAAAAGCCGCCCGTGTGGATCGTGGTTCCAGGGAAGACCTACCGCCGGGACGACGATCTCACCCACTCCCCCATGTTCAACCAGATAGAGGGGCTCGCGGTGGACAAAAACATCACCATGGCCGATCTCAAGGGGGTTTTAAAAAGCTTCGTCGAGGAATTCTTCTCCCCCCGCACCAGGATCAGGCTGCGCCCCAGCTTCTTCCCCTTCACCGAGCCCTCGGCCGAGGTGGACATCGGCTGCGTCATCTGCGGGGGGAAAGGCTGCCGGATCTGCAAAGGCACCGGCTGGCTGGAGGTTTTAGGCTGCGGCATGGTGAATCCGGTTCTCTACGATTTCGTGGGCTACGACCCGGAGGAGGTGAGCGGCTTCGCCTTCGGCATAGGAGTCGACCGCATGGCCATGCTGAAATACAATTTGGACAACATCTCCCGCTTCTATTCCGGAGACGCCCGCTTCCTCAGGCAGTTTCCCTGAGAAACCGGGGGGGGCGCCTCCCCCGAACCCCTTTTTTCCCGAAGCGCTTCCCCGTCCAACCGCGTTTCAGGCCCGAAACGCGCCCGCCCCTTCCGGAATAATTCCGAATTTTCCCGCCTTTCCCCCAAATTTTCCGCCTCCTTTCCAAATTTTTCCGCCCCTTTTCCCGTTCGCTTTTCTCCTTCCGGCCGGAACGCGGGCCTCCTCCGCCCCCGACCGAGCGGCGCGCCAAAATAAGCTCGCGGGCGCTTAGAAAAAACTAAAAACGGAAATAGGCCCGATTCGTTTTCTTTTCCGCCCGCTTGACTTCGGGGGAAAGCTTTTTTAACCGGAGCCGAAAAACGGGGTATAATGAACGCGCCAAGGGGTTTTTTCCCGCGAGATCCCCTTTCCGCCTCCCGAAACGCGGGGGGGGGAGGATGGGCGCGCCGCTGTCTGGATTCTTTATCATTCCAGCCTTTTCGAGGGGGATCCGCCCTGGGATATAGCTATGTTCAGACTGTACGCGGTCGTGTACGCGCTCGTTTTCATTTTGGCCGCCCCCTACTTTCTCGCCCGCGGGCTCGTTAACCACGAGTACCTGCGGGTCTTGAAAACCCGCTTCCTGGGGCCGGCCAAAATTCTCCCCAAACTGGGCGGAAAGAAAAGGGTCTGGGTCTGGGCGCTTTCCTTAGGCGAGGTCATGTCCGCCCGGGGGCTGGTGAGGGAGCTTAAGAAAGAGGGTCTGGACGTGGTGGTTTCGGCCACCACCCTTTCGGGGATCGCCATGGCCGAAAAGCTGTTTTCCGGGATTCCGGTCCTGCCCTCCCCTTTGGATTTCCGTCTGTCGGTGAAACGTTTTTTAAAGGCCGCGGATCCCGACTCCCTCATCCTGGTGGAGACGGACGTCTGGCCGGGGGTCGTCTCCCGCTTAAAAAAGCTGGGAATCCCCGCCTCGCTGGTCTCCGCCCGGCTCTCGCCCGGCTCTTTTAAAAACTACCGCCGGATCGGCTTCTTCTGGAAAAAGGTTTTAAGGCTCTTCCACCGGGTGGCCGTCCAGACGGAGGAGGACCGCGACATGTTTCTGAAACTGGGCGCGGACCCCGAATCCCTGGAGGTGGCGGGAAACCTTAAATTCGACCAGGAGCCCGTCCCGGCCGATCCGGCCGCGAAGGCGAGGCTTTTACGGGAGTGCGGCTGGCCGGAGGGGCGCTACGTGCTCGCCGGAAGCACCCACACCGGAGAGGAGTACCTCATCCTCAAGACCTTTCTGGAGCTGGAAAAGGAGATCCCCGATCTGCGCCTGGTCGTGGCCCCCCGGGACCGCCACAAGTTCGGGCTCGTCTACCGCCTCATGGAGGATTTGACCAACGGAGAGTGCGGGAGGCGCACCAAGCCGGAGGAGACCCCCCGGGGGGCCTCGGTCTTCCTTTTGGACACCTTGGGCGAGCTGGAGGCCTTCTACGCCCTGGCCGACATCGCGGTCATAGGGAAAAGCTTTCCCGGCCCCCACGAGGGAGGCGGCCACAACCCCCTGGAGCCCGCGGCCCGGGGCGTGCCCGTCCTCTCCGGACCCAGGGTCCACAACTTCAAGTGGATGTACCAGGCCCTCCAAGAGAGCGGCGCCGCCGAAATCGTGGACAAAAACACCTTGGGCCCCAGGCTGCGGGAGCTTTTAAACGATCCGGAAAAGCTCGAGGAGATGGGGGGAAGGGGCCGGGACTTCATCGTCCGGCACCACGGCTCGGCTTTGAAAACCCTGGCCTTCGTGGATCCGGAAAACTTCGCCGAAGACTGAGGCGGCCCCTCCCTTTCCCGAAATCCGCCCACCCCGGCCGGCGGCTTCCAGTTTCCGGCCCGGGCCGTCGGCTTATGGCTTTCGCCCTTCGCCGCCAATCCCCCTCCCCTCTTTTCCCTTCCGGAATCCGCGCGTTTTTGGGCTTTCCGTTCCTTATCGGAGCGGATAACTCCGCCCGCCCGCTTCCGGGGCGGGCGCGGCGCCCCGGGGAAGGCCGTCCCATGTTAAGCGACGAGCTCTGGAACAAAGACCGCCAGGCGTCCCCCGTGACCGGGGTCCTCGCGGCCGCCTACGGCCTCGCGGCCGGAGCGCGCCGCCTGGCCTACCAAAAGGGGCTCTTTGGCCGGGAGAAGGCCCCGCTGCCCGTGGTCTCGGTGGGGAACCTCACGGTGGGGGGGAACGCCAAGACCCCCATGTGCGTCTATCTCGCGAACGAATTTTTAAAAAAAGGCCTGGTCCCGGCCGTGCTCTCCCGGGGCTACGGGCGGAAGAAATCCCGCTTCCGCCCCGATCCCTTGACGGTCTCCCTGGGCCTGGGCCCCCTGGCCCCTCCCGAGCACGCCGGAGACGAGCCCCACCTCATCGCCAGCCTCACCCGGGCCATGGTCTTCGTGAGCGGGAAAAGGATCCGCGCGGCCCGGGAGGCGGCCCGCCAGGGGGCGCGGATACTCATCCTGGACGACGGCTTCCAGCACCTTTCCATCCAAAGGGATCTGGACATCCTCATGTTCCGGGCGGACAACCCCTTGGGAAACGGCCGCCTTCTTCCGGCCGGACCCTTGCGGGAGCCCTTGCGGGCGGCCGCCGCCGCCGACCTCTTCGTCTCGGCGGGCGCGGGAGGCGTCCCCCCCGCCGTACGGCGCCTGGCCGGCGGCCGGCCCCTCTTCTCCGCGGAGCTCAAAGGCGGAAGGCTCGCCTCCCTTAAAGACTCGACCCCGCTGGAGGCGGCCTCCCTTAAGGGACGGCGCCTCGCGGCCTTCTGCGGCGTCGCCGATCCCGGGTCCTTTAAAAACACCCTGAACTCCCTAGGCCTCACGCCCGTGGCCTTCCTGGCCTTTCCCGACCACGAGCCCTACCTTCCCAAGGCGCGAGGGGAGCTCGAAAGGCTTCTGAAATTCAGCCGCTCGGAGTTCCTCCTCACCACCCGCAAGGACGCCGTGAAACTCAAAGACCTGGATCTTCCCGTCCTCGTCTTGGACGTCGAATTGGTCCCAAACGAGCCGGAAAAGTTTCTACAAGCCGTCTTCCAAAAACTCTCCCTCGCTTAAACCAGCCGGGGGGAACGCCTTGAAAGCCCTGGACAAAACCCCGCTGAAAAATTCCCCCCTTGGAAAAAACTCCCGGAAAAAAACCGTGAAAAATTTTCCCGGTGAAAAAAATCCCCCTTGGAAAAAAAACGCCCGATGAAACACCCCGCCCTTTTAATCCGCGGCGTCAACTGGCTGGGCGACGCCGTCATGAGCCTTCCGGCGCTCCGCCGCCTCATGGAGGGCCGCGACGCCGTGATAGTCGCCCGCAACGCCGGCTACCAGCTCTACAAGGCCTTTTTCGGGGACTCCCTCCCCGTTTTGGAGGACGTCAAAGGCTTCAAACGGAGGCTTTCCTTAATTAGGACTTTGACCGGCTTTCCCCTGGAAAAGGCCTATCTCCTGCAAAACTCCTTCGGCGCCGCGCTCATCGCGCTCCTGAGCGGGGTAAAGGAGAGGATCGGCTACGCGCGCGACGCGCGGGGCCCCCTCCTCACCGGGAAATTCAAGCCCTCTCCCAATTTTTTAAACGCCCACGAGGTCTTCTACTACCTAAACATCAGCGCCCCCCCGGGGGCGCCTCTTCCGGAGTACTCCTATCCCTCCGTTCCGGAAGACCTCACCGGAGACAAGGTCTCCTTAGAGGGCGTCCACGAGGATCTCCCGGATGCCCTGAAGGCGGACCTAGTTTTGGCCTGCGCCCCGGGCGCCAAGTTCGGGGGGGCCAAAAAGGCCCCGCTGGAGCTTTACGCCCGCGCCCTCGACCTCGTCTTGGAAGAGCGCGGCGGCGGAAGCGTCCTAATTTTGGGCGGCGCGGAGGAGAGGGGGGACGCGGCGGCCCTTCGGGGGATGATAAAAAAAGGTCGGGCGCTGGATCTCTCCGGACGCACCAGCGTCCGGCAGATAACGAAAACGCTCTCCCGAACGACCCTCCTCTTAACCAACGATTCCGGGCTCATGCACCTGGGCGCCGCGTTGAACATCAAGGTTCTGGCCTTTTTCGGACCCACCAGCCCCATAACCACCGGCCCCGCGTCCCCCGGAAACGCTTTAGTCCTAAGAAGCAAGCCCCCCTGCGCCCCCTGCTTCAAAGGGGAGTGCCCCTTGAAAAACCGCGTCTGCTTTAACGGCGTCAGCCCGGAAGAGGCCCTGGAAAAGGCGTCGCGCCTTCTGGAGCCAAAAAGCATCCTCCCCGAAAAAAGGGCCGGAATAATCTACGCCCCCTCTCCTCCCCCGGAACTTTCCGCCCTTCCGGAATGCCGGGACATCCTCCCCCTCCCCTCCGCCGCCCCCGGGGACCTGGAAGAGCTCCTTTCCCGCGAGTTTCTGGATCCGGCCTTCACGGTTTTGATCGCCGACGATTTGGAAACGTTGAAGAAACTAAATTCCCGGGTCGGTCACACCGTCCTCTCCCTGGGAGAGAAGGTCCCGGAAAACCTCGTCCAAGACGGCTTCCTCCCCCACATGACCGCCCCCACCCCGGGCTTCGCTTTGGCCTACGCCCGAGAGCTCGTTCGCCGGCTCCTTTCCGCCTCTTAAAACCGCGGCTTAAAAAAGCGCGGGCCATCTTCCCCGGGAAAGAAAAAGCCCGGCTCCGTCTTTAAAAAAAGACGGAGCCGGGCTTTTATGATTCGAACGGGCGCCCATCCCGAACCCTCGGCCGCGAGCCGCGGGCGGGAGAGGCGTGGGCGGGGCGCGGGGGACCCCGGCCTAGGCAAGCGAACCGGAACCTATATCCGGTTGGCCACGCTGTTGGTTATCTCTTTAATGGTGCTCTTCCTCTCCTCCGGCGTCTGCTTCAGGTAGCTTTTCCTGGCCGGCTTGTCCGGATCCGCGGCGGCCGCGGCCATGGCCCCGGCGGAAGGCCCCGAGCTCCCCTTGTTTTTATAATCGGAGGAGTACCAGCCGCTTCCCTTGAGCTGGAAACTGTTGCGGCTCATGAGCTTGGAAAGGGAGCCGCCCCCGCAACCGGGGCACCGGGAAGGGGCCGGATCGCTTATCTTCTGGTATATCTCGAAAATTTCATGGCAGTCGTCGCACTCGTATTCGTAGACGGGCATCTATAACCTCCGGTGAATGGAGCCAAAAAAGACCCCCCGGGAGAGCCGGGGAGCCCTGGAGAAACCGAAACGGAACCCGGCTCCGGCTTAAAAAAGCCATTCGTCGGTCGGTCGAGCCTTGGACCCGTCGGTGGCGGCCCCCGAAGCCTCCGGCGCGTCCGGAGGCGTCAAGCCTCACCTTATACCACAGTTCCGGCGGGATTTCAAATTACGAACCCGTATATATCCATATATACGGTATTATAAAAATAATTTTTGGAAAATTCAAAAAAGAAAATCCCGCGGACGCCCCCCCCTCCGCCGCAAAAATTTATCAGGCCCCCCCGAAGGCCTTTCCCATGGAAGGGCGCGGATTGAGATCCGGGAAACGAACCCGCCAAAACTACCTAGAGCGCCAACCCCGCCTTCCGTCCGGCTCCGAACGCCGCGGACGAAAAAAGCCGGAGGCGCGGAAACGCTCCGGCTGGGGAAATTTTTCGCGAAAATCCCCGGGGGTGAATCGATTAGCGGAAGGGAAGACGCCCCGGGCGGCTCCGGTTATTTGGGGGCTATCACCATGACCATGGTGCGGCCCTCGAGTCCGGGGTTCTGCTCAACGTGCCCGTCGTCCTTGGTGTCTTCGATCAAGCGGTTCATGAGCTCGTGGCCGAGACTCGCGTGGGCGATCTCGCGGCCGCGGAAGACCAGGCTCACCTTGATTTTGTTTCGGTCGGCCAGGAACTTTTTGATGTTGCGGAGCTTGAACTGGTAGTCGTGCTCGGCCGTCTTGGGCCGGAACTTAATCTCCTTGACCTCGATTACGGAGGTCTTTTTCCGCGATTCGGACTGTTTCTTGCTCTGCTGGTACTTGTAGCGGCCGTAATCCATGATGCGGCAGACCGGGGGATCCGCGTCCGCGGCCATCTCGACTAAATCCAGTCCGGCCTCCTGCGCTTTGGCCACCGCCTCGGCTATGGGAAGAATTCCCAGCTGCTCTCCGTTGTCCGCTATGACCCTCACCTGGGGGGAGCGTATCATCTGATTGATGTTCACCCTCCTGGAGGAGTCCTGTTCTCTCCGCTTGCCGTTAATACCCGCACCTCTCTTTCAAGATTGTTTAAATTACGCCGTTTTTCGTAAACGGCTTCCCAAGCCGCCGCTAAATTTCCGGATCCTCGCGAAGGCGGGGGGCGATCTCGTCTTTCACCGCTTCCAGGAAACCTTCGAAAGTCATCTCGCCCAAATCCTCGCCGGAACGGGCCCGAACCGTAACGGTCCCCCTTTCGGCCTCCTTGTCGCCCAGGACCAGCACGTAGGGGATCTTCTCGTTGCGGGCCTCACGTATTTTATAACCCAGTTTTTCATTTCGCAAGTCCGTCTCGGCCCTGATCCCCGCTTTTTTAAGCTTCCAGGAGAAAAGCCGGGCCGCCTCGTCGGCCCGCTGGGTGACGGTTAAAAGCCGCGCCTGGACCGGGGAGAGCCAGAAGGGGAAGGCGCCGGCGTAGTGCTCGATGAGGATCCCTAAAAAGCGCTCCAGGCTACCAAATATCGTCCTATGCAACATGACGGGACGACGTCTGGTGTTGTCGCTGTCGACGAAGGTGAGATCGAAGCGCTCGGGCAGGGTGAAGTCGCACTGGATGGTGGCGCACTGCCAGCGGCGGTTCAAGGCGTCTTTGAGCTTCACGTCGATCTTGGGTCCGTAGAAGGCCCCGTCGCCCGCGTTTATCTCGAAGGGGCGCCCCGAATCCTCCAGGGCCTTCCGCAAGGCGGTGGTCGCCATCTCCCATTCCTCGTCCGATCCGATGGAGTTTTCCGGCCGGGTGGAGAGCTCGAGCTCGAAGTCGAAGCCGAAGACCTCCATCATGTCCCCGACAAAAGTCAGCACTCCGCCTATCTCCCCGAGCACCTGGCCGGGGGCGCAGAAGATGTGGGCGTCGTCCTGGGTGAACTGGCGCACCCGGGTGAGCCCGTGCAGGACGCCGCTTTTTTCGTGGCGCTGCACGGTCCCCAGTTCGAAGAGCCTTAAGGGCAGATCCCTAAACGAGCGCAGTTTGGAGCGGTAGATGAACATGTGCCCGACGCAGTTCATGGGCTTGATGCCGTAGGAGACGCCGTCTATCTCGGTGAAGTACATGTTCTCCCGGTAGTGATCCAGGTGCCCGCTTTTCCGCCAGAGATCGGATTTTAATAGCTGCGGCCCCATCACCACCTCGTAGCCGCGGCGCAGATGCTCGCTCCGCTCGAAGTTTTCCAAAAGCACCCGCAGAAGGGCCCCTTTGGGATGCCAGACCACCAGGCCTCCGCCGATGTCGTCGTGCAGCGAGAAGAGATCCAGCTCCTTTCCCAGACGGCGGTGATCCCGGCGTTTGGCCTCCTCCACGGCCTCCAGGTGGGCCTGGAGATCCTTCTTGGAGAAAAAGGCGGTTCCGTAGATGCGCTGGAGCATGGGGCGCTTCTCGTCGCCGCGCCAGTAGGCGCCGGCGACCGAAAGGAGCTTGAAGGCCGCCCCCAGGGAGGTGTCGGGGACGTGCGGACCCCGGCAAAGATCCGTGAAGCTTCCGCATTCGTAGAAGCTCACCTTGGTCTCGCCGTTCTTAGCCAGATCCTCGATTAGCTCCACCTTGTAGTCCTCGCCATGGGACTTGAAGTGCTCCAAAGCCTCGGAAATGGGAAGCTCCCTCCGGCTGAAGGCCTGGGCCTCCCGCACCACTTTCTCCATCTCCTTGGAGATGCGCTCCAAATCATCCTCGGTGAAGGGTTCGGGATTGTCGAAATCGTAGTAGAACCCGTCCTCTATGGCCGGACCTATGGCCACCTTGGCCCGGGGGAAAAGCTTTACCACGGCCTCCGCCATGATGTGGGCCACGGAATGCCGTAAAAGAGAGAGCGCCTCGGGATCGTCTTTGCCCACGGCCGCGACCGGCCCGTTCAAGGGAACCGGCGTGGAGAGATCGGTCAGGCGGCCGCCAAAACGCGCGGCTATGGGTCTTTCCGGTCCCTTCTGGGGGAGGCCCGCCAGTTTGAAGAGCTCCCCGGCCCTGGGGGTGCCCTCCCCGTACTCGACGTCCACCAGCTTTCCCGCTGTTTCTACCTGGAAACGAGACATTTGCTCCTCGACTGATCCTCAAATCCGCGCGATATCCGGCGGCCTATAAAATCGACGCTTACCTGAAAAGTACCCGCTGTTTTACGAGTTGAAAACATGCTACTTAATGTACGATATATTATTGCGATTGGTTCTATATTTTGTGTAAGGTCTCTAATGAATTTTCACCACCAGATTTCTTGGACGCGCGTTGAAATTGGAAAAAACGGAAGACGGGGCGAAGAAAATGAAAAGAGGCGCCGGAGGCCCGAAGGCCGCCCCACGCCCGGACTTTTCCATCCCCGTCCGTTTCTAAAGGCCGCCGGAGCCGGGGGCGAGCCGCTGGGGGAAGCGGAACGCCGGCCCGGCGCGGCGGTCGGAGGTATTCTAGCACAAAAAGTGCCATAATGATCAAAGGGGCGCCCGGGCGGAAAATTATCCCGGTTTCGCCGGGAGTTCGACCGCGGTTGGTGAAGAAACGCCATTCCCAGAAGCGTCCTAAATCCGAGTTGTTGTCTTAAAATTGGCGCATAAAACCGTGCTTTCCTGAAATTGGCCAATACGCACCCTTTTTCGACTTGGCGTAAATCGAATTATATATATGGAATTTAATGGAAGCGGAAAAACTTTTTCACCCCTCTTCGGGCATCCGAATTCCGCCTGTCAGCTATCAATATGTGGCGTCACATATTTAGTAGTCTCCTCGCAGGGCACACAAGAGCAGGCGCCATCGGCGGGACAAGTCTCGGCGGGGATGTCGGCGGGCCGGCAGCTTTTCCATTTTTTTTGCGCTCCCGGACCTGCTGTCCTAAAAAAATAACAATAAAATGAAGGTTTTATTTTTATGGGCCAAATCCACCGTCCGCCCGGACTTGACGCCCCCTCCCGTGGCTCGGATGCTATTTTCCGATGACATCCGCTTCTGTAAAGGCCCAGAGCCGATTCGCGCCCCGACCAGCCGCCGCCGTACGTCCGTTTTTCATCTCCCCCGGGCTCCATCGATTCGGGCGGTCGCGCTGATTTAAAATGAACCCGCTGTCCTAAATCTTAAAACAGCTTGCAGTGTCGCATGGTGGCCGTTTTCGGCGTCGGCCTCCTTTCCACTTCGGTGTCGCAACTCCATTCGAAGATATTGAAGTAGGAGAGGAAGCTCAGTCTGAGCGTGAAGATGAGGTTGGAGAAGTTCCAGCTCACATAGGAGCTCGCCACCGCCTGAAGGTAGTTGACCATGGCGATGGCCGCCATGGCGGCGTGAACCTGGCGGCAGACGGCGTTGTAGGAGGCGCCGAAGAAGTTCTTTATAATTGGATTTTGCTTTATGGTCTTGAAAAACGTCTCGATTTTCCAGCGCTCGTGATAGAGCGTGGCGATGGTGTTTGGCGAGAGCTTTCTGTTGTCGGTGATGAACCTCATTATCCTGGCCTGGTGGTTTTTCCTGTCGAACACCAGGCTCTCGCCATGCGGAGCTCGTGGATTTTATCGGGGCTCTGGGCGTTCGGCGGGCTGACAATCTGGTCGGTCAGGACGATGAACAGGGGAACCTCCCCGGATAGCCGATCACGCGCTTTTTTCCGCCTGTCGTTGGACGCGCGCAGCGGTCTGGGAGTTTTCTGGCGGTGTTTTCCGCGGCTCTTTCCCGTCATCTCATTATCTTGGACCGTCTGAAACTCTTCAGGTTTCAGCGCTTGAAGCTGCTCCTGGGCTGATCCGGCCTCTGGAGGCGCTTGAGCCGCCACGGCTTCCGCCGGTTCTTGAGGCCGCGCCTGGGCCGTTCCGGCCTCTGGAGGCGCTTGAGCCGCCACGGCTTCCGCCGGCTCTTGAGGCTGCGCCTGGGCCGTTCCGGCTTCTCTCTTTTGTTTGAGCTCCAACGCCCTTTCAGCCCTTCTCGCCTTCGCCTCTTCGGCCTTTTTAGCTTTCCGAGCCTCATCCTCCAGCGCCTTCCAGGCTCTAAGGGCTTTCTTGGCTTCTTTTTTCTCCCGCCGCAGCCTGGCTTGCTCTTCCTTCTTCATCTTGTCATCGGCCAGACGCCGCGGGGCTCTCACCGCATCGGCGGCGACGTCGAGTTCTAAGGCTGTCAGCTCCTTAACGACGTTTATCGCGACCAGTAGCTTCCGCTCTTCCAGGCCTTTGAGTATGTCAAGCGTCTCCATGCTTTTCAGCTCTTCGATAGCCTTGTCCTCGGGCCGCTCCCCCGAGGCGCCGTCAAGCCTCGCCTCTTTCACGCGGGGCCTTCCAGGCTTGCGGGCGGGAACGAAAAAGTCTTTGACAACCTCGTAAACCATGTTCGACTTGGCCCGGGTCGCCATATAGACGCCTTGGTCATCCAGGCTCTTGAACCAGCCGTAGTCGTTGAACGCCCTGTCGCGCACGATGATGGAGCCTTTGGGCAGTCTGAGCTTTCTCGCCACGTTCAACTCGTGGAGCTTGGCCGGGTTGACAATGAGGACGCCCGGAAGGTAGGAGTCGTAATTCAGCCCGATGCGCATCTTCATGCCTCCCTGGACGGTCGAGTTCAGAGCCCAGTCAAACACGCTCAGACTGACTTTGACGACGGTGGCGTCGAACAGGAAGACGCGGTTGCGGAACTTGAAAATCGAGTGGCCTCTGTCCGGCAGCCTCCTTTGAAGCTCTTCTGTGAACGTATTGTATGCGTCTTCAAAAAGCCGCCAGTCCCTTTGCTCGTTGGCGTAGGCGAGGGCGGACTTGCTCGGGATGCGGTCAATGAGGAGCTGGCCCTCCTTGCCTTTGTCCGTGGCGAGGGCCGTGATTATGTCCCGCAGCGAGGTGGCTCCGGCCAGCTGGGCGAACACACATTGCAGATGAAGTGGTTCCAGGATGTCAAACCCTTGCTCCACTTATCAGTGCCCCGCTCTTGGGCCGCCACGTTGAAGCGGTCGAACGGGAACAGGTTGACGAACTGCCCGAGGAAGCTGATCGAAGTTTAACTTGGGCTCATAAGAGGCATGGCGACACCTATTTTTTCATGGCTCTACATACTGTATGGCGGTAAAAACTGGCGAGTCAGCATAAAATATACAAAATAAAATAAGAAAATCAAAATTTTTATTTTAAGATGATGAATTAAAATTATATAATCTTTTTTATACTTTAACAGTTGTTTTTATTTATATATTATTACTTTAAAAATAATTATGAATAATTTGATTAAATTAAGCAAAGGTAAATTTATCTGAATTAAAGTTATAGATGCTTATTTTTTGAGTTAAATACATAAAAAAATTCTTAAAATGCTTAAATTATTTTTTTTAGCACTTAAATTAATAATTGATAATAATATTGATTTATAAGGTTAAAAAAGACATGTCGAAATTATTTTATTATTTTAATTAAATTTTAACATATTTTTTAAGTAAAAAGACATATTAATATTTATTAATTATATCAATAACGTTTCAAAATTCGGTCTAATAAAAAATATCAAAATAAATAAATAATTTATAATAATATTTAAAATGATATAGCAATCAATTTTTATAATAAAATAAAAACTTTATTTTAATTTAACACAACGTAAGGTCCGTTTTTTTTAGGACGCGTCTGGACAGTTATAACCCTTGATATGCAACTTATTACATACTAAATTCTTTTTAGAGCTGAGGTTACTTGTAGTTTACTTTTGATGCCAGAATGGAGTATTCATCATGACTACTTTCGAAAAAACAATAAAAATACCTGAAAATAGACATGTGAACTTGGATTTGGAGGTTCCCGAGAATGTACCTATTGGAGATGCAAATCTACAGGTTACAATTACTCCAACTCCTGATAAGGGACCGTTACAAAAAAAACTTTACATTTTAAATTAAATATGGTATGGTACATTTTGTAGTATTTGAAGCAGGAGCCATGCCATGGATATTGATATTGACAAAATAGTTCAGAATA